>NZ_JBSEYN010000004.1:0-371628 GCF_053627815.1 Cronobacter sp. 153480017-3 | reverse complement strand
CACCTGACCCCATGCCGAACTCAGAAGTGAAACGCCGTAGCGCCGATGGTAGTGTGGGGCCTCCCCATGCGAGAGTAGGGAACTGCCAGGCATCAAATAAAAGAACCCCTCAGCACCGCTGAGGGGTTTTTGTTTTATGAAATGGATACAGAATCGCAGGATTTAGGGTATTACCGTATCCGGCTTTTTACGCGCGACCAGACGCCATGCGCCTGCCTGCCCGCCAGATTCTCCTCCTTTCCCTGAACCCCGCCCTTTACGCTTATCGACGGAATGACACCTGTGCTCGCTGCGCTGTCAACCAGTCAGCGATAAACGCCGCCACCTGCGCGGGCTCGTTGATATCCAGTACCGTCTGCGCCACGCCGGGCAGGGGGATATTGCTGGCCACGGCAATCACGTGGCTGTCCGGCATTAACTCTGCAACGTCCCGCCCGGCACCCTCCCGGAACAGCATGATTTTCGCGATCGCCTCGTGTTTAAACCCTTCCACCAGAATCAGATCCAGCTGCGAGCTGTCCATCCGGCTCGCCAGATAATGAAGGTCTGGCTCGTGCTCTTGTGGTGTTTCTGTCATTAGCGCCCAGCGTTTCGCGCTGGCAACCAGCGTCTGCGCCGCACCTGCCTTGCGAAGTTCATAGCTGTCTTTACCCGGCGTATCCACATCCATATTGTGGTGAGTGTGTTTAATCAGGCCGGTACGGATGCCTCGCTCACGCAACAGCGGAATCAGCGCCTTAAGCAGCGTCGTTTTTCCCGTACCGCTCCACGCGGCAATGCCCAGTAACGGAACCATTATTCCTCCTGCCAGCGTTCAAGCTCGGCCAGCGTATTCACATTGGCAAAGTCATCTTTATTCGCAAACGCTACGCTACAGCCATTAACCTCACGCAAGAAAACCATCACGCGGCGTTCTCCGCGTGCGAGGTAATCAGCCAGAGGTGCTTTAAGGGAGTGATGCATCAATGCAATCGCAGGGTGATCGCGCTCGCCATCATTGGCCCACACAGCGGGTCTTGCGCCTTTCGCGTTCCACAGACGTTGCGCGAGATCGGCAGGGATATGAGGCGTGTCGCACGGGCAAAAGAGATACCACTCGCTATTAAGTTGCTGCATGACAGAAAGCATTCCCGCGAGCGGCCCCGGAAAATCCGGGAGAGTATCCGTGATGACCGGATAACCGCTGGCGCGATAAGCCTCCAGATCCCGGTTAGCGCTTACCGCAACGTGCGCGACCTGTGCCGCCAGGCGCTCCGCCACGTGCTTCCACAGCGCTTTGCCATTGAGCGTCATCAGCCCTTTATTTTTCCCGCCCATTCGCGTCGCCCGGCCGCCCGCCAGCACCACGCCGGTAATCGCGCTAAGCTTATCCAAGAATATCACCTCTTTTCATACGGTTTTGTCCCTGCTAACGTGTCGGCCAGATAAAAGGAGACCATGATGAAATGCAAACGTCTTAATGAAGTTATCGAACTGCTGCAACCAGCCTGGGAAAAAGAGCCCGATCTCAACCTGCTGGAGTTCCTGCAAAAGCTGGCTGCTGAATCCGGTTTTACCGGTGAACTGGCCGATCTTACCGATGATATCCTCATTTATCAGTTAAAAATGCGTGATGCCGATAAAGACGCCGTGATCCCGGGCATTCAGAAAGACTATGAAGAAGACTTCAAAACGGCCCTGCTGCGCGCCCGCGGCGTGATAAAAGAGTAAAAGCTTGTAAGAGACGCTCTCGCTGCGGCTTTGAGATGATATCCTGAAGCATTGCTTGTGTTTTCCGGGTATCGGGATGACAGATAACGCTTTTAATTTCCAGACGCTACAGCCAGACACCATCATGGATGCCCTGTTTGAACATGGCATTCGTGTGGATTCTGGCTTAACTGCGCTTAATAGCTTTGAAAACCGCGTTTATCTTTTTCAGGATGAAGATCGTAAGCGTTTTGTTGTGAAGTTCTACCGCCCTCACCGCTGGAGCGCCGATCAGATCCGTGAAGAACATCACTTCGCGCTGGAGCTTGAAACCGACGAAGTGCCGGTTGCCGCGCCGTTGCGCCTTCATGGGGACACCCTGTTAACGCACGATGGCTTTATGTTCGCCGTGTTCCCGGGTCTCGGTGGCCGCCAGTATGAAACGGATAACCTTGACCAGATGGAGTGGGTTGGCCGTTATCTTGGCCGTATTCATCAGACCGGCAAGCAGCGTCTTTTCTCACATCGCCCTACTATCGGTATCAATGAATATCTGCTGGAGCCACGCGCGATCTACGAGACCAGCTCGCTTATTCCTGCTTCGCTCAAAACCGCATTTTTGCAGGCGACCGATGCGCTTACGGATGCCGTCATCGCCCGCTGGCAGCCGGGTTACGATGCCCTGCGTCTGCATGGCGACTGCCATCCTGGCAATATCCTCTGGCGCGACGGCCCGCTATTTGTCGATCTCGATGACGCTCGCAACGGCCCGGCCATTCAGGATCTCTGGATGTTGCTGAACGGCGATACCGCTGAACAACGCATGCAGATGGAAACCATTCTGGAAGCTTATGAAGAGTTCACTACATTCAATATCAAAGAGCTTGAGCTGATAGAGCCGCTGCGCGCGATGCGACAGGTCTATTATCTGGCCTGGCTTATTCGCCGCTGGGAAGATCCGGCGTTTCCACGCAACTTCCCCTGGCTTGCTGAAGAAGATTTCTGGCGCCGTCAGACGGCGACTTTTAACGAGCAAATTCGGGCGCTCAATGAGCCTCCTTTACAACTAACGCCAATGTATTGATCTGTAATATTCAGGAGAGAGTAAATGATGAAAAAGATTTGGCTGGCGCTGGCCGGTATGGTGATGGCATTCAGCGTTTCCGCCGCCGATTATTCTGACGGGAAACAGTACAACACGCTGGAGAAGCCGGTTGCCGGCGCGCCGCAGGTAATGGAGTTCTTCTCCTTCTACTGCCCGCACTGCTACCAGTTTGAAGAAGTGCTGCACGTTTCTGACAGCGTGAAGAAAAAGCTGCCGGCTGGCACCAAAATGACCAAATACCACGTTGAATTCCTGGGCCCGTTGGGTAAAGACCTGACGCAGGCGTGGGCGGTTGCGATGGCGATGGGCATCGAAGATAAAATTACGGCGCCGATGTTTGAAGCGGTGCAGAAAACCCAGACCGTACAGACACCCGCTGACATCCGCAAAGTCTTTATCGACGCGGGCGTTAAGCCGGAAGAGTATGACGCTGCCTGGAACAGCTTCGTGGTGAAATCGCTCGTCGCGCAGCAGGAAAAAGCGGCGGCCGATGTTGGCCTGCAGGGCGTGCCTGCCATGTACGTTAACGGCAAATATCAGCTGAACCCGCAGGGCATGGATACCAGCAATATGGACGTCTTCGTCCAGCAATATGCGGATACCGTTAACTACCTGCTCGGTAAAAAATAATCGAATGCGTTAAATGAAAAAGCCGGTCACTGACCGGCTTTTTTATATTGCTGATAAATGGCCTCAAGCCTGGCGTCTTTCTCGCTCCACAGCCCGTTCAGCCACTGCTGGAAACCACGTTTAAAGTTTTTATCGTTAATGTAATCACCGTGCAGCGACGCCTCCACCGGCAATAAATCGATCTGCACCACAATACGCGTTAACTTTCCTGTGAGCATATCGTAAAACGGTGTGCGGTTATTTTCCGGGTAGCAGAGCGTCACATTCAGCATCTTATCGAATTGTTTTCCCAGCACATTCAACGCCATTGCAATGCCCGCCGCTTTCGGCGGTAGTAAATGCCGGAACGGTGAACGCAACTGGCGCTGTTTTTCCACGGTAAACCGAGAGCCTTCGACGAAATTCACGATGGTTGTCGGGTGATGGCGAAACTTTTCACACGAACGACGCGTTGTTTCCACATCTTTACCGCGTTGTTCCGGGTGACGCAGCAAATAGCTGCGGGAATAGCGGCGCATAAACGGCATATCCAGCGCCCAGCAGGCGAGCCCAATAAAAGGCACCCATGCAAGCTGCTGTTTCAGAAAATATTTATTCATCGGAATATGCTTACGAAACAATACGCACAGCACCACAATATCTGCCCAGCTATGGTGATTGCAGATAAGTAAATACCAGCTCTTTTTATTTAGCCCCTGGAGCCCCTGTACTTCCCATTTAAGATGCGGATTCAGGTGCAGCAGCAATGCCAGCCCTTCGCACCAGCAATACATCATAAAATTGCAGAAGCGGGACACCGTGCGCCATACCGCCGGTAAAGGCAGCACCAGTTTAATTATTCCGGCAAGGATAATCGGCACGGAGCATAAAATAGTCACCAGAATAGTAAGCACGATGCTGAGCATAAGCGTCAGCGCAGCGAGTAATCTCGACATAATAATTTTCAGGCGGTTAGATAAAATGCCAGTGACGGCAGAGGGCGCAGATTCTAACAGAAAACATTCCGACGTAATGAGCCGAAACGTAACGTGCGATGAATAACCGCCTGGTTTTAAGCGTGGCGTAAGCCAGACGGCAAAAGCCATTTTTTATATCCACAATAAAACTTTTCCGCTAAAAAATAATTAGCGGCGTCAGGGTTTTTATAAGCCACTGATTTTTTTGATTATTTACAGCGCTTCGCTCCTTTTTTATCTCGCGTTATTAATAGCTTAGGTTTTTGTGCACAAAGTTATCCACAGCCAGCATTGCGAGCGATCGCGCGGATCGACAAAACTTTCCCTGCGATCGGCCCTTTGGGTTTCATGTTTTGCGCCAGGCTATGGCATCCTTTATCCATAACTTCATTATCAGGCACGGACATTATGGTTCAGATCCCAGAAAATCCTCTTATTCTCGTCGATGGCTCTTCTTACCTGTATCGGGCGTACCACGCGTTTCCGCCGCTCACTAACAGTGCCGGCGAGCCCACCGGCGCGATGTATGGCGTGCTGAATATGCTGCGCAGCCTGATACTGCAGTACCAGCCGACTCACGCGGCCGTGGTGTTCGACGCGAAAGGCAAAACCTTCCGTGATGAACTGTTCGAGCACTACAAATCCCACCGCCCGCCCATGCCTGACGATCTGCGTGCGCAAATAGAGCCACTGCATGCGATGGTTAAAGCGATGGGCCTGCCGCTTCTGGCGGTCTCCGGCGTGGAAGCGGACGACGTTATCGGTACGCTCGCCAAAGAAGCCGCCGCGGCGGGCCGCGCGGTGCTTATCAGTACCGGCGATAAAGACATGGCGCAGCTCGTCACGCCAGACGTCACGCTTATCAACACCATGACCAATACCGTGCTGGGGCCGGAAGAAGTGTGCGCGAAGTATGGCGTGCCGCCGGAACTTATCATCGACTTCCTGGCGCTGATGGGCGACTCGTCTGATAACATTCCGGGCGTGCCGGGCGTCGGCGAGAAAACCGCACAGGCGCTGTTGCAGGGGCTTGGCGGTCTGGACGCGCTCTACGCCAACCCGGAGAAAATCGCTGAGCTCTCCTTCCGCGGTGCTAAAACCATGGCGGCGAAGCTTGAGCAGAATAAAGAGGTGGCGTATCTCTCCTATCAGCTGGCGACCATTAAAACCGATGTGGAGCTGGAGCTGAGCCACGACCGTCTGGAGGTGCAGCAACCGCAGGCTGATGAATTGCTGGCGCTCTTCCGGCAGTACGAATTTAAGCGCTGGACATCCGATGTCGAGGCGGGCAAATGGCTCCATTCCCGTGGCAAACCTGCCGCGAAACCAACAGAAACGATTGTCGTTGAGGCCGAGCCGGAAGAAGAAGCCGTAGCGCTCTCGTCAGAGCGTTACGTCACTATTCTTGACGAAGAGACGCTTCAGGCGTGGATCGAGCGCATTAAAAACGCGCCGGTGGTGGCTGTGGATACCGAAACGGACAGCCTCGATAACCTGACGGCCAACCTCGTTGGCATCTCGTTCGCCACCGAGCCAGGCCTTGCGGCGTATATCCCGGTCGCGCATGATTACCTCGATGCGCCGGATCAGCTTTCCCGCGAACGCGTGCTGGAGCTACTGAAACCGCTGCTGGAAGACGAATCGCTGGTAAAAGTGGGCCAGAACCTGAAATTCGACCGCGGCATTTTGCAGAATTACGGCATCGAACTGCGCGGCATCGCTTTCGATACCATGCTGGAGTCGTACATTCTGGACAGCGTCTCAGGCCGCCACGATATGGACAGCCTCTCCAGCCGCTGGCTTAAACACACCACCATCACGTTTGAGCAGATCGCCGGTAAAGGCAAAAACCAGCTTACGTTTAACCAGATCGATCTCGAACAGGCCGGGCGCTACGCGGCGGAAGACGCCGACGTGACGCTCCAGCTGCACCTGAAGATGTGGCCAAAACTGCAGCAGCACAAAGGCCCGCTGAATATCTTTGAACATATTGAGATGCCGCTGGTGCCGGTGCTGTCGCGCATCGAGCGCAACGGCGTGAAAATCGATCCGGCAGTGCTGCACGCGCACTCGCAGGAGATTGCCCTTAAGCTCACCGAGCTTGAGCAAAAAGCGCATGAGATCGCGGGCGAGCCGTTTAACCTCTCCTCCACCAAACAGCTGCAGACTATTCTGTTTGAAAAGCAGGGCATCAAGCCACTGAAGAAAACGCCGGGCGGCGCGCCATCTACCTCAGAAGAAGTGCTGGAAGAGCTGGCGCTCGACTACCCGCTGCCGAAAGTCATTCTGCAATACCGCGGCCTTGCGAAGCTGAAATCGACTTACACCGACAAACTGCCGCAGATGATTAACCCGAAAACCGGCCGCGTGCATACCTCTTATCATCAGGCGGTCACGGCTACCGGGCGTCTGTCGTCCACCGATCCGAACCTGCAAAACATTCCGGTGCGTAACGACGAAGGCCGCCGTATCCGCCAGGCGTTTATCGCGCCGGAGGATTACGTCATTGTCTCAGCGGACTACTCGCAGATTGAGCTGCGCATCATGGCGCATCTGTCGCGCGATAAAGGGCTGCTCAGCGCGTTTGCGGAAGGCAAAGATATCCACCGCGCAACGGCGGCGGAAGTATTTGGCCTGCCGCTGGAGAGCGTCTCTAACGAACAGCGCCGCAGCGCCAAAGCGATTAACTTCGGTCTTATTTACGGCATGAGCGCGTTCGGCCTGTCGCGCCAGCTCAATATCCCGCGTAAAGAGTCGCAGAAGTATATGGATCTCTACTTCGAGCGTTACCCTGGCGTGCTGGAATATATGGAGCGCACCCGTAAGCAGGCGAAAGAACAGGGCTATGTCGAAACGCTGGACGGGCGTCGTCTCTATCTGCCGGATATCAACGCCAGCAACGCGGCGCGGCGTGCAGGCGCTGAGCGTGCGGCGATCAATGCCCCGATGCAGGGAACGGCCGCAGACATCATCAAGCGCGCCATGATCGCGGTCGATGGCTGGCTGCAGAAAGAGCAGCCGCGCGTGAAAATGATCATGCAGGTGCACGATGAACTGGTGTTTGAAGTGCATAAAGATGACGTGGAAGCCGTGTCGCAGAAAATCCATGAACTCATGGAGAACAGCATGCAGCTTGACGTGCCGTTGCTGGTGGAAGTCGGCAGCGGTGTGAACTGGGATGAAGCGCACTGATGCCCAAACACGCGTAGTCGCTTTTGTAACTTAGCAACATAACTAATAGATTTTTGTGATAGTCATTAGAAATTGCTATGTAAACTATGAAAAGAAATTACAAAAAGTGCTTTTTCCCGTCATAAAAAAAGGGTAGAGTTATCGACGTAGGGTACAGAGGTAAGATGTTCTATCTTTCAGACCTTTTACTTCACGTAATCGGATTTGGCTGAATATTTTAGCCGCCCCAGTCAGAAATGACTGGGGCGTTTTTTATTGCGTCGGAAAGTCAGACGCGCGAGCGAGGCCCGCGCCGGGAAGGATTACGCTTGCGGGGCGGCGTCTTCGGCCGCAGGCGGCAGATCGTTAAACCAGCTGTCCAGCTTGATGCGCAGCTTATCCACGCCGGTTTTCTTCAGGGAAGAAAACGCTTCAACCTGTACGTCGCCATTAAAGGCAATCACCGCTTCACGCACCATATTCAGCTGCGCTTTACGCGCGCCGCTCGCCAGTTTGTCGGCTTTGGTCAGCAGCACCAGAACAGGAATACCGCTGTCCACGGCCCACTCGATCATCTGCTGGTCGAGATCTTTGAGCGGATGGCGAATGTCCATCAGCACCACCAGGCCTTTCAGGCACAGGCGTTTTTCCAGGTATTCGCCCAGCGCGCGCTGCCATTTGCGCTTCATCTCTTCCGGGACTTCGGCGTAGCCGTAGCCAGGCAAATCCACCAGACGCTTGCCGTCGGCGACTTCAAACAGGTTAATCAGCTGCGTGCGTCCCGGCGTTTTACTGGTGCGCGCCAGGCTTTTCTGATTGGTCAGCGTATTGAGCGCGCTGGATTTTCCGGCGTTGGAGCGGCCTGCGAAAGCCACTTCAATGCCCGTGTCGGAAGGCAGGTGGCGAATATCCGGCGCACTGGTCACAAAATGCGTCTGTTGATAGTTCAACTGAGTCAAAACGGTCGTCTCCGTCAGGATAAGCTTAAGCAATAGCCGCGATTATACCTGAACAGGGCTAAAAGGCTGTTGTTCTCTCCAGCGGCTTACAAAACACCCGCGAGGTCTGTAAGAGATCTGCCCGTTTTACATTGAGATATCATCGGCTTGAAAGGCGGGTGTTTGAATTTTAGTTAAGTAAAAACAGTCAGTTAACCTTGCAGAAATGTCCTAAAATGGACTTTTAAGGCCGTTTGCGCCTTGAGCCCCTCGTTCAGGCTGGTAAAGTAAGGGGCACGGGCAACGGAGTGTCGCAACGGATAATAACTCAGGATGAGGGGTCTGGAGCGTCAGGGCGACGAAGCACACAGCATACCAGGACGGTCAACGTCGGAGACGTTAACAAGGATAAAGGAACACGACACGGAGCGTTGTCGGCTGAAGGAAAAACAGGGCGGGTTGTAAGCGCACCAGGACGGTGGATACCGATGACCGGTTAAAAAGTCAGGAAAAAAGGCGACAGGTTTACCTGTCGCCTTTTTTCTTTACTTGCTTTCTGCTAGATTCCGCCGCAATTCTATACTGTTTAAAACGGCCCAAGACGAAAAATTATGAAGCAACCCTCATCCTCTGTGCGTGGCAAAGGCCCCGCCAAAGCTAAAGCTCGCCGTAAAACGCGTGAAGAATTAAACCAGGAAGCCCGCGATCGCAAGCGCGATAAAAAGCACCGCGGCCATGCGCCGGGTAGCCGCGCCACGGGGGCCAGCGTGTCCGGAAAATCCTCCGGTCAGTCGACACAGAAAGATCCGCGCATCGGCAGTAAAAAACCGATTCCGCTTGGAGTGAGCGACGCTCAGGAAACCCGACCTCAGAAGCACCAACCACAACCTAAGAGTGAGAAACCTATGTTGTCACCGCAGGAAGAGCTGGACATGCTGGAGAACGACGAGCGCCTGGATGCGCTGCTGGAGCGCCTGGAAGAGGGGGAAACCCTGAGCGCGGACGATCAGGCGTGGGTTGATTCCCGTCTCGATCGCATTGATGAGCTGATGCAGCAGCTCGGCCTTTCTTACGACGACGAAGAAGACGAAGAAGAAGAGCAGCAGGAAGATATGATGCGCCTGCTCAAAGGCGGAAACTAACCCTTCCGATGGGGCCGACCGTCCTGCTTATACTCCTTCCGATAGTATGTTATCTGGTGTGGTTATTCGTTAAACTACACCGGCTGTCGCAGCGCCAGAAGTGGCTGCGCAGCCGGCTTATCACCCGCCATCCGGGTGGGCCAGTTCGCCGAACGCGTCGGCGAAACCGTCGGAAGGAGTAAGCATGTCTGAGCAGGTAATCGACTGGGATCTGGCCCTCATCCAGAAATATAACTATTCCGGGCCGCGCTATACCTCATATCCCACGGCTCTTGAGTTTTCTGAAACGTTTGGCGAGCCGGACTTCGCGCGCGCGGTCGCGCGTTATCCCGACAGGCCGCTTTCGCTCTACGTTCACATCCCTTTCTGCCACAAGCTCTGCTACTTCTGCGGCTGCAATAAAATCGTCACCCGCCAGCAGCATAAAGCCGACCAGTATCTCGATGTGCTGGAGCAGGAGATAATCCATCGCGCGCCGCTGTTTGCCGGGCGTCGCGTCAGCCAGCTGCACTGGGGCGGCGGTACGCCGACTTACCTCAGCAAAGCGCAAATCAGCCGCCTGATGGGCCTGTTGCGCGCGAATTTCCGGTTCAACGACGACGCCGAAATCTCCATTGAAGTCGACCCGCGCGAAATCGAGCTGGACGTGCTGGATCACCTGCATGCCGAAGGCTTCCGCCGTCTCAGCATGGGCGTGCAGGATTTCAATAAAGAGGTGCAGCGTCTGGTGAACCGCGAGCAGGATGAAGACTTCATCTTTGCGCTCATCAAACGCGCGCGGGAAGTGGGCTTCACCTCCGCCAATATTGATTTGATCTACGGCCTGCCGAAGCAGACGCCGGAAAGCTTCGCCTTTACGCTGCAGCGCGTGGCGGAGCTGAACCCGGACCGCCTGAGCGTCTTTAACTACGCGCATCTGCCAACGCTCTTTGCCGCGCAGCGCAAAATCAAAGAGGCGGATCTGCCCTCGGCGCAGCAGAAGCTCGATATCCTTCAGCAGACTATCCAGTCGCTGACCCACGCGGGTTATCAGTTCATCGGCATGGACCACTTCGCGAAGCCGGATGACGAGCTGGCTATCGCCCAGCGTAACGGCGTGCTGCATCGTAACTTCCAGGGCTACACCACGCAGGGCGACACCGATCTGCTCGGCATGGGCGTCTCGGCGATTAGTATGATCGGCGACTGCTACGCGCAGAACGAGAAAGAGCTTAAGCGTTACTATCAGGCGGTGGATGAGCAGGGCAGCGCGCTGTGGCGCGGGCTTGAGCTGACGCGCGACGACTGCATCCGCCGCGACGTTATCAAAGCGCTAATCTGTAATTTCCGGCTCGATTTCGCTGAGGTAGAAAAAGCGTGGTCGCTCCGTTTCGCCGACTATTTTGCCGAGGATTTGCAACTGCTGGCGCCGCTGGCGAAAGACGGGCTGGTGGACGTAAACGCGCGCGGTATCACCGTGACGGCGAAAGGGCGGTTGCTGATTCGCAACGTCTGCATGTGCTTTGACGTCTATCTGCGCCGCAAAGCGCGGCTGCAACAGTTCTCACGCGTGATATAAAAAAAGCGGGCATAACGCCCGCTTTTTTTAACTAAAGAAGTTGACCAGCGCTGCGCACAGCAGGGCGGCAATCGCCGTCTGGGGCGTATGGCCCGCCGCGGCGCCCGCCTCTGCGCTTTGCGTGGCGATATGGATCAGTGATTCCAGCATAACAACTCTCCCCCATAACCGCGCCCGATCATACTCAAGCCTGGCGGACAGTAAAGTATAAAATTAGAGCAATTTGCAGGCGACAGCGCTTTTTTACACAACGCTGCCGCTTACTCCATTCCCAGCTCTTTTAGCTTGCGCGTCAGGGTATTCCGGCCCCAGCCCAGCAGGCGTGCGGCCTCCTGTTTATGTCCCTGTGTGTGCCGCAGCGCCGTGGTCAAAAGCGTGCGCTCCATTTCCGGCTGTGCTTCAGAAAGCAGGTTTTGATGACCGGAACGCAGCGCCCTGTCGGCCCACTGCGCGAGCAGCGTCGCCCAGCTCTCCGGCAGCGCCTGCGACGGCGCGTCCGGCACGCTGGTTTCAAACAGCTCGGCAGGCAGATCCTGAATCAGCACTTCCTGGCCCGCGGCCATCACGGTGAGCCAGCGGCAGGTGTTCTCCAGCTGACGCACGTTGCCGGGCCATGCGAGACGCGTCAGCGCGGCTTCCGTCTCCGGGTGCAGCTGTTTGGCTTCCACACCCAGCTCGCGCGCCGCCACCTGCAGGAAATGGCGCGCCAGACGCGGGATATCCTCGCGGCGCTCGCGCAGCGGCGGCAGATGTACGCGGATAACGTTCAGGCGGTGGAACAAATCCTCACGGAATTTTCCTTCCTGAACGCGCAGCTCCAGGTTCTGGTGCGTCGCCGCGATAATGCGCACATCCACTTTTACTGGCGCATAGCCGCCGACGCGGTAAAACTGACCGTCGGCCAGTACGCGCAGCAGACGGGTCTGCACATCCAGCGGCATGTCGCCAATTTCATCAAGAAACAGCGTGCCGCCGTCAGCCTGTTCGAAACGGCCCTGACGAATCTGGTTTGCGCCGGTGAACGCGCCTTTCTCGTGCCCGAACAGCTCCGATTCGATAAGGTCTTTGGGAATGGCCGCCATATTCAGCGCGATAAACGGCGCTTTGACGCGCGGGCTGTGGCGGTGCAGCGCATGCGCCACCAGCTCTTTACCGGTGCCCGATTCGCCGTTAATCAGCACGCTGATGGAGGAGCGGGAGAGGCGGCCGATAATGCGAAACACATCCTGCATCGCCGGCGCTTCGCCGATGATGTCGGTGGTCGGGCCGAAAACCTGCGCGCTGCGCGGCTGCTGTTGCTCCTGATAGTGACTGATAGCACGCTCGACCAGCGCCACCGCCTCATCGATATCAAACGGTTTCGGCAAGTAATCAAACGCGCCCTGCTGATAGGCGCTCACCGCGGCGTCGAGATCGGAATGCGCGGTCATAATGATGACCGGAAGCATCGGATGACGCTGTTTTATCTGCTTTAACAGCGTCAGGCCGTCCATGCCCGGCATACGAATATCCGACAGCAGTACGTCCGGGGTTTTAGTGCTCAGCGCGTCCAGCACCTCGTTACCGCTTTCAAAGGTGGTGCAGCTTAAGCCTGCTCCGGTGAGCGCGCGCTCAAGCACCCAGCGAATGGAGCTATCGTCATCGACGATCCAGACAATCCCTCGTTGCATAATCACCTCTATTTCCGAATAGGCAGGAAGACCGAGAATTCGGTATGGCCTGGCCAACTGTTAAATTCGATTTTTCCCGAATGCTGATCGATAAGATTTCGGGCGATGGACAGCCCCAGCCCGGTGCCGCCCTCGCGGCCGCTGACCATCGGGTAAAACAGCGTATCCTGCAGGTGTGCCGGAATGCCTGGCCCGTTGTCTTCCACGTCGATACGGGCGGCCAGGCGGTAGCGCACGCCGTGCAGCGTCAACTGAAACGCGGTGCGGGTGCGCAGCGTGATCTCGCCGCCGTCCTCGCCCAGCGCCTGGAGCGCGTTACGCACGATATTGAGTAAGACCTGTTCTATCTGGTCCGGGTCGTGGGTAAATTCCGGCAGGCTCGGATCGTAGTCGCGCAGAAGCCGAACGTTTTCCGGCAGTTCCATGGAGACCAGCTTCACCACGCGCTCGGCCACTTTATGAATGCTTTCGGTGACGTGCATGCCCGGCTGCTGCGGCCCTAACAGGCGGTCCACCAGGTTACGCAGGCGGTCGGCCTGTTCAATGATGACTTTGGTGTATTCCGTCAGCGACGGGTCGGGCAGGGCGCGGCTCAGCAATTGCGCTGCGCCTCGCAGGCCACCGAGCGGATTTTTGATTTCATGCGCCAGGCCGCGAACCAGATCGCGCGCGGCGACTTGCTGGGCATGCTGGAGCTGTTCTTGGCTTAAACGCCGCTGATTATCCATCGGGGCCATCTCAAGCAGGATCAGGCCGTCCGGCAGACGTTGCGCCGTCAGGGAAAGAATGTGTGAGCGGCCATCAATCACCAGCGTTACTTCGTTATCGGTAAATCCCTGGCCCGCGTTCAGGCTCTCCTGCATCAGGCTGATGTTCAGGGAAAAATAACTCAGCAGCTCCGGGAGTGGCGTGCCGTAAAGCTTACGTGAACTTTGCGCGAGCAACTGCTGCGCCGCCGGGTTGGCGTAATGCACCGCCAGCTCGTCGTCGACCAGTAAAATGCTATTGATTAATGCGTTAAGGATCTGCCCAGCATCGGGCAGCGTGCCTGTTGCCATTCAGCAGTCCCCCAGGGTTTGCACCATTTTAGTGCATTATAGCGTTTTAACGCTAAAAAGGGCGTTAAAACCGGTTTCGGGTGGTGAAAAAAGCCCATCCGAAGATGGGCTAAAGTTTCCACGGCAACAAAAAAACATTCGCGGATTTCACGCAGTGGCGACAACCTGAAATCCGCTGGCTATCAACATCAATAAATCATTACACGCTGTAGTAGAGTTCGAACTCTACCGGGTGCGGCGTCATGCGAACGCGGTCGTTCTCTTCCATACGCAGCGCGATGTAAGCATCGATCGCATCGTCAGTGAACACGCCGCCTGCGGTCAGGAACTCGCGGTCTGCGTCCAGCGCCTGCAGGGCTTCTTCCAGAGAACCGGCAACCTGCGGGATCTCTTTCGCTTCTTCCGGCGGCAGGTCATACAGGTTTTTGTCCATCGCTTCGCCCGGGTGGATCTTGTTCTTGATGCCGTCAAGACCGGCCATCAGCAGGGCAGCGAAGCACAGGTACGGGTTAGCGGCCGGGTCCGGGAAGCGCACTTCGATACGACGCGCTTTCGGAGACGCAACCACCGGGATACGGATAGACGCAGAGCGGTTACGCGCGGAGTAAGCCAGCATCACCGGCGCTTCGTAGCCTGGTACCAGACGCTTGTAAGAGTTGGTGGTCGGGTTAGACAGGGCGTTGATGGCTTTGGCGTGTTTGATTACGCCGCCGATGTAATACAGCGCCTGCTCAGACAGACCCGCGTATTTGTCGCCAGAGAACAGGTTGGTGCCGTTCTTGGACAGAGACATATGGCAGTGCATACCGGAGCCGTTATCACCGAACATCGGTTTCGGCATAAAAGTTGCGGTTTTGCCGAAGCGGTGCGCGACGTTATGCACGACATATTTGTAGATCTGAATTTCGTCCGCTTTCTTGGTCATGGTGTTGAAGCGGGTTGCCACTTCGTTCTGACCGGCGGTGGCCACTTCGTGGTGGTGCGCTTCAACGACCAGGCCCATCTCTTCCATGGTCAGACACATCACAGAACGGATGTCCTGAGAAGAGTCAACCGGCGGAACCGGGAAGTAACCGCCTTTCACGCCCGGACGGTGGCCTTTGTTGCCGCCTTCGTATTTGGTGGAGGAGTTCCACGCGCCTTCGATGTCGTCAATCGCGACATGGGAGCCAGAAATGGTGCTGCCGAAGCGGATGTCGTCAAACAGGAAGAACTCAGGTTCCGGCCCGAACAGGACGGTGTCCGCGATGCCGGTAGAGCGCAGGTACTCCTCAGCGCGCTTGGCGATGGAGCGCGGGTCGCGATCGTAGCCCTGCATGGTGCCCGGCTCGAGGATGTCGCAACGAATAATCAGAGTAGGTTCTTCGTAGAACGGGTCAATGACAGCGGTGGAGGCGTCCGGCATCAGCACCATGTCAGATTCATTGATGCCTTTCCAGCCACCGATGGACGAGCCATCGAACATTTTACCTTCTTCGAAGAAGTCGGCGTTCACCTGGTGGGCTGGGATGGTGACGTGCTGTTCTTTACCTTTAGTATCAGTGAAGCGCAGATCCACAAACTTCACTTCATGTTCATTCAGCATCGTCAGAACGTGTTCAGCGGACATACTTAACTCTCCCGGATTTGTCATTGTCGTCGTGGTAACGAGGTCTTCAGTACTTATTAAAATTGGCGTTGCCGCCCTGAATTCTTTAAAGCGAAATCTGTGCCAACTTTCAAATTCCCCCAAAAAGGCGCTATGATGCGCGTCATAGTGCAAAAGGGCTGCACCACGATGGAGAGATTGCACCAATATAGTGCCTGTGTGTAAAAAACAAGCACTGTGTTGGTGCAATTTACGTTTAATAGCCCTTTTACCGCTGCGTGAAAAGGATCACAAAGCCTGGCGACAATACTTGTTTGCGTCAGATGATTGTGATCCTGTTTAGTCCTTCGATTAATACGTGTACAATAACGCGCTATTTCTAATGCCTGAGGCAAAGTTGTGATCGAAAAATTGCGTAACATCGCCATCATTGCGCACGTTGACCATGGTAAAACGACCCTGGTTGACAAGCTGCTGCAGCAATCCGGTACGTTCGACGAGCGTGCTGAAACTCAAGAGCGCGTGATGGACTCCAACGATTTGGAGAAAGAGCGTGGGATTACCATCCTCGCGAAAAACACCGCGATCAAATGGAATGATTACCGTATCAATATCGTTGATACCCCAGGGCACGCCGACTTCGGTGGTGAAGTTGAACGTGTAATGTCCATGGTTGATTCCGTGCTGCTGGTGGTTGACGCATTTGACGGCCCCATGCCGCAAACGCGCTTCGTGACCAAAAAAGCATTTGCCCATGGCCTGAAACCTATCGTGGTTATCAACAAAGTTGACCGTCCGGGCGCGCGTCCTGACTGGGTTGTGGATCAGGTGTTCGACCTGTTCGTGAACCTCGACGCGACCGACGAGCAGCTGGACTTCCCTATCGTTTACGCGTCCGCGCTGAACGGTATCGCAGGTCTGGATCACTCTGATATGGCGGAAGATATGACCCCGCTGTACCAGGCGATCGTCGACCATGTACCGGCACCGGACGTTGACCTCGACGGCCCGCTGCAGATGCAGATCTCCCAGCTGGACTACAACAACTACGTTGGCGTCATCGGCATCGGCCGCATCAAACGCGGTAAAGTGAAGCCGAACCAGCAGGTCACTATCATCGATAGCGAAGGCAAAACCCGTAACGGTAAAGTCGGTAAAGTGCTGGGCCATCTGGGCCTGGAGCGTATCGATACCGATCTGGCGGAAGCTGGCGATATCATCGCTATCACCGGTCTTGGCGAGCTGAACATCTCCGACACCATCTGCGATCCGCAGAATGTCGAAGCGCTGCCGGCGCTGTCCGTTGACGAGCCGACCGTTTCTATGTACTTCAACGTCAACACCTCTCCGTTCTGCGGTAAAGAAGGTAAATACGTTACCTCTCGTCAGATCCTTGACCGTCTGAACAAAGAGCTGGTGCACAACGTGGCGCTGCGCGTTGAAGAAACCGAAGACGCTGACGCGTTCCGCGTGTCTGGCCGTGGCGAACTGCACCTGTCTGTTCTTATCGAGAACATGCGTCGTGAAGGTTTCGAACTGGCGGTTTCCCGTCCGAAAGTTATCTTCCGCGAAATCGATGGACGTAAACAAGAGCCGTTCGAGAACGTGACGCTGGACGTTGAAGAACAGCACCAGGGTTCTGTGATGCAGGCGCTGGGCGAGCGTAAAGGCGACCTGAAAAACATGAATCCGGACGGCAAAGGCCGCGTACGTCTCGACTACGTGATCCCAAGCCGTGGCCTGATCGGCTTCCGTTCTGAGTTCATGACCATGACCTCCGGTACGGGTCTGCTGTACTCCACCTTCAGCCACTACGACGATATCCGTCCGGGCGAAGTGGGCCAGCGTAACAACGGCGTACTGATCTCTAACGGTCAGGGTAAAGCGGTCGCGTTCGCGCTGTTCGGTCTGCAGGATCGCGGTAAGCTGTTCCTGGGTCACGGTGCGGAAGTCTATGAAGGCCAGATCATCGGTATTCACAGCCGCTCTAACGACCTGACGGTAAACTGCCTGACCGGTAAGAAACTGACCAACATGCGTGCGTCCGGTACGGACGAAGCCACGGTTCTGGTTCCGCCTATCAAAATGACGCTGGAGCAGGCGCTGGAATTCATCGATGACGATGAACTGGTCGAAGTGACTCCGCTGTCTGTACGTATCCGTAAACGTCACCTGACGGAAAACGATCGTAAACGTGCCATGCGCGGTGCGAAAGAAGACTAATACGGTGCATCCGTAAACCAGGCAGGCGTTCGCGTCGCTTGGTATGAATAAAAAGCCGCTGAATTTTCAGCGGCTTTTTTTATGTCAGAACGAATACCGTAACCCGAGACGTAGCCGGTACTGTTCACGGTGATACTCATTCCAGCGGTCCAGCCACTGCAGTTCGACATAGGGCAGCCAGTGCTGATCGAGCTTATAACGAAAGCCGTTGGTAATTTCCCAGTGATGGTCTTTGCCGTTTTTACTGTGGTAATCATTTACCCGCTGAAAGAAGTGCGGCTCAAACGTATACGCGAGTTTATCCGTGACTTTAAAATTCCAGTAATTGGCGAACTCGTGCGTGTCGTTTTTATCCATCTTCCCGTTAAAATCCGGCGTGTCGTAATTATTGTGGTTATAACGATAGCGAACCGTCAGATTAAACCAGGGCGTAAATTTATAATTAGTGTCTAAATAGAGCGCGCCGCCGGAGCCGTCGATACTGTCATTAATCAGCCCGCCGGGCTGGAACGTCAGGTTTTCTGTTGGTTTAAATAAGGGATACCAGCCTTCGATTTCATTATAGCTGTGCTTAATCTCGTTCCATTTCCCCACATTGTAGGCGTTGGTGACCATCAGACCGGCACCCATATCAAAGTTATAGCCCGCGCGCAGGATAACCTCGTGCAATTCCGAGGCGGTGTTATATGCTTCACGGGTTTCGACATAGGCACCCGCGAAAGCCGCGCAGGGCACAGACAAACAGAGCAGTGCGGTTGCGATTCTCTTCATAGTATTTCCCTATAACAGGTACAGAAAGGCCGCCCCTTCTGTAAACAGAAGGGGAGGAGCGAAGATGGTTATCGTTATAACGTGACGGCTGGCGCTTTATTGTCGGCGCTGACTTTTGGGGCGGCGGCGACATATTTCTTCCGCCTGGCGATTTCCTCAATAATAAAGGCGAAGCGCTGTTCATTGAGCTTATAAAACAGCCCCATCGTGACGGCTGCGATTATCGCGAGCCCGCAGGGCCAGAGGAAAATCAGCTGGCGCAGGCCATCAAGCGTCGCAGGCGTTTGCAGCGCATTCGGCACATAGCCAATCTCCGTGAGCATTATGCCGGGCAGAAACCCCGCCAGCGCCGCGGAAATCTTGCGGGAGAAGGTATAGCCGGTATAGACCGATCCTTCGGCGCGAATGCCGGTTTTCCATTCGCCGTAATCCACCATATCCGGCACCAGCGCCCAGTTCAGGCTGTTCACAAACGCGGTGCCGAAAAACGCCATGCAGGAAAACAGCACAAAACTGAGCGATGTCGTGCCCCAGACGTAATTGAAAATATCGCCCAGCGCCCAGAGCGTCAGCCCGCCGAGATAGACCTGTTTTTTGCCAAAGCGCTTCACCGCGCCCGGCACCATAAACACGCCCACCAGAATGCAGCCCATGCTGAAAAAGCCCATCCACGACAGCAGATGCAGATCGTTTAGCACGTACTGCGTGTAGTAGACCTGAATGGCGAGCTTGATATTAAATGCCGCCAGCGTGCAGAGATTGGCGATGCACAGCACCAGTAGCGGCGGGTTCTGAAAAATCGCGCAGAACGATTTCAGCATGCCGGGCTTATGCCCGGCGGGCACCACTTCTACATAGCGCTCGCGCACGCCGCGGTAGCAGAAGAACATGCTGATAAGCCCGACGAGGGCGAAAATCAGCGCTGCCGTCAGGTAGCCCAGCGACGGGCGCGCGGCGAACAGCGACTGAATCGGCATAAAGCCAACGGTGCAGAGCAGCAGCCCGAGCGTCGCGCCGCCCTGACGCCACGCGGCAAGATGCGCGCGCTCCTGCGGGTTTTTAGTGATGGCGGGCACCATCGCGCCATAGGAGCAGTTCATCAGGCTGTAAAACAGGCCGAACAGCATAAACAGCACCGTGGCGAGCGCGGTTTTCATCGCAAGCGGCAGATCGTTTGCCACAAACTGCGCCGTCGCCACCAGCGCCACCGGGAAGGATGCGAAAAGAATAAACGGCCGGAATTTGCCGCGTGGGCCAGGCGCTCGCCGTGAATCCACCAGCACGCCGGTGAGCATATCGGTCAGCGCCGTGAAAAACTTCGCCACCAGAAAAATCACGCCGCCGTAAAAGGCCGGCAGGTGAAGCTCGTCGGTATAAAATTTCAGAAGGTAGAGCGTCCCGATGCACAGCATCAGATTGGAGCCAAAATCGCCCATGCCGTAAGAAAACTTCTCCCGCAGGCTCAGTCGCAGCGTCAGCGGGTCCTGACTGGTGAATGTCGTCATAGCCGTTCCTCAAAGCGAGGGCCCGCGCAGGCGCGGGCACCGTGATGGTTATGCGCCAGGCGAAAACGCCCGCTTACGGTTTTCCAGCTCATCCACAATCCGCACGTACATCTTCTCGTTAAGGTTGTAGAAAAAGCCCATCGCGACGATCGACACTACCGCCAGCACGCACGGCCAGATGAAAATCAGCTCGCGCAGGCCTTCGGTCGTAGCGGCCGACTGTACGGCGTTCGGCACATAGCCGATTTGCGTCAGCATCATGCCGGGGAAAAACCCGGCCAGCGCCTGGGAGACTTTGCGAAAGAAGGTGAAGCCGGTATAGACCGTGCCCTCTGAGCGCACGCCGGTGCGCCATTCGCCATACTCGACCGTGTCTGAAACCAGCGCCCAGTTCAGGCTGTTTACAAACGCGGAGCCGAAAAACGCGAGGCACGAGAACGCCACAAAGCTCACCGAACCGTTGCCGAAGGCGTAATTGAGCACGTCGCCCGCCGCCCAGATCAGCAACCCGCCGATATAAACCTTCTTCTTGCCAAAACGCCGCACCGCGCCCGGCATCAGGAATACGCCGATAAAAATGCAGCCCATGCTGAAGAACCCCATATACGACAGCAGAATCGGATCGTTCAGCACGTACTGGGTGTAATAGACCTGAATGGCGAGCTTGATGTTAAACGCGCCGAGCGTACAGAGATTGGCGATGCACAGCACGAACAGCGGCCGGTTGCCCGCGATGGCGCGAAACGACTGCAACAGCCCAGGCTTATGCGCGGCGCGCGCGGCAGGGGCTTCCACATAGCGCTCGCGCGTTCCCGCATAGCACCACCACATAAAGAGCAGGCCAAAGAGCGAAAACAGCGTGGCGGCGAAGATATAGCTTAGCTGCGGGTTGCCTTCGATAAGATTCATCACCGGCACAAAACCGACGGTACACAGCAGCAGGCCAAGCGTCGCGCCGCCCTGACGCCATGCGGCAAGCGACGCGCGCTCATCCGGGTTTTTCGTAATGGCGGGCACCATCGCGCCATACGAGCAATTCATCATGCTGAAGAACAGCCCGTAGAGCATAAACAGCACCGTCGCCATCACGGCTTTACCGGTTATCTCAAACGGCGTGCCGACGAAGTTTGCGATAGCGAGCAGCGTCACCGGAAAAGCGGCGTAGAGCACAAAGGGCCGGAACTTGCCTTTTGGCCCAATCCGGCGGCGTGAATCGAGCATGATGCCGGTGCCCATGTCCGTAAACGCCGTAAAAAACTTGGCAATCAGAAAGATAATGCCGCCATACGTGCCCGGCAGCCCCAGCACGTCGGTATAAAACTTCAGCAGATACAGCGTGCCGATATCCAGCAGGATATTGGAGCCCAGATCGCCCATTCCATAGGCGACTTTTTCTCTGAACGGCAAACGCAGCGTGGCTACGTCTTGATTCTGAACGGTATTTGTCTGAGACATTGTTTTTCTCCATCGCACACACAGGCGACGCGTTATGTCTGATCCGCAGCCCGGATGGCCGCGACCTTTTTGCCAAACAGAAGCTGCAAAACTGCGAGGACGCCGAAAGGCGGCACCAGCGCGCTCAGCGTGGAAATCCCCAGCGCGCCTTTGATGAGCATCGCCCCGGAAGCTATCAGCAGCAGAAAGACCAGCACCCGGAAGACCCGAACGGAAATACGTTGATGAACGTACTGGCCCACAAACGAACCGAGCACCATGGTGGGAATGCAGAACAGCACCAGCTTGATGGTCGAAAGCGTTAAGATCCCGCTGGTGGCGAGCCCGCCGATAATGGCGGCGTTGTTGGCGGTGAAAAAAGCGTTGAGCGTGCCGCGAAAGGCGGCGGGAGCCAGATTTCGCAACATGCCGTAGACCACCACTGGCGGCCCGTTGGTGGAGAATGCCGAGCCTAACGCGCCCGCGATAACGCCGGTCGGCATCGCCAGCCAGTTTTTGTCATAGACCGGCAGCCTGGGAATAAACAGGCTGTAGAAGGAATAGAGGATCAAAAAGCCGCCGAGCCCGATTTTCATTATCTGATCCGGCAGGCTGGCGAGGGCGTACAGGCCCACCGGCACGCCGACAAACGAAAACACAATCAGCACCAGCGCCGGTTTCCATTGCGTCTCCTTACGCGAAAGCCAGGTCGCGTAGAGGGCGGTAGCAGTGCCCACAATCACCGACATGGGCGCTGCCATTTTTAATGGCAACAGCAGCGTTATCAGCGGCATCGTGGTGAGTGCGCCGCCAAAGCCGGCGCAGATCCCAACGAAGGTATATAAAAACATGATGCCGATAATCGCGATCACCGTGCCGTTGCTGAGCACAAGACCATCCGGGGTCAAAAGGGTAAAGAAGCCCATGATTTGTCCTTTTTACATGGGGTTTATCTGACGCAGCGTGGCGAAAAGGGACTGCCATTCGCTGCCCTCGCGGTAGAACACCGGCGGTTTGCCGAGCGGCGCGTCCACGGTGATGTCGCCGCCGCCGTGGGTTTCACCGGTCCAGACGTTTACCCAGCGATCGTCAGGCAACCACAGCGACCAGTCCTGGCGTCCTTCTTCATACACCGGTGCCACCAGCAGATCGCGGCCAAACAGATACTGATATTTCAGCGTGTAGGCGCGGGGTTCATCCTCATAGTGCAAAAACAGCGGACGCATCACCGGCAGGCCGGTGCGGGCATTCTGCGCCACCGCCTGTTTGATATAGGGTTTGAGCGTGGTGAAAATTGTCGTCATGCGGGCAAAATGCGCGATGGTTTCCGCGTCGCCGTCGAACTGCCAGTTATCGCCAGGGCGGTTGCCCTCATGCGTGCGCATCATCGGCGTAAACGCGCTGAAATCGCACCAGCGTAGCAGTAGCTCTTTGCTGCGCTTCATCTCAAACAGCGTGGTGTATCCGCCGATATCGCTGTGGTGCAGGCCGTGCCCGGACATCGCCAAAGACAGCGCGGCGGGGATCACCGAGGCGAGCCCGTCGTCGAGGCTCCAGTCAACGTTCTGATCGCCTGCCCACATCATCGTGGAATATTTCTGGCTGCCGGTATAACCGGCGCGCATAAAGAACAGCACCTCGCCGAGTTTTCCGGTCTCTTCAAGCGCCTCGTAGTTGCACTTCGCCCACAGCGCAGGCCAGGCGTTGTGCATAATCTCCGCGCTGACCTCGTTATACAGGTGCGTGTCGGTCGGCAGATATTCACCAAAATCAGCCATCCAGCCGCCGCAACCCAGTTCAATCAGCTGTTTTTTGATGACCTCTTTATACCAGGCGTACGCCTCCGGGTTGGTCAGGTCGACGACGCCCGCGTAGAACTCGCCAAACTCGACGTGATAATCCTTGCCTGCGGCATCTTGAGTCAGATAACCACGCGACGCCGCTTCTTCGCACAGGTCGCGATCGCTTGCCACATACGGGTTGATATAAGCGAGGAACTGCACGCCTTCGCGTTTCCACTGCGCAATGCGCGTATCGAGTTGCGGGTAAAGATCGCGGTTCCATTTCCAGTTCCACATCACGCGCTTGCCGAAGGAGGTCATGCGGATGCCGGACCAGTCCTGCGCCCAGATGCCGTTTACCTTCACGCCTCCGCGGCGCATCACGTCGAGTTTCTGCTGGCAGACTTCGGTGCCGCCCTGAATGCCGAGCGTCACGCCATCGTAAACCCAGTCCGGCAGCTCCGGCTGGCGGCCCAGCAGGGCGGTGAGTTTTTCCAGCAATTCGATGTAGGTCGGCGCGCATTCGAAGCGCAGCGTGGCGTGGTTTTCCCAGAACGCCAGCTCATGGTAGTGCGGCGCGCTGAAATCGAAGTTCATATAGCCGCTGTTATCGACGTGGCAGTAGTATTTCTGGGTGCTGACGAACGTTGGCTGCGGAAAGAAGGTCCAGTAGTAGTCGCCGCCCGCGTTCTCTTTACAGTCGGCAAGCCAGGTAACGTGGCTCTGTTTATTACGGCCCACGCCCTGTTCGCTGGTCCACAGCGGGAACGGTTTACCGCGCAGATCGAAATAAGAGAACTGCTCGCCGCAGCCGTAAATATGATCGGCTGGCTTCGCCGCCAGCCGCAACCAGAGACGATTGTGCGCGACGGCGTCGTTTTTGAGCCTCAGCACCAGACGATCGTGGTCATCAGTGCTCACCTCAAGCGTGGCACCGATCGTCTCGCCGCGCGTAAAGCGAATCACCCAGCCAGAAGCGCGCTCGCTGACGGCCGCCTGCGTCAGGGCGATTTTCTCATCGAGCCGGTCTTTAATGCTGAAGTTGCCGCGGAACATCTCGATATCCGCTGTGCCTGCGCCCGCCCACAGGCAGGGTGTTTGCCTGGAGTGATGCAGGATCGTTCTTTGCTGGTACGACAACGTAAATCCGTCGTCATGGGAAACGAGAGTAATGTGTGACGAAGCCATGAAGACCTCCGTTGTAGGGTAATCAGTCAGTAAGGCGGTGTTGTTTTGCTTATTCGCCGCCGATTTCCATATTCAGGGTGTGCGTTTCGCCGGGCGCGAGCCTGACCACATCAATACCGGAATTAAACGCGTTGGGCGGACAGCTCATCGGTTCAACGGCAAGCCCGACGCGGCCCAGCTTTTCGCCGGAATAAACCTGTATCCAGGGCGCTTCGGCCCGTAGCCAGACGGACATTGTCGGGTGCGACAGCCTCGCCTCCCAGCGCGCGGAAGACGGCGCTTTGAAGGTGTGGTCAATGTGCGTATCGGCAATGCGGCGCGGGGTGCGAAAGTCGAGCCCCTCGTCCCCGGCGGGATGAAGCCGCGCGGCGTCAACCTCCAGGATTTGCGCGGCAGGCAGCGTGAGCTCGCAGGCGCTGATGTCATGCAGATTGCAGGTCAGATAGGGGTGCATCCCGACGCCATAAGGCGCCGGGGTATCACCCGCATTTGAGCCTGAAATACGCACGCGCAACCCCGCCGCTTCATCAAGCTGGTAAGTGACGTCCGCCATCAGCATAAAAGGGTAACCATAGGTCGGCGGTAAAAAGGCGCTCAGCACGACGTGCGTGGGGCTTTGCTCCCGAATCGCCCAGTTGTGCCACGCCAGCAGCCCGTGAATGGCCGTATTGCCGGCGCGATCGTTAATCGCGGGCGTCAGCGTCTGACCCTCAAAGGTAAAGCGCCCGCCGGTGATGCGATTCGGCCAGGGGATCAGCACTTTACCCAGATGCGCGAGCGGCATCTCCTCGGGGGCGTGCGGGATAACGACGTGGTGCTGCCGCCGCGTCAGCGAGGCTAACCCCGCGCCGACCGTCACGATAGTCGCCTGCCATTCCCCTGCCGTTAACACTATAGAGGTTCCGCTTTTATGCATGTCCGTCTCCTCGCGTGGGGTCAGCGCGTTATTTCACGAGGCTGTCGAGCAACCCGGCGGCAACCGCAAGCGCAAGGCCCGGCGCGAGCGGCAGGCGAGGGATCACCAGGCAGTGCAACAGATGGTAGATATCCTGTTTGCCGTCCCAGACTTTGGTGGTCACCTGATTGTTCTCGTCCAGCTCCTGCCACCACGAGCCGTTTTCGTAATCCATCAGGTATTTCATGCAGTAGTCCCACCATTTCTGATACCAGGCTTCATACTGCGGATCGCCCGTGACGTTATAGAGCGCCCAGGCGGTGCCCATCGCCTCCACAATCGGCCAGCGCACGCGTTCGCGGACAATCGGTTTGCCGTCCCAGCCGACGGAGTAGACAAAACCGTCTGCGCCGTCCGGTGCCCAGGCGTCGCGGATCGTGGCGTTAAACAGGCCTTTGGCGTCTTCCAGCAGCCATTCCGGAGCCGCGTCGCCGCGCGCCAGTAGTGCGGCGCGCAGGTGCAGCATCAGGCGGCCCCATTCAATCCAGTGGCCCGGCGTGCCGCCGTAAGCGCGGAACCGGTGAGCCGGGTTCTCTTTGTTGTAATCGCGGATGGGGTTCCAGCGGGTATCGAAGTGTTCATTGACGCGGTAATCGCCTTTACGGGCGACATCGTGAATGATGACCGAGGCGACGCGCAGCGCGCGATCCAGCCATTTCTTGTCCTGAGTGACGTCGTAGACGATAAGAAACGCTTCGACAGCATGCATGTTGGCGTTGCCGCCGCGGTAGTTTTCCGTCTCGGTGAAGGCTTCATCCCAGGACTCCAGGCACATCTGCTCTTCTTCGCTCCAGAAATACTTCTCGATCACCGCAATCGCGTCATCCAGCAGCGCGCGAGCGGCGGGATGGCCGGTGGTGACGGCGCTGGCGGCGCCAAGCAGCACGAAGAAATGCTGATAGCCCTGTTTGGAGGCGTCCATCACACCCTTGTCATTTACGCAGGCGTACCAGCCGCCATATTTTTTATCACGCAGCGGGCCGTTAAGGGCGTTGATGCCATGCTCTACCAGCGCGTACGCGCCAGGGCGGCCCATCAGCGCGGCGACGGCGTAAACGTGCAGCATACGGGCGGTGATCCACAGATGCGTGCCCATCTCTTCTTTCACCTGGCCGTTGTTCCCCAGCCAGCCGAAGCCGGTGGGTACGGCGGCGTTGCGGCCAAACGCGAAAATACGGTCGGTTTCCTGTTCCAGCCAGCGGTGGTGACTCAGTGTGTTAAACCATTTCATTGTTTGTTCTCCTTTCAGCGGCGAGCCATCATGTCGTCCACAATTTCCCCTAAGCGGCGTAGCTTCGGCAGCGCCACGTCGCGCAACATCATGTCGGTATCCGGCAGCCCGATAACCGTCGACCAGACAGCGCGACCGGCGAGGAAACCGCTGGCGCCCGCGCTCATCGCGATGCGCACGGCTCGCGGGAAGAGCTTTTCGTCGACGCCGGAGGAGAGGATCACCCACGGCATGTTGATCTGGTCATTCAGTTTCTGCGACGCGCCAAGCAGCGTGCTGGCATCGCCGCGTCCGGAAAGCGGCATCTCGACTTTATAGAGATCGGCTCCGCTATCACCGAGCTCTTTCGCCGCCGCGATAATCGCCTGTTCACGGTCGAACTTATCGCCGCGGCGCGGCGGGCGTACCACCGGTTCAATGATGCTCAGCAGCCCCTGCGCGTGGCATTTCTCGTTAAAGGCTTTCACCATCGCAAGGCGCTGCTGCGAGTCTTCATCGCTGCGCCACAGCACCAGCAGCTTGAGCGCTTTGCCGCCCTGCTGGCGCACCGCCTGCGCGTCGACGGCGTCATCCAGCGTCACGCTGTCGACGGGGATACCGTTACCGGGGATAAACTGGTCGGCGGCGACAATCATGGCGCAGCTCTCTGCGATGGCCTTTTGCTCCACCACCTGCGGGTAGCAGAACTGGCGGTCCACCAGAATGGCGGATGCGTAGGGCGAAAGAACGCGCGCGGCGTTGAGCTTAAAGTCAGTCAGTACGGCATCGGTGACCGGCGTCGCCGCGCCCGCGGCAGCGAACATCAGGCGCATCGCTTCGCGCTGATCCACCGCCAGCATGGCGAATCCGCCAGACGGGCGGGCAATCTCTTTCAGGGTGTATTTTTCCATCAACGTTTTCCTTAAGGGTGAATGTCAAAGCGTGGCCTGGCGCGGCGTCAGCCCGGCGCTGACGCGAACCTGTTCTAAAATGGCGGACCAGTCCTGACGGCCGCGCCCGCTGGCGCGCGCCTGGCTGTAGACTTCCCGCGAGGCAGCACCAAGCGGCATCGGCACATGCAGCTGATTCGCCACGTCCAGCGCGATGCCTAAATCTTTATGGGCAAGATCAATCATGAAGGCGGGTGAGAGATCGCCTTTGAGCACTTTGTTCGGCCAGGAGGTGGTGAAGTGGCCTTTACCGGCAGGCGTACCGCTCATTACCTGCAGCGCCACGTCGAACGAAAGCCCGAGCGCTTCACACAGCACGGCGGCTTCAGCCGAGAGCGCGTTGAGCGCGATGCTCATGTAGTTATTGATAAGCTTGACGCGAATGCCCATTCCCGGCCCGCCTGCGCGGATGAGCTCTGAACCCATCGCCATCAGCACCGGTTCGACACGCGTCACCTGCTCCGGCGTTCCGCCCGCCAGCAGCAGCAGCGTGCCGGATTTCGCATGATCCGAGGTACGGCCCACCGGCACATCCATCATGCTGAAACCACGCGCGGCGAGATCGCTTATCAGCCTGTCGGTTTGCAGCGGATGAATGGTGGACATGTCGATAACCAGCGCCTCGCGGGAGAGCGACTGGCAGACGCCGTTATCGCCAAGCAGCACCTCGCGCACCAGATCGCCGTTCGGCAGCATGGTAATCACGAATTCCGCGCCCTGGGCGGCAGCCTGTGGCGTGGCGCACGCCGTCGCGCCCTCTGACGCCAGCGTCTCCACAGCGGTGGCGTTTACGTCGCAAACCTGCAACCGGTGCCCGTGGCGCAGCAGGTTTGCCGCCATCGGCGCGCCCATCTGTCCCAGTCCGATAAATCCAATCGTCGCCATAACATGCTCCTGTCAGCGTAAAAGCGGGATGTCAGTTTTGTCATTCATGGTGGATTATTTTTGTCTGTTTATGAGCGTATTTGTAATTTAAAGTCAAAAAATTGACAGGTATCACTTTTTTACGATCCGGGAAAATTAAAATGCCGCTATGTTGATTGACGGGAATCGTGACGGGCGCAGGCCCGTCCTGAGCGCAAACAGAGAGGAAGCTATGGTTCGCATCGCGTGTGTGGGTATCGCCGTACAGGATCGCATTTATACGCTGGAAGCCCTGCCGCATGAGGGTGGCAAATATGTGGCGCAACAGTACCGCGAAGTGGGCGGCGGCCCGGCCGCAACGGCGGCCGTAGCGGCGGCAAGACTGGGCGCACAGGTGGATTTTATTGGCCGCGTCGGTGATGACGCGACGGGCACGCAACTCTTTGCGGAGCTGGAATCGCTGGGCGTTAACACCTCGCAGGCGCGCCAGATTACGGGTGCGCGCTCGTCGCAGTCGGCCATTCTTGTTGATGCCGCGGGCGAAAGAGTGATTGTTAACTATCCGAGCCCCGACCTGCCTGACAACGCGGGCTGGCTCGATGGCATCGACTTCGGCCGTTACGACGCCGTGCTGGCGGACGTACGCTGGCATGAAGGCGCGACGCGCGCGTTAACGCTGGCGCGCCGGGCGGGTGTGATGACGCTGCTGGATGGCGACGTGACGCCACAGGATATTCGTTCGCTGGTGGCCTTAAGCGATCACGCCGCGTTCTCCGCGCCGGGGCTGGCGCGCCTGGCGCCGGGGTTAGCGCCGCAAGACGCCCTTAAAACAACAAAAACGCTCACGAACGGTCATGTATATGTCACGCTTGGCAAAGAGGGCTGTCTGTGGCTTGAAAATGACGACACCCTGCATCGCCAGGCGGGCTTTACGGTCGAGGCGGTGGACACTACCGGGGCAGGCGATGTTTTTCACGGCGCGCTGGCGGTAATGCTGGCTCGCGGCGAATCGCCGCAGGAGGCGGTGCGCTTCGCCAGCGCCGTTGCCGCGCTGAAATGCACCCGCCCTGGCGGGCGCGCCGGGATCCCCGACTGTGATCAAACCCGCTCTTTTCTGTCTCTTTTTGTATAAAATGCCCGGCGAGTAATGATTTTAAGGGGATCGTTCATGAGCCTTACCGGAGTGACGGGCAATCCGCGCCACGATCAGCTGATCGGGCTTATCGCCGAGCGGGGATATATGAATATCGACGAGCTGGCGCAACTGCTGGATGTTTCCACCCAGACGGTGCGGCGCGATATTCGCAAGCTAAGCGAACAGGGACTGATTACCCGACATCACGGCGGCGCGGGGCGGGCGTCAAGCGTGGTGAATACCGCGTTTGAGCAGCGCGAGATCTCCATGACCGGAGAGAAAATCGCGATAGCTCAGGCGATCGCCGACTATGTGCCGGACGGCTCCACGCTGTTTATCACTATCGGCACGACGGTAGAGCAGATAGCACGCGCGCTGCTGAATCATAATCATCTGCGCATTATCACCAACAGCCTGCGCGTGGCGCATATTCTCTACAAAAACAGTCGGTTTGAAGTGATGGTGCCCGGCGGGACGCTGCGCCCTCACAACGGCGGTATTATCGGCCCGGGGGCTTCTGCGTTCATAGAAGGATTTCGTGCGGATTATCTGATAACGAGCGTCGGTGCCATTGAGAGTGACGGCGAGCTGCTGGAGTTTGACGTGAACGAGGCGAACGTGGTGAAAACCATGATGGCCCACTCGCGGCATATCTTACTGGCGGCCGATCATACGAAATACCACGCCTCGGCGGCGGTCAGTATTGGCAACCTTTCGCAGGCCACGGCACTCTTTACCGACCGGCAGCCTGGCGCATCGCTGAACACGATTTTAAAAGCCCATCAGATTGAGCTGGTGCAGGCGGAATTGCCGTCTGGCGACGACGACACCGACCACTAATTTTCTTACGCCGCGCGCGGGCGATGCAAAACCCGCGCGTTAGCACATAGTCAAAGTTCGCCTTTCTCGCTACAGTTAACATTCACATGGCCCGAAAGGAGAGTGAGTCATGCTCTATATCTTTGATTTAGGTAATGTCATTGTAGATATCGACTTTAACCGCGTGCTGGGCGTCTGGAGTGATTACAGCCGCGTGCCGCTGGCGAATCTGCGCCAGAGTTTCTCCGTGGGCGAGCCGTTTCATCAGCACGAGCGTGGCGAGCTGAGCGACGAGGATTTCGCGAAGGCGCTATGCGAAGAAATGGCGTTGCCGCTGAGCTTTGAGCAGTTCTCCGCGGGCTGGCAGGCGGTGTTTGTCGGGTTGCGCCCGGAAGTGATTACTATCATGCAGCAACTGCGCGAGCAGGGGAATCGTGTGGTGGTGCTCTCCAACACCAACCGGCTGCATACGACATACTGGCCGGAACAGTATCCGGAAGTGCGGGCCGCCGCCGACGCTATCTATCTTTCGCAGGAGATGGGGATGCGCAAGCCGGAGCCGGAAATCTACCAGAAAGTGCTGGAGCAGGAAGGCTTTAGCGCTCGCGACGCCGTGTTTTTCGATGATAACGAGGCGAATATCGACGGCGCGCGCAAAGTGGGCATTACCAGCGTGCTGGTGACTGACCGTAAAACTGTGCCCAGCTATTTCTCGAATCCCGCATGTTAAAATCCGTTCATCAAAAAGTGGCCCGTCGAACCGGGCCGCTGCTCGCCTGGCTTAAGCTGCTGTGGGTGCGAATCGATGAGGATCATATGACGACGCTTGCCGGTAATCTGGCGTATGTGTCGTTGCTCTCGCTCGTGCCGTTTGTCGCGGTCATTTTTGCGCTGTTTGCCGCGTTCCCGATGTTTTCTGACGTCAGCGTTCAGCTGCGCCATTTTGTGTTCGCCAATTTTATGCCCGCCACGGGCGACATCATCCAGCGTTATATCGAACAGTTCGTCGCTAATTCCAGCAAGATGACAGCCGTTGGCGCGCTGGGGTTGATTGTTACCTCGCTGCTGTTGATGTACGCCATCGACAGCGCGCTTAATACGATCTGGCGTAGTACTCGCCAGCGCCCAAAAGTCTACTCCTTTGCCGTTTACTGGATGATCCTGACGCTCGGCCCGCTGCTCGCGGGCGCGAGCCTGGTGATTAGCTCTTATTTGTTGTCGCTGCGCTGGGCGAGCGGCTTTAACACTATGATTGACGACGTGCTGCGTATTTTTCCGCTGCTGCTGTCGTGGCTGTCGTTCTGGCTGCTTTACAGCGTGGTGCCGACGACGCGCGTGCCGGCTCGCGACGCGCTGATTGGTTCTCTGGTAGCCGCGCTGCTCTTTGAACTGGGCAAAAAGGGTTTTGCCCTTTACATCACGATGTTCCCTTCTTATCAGCTGATTTATGGCGTTCTGGCGGTGATCCCTATTCTCTTTCTCTGGGTCTACTGGACGTGGTGCATCGTCTTGCTTGGCGCGGAAATTACTGTCACTCTCGGGGATTATCGCAAATTACGACAGGCCGCCAGAGAAGAAGCTGAATCAGTATGATTGCATTAATTCAACGTGTGACCCACGCCAGCGTGCGCGTGGGAGACGAAGTGACGGGTGAGATCGGGCCGGGACTTTTAGTGCTGTTAGGTGTCGAAAAAGACGACGACGAGCAGAAAGCGAACCGCCTGTGCGAGCGCGTGCTCGGCTACCGAATTTTTAGCGACGAACAGGGCAAAATGAACCTGAACGTGCAGCAGGCGGGCGGCAGCGTGCTGGTGGTATCGCAATTTACGTTACCGGCAGATACCGAAAAAGGCCTGCGCCCGAGCTTTTCGCGCGGTGCGCCGCCAGAGCAGGCGCAAGCCCTTTACGACTATTTTGTCAGCCGCTGCCGGGCCGCGGGCATGACCACCGAAACAGGACGTTTCGCCGCCGATATGCAGGTCTCACTGACGAATGACGGCCCCGTGACGTTCTGGTTGCAGATATGAACCAGATGCCATCGTGGCCGCGCACAACAAGAGAGAGTACCGCTATGTATCACCTTCGTGTACCCGAAACAGAAGAAGAACTTGAGCGCTACTACCAGTTCCGCTGGGAGATGTTACGCAAGCCGCTGCATCAGCCGAAAGGCTCAGAGCGGGACGCCTACGATGCGATGGCTCACCATCAGATGGTGGTGGATGAAGAGGGCAATCCTGTCGCCATCGGGCGGCTCTATATCAATGCCGATAACGAAGGCTCGATCCGCTTTATGGCGGTCGACCCGGCGGTGCAGGAGAAAGGTCTCGGTACGCTGGTGGCGATGACGCTGGAGTCGGTCGCGCGCCAGGAAGGCGTGAAGCGCGTGGTCTGTAGCGCGCGCGAGGATGCCGTGGAATTCTTCGCCAAGCTGGGGTTTGTGAATGAAGGCGAGATAACCACGCCGCAAACCACGCCGCTGCGCCACTTTCTGATGATTAAACCGATAGCCTCGCTGGATGATATTCTCCACCGCGCCGACTGGTGCGCGCAGTTGCAGCAGGCGTGGTATCAGCATATTCCGCTCAGCGAAAAGATGGGCGTGCGCATCCTGCAATATACCGGGCAGAAATTTATTACCACGATGCCGGAGACCGGCAACCAGAATCCGCACCATACGCTGTTCGCAGGCAGTCTGTTTTCCCTGGCGACGCTGACAGGCTGGGGGCTTATCTGGCTGATGCTGCGCGAGCGGCACCTGGGCGGGACGATTATTCTGGCCGACGCGCATATTCGTTACAGCCGACCGATTACCGGTAAGCCCGGCGCGGTGGCCGATTTAGGGTCGCTCAGCGGCGATCTTGACCGTCTGGCGCGCGGGCGTAAAGCGCGCGTGCAGCTGCAGGTGGAACTCACAGGCGACGAGACGCCCGGCGCGGTGTTTGAAGGCATTTATATTGTGTTGCCCGCCAAACCTTTCGGGCCACTGGAAGAGGGCGGCAACGAGGAGGAGTAGGCGTCAGGGCCGGGTGTTTTTTGATCCGGCGGGTGCGCTGCGCTTACCCGCCCTACGAGGGTTGATGCTGGTGGGTTTGGCGGGTGCGCTGCGCTTACCCACCCTACGGGAACTGGTGCTGGTGATTTTGGTGGGTGCGCTGCGCTTACCCGCCCTACGGGAACTGGTGCTGGTGGGTTTGGTGGGTGCGCTGCGCTTACCCACCCTACGATCCCTGACATTAAGGCGATAACGTAGGGCAGGTAAGCGCAGCGCACCTGCCGTCGCTTCCTACATGCCCTACACCATAAGGGCCATCAAGCCCCCGGCACCACGCCGTTCTGCATAATTTGCTGGACCTGCTGCCCGCTTTTCCCTGTTGCCTGCAACTGCCCGTTAACGCTCGGGCGCAGCGGCGCGTCTGCCGCCAGACTGCCGCTCGCGGTGAGCTGTAAATTACCGTCGCCCTCCAGCGGCACCTGCGGCCATCCCCAGTTATGCAACACGTTGACCGGCACCGCGCGACCATTCAGGCTCACCGTCGTCATTCTCTGCGGTAACTGAGAAATCGTCGCGGTGGCCTGCAACATGCCCTGGCCCGCAAATGCGCTCAGCTCGCTAATGGCGATGGTGGAAGGGTTCGCGTTCAGCGTCAGCGACGGGCGGCGCACATCGACGCGGTTAAACGTCGCGGCGGCGGCGTTCAGCGTGGCGTTGCCGCCCCAGATCCCCCATTCGCCGTTACGCGCCAGCTGCAGGTTATTGCCCCACGCGTCCAGCGCGGTGAGCTGGAACGGCCAGTCAGGATCGATGTCGATAATCAGATTGCGGCTGCCGGAGAGCTTTTTCACCGTCACGGTTTGCAGCCACGCGGGCAGCTTCTCCTGCCAGCGCTTTTTCCAGTCGGCAGGCAGCGTGTATTCAAGCCCCGCCAGGGCCAGCTCGTCGAGCGTCAGCGCGTTACCTGCCCGCTGCCAGACGCCGGAGGTTCGCACCATGCCGCCTTCCCAGCGCGAGCTAAACTGTCGCAGCGCCACGCCCTGCGCTGACAAATCGGCGTTCACGATAGGGTCGAGGAAATGCAGCGAGCCGTAAACCACCTCGCTGGCGTTCATCGACACCTTGCCGTCATCGCTCTGCCAGCTGCCGTTCACGAGCGTCAGATTGCGCAGGCTGATATCCAGATCGGTTGCCGCCCAGCTTGGCCCTTCAAGCCGCGCGTCGGTCACGTCAACGCGGCCAAGCGCAAGCGAGGGGAGCGTCGTCAGCGGTTGCAGCAGATCGCTTACCGATTTCGCGGTTTGCAGACGGATATCGCTTAAGCGCAGGTTATCCACCACCCAGCCGCCGTTCGCTAACCGACGCGCGTTACCGGTAAGCGCGCCGCGGGCGATATCGGCACCGAGATTGGTGATAGTCACTTCGTCATTGTTAATTTCGCCCTGCACCAGCACATTGCTGGCGGGCATGCCATTTAGCGTCAGCGAGCCTGCGCTCAGGGCGATGTCCGCTTTGCTGCCGAGGATTTTCCCGGCCTCCGGCAGCCACGGGCTGATACCGCCGCTAACGCGCTGCGCGCTGAGATCCCAGCCGGTTTTCGGGCTGTTAAACGCCATATCGCTTAGCTGAAGGCGGTCGGCACGAAACGGCAGCGGCGCGGTGGAAGGGGATAAATTCAGCGTGCCTTTGTAGAGCAAAATGGTATCGACGTGCATCGGCTCGGTGACCTGGCGGCTACTCAGCCCGATATCGACCTTTTGCGCCACCAGCGTGGCGGGCTGGCCGTTGCGCCCGAACGTCACATTTTTGAGCACCAGATGCGAAGGCGCGGAAAAGCTGTGGTCCATTTCATCAAAGGTGATGTGATAGCCGCTGTGCTGGTTCACCCAGCCGGTGAGCCAGCCCGCGCCCCAACGCGTCTGCAACAGCACGTAAAGCACGAGCAGAATCAGCAGAACGGCGGCGATCAGCGCAATGATGAGCTTTCCGAGAAATTTCATTGTCTTCCATCCTGTGAACTTCCGATGATGGATTTATGCACTATTCAGGCGAATTGCTCAAGGCGGGGATTGTCAACGGAGGTGTCAGCGATGGCGGCGTGGCGCCGCCATCGGCAGGGGATCAGTCGTTAGTCTGTTTTTCCGGCGGGAAAATCAGATTCAGCACAATGGCGGTGATGCCGCCCGCGGCGATGCCGGAGGAGAGCAGGTTTTTCACCCAGTCCGGCGCGAACTGCAGGATCAGCGGCTGCTGAGAAACGCCGAGGCCCACCGCCAGCGACAGCGCGATAATCATGATCGCGCGGCGGTTTAACGGCTCGCGGGAGACGATACGCACGCCGGACGCCGCAATGGTGCCGAACATCACAATCGTCGCGCCGCCCAGCACCGGCTCAGGGATATGCTGAACGAAACCGCTGACCGCCGGGAACAGGCCGAGCACAATCAGCATCAGCGCCACCACAAAGCCGACATAGCGGCTGGCGACGCCTGTTAACTGGATAACGCCGTTGTTTTGTCCGAAGCAGGAGTTCGGGAAGGTGTTGAACACGGCGGAGACAAACGAGTTCAGACCGTTCGCCAGCACGCCGCCTTTCAGGCGCTTCATATACAGCGGGCCGGAAACGGGCTGTTCGGAGACGTCAGAGGTGGCGGTGATATCGCCGATGGTTTCAAGCGACGTGATCATAAAGACCAGCATCAGCGGCAGCAGCAGGTTCCAGTCGATGCCAAGCCCGTAATGCAGCGGGGTGGGGATCATGATCAGCGCGCTCTGCGCAGGTGCCACGCTTTGCGGCAGCATGTCCATCGCCCAGGCCAGCAGATAACCCACCGCCATTGCAATCACCAGCGACGCGACGCGCAGGTACGGGTTACGCTGGCGGTTAAGCAGAATGATCACCGCCAGCACCGCGCCTGCCAGCAGCAGGTTTTTCGGCGCGCCGAAGGTGTGATCGCTCATCGCAGCATAGCCGCCGCCAATTGACGTCAGCCCGACCTGAATCAGCGACAGACCGATAATCATCACCACCACACCAGAAACCAGCGGCGTGATAATGCGGCGCGCCAGGTGCAGCACGCGGGAGATGACCATTTCGGTGCAGCTTGCCAGCATCAGAGTGCCGAACAGTGCGGCCATCATGGTTGGCACGTCCGCGCCGCCGGTCTTCAGCGCCGTCCCGCCCATAATGAGCGGTGCCACAAAGTTAAAGCTGGTGCCCTGAATGGAAAGCAGCCCGGAGCCGACCGGCCCCCACGCTTTAATCTGGATAATCGATGCCACACCGGAGGCAAACAGCGACATGCTGATGATGTGCTGGGTGTCCTGCGCGGGCAGCCCCAGAGCCTGACAAATCAGCAGCGCAGGCGTAATCACCGCAACGAACATCGCCAGAAGATGCTGGCAGGCGGCAAACAGCGTTTGCGGCAGCGGCGGCCGGTCTTCCAGGCGATAGATGAGTTCGCTATTTCGCGCGGGCGCAACCGATTGCGCGTTTTCAGACTCAGGGGTGTTAATGGACATCGACATAATCCCACGGTGGAAAAGCGGACATTCTAGCGAAGTGCATCACAAAAGCAAACGATTGCAAACGGCGAGCATACCCGTCTAAAAAAACGGAAATCCGTATCCACGACGCGATTTACCGCCATCAGTCTGTGCTGCCTGACAGATATTCATGACACGAACAAAGTTAATGTCTGCGCATCGTTACTGCTGACACGCATTAAAAAATGAAGTGAGTTTTAGGGCGAACAGGAAAAACCGCCTTTCCACTGGAAAGGCGGTAAAAAATTAAAGCCGTTCGATCTGTACCGTGACTGCGCCTGAAACACCGCCAGCGGTGACATTTTGGTTAGCCAGCTTAACCGGCTGGACGCCGAAGCTGACTTTACCTAAATGCGATAAAGTGATTTTGCTGACCTTTAACAAGTCATTATTAATAGCAAGAGGCGTGTCATCTTCTGCAAAAAAACCAATGCCCACACCGCTGGCTGCGTTCCCTGAGGACGCATATTGATTTGCTAAAGTTGTGCCTTCAGCATTATCAGCTTGCCCCATAAATTTCACCGCGATATGACCGTTTGAAACGGCATCGGCGCAGGCCCCGTCTTTATCAGCACCATTGATAAAAACGGAAATGGCCTGGGGAGCGGTAGCGTTATCTCCCTGCGATACCAGTTGTGACGCGTCAACCGTAAAAGAAACACTCTCCTGAGAAAGTGAAACTCTGCACCCTTGATTTACAGAAGAGAGTTTTCCGGTGACAAACAGTGAGGCGGGCACATCCTCAGACGAAACACTTGCCTGAGCCGCGCCTGCGAAGAGCAAGCCAGTAATCATTAATCCTGTGATTTTATTTAATTTCATGATTTTCTCCTTGACATGAATCTCAATAGGTAAATATGTATTTCAGTAAAAAATGGATTAAAGACGCTCTATCTGGAACGTAATATTGCCTGTGACGGAGCCGGAAGTAACCGTCTGGCCTTTCAGTTTTACTAACTGTATCCCAATGATGTTGGTGGAATCATTTGTCTTATCCGCAATGGTATAAGTTTCACGTACATCAATAGGCGTTTTATCACCCTTAAATAAACCAATACCTACACCAGAGGCGGCATTTCCACTTGTGTCAGTATTCGAAAAAACATTACCGTCAGCATTGTCAAAGCTGCCGGTAAATTTAACGGCAACTTTTCCGTTGTAAACTTCTTCACTGCATTGCGTAAAGTCAGCCGAACCCTTAACTGAAAAGGTGATGAGAGCGGGATCGGTGGCATTTTGCCCTTGTTCAATCAGGCTGCCGGATGTTGAGTTAAGAGTGATAACGTTTTTTGACAAAGTCACCTGGCAGGCTGCCGAAGTATTACTAACTTTGCCTGTGACAGCGAGGGTTGCGGATTGATCCTGTGTTTCTGCTATAGCATGAGCTGTACTTGCCAGCAGCAGAGCAGAAAGCGTTATTTTAAAAAATTTTTTTTCATGTTGTTCCCTTACAGTTGTTTATACAGATGGTAAACGTATTCAAATATTCGAAATTCAATGCCGGTCAGGCGTGAGATCCTCCATGTTTAACTTTTGAATTTAACATTTTGAAAATAAGTCATGTTTAATCATGTAAATATGTTAGGGTATTTACCTGGCTTCTAAGGCTGTACGGCATCAACGCTAACGTCGCCGATACATTGCAGTCATACGGATGTCTGCATAAATTATTCGCGTTCTTTTAAGTATGGGTGTTAAATTCTGGTAATAAGACGGCCACGGGACGAATCGCCTTAGATGATGCTTAGAATCTATGGCTCAACAATGCCCCTGAAATACTATCTTCAGCAGTAAGTCGGAAATCTTTAACCCTTGCTTCAGAGTGCCTTGCCCGGGGTGTCGTCTTTATACAAGAAGGTAGAGAGCGTTCCGGGAAAATCGCTTGCTCTTAATGCTTTAAGGCGGTGTATTTTCTTAATCTGCTGCCAGATTACTTACATTATACATTGGAAGTCAGGCACTTCCGGCCATCAGTTGTCAGCCAGTATAATTGTTTTATATGCTGCAGTTGCTGACCTAAAAATTAAACGAATTTATTAAGTGCAACCTTAAAAATGCAGTGCACCCCTGTAAGGGTGCCTGCATTATTATATTTTCAGAATAGTTTAAAACTTAACTACACTGCGCTGTAATTAAATCACAGACGTTCAATTTCAATCGTTAAGGAACCCGCTACGTCACCCGCAACGGCTTTCTGACCATTCAGTTTAACCATATTGATGGCCAGAATGTCGCCACCTACGTTAGACGTTGCAGCCATGGTGTCCTGGTTAATTTTGATTGGCGTGTGATCAACCGTAAACAGGCCGATGCCTACACCCGTCGCTGCGCCAGTGGAAACATTGCCATTGGCCAGTACGGTGCCATCAGCGTCATCTGCAGTACCGGTGAATTTATATGCCATTTTTCCCTGAGCAACCTGATCCTGGCATTCGCTACCGCCATTAATAGACAGACGAACGGTTTTCACACCGGCCGCATTGATCAGCGTTGCGTCGCCCTGGTTGACCAGGTCAGCTACATCGCTTTCAAGGTTAATGCTGTTGGTAGAAAGGTTTACGGAACACAGTTCGGAAACACTTTCTACAACTGTACCGGTTACGCTCAGTGTCGCGGAAACATCGTTCGGGTTAGTTTCAGCCTGAGCTGCGCCAACCATAAACAGTGCAGAAACGGCTAATCCTAATACAGACTTTTTCATAATTTTATATCCTTTAAAATTTTCAGATTGAAATAGGCGAAAAGCAATCCTGCACACAACGCGCAAGAATACTTTTCCATATTTCTGGTAAATAAATGCTATAGATTCATTGGCATAATTAAAGATAGTTTATACGCAAGGTGATTTGCGCTTTTACTTTACCTCCTGTCAGATTGTTACTGGTTTTTGCATAACGAACAGAAAGCGGTAATGGATAACTGTTTTGGTTAGGCAATGATAAATCCAACGGTGAATTAGGACGCATTACTGTGCCATTAAATAACATTTCAATACCGACATTCTCGGCATGACTATCTGGCGCTACGTTTTTGAATACGGTCGGGTTGTTCGCATCGGTTAAACCTTCAATATTGATGCTGGCCCTGCGTGTATTCATACACAATAAATTTACATTGACCGATTGCGCTGTTATTCCGCTATTAGACTTGAGCTCGCTGATTTTGACAGGCGGCAAGTCAATCTGAGGGTTCACCACCTGAATCATGCAGTGCGCTTTCGGTGAAATAAGGGCCATCGCCAGATTGACGACAAAAGAGTTGTCATTAAGCGTTATTAGAGAAGGAATACGAAAACTGAGTATGCCGCCCGACGTTATCGTCCCCGTTTTTATCGCTTCCAGCCGCAGTTTAATATCATCAGACGTAATCGTTTTATTACTTAAGTCACGCGTTTGCGCTGAAAAGGGCAATATCCACTCTCTGTGTGCGGATCCCGGTTTGTCATAGATCATCGTGATGCGAATACCCAGGCCTGGTAATGCCGTGGCATAGGTGTCTTGCCCATTTTGTCGGCCTGGCATCTTTCCATTAAGGAGCTGACTAATTTCAGCTTTGCACGCTGTGCTAATAATATCGTGCGATCCACTGAGTTCGGCCAGACTCGCTTCTTTTTTATAAATAACGCTGCCGACCGGCATCATTGTGATGTTGTCTGGCAACTGGACCGTAACAGGTATTGTCACATTCGAAGGATTTTGTTTCAGGTTACAGTCGCTGGCATATACTGGCGCTATCAGACCTTTTATTAACATGGCTATTGCGGCGCTTTTCGCCAGTCGAAAATAGATGTTCATAATCTTTACTGACAGTTGAGAGTGAGTAAAACAATCGGTAATGCTGGCGTCTGGTTTACCGGCATCTCAAAGGGAGTAGAACAGCTTTTATCTTCACCCCATTTAAAAGTTAATATGCCTTTATCCGGTACGGCGTTGAGATAAACCTGGCCTTTATCGCCTACGTAATAGGCGTTATCCATACCTTCAATACGCGCTCTTGTGCCAAAGGGCAGAACTTCACCTTTATAATTAATCGTAAATACCGCTTTTCGACCGCGGATAGCGGTAAATTCAGCCAATACAACGGCGTCTTTTGTAGGTACAAGTTGAGTTGACGTACTGGCGAAATCGATATCTTTACCTGCCTTTTGCGTATCAACGCTCAGGCTGTTGCGGTGGTAAGAACGTAAATCCGTAGCCAGCGCATAGCCACGTGAGTCAGTATGTAAATCCTGTCCACCTTCCAGCGGTACGTCTGGTACACCAGGTATAGATACCAGCGCCATACTGCCTGTGGAGTTACGCCCAAATGTCACGCCATGACGATGCCCTACCACGCTGCCCGAGGCATTCCAGGAAATATAATTATTTTGATCGGCGTTGTAAGTAACGTTTAGATCGCCGTAGTTGCCCTGGTAATCGAACCCGGCAGAGCCAGATTTTGTGCTCGATTCGCCATGTTTTGCCGCATACGAGAGTTGGGTGTTCCAGTGCATATCCTGGCTATCGCCAACTTTTCCGTTAATGCCCAACTGATTATTAAGGTCCCTTTCCAGGCCTGAGGTTGCCGTGTAATTGACCATTGGCTGCGTCGTCGGGAAGGTTTCGCTCAGAGGGATCGACAGCGTTAACGCCAGTTGTTTATCCCAACGGGTTTCACTCTCGCTACGAGACATACTGTAAGCTAACGAAAAGCTCACCGTTTTTAATGAACCATTCCAGCCGATTTGCCACATGCGAGACACAGAGTTATCCATGTTTTCGCTACGACTCAGCGTGGTATAGAAGCTATTGGTGTCATCAAGCGACTGGTTAATCGACAGATTATATTCCCGACGCCTGCGCGTATCAGCAAACAAATCTTCTGCTGTTGCCCAGTCGCTGAAAGAAAGGTAATCGCCAGTGTAATAGCGGTTATCTACCTGAATCTGTGTATCACTATCAGGAATGTAATTACGGTACGTCAGGCGTATCATTTTTCCGTCGGCTTCCTGTGAATTACCACGACGACCTTTACTCTCGGTGAGATCGGCTGCGATACCTCCCAGGCTTTTCATATCCATGCCCAGACCCAGGCTAAATGCCCGGTAGCGGTCATGATATTGCGCACCACCGTAGAGCGTCGTATTCAGCGGCAAGCCACGACTTATGACCGCTTGTATAACATCAGGTTTATGCTCAAACGAACTGGTACCGGACATATAACGCCCTGCCGACAGGTTGTACTTCATCTGTCCGGTTCGTAATAACTGCGGCACACTGGAATAAGCGAGGGTGTTATGTGTCTCCGAACCATCCGCTTCCGTTACGACAACGTCTAATTTTCCGCCGTCTGACACCGAGGCGAGATCGCTGATGACGAAGGGCCCCGGCGGCACAGAGCGCTGATAAATTACGTAACCATTTTCGCGTACCGTGACTCGTGCATTGCTTTTGGCGATACCGCGAATAATGGGCGCAAACCCATTGAGTTGGTCAGGCAGCATATCGTCATCGGAAGAAAGCTGTACGCCCCGAATCAGCAAGCTGTCGAAGACGTCGCCGGGTGTGCTGGAATCCCCAACGGTCAGTTCGCTTTTCAGTATATGGATCGCAGTTTCAACGTAATTGGTGATGCTCTGCCAGCCTTCGCTGTTACTGATCGCCGAGTTATTGCGATAACGCCACGCGCCAATGTTCACGCCATTTGTCAGGTTGGCGTAGGTGGAGTCTTCCGTACCCTCGCCTTTTTTAAGGTATTGCTGGCCCGATAGCTGATAATTACTAATAAGCGCCGGAATGCCATCGTCCCACTCTTCTTCAGGAACTCCCTGAACGCTTTCATCACGTAGTACTGTTTGGGGTAGGGTAATGTCCAGCTGCAGCTTTGAGAAATCGAAAGACGATTTAGCCCCTGGAACTTGCTCTTCCATAGGCACACAGGTGTTTTTGAGTTCGTTGTCTTCTGCTTTAGAACTAACCTTGCTCATATCCACCCCAAGCTTTTGGTACGCTTTGAAAGAAAGGCAGGCAACCAGCTGCTTATTTTTATCCGGCTCAAACCGCACGCTGCTCATCATTATCGGTTTTTCGTTCACGTTGATATGAACGCGATACGTTCCGGCGGGCTGATAGCCCTGACTCAATAAGCTTGTGTCGCTTAATGCGGCTTTCCCATCAATATTCTGCAGCAGACCAGGATCAAAATACTCTCCTGCTGTCACCGTTCGGCAAAAAATGGCTGACATGACAAACGAGGCGAGCCACTTTACTTTGCTACCACGCATAGCGCCCTTTCATTTATTCAAGGTGCTGAGAATAAGTTTGAGAGGTCACGCCAAAATCGTTAATACCATCCCACTCAACGCTGGAACCGCTCGCTGGAGTATGTTTGAGCGTGTATGACTTTTCTCCAAAAGGTGGGATCACTGTATTATTATCTACAACAGAAACCTTAATAGATTCTTTATCAGCAATAATTTTGCTTAATACCAGGTAATAAGGTGATGAGTTTTTAACAGATAATTTATTACCTGAGTGGCTCCAGTGAGCATTTTTTACGCCATCGCCAGGGTCGCCTTGCAGGCCTGCGGGCCGGTAGAAAAATTTAATGCGATTATTGATTGCCAGTACCATGCGGTTGGGTACTTTCGACTCTTCATCAGTTAATCCAGGTACGCCCTTTACATCCAGCCAGAAAAGGCTTTCGCGATCGGCTGGCAAACCATTACCCAGGTAAACGATACGAATAACGTTGTCGCTTTTGGGCGCCAGGCGAAACAGCGGTGGTGTCACCACAAAGGGCAAATCTTTTTTTACCGTACTGTCGCCGGCATCCAGCCAGGACTGCACTAAATAGGCGCGATCTTCATTACTGTGAATAGTGATGGATGCATCGCCATCTTTTTCACTATAAACCAAACGATCTGCGCTCAATGTCAGGGCAGCATGGCCCATTCCTGACCAGCAGCTTGCGGCAAGAATTGTCGTCAGGATCAATTTTCTCATTTTATAAAACCTAAAATACTTATAGTGAATGCAAACCCGATGATGAATAAACATCACCGGGCCTGATGGTTTAAAAATAACGTTTTACAGTGATTCTATCTGCATGGTTAATGATGACTGAACCTGGCCCGGTGTCGGGGTAGCACCGTTAAGTTTCACCATGCCTATATAAAACATGGTGCTCTCTTTACCGGTACCTATAACAGGACTACCGTTAGGCGTAATCACATTGCCTGCATAAGAGTAAATGCCAACGCCTAATCCTGTCGCTGCGGTAGAACCGGTTGCAGTGTTAACCAGTGCATTACCTTCTGCATCATCAACGATGCCGGTAAATGAGAGGTTCGGAGCTAACTGGCCATCTTTGGTGCAGTTGCCGATAAAGTTTGCTGTGATCGCGGTGAGTTGAGCTCCATCGACATGATGTCCCTGCAATGGCAAAGAATCGATATCACGGCTTCCCATATCGACAGTCGGCTGAACAAATTCAATTGTACAACCCACGGACGCATCTTTAACTGTGCCTGATACAGAAAGCGTCGCTGAAACATCATTTTCTGCAGCCTGAACCACTCCCGCTGCGAGAATGGCATTCAGCGCAAGCACTAATGCATATTTTTTCATAATAACCACTCCCTTATTGTAAATAGCCTGAAAATTCAGACCACATATCATCCTGAATTAAAATTTGTGCGCTGGCAGGAAGGCTATAAAGCCAATATTGATTCTGGGTAGTGATATCGCACAATTAATAGTGAGGTGAATTATTGGCAGTGCGGTCTTTTTGTTTCTTGACTAATTGTGCTTTGCCATTAAATCAGAGCGGGGATGTATTATTTGACTAATGAATGTGTTGTGTTACGTGGTTATGGATTTAATCTTTATTTTCTGAAAGCGGGCAGGCAAAATTCTCATTTTTATCTCTCTTTTCCCGCTTGCAGAATAATATAAATGAAGTGATACATATAATAGATATATGGTTATGCACTTATATAAGATTTTAAATGTGAATTATTAAAAAGTGATTTTATGCATTCAATGAATGCTCACAGGGCTTTTATTGAGAAAGAATAGGTTCCGTCTTGGCGGCAGCGACAACAAGCTGAAGGGGTAAACATATAAAATTCCAGAGCATAGAACCGAAAAACGGATAAAATTAGCGATGATAAAAGTACAAGTCACTTCAGGCGTTAGAATACCGCTCGGTTTCCGGCATCCAGCGCTCGATCAATGCTGCTGCCTGCTCGGGATAACGCTCATGAATATGTCGTGCGATTCGCTGCACTTCAGGAATAACTGCCTGATCGCGTAACAGATCCGCCACTTTGAATTCGGCATTGCCCGTCTGACGAGTACCGAGCAGTTCTCCAGGCCCGCGTATCTCGAGATCTTTTTGTGCTATCACAAAGCCATCGTTGCTGTCGCGAAGCACCTGCAGGCGAATCTGCGCTGTCTTCGAGAGCGGAGATTTGTAGAGCAATACACAATGCGAGGCCACCGCGCCGCGCCCGACGCGTCCGCGCAACTGATGAAGCTGCGCAAGGCCGAGTCGCTCCGGGTTTTCGATAATCATCAGGCTGGCGTTAGGGACATCCACGCCGACTTCAATAACGGTGGTCGCGACCAGAAGATGCATCTCGCCCTGCTTAAACGCCTGCATTACAGCCTGTTTTTCGGCAGGTTTCATACGGCCATGCACCAGTCCGACGTTGAGTTCAGGCAGCGTGGTTTTAAGCTCTTCCCAGGTCGCTTCCGCGGCCTGCGCTTCCAGCAGCTCCGACTCTTCAATCAGCGTACATACCCAGTATGCCTGACGGCCTTCTTCAAGGCAGGCGCTGCGTACGCGCTCAATAATATCGCCGCGACGTGTATCAGGAATGGCAACGGTGGTGACGGGTGTGCGGCCTGGCGGCAGTTCATCGATAACGGACGTATCCAGATCGGCATACGCCGTCATGGCCAGCGTGCGGGGTATTGGCGTGGCGGTCATGATCAGCTGATGCGGATGAAAGCCTTGCTGCTGTCCTTTTTCCCAGAGCGCCAGACGCTGATGCACGCCAAAGCGGTGCTGTTCATCAATGATGACCAACGCCAGGCCATTAAACTGTACCTGTTCCTGGAAAATCGCATGTGTGCCGACGACCATAGAAACCTGGCCGCTGGCGATGGCTTCCTGCTGCGCCTGGCGCGCTTTTCCTTTCTGCTTGCCCGCCAGCCAGCCCACTTCAATCCCGAGCGGCGCGAACCAGTTGCGGAAATTGTTGGCGTGTTGTTCGGCGAGCAGTTCCGTGGGCGCCATCAGCGCCACCTGCTTGCCGTTCGCGATCGCGCGCAACGCGGCAAGTGCTGCCACCAGCGTTTTGCCAGAGCCGACATCGCCCTGAACCAGCCGCATCATGGGAATATCCAGCGCCATATCGCGCTCGATTTCCGCCACCACGCGCGCCTGCGCGCCGGTGGGTTTGAACGGCAGCGAGGCGAGCAGCTGTTGCTTAAGCGCATCACGAGCCTCAAGCGGCTGTGCGTGGTAGCGCTGTGCGCCGGCGCGAAGCGCCAGCATGCTCAGGTTATGGGCCAGCAACTCTTCCAGAATTAAACGACGCTGCGCAGGGTGCTGGCCGCTCTCTAAATCTTCGAGCTTCATATCTGGCGGCGGGCGATGCAGCGTACGCAACGCTTCCGGTAGGCTCATTAGCCCCTGTGACAGCTCTGGCGGCAACAGCTCGGTAATGGCGCACGTTTCCAGCAGCTCCAGCGCCTGATCGGTCAGCTTACGCAGCGTTGCCTGACGCACCCCTTCAGTGGTTGGATAAACGGGCGTCAGGGTTTCCTGCATTTCCGGCGTGCTGACATCACCCTGAATACGGTACTCAGGGTGAATCATTTCCGCGCCATATTTACCGCGTTTTGCTTCGCCATAGGCCAGCACGCGGCGGCCCGTCGCCAGGCTGTTTTTCATCGCGGCGTTGAAATTGAAAAAGCGCATCGTCAGGATGCCGGTGCCGTCGCTGATCTGGCAGGTCATCATGCGGCGGCCGCCAAACGTGATATTGCAGTTCAGCACTTCGCCTTCCACCGTGGCGTATACGCCAGGCAGAAGATCACTGATGGGGTAAAGATGGGTGCGGTCTTCGTAGCGCAGGGGAAAATGGAGCAGCAGATCCTGAATAGTATGCAGGCCGATTTTTGCGAGCTTTGCGCTCTGGCTGGCGCCCACGCCGGTCAGTGAGCTTAGCGGTACGGCATCCAGCAAACGGCCGCGCATCGTTTACTCCGCAGCCTGCATAGTGGCCCACCAGTCCTGTGGCGCGTCGATTTCACCGTGCTCGTTCACGCGAGGATAGGGCAGGCCTTTACGCTTCGCCACTTTCGCCAGCACCGGGTAGCCGCCTTCAAACAGCAGGCGCTGCTGTTCTTTTTCAGGCAAAGTGCTGTTGGCGCGCTGGTACATGCCCGCGTTCTGCCGCTGGCGTTGCGCTTCATAAAGGATAAGCGCGGAGGCGACAGAAACGTTCAGCGACTGCACCATGCCTGTCATCGGAATGATAATGTCCTGATCCGCGAGGCTTAGCGCCTCTTCGGTAATACCGGTTTTTTCCTGGCCCATCAGGATGCAGGTCGGGCGCGTATAGTCGATTTCACGAAAATCGACCGCTTTATCAGAAAGGTGAGTCGCGAGAATCTGCATGCCTCGCGCTTTCAGGTGGTTCACCGCATCGCTAATATTGCGATGGGTTTTCACTTCCACCCAGCTGTTGCTGCCAGCGGCGGAAGAGGCCATGGTACGCATGCGGTTGCCAGGCCAGACGGCGTGGACTTCGTGCACACCCACCGCGTCTGCGGTGCGGATGATTGCCGAGACATTATGAGGCTTATGCACCTGCTCCATGCAGACCGTGAGATCGGGCTGACGCCGGGCCAGCATCTCGCAGATACGCGCGTAACGCTGAGAATTCATACAGTTAGTTTCTGTTACGGGTGACTTTAATCACGTCCGGCATCACGCGGATTTTACGCATGATATTCGCCAGATGTACGCGATCGCGCGCCGTGAGGCGAATGAAGGCGCTGTACACGCGGCCATCTTTCTCTTCGGTATTCAGGCTCTGAATATTTGAACCGGCAGTGTTAATCGCCGCCGTCAGGTTTGCCAGCGCGCCCTGGTGGTTAAACATATCCACCTTGATCTCGGTGATAAACTCCTGCTCGGTCTCTTTATCCCATTCGACCGCCATAAATTTCTCGGGCTCTTTCTGATAGCCACGGATGTTCCGGCAGGATTCATGATGGATAACGAGGCCTTTGCCCGGGCTGACATGTGCCACGATCGGGTCGCCTGGAATCGGACGACAACATTTCGCGAAGGTAATCAACACGCCATCCGCGCCTTTGATTGGCAGATGGCTGTGGCCGGATGCGGGCACGTTCGGCTGGTTGCTGGCGGTGGCTTCACCCTGCAACAGGTTTTTCGCGACCACCACGCTCATGGCGTTGCCGAGACCGATTTCCGCCAGCAGATCGTCAAGTGTTGCGAGCTTCATACGCTCAAGCTCACGCTGGATATGCTCCGGCGGAATTTCTGCAAGCTTGCGACTGCCGCCCAGTGCATGGTTCAGCAGACGGCGACCAAGGCTCACCGAGTCATCGCGCTTGAGGTTTTTCAGCATCTGGCGAATTTTAGCGCGCGCTTTGGAGCTGACGACAAAATTGAGCCAGGCGGCGTTCGGGCGAGCTCCCGGGGCAGTAATAATTTCTACCGTCTGACCGCTGGAGAGTGACTGAGACAGCGGATAGGGCTGGCGATCGACGCGTGCGCCGACGCAGGCGTGCCCGATATCGGTGTGCACCGCATAGGCGAAATCGACAGGCGTCGCACCCGCAGGCAACTCGACAATGCGCCCTTCCGGCGTGAAAACGTAAATCTCATCCGGGAAGAGATCGGATTTAACGCTCTCGATAAATTCAAAGGAACTGCCTGCGCTCTGCTGCAGCTCCAGCAGGCTCTGCATCCAGCGCTGGGCGCGGATCTGCGCGGTAGTGCTGCTCTCGCCGTGCTCTTTATAAGCCCAGTGCGCCGCAACCCCCATCTCCGCCATCTGATCCATATCCTCGGTGCGGATCTGCACTTCGACCGGTACGCCGTGCGGACCAATCATTGAGGTATGAAGCGACTGATAGCCGTTCGCCTTGGGGATAGCGATGTAATCTTTCATACGGCCGGGACGCGGCTTATAGAGGCTATGCATCTGACCAAGCACGCGGTAGCAGGTATCAACATCTTTCACGATCACGCGAAACGCGTAGATATCCATGATCGAGTGAAAACGCTGCTCTTTAAGCACCATTTTGCAGTAGATGGAGTAAAGATGTTTTTCGCGGCCGCTGACGCGGCTCGGAATTCCAGCTTCCTGCAAACGCCCTTCGATTTCAGAAAGGATCTTCTGAATCATCTCTTTACGGTTGCCGCGCGCAGCCTTAACGACCTCTTTAATAACGCGGTAACGGTTAGGGTAAAGCGCCTCGAATCCCAGCTCTTCCAGTTCGGTTTTCAGGTGATGAATACCGAGGCGGTGAGCGAGCGGGCTGTAGATTTCAAGAGTTTCACGGGCGATGCGGCGACGTTTATCCGGGCGCAGAGAGCCCAGCGTGCGCATATTATGGGTGCGGTCAGCGAGTTTGATCAGAATGACGCGGATATCCTGCACCATTGCCATGATCATTTTGCGAAAGTTTTCGGCCTGCGCCTCTTTCTTGTCGCGAAATTTCAGCTTATCAAGCTTCGATACCCCTTCCACCAGCTCGGCAACGCTTTTACCGAACAGCTGTTCCATGTCCTGGTAGGTAGCAGGTGTATCTTCAATCACATCATGCAGTAGCGCAGCCATGAGCGTTTCATAGTCGAGCTTCATCTCGGCCAGAATACAGGCCACGGCTACTGGATGAGTGATGTAAGGTTCGCCACTTGAACGTGTCTGTCCCTCGTGAGCATCACGTGCAACGAGATAGGCCTGCTGCAGACGCTTAATCTGGTCCGCAGGCAGGTATTGTTGAATCAGTTGATTCAGGCTTTCAAACAGATACAAGGGCTACCCGCACTAGTGATTAACGACGGCCTTCAGCGATAGCGGTAACGGCCTGCAGTTCTGCGGCTTCCTGCTCCTGCTGCTCCTGGCGCTCACGCACGTCGAGGATCTGGTTGTTAATCAGACCTTCTTCGATTTCACGCAGCGCAATAACGGTGGTTTTATCGTTTTCTTCCGGTACCAGCGGATCTTTACCGCCCACCTGCATCTGACGAGCGCGACGCGCGGCGACCAGCACCAGGTCAAAACGGTTACCAATTTTCTCTACAGCGTCCTGAACAGTTACGCGTGCCATATTTAAAAAGCTCCACAGGTGAAGAAATGACTGGGCATGATACTGAAACTACGCTCAGTCTGCCAATAGTTTGGTGATTAAAGCGTCATGTCGCTGCTTCTGGCGGCTCATACGCAGACGTTCGGCGCGCAGGATGATTTTTAAGTCAGCCAGCGCGGTATCAAAATCGTCATTCACGATAAGGTAATCGTACTCCGCATAGTGGCTCATTTCCGCCACGGCCTGCGCCATACGTTTTGCAATCACCTCTTCGCTATCCTGACCACGCCCACGCAGGCGGCGGTTCAGCTCTTCCTTAGACGGCGGCAGGATAAAAATGCTGCGCGCCTGAGGCATTTTTTCACGGATCTGCCGCGCGCCCTGCCAGTCGATATCCAGGAAAATATCGACGCCGGTTGCCAGTACCTGCTCAATCGCAGCGCGTGACGTGCCGTAATAGTTGCCAAACACTTCCGCATGTTCAAGAAACGCGTCTTCAGCAATCATCGCCCTAAACTGGTCGTGATTAACGAAATAGTAGTGCTCGCCATGAACTTCGCCAGGACGCGGATTGCGCGTGGTATGCGACACCGACACCTGAGAGTCATAAAGCGGTTGCGTCTTCAAAAAAGCCTGAATAAGGCTGGATTTACCCGCGCCACTGGGAGCGGAAACAATATAAAGCGTGCCTTGAGCCATGTGGTTTTACGTCTGTTGGTATGCGAAAAGAGGTGCGTATACCGCCTTATTATACACGTCGCGCTACGCTGGCGTAGTCTTTGTCGCAGGGTTCACGTCGCTTTGCGCATTTTTGCGAGGCAATATCCAGAAAAATTGTCTCGTTTATGCAATCAGCGAAAATCCCTGGAAAACCTCTCGTAAAACGTAACAACTCCCATCGCAGCCAGGCTACGTCATGTATTACCGTCCCGGCAGAAAAGCGAAGGGGGTGAAATGTGCGTATTACGATTTTCTTACTGCTTATCATTCTGGCATCCGCAGGCGCTTATGCGGCCTGTCCTGACTGGACGCCGCAGCAGGCACAACAGGAGGTCGCGGCGCTGGAAAACCAACTGACGCGCTGGGATGAAGCGTACTGGCTGCATGGCGAAAATAAGGTCAGCGACGCGGTATATGACAGCATGCGTCAAAGGCTTCGTGCATGGCAGACCTGTTTTGCGCTGCCAGTATTCAACGACGCGCCAGTAGCGCTTGCCGCAGGACGCACGCGCCATCCTGTCGCCCATACTGGTGTGCAAAAGCTCAAAGATGCCACTTCACTTTCGCAATGGATGCACGGCAAAACGGATCTGTGGGTACAACCAAAGGTAGATGGTGTGGCGGTTTCGCTGGTGTATCGGAAAGGCAAACTGCAACAGGTTATCAGTCGTGGCGATGGCGAGCGGGGCGAGGACTGGACGGCGCGGGCCCGACATATTCCGGCAATACCTTTGCAGGTAACAGGTGAGCTGGCTGACAGCGTGTTACAGGGCGAGCTTTTCCTGCGCCAGACAGGGCATCGTCAGCAGCAGGATGGTGGCATCAACGCACGAGGGCAGGTGGCGGGGGCAATGATGCGTAGTACGGTGTCATCAGTGCTAAACGATCTGGATCTGTTTATCTGGGCGTGGCCGGATGGCCCGAAAGCGATGGAGGCGCGGTTGTCCACGCTGGCGGAAGGTGGGTTCCCGCTGGCACAAGCCTGGAGTAAGCCGGTACATTCAGTTTCGGACGTTGCACGCCTGCGGGAGCAGTGGTTCAGCGAGCCGCTGCCGTTTGTAACCGATGGTGTCGTAATTCGCGAAGGCAGGGAGCCGCCCGGAAAAAGCTGGCGTCCGGGCGAAGGCTCATGGGTTGTGGCATGGAAATATCCGCCTGCGAAACAGATAACAGAAATTAAAGCGCTGCGTTTTGCTGTTGGTCGGACCGGCAAAATAAGCGTTGTGGCCCAACTGGAGCCGGTAACGCTTGATGATAAAAAGGTGTCTAAAGTGAGTATAGGTTCGCTGGCGCGCTGGGAAAAACTCGATCTGGCTGAAGGCGATCAGGTGGAAATCAGTCTTGCTGGTCAGGGAATTCCACGGCTGGATGCGGTTATCTGGCGGCCAACGCAGCGTATTAAGCCAGTGCCGCCAACCGCACGCTTCGATACGCTGAGCTGTCTGTATGGCACTACCGGTTGCGAAGAGCAGTTTATTTCACGTCTGGTCTGGCTTAGCGGAAAGCACGTATTTGATCTCGCGGGCATGGGTGAAGCAACGTGGCGTCAGTTATCAGAGCACCATCATTTTGAGCACCTCTTTTCCTGGCTTGCGCTCAGCGTTGATGCCTTAAAACAAACGCCGGGTTTTAGAGCGCAGCGCGCGGCACAGCTCTGGCATCAGTTCAACCTGACCCGTCAGCAGCCTTTTCAGCGCTGGGTAAAAGCGCTTGGTTTACCTTTACCCGCACGGGACTGGCAGGCGCTGACAGATGATAAATGGCAACAGCTACAGGCACGTGATGAGCGAAGCTGGCAGACGCTTCCTGGTGTTGGTGCCGAACGTGCGCGCCAGCTTGTCAGTTATATCCACCACCCGGATATCGCTGCGCTTGCCGAATGGCTGGCAGCTCAGCGAATTGACGGCTTCGCGTTGCCATAAATTACGGGTGCGACGATGCGGACAGCCTCTCAGTGTGTCCCGGCGCGGTAATGAAAAACCGGTAGCCCGAGGCGAAAGCGCAGCGCTAACAGACGAGCAGTAAAGCCGAACAGCAGAGTTGCTATCACCACAACATCGTGGCTTGAGACATAGTGCTCCAGGGTGATATACAGCACCGCGGCGGCGAAAGAGATGCCTGCGTACAGCTCTTTTTGAAAGACGAGCGGGATACGTTTACAGAACATGTCGCGTAATACGCCGCCAAAGACGCCCGTTACAACAGCGGCTATCGAGGCGATGATTGGGCCTTCGCCCATATCCAGTGCGATTTGCGCGCCGATAATGGAGAAAACGACAAGCCCCAGCGCGTCCAGCACCAGAAAAAGACGCCGCAGGTGAGGCATCACGGGCGCGGCAAACGTGGTGATCACCGCAGCAGCGGCGACGATCACGACATATTCAGGGTGTTTTACCCAGCCCAGCGGGTAGTGGCCAAGTAAGATATCCCGGACGGAACCGCCGCCAAGCGCGGTTGCCGTCGCGATGATAATGACGCCGAAAGTATCCATACGGCGACGGCCGGCCGCCAGAGCGCCGGTCATCGCCTCTGCGGTAATGCCAATTAAATAAAGTACATGCAGTAACATCGGTCCCCCCAAATCGGCTGCAAAGGGTAACGATTCGTGAAGGGCATCACGATTGAGATTTTCTAAGGCAAGCGCTTTCGGATTAGTTTTTTTAAGGCAAAATGAGAAGTGAGTAAAAGGCGAGAATGGATGTGGCTGTAAGGAAAAAAGGCCCTGACGGGCCTTTTAAAAGTTATTCGATGTTCTGAATCTGCTCGCGCATCTGCTCAATTAATACTTTGAGTTCGATGGCGGAATTGGTCACTTCAGCGTTAATTGACTTCGACGCCAGCGTGTTCGATTCGCGGTTAAATTCCTGCATCATGAAGTCCAGCCGACGACCGACGGCCTCTTTTTTCTTCAGGATGTTATAGGTTTCTTTAACGTGCGCTTCGAGGCGGTCGAGTTCTTCCGCGACATCAATACGCTGCGCCATCATCACCAGCTCTTGCTCCAGGCGGTTATTTTCAAGCTGCACCTGCGCTTCTTCGAGCTTCGACACCAGGCGCTCGCGCTGCCACTGAAGGATTTCTGGCATATGCGCTCGTACTTTAGCGACTTCAGCACTGACGCCTTCGAGACGTTGTTCGATAAGCGCTTTCAGCGCCTGGCCTTCGGTTTCGCGAGCGACGATGAAATCGTCAAGCGCGCCGTCGAGCGCGGCGAGAATGTCGGCGGCGATAGCATCAAGGTCCTGCTCCTGAGCAGCCATGACACCCGGCCAGCGCAGAATATCGACCGGGTTGATTTCGCCTTCATCGCTTTGCAGTTTTACCCAGTTAGCGGCAGAAACCAGCTGCTTCGCCAGTTTTTCGTTGAGGATAAGCTCACCCTGCGCGCTGGCATCGGGCTCAAAACGCAGGCTACACTCGATTTTACCGCGTGTCAGACGGGTACGGATGCGCTCACGCACCACGGGCTCAAGGCTGCGGAACTGCTCCGGCAGACGAAAATAGGTTTCCAGGTAGCGCTGGTTTACTGAACGCAGCTCCCAGGTGGCGCTGCCCCAGTCACCCTTAATTTCTCGCCGGGCGTAGGCGGTCATACTGCGGATCATAGAAGTACCCGTTTTCTGATGTGAATGAGGGGATTATAGCTACCGCAGGTCTGACAGGATAGGAATAAGCGCTTTCAGCCCGTATAATGCGCAGCCACATTCGTTAACAAGCCGGAGATATGCCCATGCGTCCAGCAGGCCGTAGCGCATCAGAAGTGCGCCCAGTTACCCTGACCCGTCATTACACTAAACACGCAGAAGGCTCCGTGCTGGTTGAGTTTGGCGATACTAAGGTGCTCTGCACCGCCTCCATTGAAGAAGGCGTGCCGCGCTTTCTTAAAGGCCAGGGGCAGGGCTGGATCACTGCCGAATATGGCATGCTGCCGCGCGCGACCCATACCCGTAACGCCCGTGAAGCGGCGAAAGGCAAACAGGGCGGGCGTACCCTTGAAATCCAGCGTCTGATTGCCCGTTCGCTGCGTGCGGCAGTGGATCTTAAAGCGCTTGGCGAGTTTACGATTACCCTCGACTGCGATGTTATTCAGGCTGACGGCGGCACCCGCACGGCGTCCATCACGGGAGCCTGCGTAGCGCTGGCTGATGCGCTGAACGCACTGGTCGCGGCAGGCAAGCTGAAAACCAACCCGATGAAAGGGATGGTGGCGGCGGTCTCCGTGGGCATCGTCAACGGTGAAGCGGTATGCGATCTGGAATATGTGGAAGATTCAGCGGCCGAAACCGATATGAACGTTGTCATGACCGAAGATGGCCGCATGATTGAAGTGCAGGGCACCGCGGAAGGTGAGCCCTTCACCCATGAGGAGTTGCTCGACTTGCTGGCGCTGGCCCGCGGGGGAATCGAGTCGATCGTGGCGTCGCAGAAGGCGGCGTTAGCAAACTGATTTTTAAGGCGACTGAAGAGTCGCCTTTTTTATGCCTGCAATATGCTATTTGAGGAGCAAAGCCATGAAACCGTATCAGCGCCAGTTTATTGAATTCGCCCTTAACAAACAGGTGCTTAAATTTGGTGAGTTCACGCTGAAATCCGGGCGCCAGAGCCCTTACTTTTTTAATGCCGGTTTATTTAATACCGGGCGCGATCTGGCGCTGCTGGGCCGTTTTTATGCTGAGGCGCTGGTCGATTCCGGCGTCGATTTCGATCTGCTGTTCGGTCCGGCTTATAAAGGCATTCCTATCGCCACCACGACTGCCGTCGCACTCGCAGAGCATCACGAACGCGACGTGCCGTACTGCTTTAACCGCAAAGAAGCCAAAGACCACGGTGAAGGCGGCAATCTGGTCGGCAGCCCCCTTCAGGGCCGCGTTATGCTGGTGGATGATGTGATTACCGCCGGTACTGCGATTCGTGAATCGATGGAGATTATCCAGGCGAACGGCGCGACGCTTGCTGGCGTGATGATTTCCCTCGACAGGCAGGAGCGCGGACGCGGCGAGCTTTCCGCTATTCAGGAAGTGGAGCGCGATTATGGCTGTCAGGTGATTGCGATTATTACGCTGAATGATCTCATCGCTTATCTGGCGGAAAAGCCGGAAATGGCCAACCATCTGGCTGCCGTAGAGGCATATCGCCAGCAGTACGGCGTCTGACAGAAACGAAAAAGGCCGGATATCCGGCCTTTTTCTTAATTTGCTGTGTCTTTATTGCAGTTGCGCTGCCAGTAACGGCCAGCGGGCTTCGAAATCCGCCGTCGGACTGTAGCGGAATTCGCTGCGTACAAAGCGCGACAGCATCCCTTCGCAAAACGCCAGCAGCTGGCTTGCCAGCAACGCTTCGTCAGTCGTATAGCCTTCGCCTTCGCGCATTTTTTTCTCGCGCAGCACCTGACGCAACTGGGCTTCAATACGCTCAAACAGCTGATTAATGCGCCCTTGCAGACGATCCTGTTCGAACATCAACGCATGACCGGTCAGAATGCGGGTCAGCCCTGGGTTGCGCTCACCGAAACCGAGGATAAGTAACACAATCAGACGCAGACGGTTAAGCGTCTCTTTTTCATCTTTCAGAATCAGATTAATGCGGGTGATCAGGCTGTCTTCGATAAACTCAATCAGGCTGTCGAACATGCGCGTTTTACTGGGGAAGTGGCGATACAGCGCCGCTTCGGAAACGCCAACGGAGGCCGCAAGTTTCGCGGTCGTAATGCGTTGGCTGCCATCGCTGGATTCAAGCATCTGCGCCAGAGACTGAAGTATTTCTTCGCGACGGTTCCTTTTCGCGGTTTGTTTTTCTGCCATGTTTTAAAATACCCCTGAAAAATAATCACTTGCCAGGCGAGCATCCACAAAGCGTCCGCAGGCTTTCGCCTGCGGTACTCATTTCGCTTTATTTAACTTAAGGAATGCGCGGTTACGCGGGCGGCTTATTTACGCCCGGAGTGCCCGAAGCCGCCTTCGCCGCGATCGGTGGCGGTAAAGTCTTCCACCAGATTAAATTCCGCCTGCACGACGGGTACAAACACCATTTGCGCGATGCGCTCGCCGGGTTCAATCGTGAAGCTCTGCTGGCCGCGGTTCCACACGGAAACCATCAGTTGCCCCTGGTAGTCAGAATCGATAAGCCCGACCAGGTTGCCCAGCACTACGCCATGTTTATGCCCAAGGCCCGAGCGCGGCAGAATAACAGCGGCAAGCGAGGGATCGGCGATATGAATCGCCAGACCGGTTGGCAGGAGCGTCGTCGCACCCGGCGCCAGTTCAACGGACTCGTCCAGGCAGGCGCGCAGATCGAGACCTGCTGAGCCAGAGGTGGCATACGTCGGCAGCGGGAATTGCTCGCCCACGCGCGGGTCCAGAATCTTAACGTCGATTTTTTTCATCATAACGGGTAACAATCTCGTCCAGTAAACGTTGGCCAAGGAGCGCCTTCCGCTCAAGCGGTAAGACTTTATCTCCCTCCTGCCAGAAAAGATGCAAAGCGTTGGTATCACTATTAAAGCCATGACCGGCTTGCGACACATCGTTCGCGCAAATCAGATCAAGGTTTTTGCGCTGGCGTTTTTGCCGCGCATATTCTTCCACATTATTTGTTTCGGCAGCAAACCCGACAACATAAGGGCGATTTTGCGAGAGCGCCGCGACGCCTGCGACAATATCGGGATTTTTCACCATTTTCAGCGTCAGCTCATCGCCCTGTTTTTTTATTTTTTCGGAAGAAATCGTCTCGGCCCGGTAGTCCGCCACGGCTGCGCAACCAATGAAAATCTGCTGCTGCTGGGCGCGCTGCTGCACGGCGGCTTCCATCTCCAGCGCGCTCTCGACGTCGATTCTCTCAACCCCTGGCGGCGTTGCCAGCGCGACAGGCCCTGCGACCAGCGTAACGCGCGCGCCGCGGGCGCTCGCCGCTGCTGCAATCGCGAACCCCATTTTGCCGGAGCTGTCGTTAGTGATGTAGCGCACCGGATCCAGCCGCTCACGGGTCGGGCCCGCGGTAATCATGATGTTGAGATGTTGCAGATCGTTGACAGGCGCGAAGTGCTTAACGGCGAGCTCCACAATCTCTAACGGATCGAGCATACGGCCTGGCCCCACATCGCCGCAGGCCTGGCTGCCGCTGTCCGGCCCCCAGATGCGCAGACCGCGCGAGGCGAGCCGCTCAATATTCTGCTGCGTCGCGATATTACGGTACATCTGCTGATTCATCGCCGGGACGACGGCGACAGGCGACGGCGTGGCGAGGCAAATTGTCGTCACTAGATCGTTTGCCATACCCGCGGCGACACGCGCGATGAGATCGGCGGTGGCAGGCGCAAGAATCACTAAATCCGCCCATTTGCCGAGTTCAATATGGCCCATCGCGGCTTCGGCAGCCGGGTCGAGCAGGCTGTCTGACACCGGGTAGCCGGAAACGGCCTGCAGGCTCAGCGGCGTTATGAACGCTTTTGCGGCTTCGGTCATTGCGACGCGCACTTCCGCGCCGCGCTCGCGCAGACGGCGTACCAGTTCCGGCGTTTTATACGCCGCAATGCCGCCGCTGACGCCCAGAACGATTTTTTTACCGGCAAGGCCCATGGTCTTCTCTTCCTGTCACTTTCTGGAAAGCGGGCATTTTATCACAATCCCAAAACCTGCGCGGCGGTATGAAATTTAAACTTTGCGAGACGTCGCGCAGGGATGAAAACCCGCTGTCGCCAGCCTCTGACCACAAGTGGATAATGGCGGCGCGACACAGGGCAGGGAAGACCATAGTGAAAATGGACAACGGGCCGCGGGAAAAGCTCATGCGTTATGGCGCGGCCGATTTAAGCGATGAAGAACTGCTGGCGATTTTCTTGCGTACCGGGACGCCGGGCATCGATGTCATGACGCTGGCAAAACGGCTGCTGGCGCATTTTGGTTCGCTCTACGGGCTGTTGTCGGCAGATATTCGGCCATTTCGGGATATTGGTGGCGTCGGCATGGCGAAATACGCGCAGCTTAAAGCCATCGGCGAACTGGCGCGTCGCTACTATCGCTCGCGCCCTTGTGAAGAGACGGCGCTGTTGAGCCCGACCATTACGCGCGACTTTCTGGAAAGCCAGCTTGCAGAGCAAGAGCGCGAGATGTTTCTGGTGATTTTTCTCGACAGCCAGAACCGCATCATCAGGCAGAATACGCTGTTCACCGGCACGCTCAGCCATGTGGAAGTGCATCCGCGTGAAATCGTCCGTGAAGCGGTGCGGCTCAACGCCGCCGGGATTATCCTGGCGCACAATCACCCTTCCGGGCGCGCCGAGCCCAGCCGGGCGGATAAAATGGTGACCGAGCGCATCGTGAAAAGCTGCCAGCTGGTGGACATTCGGGTACTTGACCATCTGGTCATTGGGCGTGGAGAATACGTTTCTTTCGCCGAACGTGGGTGGATATAAGCCAGACGTGGCGATCCTTAGCGATCTTTATCTGTTCGGGACTTGAGCAGACGGCCCCGGCAGCGTATACTACGCCACCTTTGAGAATCTCGGGTTTGGCATGTGGGCCTGGCAATGCGAGTTCCATTGAACCGCCAGACTGGGCCATCAGGCCTGACGAGGCTGCCAACACCCTATACGAAGCTCGAGCTAATTTGATTTTTGGAGAATAGACATGTCCCGAGTCTGCCAAGTAACTGGCAAGCGTCCGGTGACCGGTAACAACCGTTCCCACGCACTGAACGCGACTAAACGCCGTTTTCTGCCGAACCTGCACTCTCACCGTTTCTGGGTTGAGAGCGAAAAGCGTTTCGTTACTCTGCGCGTATCTGCTAAAGGTATGCGTGTAATTGATAAAAAAGGCATCGATGTAGTTCTTTCTGAACTGCGTGCCCGTGGCGAAAAGTACTAAGTACTTAGAGGAAATAAATCATGGCTAAAGGTATTCGCGAGAAAATCAAGCTGGTTTCTTCTGCTGGTACTGGTCACTTCTATACCACCACGAAGAACAAACGTACTAAGCCGGAAAAACTGGAACTGAAGAAATTCGATCCGGTTGTCCGTCAGCACGTTCTCTACAAAGAAGCTAAAATCAAATAAGATTTTTGTCTGATTTGTACAAAAACCCCGCTCCGGCGGGGTTTTTTGTTTTCCGAACCGCCCTCATATCTTCTGTTACCGCTCCCTGTTAATGAACTCACGCGAGAGACGCTATGCCTGAATTACCTGAGGTGGAAACCAGCCGTCGCGGGATTGAACCGCATCTGATTGGCGAAACAATATTGCACGCCGTTGTGCGTAATGGCCGCCTGCGCTGGCCGGTGTCCGACGAAATCCACGCGTTAAGCGATAAACCCATTCTCAGCGTGCAGCGTCGCGCCAAATACCTGCTGCTTGAACTGCCGGATGGCTGGATAATCATCCACCTTGGCATGTCCGGTAGCCTGCGCATCCTGCCGGAGGAGCGCCCGGCCGAGAAGCACGATCATGTTGACCTCGTGATGAGCAACGGCAAAGTGCTGCGCTACACCGACCCGCGCCGTTTCGGCGCCTGGCTGTGGACGCGTGAACTCGAAGGCCATAATGTGCTGGCGCATCTGGGGCCGGAGCCGCTAAGCGATGCCTTTAACGGCGCGTACCTGCGTGAAAAATGTGCGAAAAAGAAAGTCGCGATTAAGCCCTGGCTGATGGATAACAAGCTGGTGGTGGGTGTCGGCAACATCTACGCCAGTGAGTCGCTGTTTGCGGCCGGGATCCACCCCGATCGGCTGGCTTCGTCGCTGTCAGAAAAAGAGTGCGAACTGCTGGCGCAGGCGATCAAAGCGGTACTGTTACGATCGATTGAGCAGGGCGGCACCACGCTTCGCGATTTTCTGCAAAGCGACGGCAAACCGGGCTATTTCGCGCAGGAGTTGCAGGTCTACGGGCGCGAAGGCGAACCGTGCCGGGTGTGCGGCACGCCGATTCTGGCGGGGAAACATGCCCAGCGCCGCACCTACTGGTGCCGACGCTGTCAGAAGTGATTAACGCAGCTTTTCGAGCAGCGCCTGATGAACATGCGCAGGCAGGAAGTGGGAGACGTCGCCCTGGTGGCGCGCCACTTCCTTCACCAGACTTGATGAGATAAACGACCATTCCTTCGACGGCATCAGAAAAACGCTTTCAAGCGTTGGCATCAGATGACGATTCATATGCGCCAGCTGCATCTCATATTCGAAATCGCCCGCGGTACGTAAACCGCGCACCAGAACATTTGCCTGCTGTGTCTGTGCAAAGTTCGCCATCAGATCGCTAAAGCCGGTCACGCTGACATTTTGCAGATGCGCCGCGGCTTGCTGCGCCAGCGCTACGCGTTCATCCAGCGAAAACATCGTCTTTTTATGCGGGCTGGCCGCGACCGCCAGGATCAGCTCGTCAAACATGCTGGCCGCACGGGTGATGATATCGAGATGACCGTTGGTTATCGGGTCGAAAGTACCGGGGTAAATCGCGCGAGTGGTCATAGCGTTACTTTTCCGTAAAGCCGCGGTTCAGCGCCCACAGCTCGGTATATTTGTTGAAGGTGTACTGGGCGTTAACAACCGCCAGCAGCCAGCCCTGGCGGCCATCCAGCACGCCAGCGCGCAGGATAAGCGTCTTGCAGAATGCCGCCAGCGTGCGTCCGAAAATGCCAGGCACCGAAACCTTTTTACCTTGCTGATGGCGCTCCTGCGCCCAGGCGGTGGCGTAATTGAGCTGTTTGCGCTGGAAGCTCGCGAAATCGCGGCAGGTCAGGTGCAGCAGATCGCCGGAAAGTGTCACCACGCGTGCACCTGGCGCATCGAGCGATTCATGCACCTGATTGTCATTATAGCGATAGCGCTCGCGCGCATAGAGGCGGGTGACGCGATCGGGATACCAGCCGCTGTGGCGCATAAAGCGGCCCAGAAACAGATTGCGGCGGGCGATGCTGTACACCGCCTGCGGGTCGGGCTGCTTCAGCACCTGACGAATCGCCTGCGCCAGCTCGGGCGTTACGCGCTCGTCAGTATCGATCATCAAAATGTAGTCGCCGCTGGCGTATTGCTGGGCACGCTGACGCTGAATGCCGTAGCCCTGCCAGTCGCTTTCGGTAAAGACTTTTGCACCGGCGGCGGTAGCGACAGCGACCGTGTCATCACTGCTGCCGGAATCCAGCACCACAATTTCATCGGCCCAGGCCACGGAAGCGAGACAATCCGGCAGCAGCGACGCCGCGTTTTTGGCGATCATCACCACCGAGAGGCGTGCGCGCATCAGTGGCTCCGCTGCGGAAGGTAAGGCTGCAGTAACTGCAACAGGCGCTGTAGCGCGCCCTGATTCTGGTGCAGCACTTCCACCGCGTGGCGGCCATACCAGAGGCGATAATCTTCGTCAGTCAGCAGTGTGGCGATCTCTTTTACCAGCGAATCGGCGTCGGTCACGGTGATAAGCCCGTCGGCTTCCTGCAATTTGGCGCAGATATCTTTGAAGTTAAAGGTATGCGGACCCATCAGCACCGGAATGGCGTGCGCGGCAGGCTCCAGCGGGTTGTGGCCGCCGCGTTCGACAAGGCTGCCGCCGACAAACGCCAGATCGGCGATGCCATACAGGAGCATCAGTTCGCCCATCGTATCGCCAATCACCACCTGCGTGCTGCCGGAGGGAATTTCGCCGGTACTGCGCATCGTAAAGCTAAAGCCTGCTTTCTGTACCATATCGCGCGCGTCTTTGAAGCGCTCCGGATGGCGCGGCACCAGAATCAGCAGGAGATCGGGAAACGTTTCCAGCAGCTGGCGATGCGCCTGCAGAATAATCGCTTCTTCACCATCATGGGTGCTGGTGGCGATCCAGACCTGGCGGCGCGGTGCCCACTGGCGACGCAGCGTAATCGCGCGTGCCGCAAGCTCAGGCGTTACGGAGATATCGAATTTCAGGCTGCCGGTAACCGCCAGCTGGTTGCGTTTCAGACCCAGCGCGGTAAAACGGCTGGCGTCTTCATCGTTTTGCGCGGCGATGAGCGTAATTTTCGCAAGCAGGCGGCGCATAAACCCGCCAAGCTTTTGATAGCCTTTAGCGGAGCGTTCGGAAAGGCGGGCATTGGCGATAACCAGCGGAATTTTGCGCTGATGCAGCGCGGAAATCATATTCGGCCACAGCTCGGTTTCCATGACGATCACCAGTTTCGGGCGCACGGTTTCCAGAAAACGGTTCATGGCGCAGGGCAAATCGTAAGGCAGATAAACGTGATGCACGTCTTTGCCGAACGCCGACTGTACGCGCTCAGAGCCTGTTGGCGTCATCGTGGTAACGGTAATGGGCAGTGACGGATAGCGGTGGCGCAGCGCGCGCACCAGCGGAATGGCCGCAAGGGTTTCGCCCACCGACACCGAGTGCAGCAGGATACCGTCCGGCAACACTTTTCCCTGACAAAAGCCATAGCGCTCCCCCCATCGTTTGCGATAGGCAGGGGCTTTACGGCTGCGGAGTAAAAGCCGCACCCAGACAAAAGGCTGTATCAGGTAGAGCAGAGCGGTATACAACGATTCCAAGCTAATATCCGTTATTTTCTTTATCGGCGGGCAAATTCTAAGCATTTCACCGGGGTAAAGCTATTGTTTTGGCGCCAACAGGAGAGTTTTGCCTGCGTGAAGTATACAGATAAGCCTGGAGAGGAAGAAGCGGGCGGCGGCCACCGCCCGCAGTGTCAGGATCTGACAGGAAAACGATCAGTGCGCAGGCGGTGCTACTGCATCCAGATGGTAGGTAATACGTTCCGAAAGACCACGAATATCGCCGCCCGTAATGAAAAAGCTGTCATCGGTTTGATTCGGGTTCGTTACAGTAAATCCGAGCGCTTTGTTAATCAGTGTCGCCAGTTGGTAGTGGTTACGCGGGGGTTGCGTGGTGAGCGCATTCAACCGATAAGCCGGATCGTTGCTGAAATAGATAAAAGGCACCTGCGCAATAGGCATCTCTACCACTGAGTGACCAAACAAGCCGCCATCGCCCACACGTTCACCGTGATCCGAAGTAATGAAGACCAGAACGGGTAGCTTCGATTTTGCCATCACGGTGCGGATAGCTGATGCCAGTTCTTTATCGTAATAGCGTACCGCGTCGTCGTACTCGTTTTTCTTTTGCGCGACATCATCGCTAAGCTTCGGTGTGGAGAATTTCGCAAAACCCTGCGGAATGTTTCTTTCATAGGGAATATGCGGCGCGCGACTGTTAAGCACCATCAAAAATGGCTTCGTGTAATCCACAGGTGAGGCTTCTACAGAGGGCGTCAGTACGCGATCGGCACCGACATCCGGCGCCGGGCGGATCTGCGTATCTTCCCAGTGATCAATATTATGAATACCGATCCAGTTGCTCAGGCCTTCCAGCCCTTGCGCGGAAATAAATGCCGTCTGATAGCCTTGCTTTTTCGCATTGGCGAACAGATTTGCTGCTTTTGATTTGTAAGCAAAATAGTTATCCGGCTCGCGCAGGTTATTCACCAGCATGGGAATAGCAACACGTGTCGACACCGCATTGGAAATCAGAATGCTTGAGGAGCCCTGATACTGTTTCATCAGTGCGGAAAGCTCTGGTGTGGTATCACGTTCGTAACCCAGGGCGCTGACATGATGAGGGTTCAGACTTTCGCCAATTGCCAGAATGACGGAATATTTACCTTGCTGATAACCCGGTACCGGCGTCACCTGATACGGCTCGTAATGCGCTATTTGCTGATTTTCGCCGGAAATCGCCTCCGGAATGAGACGAATCGAGCTAAAGCTCATCGCAGAGAGGCCGTTACGTAGCAAAGAGTGGCGCAGATCCGGGTTAAATTTATACATCTGCCCGTTAATCGCTTTGTAAAACTGCCCGCCAAACATCACTACAATAATCAGCAGGCAAGGCAAGGCTTGCCACTTTTTCCATTCCGGTGCCAGGCGGCGTGCTGCAAAGAGCGAGAACAGCACGGCTACCAGCATAATAAGAAAATAAATCCCTAACGAACTGAGGCTGTCGCTAATGCCGCTGGCGATATCTTTGGTTTCGACGAAAGCGAGCCAGACTTCGCTTGGACCATAAAATTGCCCGTAGAAGGTGTAATAAATCGCCTCGCTGATTTGCACGATAAAGGTTACTGCGAGCAGCAACCGCGTAACGAAAAAGCGGGCGCTGGCAGCCGCCAGTAACGCAATAATGAGGTATAACGCCATATCATCCGCTTTAGGGCGATAGACATTATCTTTCATCAGGATGGCGATTTCAGAGAGTGAAAACAGAACAAGAATTATCGCTGCCAGTACCAGCGTGCGCACGATATTACGCGGCGACACCGGACGAGCTCCAGAAAGAATAGAGAGCATGAAAAAGAACCTTAGGCCGTCATTACATCTTTTTGGTTAAAGGGCGAATGGCTTTACCGAACGCAAAGCGAAGCGCACGTAAGGCCGTGGGGCGCTGGTGAACGCCTTTCTGCCAGATCTCCTCAAACAGGCTGTACCAACGCGCCGCAACAGCCTGACGAGAATAAACCTCAAGGCGTTTCTCACCCTGCTCCAGCATACGCCGGAAGAGCTCAGGATCATTTTTCAGACGCATAATGGCGTTGAAAGCCTCGTCCGGCGTTTTGGCAATCAGGTAGTCCAGCTCGCTTTCGCGGATAGCGTTGAAGGAGGGTTCGTCATCGCAAATCATGACGGTTTTTCCGAGCCAGCCGTTAATCAGTTTACTGGCAGGCTTACGCGCCAGTTTATGATCGTGTGATTTCCTGAAGCTAAGGCACACGTCCACATCGCGATAATCGGTCCAGTTATTGAACGAGATACGCAGCTTAATGCCCTGTTCCGCAAGACGCTGTTTGAAGGCATCGCTGCCAAATTCCGCCGGGAAGCTATCGACACGGCCAAAATAAGCGACCGTGCGGACGTCATTATCGGTGCGTTCGCGTGGTTGTACGCCAGGCTGTGGCCAGTACGGCACAAAAACTCTGTTTCCGCGATTTTTGAATTGCGGATTTTGCTCTACAACATAGTCTGAGCCGATAACCGGCGGGCGGTCAGCACGTGCAACAACGGTGAGCCCTTTCCAGGGTTTTACGCGCGAGCCGAAATCGTCGTTATGCATTAAATTGATGGCATCGGGGCGGCACTCAGAGCCAAACGACACCTCTACCCGCTCGGGATAGTAATAATTCAGCGTCAGGGCCGTCTGGAAAGTCCAGCCGCCGCGCCCACCGCAGTAAAAGCGCTCGGGAATGGTGTCCGGGTTGACGCGGGCATCGACAAGCGACTGAAAATCGGGGTAGTTTTTAGCGATAAAATCGCTACGTGAAACGGCATGTAGTTTAATTTTATTCATCAGGAAATTGTCGTAACTAATTTTTTAAGACGGAAGTAGCGACGACCCAGACGCCAGCGCTGTTTAAAGCCGCGCGCGTTCTTCCAGATCATCTCCCAGATGCCCCGATCGAAAAGCTCGCGCGTGATTTCGCGTTTCTTCGCAGGATCTTCAATATTATTAATGCTATGTAAGATCCCAAGCCCTTCTTTGGCTATCTGCCAGTGACACGCCGGAACACGTTTCACCTGTTCGGGATAACGTTCATTAATGGCATTCAGCATCTCAAGAATTTTCATGTAGTGACGAGCTGAACGCATGCGCGTGTCATCGGTGCCCGGCGTATGGGAAACCGAGGCGGCGTGGATCAGGTAGTCATACAGCGTTTCGTCGATATATTGCACCCGCTGCGCCGTCAGCAACACTTCGGTGGTCCACGGAATATCCTGATGACGCAGGCCATGTTCGAAGCGGAAACCATGGCGTTTGATGAAGTCGTGACGATAAATATTCAGCCAGGTGACATGCAGGAATTTGCGTGAGTTCAGCGCCATTTGCAGCCAGGCAGGTCCATCCAGCACGCCGGTAGACGTCAGTCGATCCGAGGGGAAAATCTTCTTCGCCGGACGACCGTCATCATAAATGTATGTACCGTTACAGGTCGCGACATCCAGATTATTTTGCGTGGCGATATCGAGCAGGCGCGGATAAAGCGTCGGGTAGATAACGTCGTCGATATCCGGAAACGCCAGGTATTGGCCTTGCGCCAGTGCCAGTCCGGTATTACGCGCGGCGGATACGCCCTGATTTTCCTGTTTTACATGCTGAAAACGCGGAAATTGCGCGCGGTAGCTTTCGGTGATTTCAGCGGAGCGGTCGGTCGACCCGTCGTCCACGACGATGAGCTCAACGCTCTCCAGTTGCTGGCTTTTAATGCTGTCAAAAAAGGCGCTCAGGAACTTCTCGCCGTTATAAACCGCGACAATGATACTCAGAAGGGGGGTATCAGACATGCTTTCTCCGTGGGATACCGGGTCTTACAGATAAACACTTTTCACCTGGCGTAACGGCGTTTCGACAGCATGTGATGTCAGAAGTTCGCCAGGCCATTGCGCCGGTGGCTGCCTATTATCTATGAAGCGATAAAGAAAGCTACCGGCGCGAGCCTGCGTTTAAGAAGGGTTAGTTGACGCTTCTGGCGGCGTGCGCAGGGCACAAATCCCAATTAACAGCCCTGTCAGCATCATATACTGCTCCAGATAATGGTCTTTAAGGTTATGGTCAACCAGGGTACGGGAGAAGAAACCAATCGTAAACAAGAGCAAGAAAAGCCCTGGCATCGTATTACCGTGGCGGTATTCACGCCAGCCGATATACCAGCACATGACCAGCAATATCAGCCAGCCTGCGATGCCCGCGATACCATTCTGTAACCCGAATTCAATAAGCCCATAATGACTGTGCGGGATATCAATACGCTGATTATTAGTATCGTGACGTAAAAGGTAATTAAACGCCTCTTTACGCGGCCCCATGCCGAACGGATGTTCTGCGACCAATTTCCAGCCCTGATGGAAAAAGCTGGCGCGACAGCCATTGGAATGATTGATCGGCTTGCCTAAGTCATTAACGGGATGTTTTCCGGTGGCTCTGTTGTAACAGAAGCTGTTGAAGGAGGCATTCCAGCCCGTCTCGGCGTCATCTTCCAGACTGCCCCAGCGCGGGTCGGTTTTCCATGAAGTCACCACCAGCGCGCCTGCCACCACGACGATAGCCAGGAAAATGCTACCCACTCTAATCACATTGCTACGCCGCATCTTATGCAGGCTTAGCAGGAGAAAAGTCGAAAAGAGGCTGCCCACAAGGCCGATCGTGCCCCAGCGGGTGTCGACCAGTGCGGTGCATAGCAGATTGGCAAGCAACATCAAAACCAGAACCGGCGATTTTAGCGTCATAAAGCGCTGATGCAGCAGACTGCGCGTCAGTAACTCCGCCAGCAAGAAGCCGGTTATCATATTGACCTGGAAGCTCATGCGGGTGCGGTTAAACACAATTCGCGTCTCGCCCCAGTGAATGACTCCGTCACGCCAGTACAGATAAAGCGAGTCCAGTAAATGGATCAGGATAACGCCCCAGAAACACAGGATCACCGCCGTGAACAGCCTGGCGGCAGTAAGTGAAGGAAATCTGTCCTGTAAAACCGGCATCAGCAGGATGCCCGAGGTAAAAAGTAAAACGGGTCTGACCCATTGCCCGTCCCAGGTTCCGATCATTTCTTTAATATCAGGCGCAACAATAAAACCGTTGATTAAAATAAAGAACGTCAGTAACCAGATGAACAGCATCACCGGTTTGATTTTAGGTATGTTTAAATGCTGACGAGCTGAAGACGACGTAAAAAACAGGCCAACAGTGAGCGCAATAGAAAGATAGATAAAGACGTTGCGATGGAAAGGTAACATTCCATTCGGAATAGGCCATACAAAGCAAAGCGCCAGTACGGATACGAACAAAAGCCCGGACAAAGCATTACGTTTAGTGTTCATAAAAATTAACAACTTGTAAGGACAGTTTGCTTAACATGTGGTCTTAAAAATTCAGAAATATCTCGTAAGACTCTGCGAAAAAACAATAAATTGCACGGCAAAGTAGCACAGATAATATCTATAAAGAAGGATAATGTTTGTAAGTATTCATAAAGCCAAAGGTATAATTGTGCTGCCGGACACGCTGGCTAATAACAGGAAGATTATGCATATCGTTCATACCGAAGCAGACGGCGGAAAGGGTGGTCAGCCGCTGCGCATTATTAACGAATCTCTCGGCATGCAGGCGCGCGGCCATCAGGTCACTATTGTCTGTCCTGAAGAGGTACCGCTGAACACGCTGGCGCGGGACGCCGGCCTGACGGTCGTCAATCTGCCTGTCGGTCGTAAAAAAATTCCCAATCTGCTGCGCCTGCGAGCGTGGCTGAAACATGAGGCGGGGCATATTGACGTTATCAATAGCCACAACTCCGTTGACACCTGGCTTGTCGCGCTGGCCAGCGCGACGCTGCGTAACCCGCCGCCGCTGGTGCGTACCCGTCACGCTTCCGGCAAGCCGCGAAATAACCGTGGGACGCGATGGTTGTTTGGCACCGCCTGCGCGCATGTGGTGACGACAGGTGAAGCGTTGCGCCATCAGCTTGAAGAGATCGGCGTGCCGCTTTCTCACAGCACTTCTGTGCCAAGCGGCGTCGATACCGCGCGGTTTAAGCCGGGTGATAAACACGCGGCGCGTCAGGATTGCGGACTGAGTGAAGACGATTTCTGGCTTGGCGTGGTCTCGCATTTGCGTCCAAACAAAGGCCATAGCGTGTTGTTACAGGCGCTGGCGCAAATCGATAATCCGCATATCCGGCTGGCGATTGTTGGCGAAGGGCCGCACCGCGCCGCGCTGGAGCAGGAAATCGCCGCGCTGGGGATGCAAACACGTGTGGTAATGGCCGGGCATCAGCGCGAGCCGCAGAAGTGGTTTCCGGCGTTTGATATTGCACTGAGCCCGTCGCACGATATGGAAGGCGTGCCGCAGGGCGTTTTGCAGTCGCTGGCGTCGCGCGTTGCGACCATCGCCACGGACGCAGGCGGCACGGCGGATGCCGTCATTGATAATCAAACCGGATTATTAGTCGGCCAGCGGGACGCGCAGGCGTTAAAAGCCGCTATCATGCGGCTCTATGACGACGCGGCGCTGCGCGAGCGGCTGGCGCAGCAGGGTTATGAGTACCTGTGCAGCCATTTCACGCGTGACTGTATGCTGGATGCGATGGAGCAGGTGTTCCGAAACGCCAGCCGTCAGGCCAGCAGTTCACGATAAAGCGCATTGAGTTCCTGGGCCATTCTTTCCAGCGTCCAGGGCTCTGCGGTGCGTCGCGCGGCGCTGATATAATCTTTCCCGGCGGCGCGCCCTGTCAGCCACTGACCAATCGCCTCGCTATAGCCGGGCGCATCAAGCGCATCACGCACCCAGCCATTCTCGCCCTCCTGCACCCATTCCGCTGCGCCGCAGCCGTGGCTCGTTAACAGCGGCAGGCCGCAGGCGAGCGCTTCCACGCAGACATTAGGGAACGGATCGTAGAGCGTCGGCAAAATCAGGGCATCAGCGCTGCCATACACCGTTTTGATATCCGCGATCGGGCCGAGAAATTTGACACGCGCCGCGACGCCAAGCTTGTGCGCCAGCGCTTCGAAACGGCGCGCGTGTTTATCGCGTCCGGCCACCAGCAGCCAGACGGTGGGGTGGTCAACTATCGCTTTCAGCGCTACCGCAACGCCTTTACGGGCAAATCCGGAACCGACGTAAGCGAGTACCGGCGCATCATCCGGAACACCCAGCTCGCTTCGAAGTGAGTGCTCACGTACTGAGGGGTGAAACACTGACGTATCAACACCGTTATAAATTACCGTCAGTTGATTATCCGCCAGTCCGAAACGGCGGGCGATATCGTCGCGCACCATTCGGGAGTTACAAATCACTTTGCGAAGTTTCGGATGCATAAACATCTCGCGCTCCGCTTTGAGAATGTAACGATGATACGCGCTAAAGGACTGCGCCCAGCGTGCCAGCGGCGACTGAATGCGATGGTATTGTTCAAGCCAGGCGGCGTGCACACCATCGCCAGCGCGGAAAATCGTGGCACCCGGGATACGCTCGTGACTTTGCACGATATCAAATGCCGCAAACTGCGCGGCGGCGGCGGCGGCAAAACCGGCCTCACGCGCTTTACGATTGCGAAACGGCGGATCGACCGTCAGCGTCTGCCAGCCCGCGCCGCTTTCCCACTGGCGGGCAATCAGCGTGACATCCAGCTCGCCGCTTTGCGACAGCACATTCAGCGCGCGCGAAACAAAGCGCTCCGCGCCGCCGTTAGGGTTCCAGGTCTGTCTGACGATGGCCAGTTTCATGCAGGCGTTTCCAGCAGCAGAGTATCGATAGCGCTCAGCACCTGTTGAGGCGTAATGGCGGTGATGCAGTCAGAGACGCCGCTGTCGCCGCAGCCTGCTTTACCGCAGGGCTGACAGGTAAAGCCTGCGGTGATAACGCGATGCGATACGCCCCAGGGCGACCACTTAATGGCGCCGGTCGGCCCGAAAATCGCGACGGTGGGCGTGCCGACGGCGCTTGCCAGATGCATCGGCATTGAATCGACGCCGAAGTAAATCCGGGCGTGTTTCATCAGCGCGCCAAGCTGTTTCAGATTCAGCTGGCCGCTCAGATCAAATACTGGCTGTGTCAGCGCAGCGCGAAGTTTATCCATATACTCTGTTTCTTCGCGGGACGGCGCGGCGGAGAGGATAACCGGCAGCCCACGGCTCGCCAGTGCATCGACGGTAGCGGCCAGCGCGCGGGTATCCCAGGATTTAAACATCCAGCGCGAGGTGGGATGCACCAGAATGTAGTCGCCGCTTTTCAGGCCAAACGAGGCCAGTTTATCCTGGATAAACGCTTCTGCTTCGTCGCCGGGCACAAACAACGTGCGTTTGTCGTCGCTGGTGGCCGGATGAATACCGATACGACGCAGCGCGTCGAGGTTCACTTCCACCATATGACGCGTGTTGTCCTGAATCGCCGGATAGAGCGTGGTGAACGATTTTACCCAGCGGCGGCGCGCGAAGCCGCTGCGTTTGTCCGGGCGAAAGCCCACAGAGACGCGGGGTTTCAGCAGGCGCGCCAGACGAGCACCGTGCCAGTGTTCGGTCAGGTTAATCAGCACGTCATACTGGCGGGCTTTGAGAGTTTTCACCAGTCCGCGGTAAAGCTGAAACTGCTTAAGAAGCCCCTGCTTGCGCCAGTTGCGGCCAATGGTATGCACCTGGTCGATATGCGGATGGCTGGTCAGCATCGCCTGGGTGTCGTCATACACCAGCGCATCCACTTCTGCCTGCGGGTACGCTTTTTTCAGCACCGTAAAGCAGGGAGAGGTCAACAATACGTCGCCGTGGTGGCGCAGCTTAATGATCAGAACGCGCTTTGGCGGGCGTTCAGGCGTGAATAAGTCAGGCATGGGCACTCTCTGAAACGGATGTTTCCCCGCAAAGCCAGGGACGCAGTTGTTCAAAAACGGTAGCGGCGGGCAGATCGGCAAGCTTCAGCGAATCCACCGGACGACAGACAAACTGGTTTTTCCCGTAGCCCCCAATCAGGCCAGGATCGGTCGGCCCGTAGAGCGTGACGTTCGGGCGATCGAGCGCGGCGGTGAGATGGCTCAGGCCGGTATCTACCGACACCACAAACCGCGCGCCCGCCAGCTGGTGGGCCACTTGCTCAAGCGTCAGGCGTGGGAGCACCTGCACATAATTAAAACCTTCAGCAAGCCGTTTGGCCCGCGCTTCTTCGTGCGGCGCGCCCCACGGCAGACGAATCTGCAGACCCGTCGGGCCCAGCAGTGCGATAAGCTCGCGCCAGTGCGCTTCCGGCCAGTGTTTTTCATCGCGCGTGGTGGCGTGCAGGAACACGACATAACGCCCGGCGTCGTCCGCAGCCTGGCGCAAAAAGTGCTGCGCGATGGCGTAATCGCCCTGCGCGGCGGGTTTTGCATAGCCGAGGCTTTTCGCAAAGAGTTCGCGGGTGCGTTCCACCGCGTGCTGCGCTTTCGCAATATGGTGACGGCGGTGATAGAAAAGACTGGCAAGCGGCTCGCGCGCGGTCTGCCAGTCCATACCATGCTTAACGCCGCGTGCCAGGCGCGTCACCAGGGCGGCGCTTTTGACCAGCCCCTGCGCGTCGATCACCGCGTCATAATTCACGGCTCGCAGCGCGTCGCGAAAGGCCCGGCGCTCGGCTTTGACCGGCGCGGAAAACCACGCCTTGCGCCAGCGGCGGATCGCCACCGGCAGCACGCGTTCAACCGCCGGATGCCATGAAGGGATCTGCGCGAAGCCTTCTTCCACGACCCAGTCGAATCGGATATCCGGCATCGCCTGCATGGCGTCGGTTAACGCGGGCAGCGTATGAAGCACATCGCCCATTGAGGAGGTTTTCACAACAAGCACCCGCATCCGTCAGGCTTCCTCGTTCAGCAGCAGTTCGTTGAGCGTCTCCAGAACGCGGGCAGGCGTAATGTCGATAAGACTCTGGTGGTAGCCCTCAGCGGCGTCGCCTTTACGCACTTTATGGTAGCCGGTGATGAGACGAATCACTTTGGCCTTATGCGACAGCGGCGGCGTGAAATCCGGGCTGCTCGGGCCGTAGAGCGCGACCAGCGGGCGATCGAGCGCGGCGGCCACATGCATCAGGCCGGAATCATTGGTCACCACGGCTTTACAGGCGGCAATCAGCACCACGGCCTGCTCAAGCTGGGTCTCGCCCGCGAGATTGCGGCACCACGCCTGCTGTTCAACACTGAGCGCCGCGAGGATTTCATTGCCCGCTTCGTGATCTTTCGCCGAGCCAAACAGCGCCACCTGATAACCTTCGTCAATCAGCTGTTTTGCCAGCTCTGCGTAGTGATAATGCGGCCAGCGTTTCGCCGGGCCAAACTCCGCGCCAGGGCAGAAGCCGATTATCGGGCGCTCGGCGGAAAGCGCGAACTGCGCGCAGGTCTGGCTTTTTTCCGCGTCCGTGACCAGCAGTTGCGGCCAGAGTAAGGGCTGCGGCAAATCTTTTGCCGACTGCATCACGCCCTTATCGTAGGCCAGCGCGACATAACGCTCGACCATCAGCGGCCATGCCTGTTTATCCAGCACACGAACATCGTTAAGCAGGCCGTAGCGCATCTCGCCGCGCCAGCCGGTGCGGTGCGGGATACCTGCGAAAAACGGCACCAGCGCCGATTTGAATGAGTTTGGCAGCACGTACGCGCGATCGTAGCGGCGTTCACGCAGGCTATGGCCCAGACGACGGCGCTCGCCAAGCCCCAGCGCGCCGTGGCCGAGCGGCATGGGGATCGCCTCATTCACCTCCGGCATACGCGACAGCAGTGGACGGCACCACGCGGGTGCCATCACATCAATCACCGCCTGCGGATAACGTGCCCGGAGCGTGCGATAGAGACTTTGCGACATCATCATGTCGCCCACCCATGACGGGCCGATCACCAGTATTTTCATGCATCAGCCTGCTTATGCGTCGCGGTTCAGCCAGGCCATATATTCCGCGACCCCTTCGGCAACGGTTTTAAACGGCTTGTCGTAGCCCGCAGCGCGCAGGTTAGTGAGATCGGCCTGAGTAAACGCCTGATAGCGGCCTTTGAGTTTTTCCGGGAACGGGATGTATTCGATGCTGCCTTTTTTATGGAAGGCCAGCGCGGCATCCGCCACGGCCTGGAACGACTCCGCACGGCCGGTGCCGCAGTTGAAAATGCCGGATACGCCGTTCTGCCAGAACCACAGGTTTACTGCGGCCACGTCGCCCACGTAGATGAAGTCGCGCTTGAAGTTTTCGCTGCCTTCAAACAGTTTCGGGCTTTCGCCGTTGTTCAGTTGCGTATTGAGGTGGAACGCCACGCTCGCCATGCTGCCTTTATGGCCTTCGCGCGGTCCGTAGACGTTAAAGTAACGGAAGCCGGTGATCTGCGAGTTCGCTTCCGGCAGGATCTGGCGAACATATTCATCGAACAGGAATTTCGAGTAGCCGTATACGTTCAGCGGCTTCTCATATTCGCGTGATTCGATAAAGTCAGAGGTGCGCCCGCCGTAGGTGGCGGCGGAAGAGGCGTACAGGAACGGAATTTCGCGCTCCAGGCAGTAGTGCAGCAGCTCTTTGGAGTACTGATAGTTGTTGTCCATCATGTACTTGCCGTCCCACTCGGTAGTGGATGAGCAGGCGCCTTCGTGGAACACGGCTTCAACCTCGCCGAACTCCTCGCCAGACATGATCTGCACCTGGAAATCTTCTTTATCCATGTAATCGGCGATATTCAGATCCACCAGGTTGACGAACTTGGTGCCGTCTTTCAGGTTGTCCACCACCAGAATGTCGGTATAGCCGATGTCGTTCAGAGCCTTAACAATGTTGCTGCCGATAAAACCCGCGCCGCCGGTAACGATAATCATAAGCCTGTCCTTCAGAATGTGAGCCGGGAAAAATCTCCGGCGTGAATAGTATCAATCATACCATCACATTGGTTGCCCTACAGCCATTGGCCGTTTCAGCCGTAGCAAGTTTGCCCGTCTCGCGTGATTTATGCTGCAAAACAAAGAATCGGTGCTTCGTCATCTCGTCTCTGCCCATAGCTTTGGGTAATAATATGTGCCGAACTGGCTCATGTCTGGAGAATTGCAATGCGAGGGGATTTTTACCAACAGCTTTCCGCCGATTTAGAAACGGCGCGCGCCGAAGGCTTGTTTAAGGAAGAACGAATCATCACCTCCGCCCAGCAGGCGGATATCCAGGTGGCAGACGGCAGCCACGTCATCAACTTTTGCGCCAACAACTATCTTGGTCTGGCGAATCACCCTGAGCTTATCGCTGCGGCGAAGCAGGGCATGGACACTCACGGCTTCGGCATGGCCTCGGTGCGCTTTATCTGCGGCACCCAGGACAGCCACAAGCTGCTCGAAAATAAGCTGGCCGCGTTTCTCGGCATGGAAGACGCCATTCTTTACTCTTCCTGCTTTGATGCTAACGGCGGGCTGTTTGAAACGCTGCTCGGCCCGGAAGACGCGATTATCTCCGATGCGCTGAACCATGCTTCCATCATCGACGGCGTGCGCCTGTGTAAAGCAAAGCGTTTCCGTTACGCCAATAACGATATGCAGGAGCTGGAAGCGCGTCTGAAAGAGGCCCGTGAAGCGGGCGCGCGCCATATTCTTATCGCGACAGACGGCGTGTTCTCGATGGACGGCGTGATCGCCAACCTGAAAGGCGTGTGCGATCTGGCGGATAAATATGACGCGCTGGTCATGGTGGATGATTCCCACGCGGTCGGTTTTGTCGGCGAAAACGGGCGCGGTTCACATGAATATTGTGACGTGATGGGCCGCGTGGACATTATCACCGGCACGCTGGGCAAAGCGCTTGGCGGCGCGTCCGGCGGCTATACTGCGGCGCGCAAAGAGGTCGTCGAATGGCTGCGCCAGCGCTCACGTCCGTATCTCTTCTCTAATTCCCTGGCACCGGCGATTGTCGCGGCGTCCATTAAGGTGCTGGAGATGGTGGAATCCGGCGCTGATCTGCGTGCGCGTCTGTGGTCCAACGCGCGTCTGTTCCGCGAGAAGATGACGGCGGCGGGCTTTACGCTGGCGGGCGCCGATCACGCCATTATCCCGGTAATGCTGGGCGATGCCGTTATCGCGCAGGAATTCGCCCGCGAGCTGCAAAAAGAGGGCATTTACGTGACCGGCTTCTTCTATCCGGTGGTGCCGAAAGGCCAGGCGCGTATTCGCACCCAGATGTCGGCGGCGCATACTCCTGAACAAATTGAACGTGCGGTCGATGCGTTTACCCGCATCGGTAAACAGTTAGGCGTGATTGCCTGAGGGCGTGAAATGAAAGCATTATCAAAACTGAAACCGGCAGAAGGCATCTGGATGACCGATGTGCCGGAGCCAGAAGTGGGTCATAACGATCTGCTGATCAAAATTCGCAAAACCGCGATTTGCGGCACCGATGTGCACATTTACAACTGGGATGAATGGTCGCAGAAGACCATTCCGGTGCCGATGGTCGTCGGGCATGAATATGTCGGCGAAGTGGTCGGCATTGGCCAAGAAGTGAAAGGCTTTAAAATCGGCGATCGCGTCAGCGGCGAAGGCCATATTACCTGCGGCCACTGCCGTAACTGCCGCGGCGGGCGCACGCATCTGTGCCGCAACACCGTTGGCGTGGGCGTCAACCGTCCGGGCTGTTTCGCGGAATATCTGGTGATCCCGGCGTTCAACGCGTTCAAAATCCCGGACAATATCTCTGACGATCTGGCTTCCATCTTTGACCCGTTCGGCAACGCCGTCCACACCGCGCTCTCGTTTGATCTGGTCGGTGAAGATGTGCTGGTTTCTGGCGCAGGCCCGATCGGCATCATGGCGGCAGCAGTGGCGAAACACGTCGGCGCGCGTAATGTCGTGATTACCGATGTGAATGAGTATCGCTTATCGCTGGCGCGCAAAATGGGCGTAACCCGCGCGGTGAACGTCGCGAACGAAAGCCTGCAGAACGTGATGAACGAACTGGGCATGACCGAAGGCTTCGATGTGGGCCTTGAGATGTCCGGCGCGCCGCCGGCGTTCCGCACCATGCTGGACACCATGAACCACGGCGGGCGTATTGCGATGCTTGGCATTCCGCCCTCCGATATGTCCATCGACTGGAACAAAGTCATTTTCAAAGGGCTCTTCATCAAAGGTATTTATGGCCGCGAGATGTTTGAAACCTGGTACAAAATGGCCGCGCTCATTCAGTCTGGCCTCGATCTGTCGCCGATTATCACGCACCGCTTCGCCATCGACGATTTCCAGAAAGGCTTCGACGCTATGCGTTCCGGCCAGTCCGGGAAGGTGATCCTGAGCTGGGATTAATCATTACTGGCGGCGCCTATCTCTGGCGCCGCTACTATTTTCAGCGATTTGACTTTATAAAAGCGAATTGCTACCGTCTGCCTCGATTTTTATAATTCCCTTTTTTACACGCAATATCACGTCAATACCTGGCTCTCTTTGTAAAAGAGCGGTGGGCTTTTTTTTGCATGTATTTAAAAGTGTCGTCAGAAAAAATAAAATACAATCCGCGTCTTCATGTCTATTCTGTTAGAACAAAAGTCCACGAAATAGGGCCTGCGTATTTCGAGCGTTTTGTTGTTGGTAATTTCTCTGCTAATCGTTATCTACGTCACGCAAGCCCGTTATTGTTGAGCCAATCTCTTATCGCTGCAGGCCCGTGTACGCGCCCTTTATCGCCATGACAGGCTGTTCGTCAGCGTAGACAGAAAAAAATATCGTGGCTGATTCTGGACTTACGCCACATTTGCGCACTTTTTCTTTATCGTTTTTGCCTGCCGAGCCTATATTGTTTGTTCAGGCCTGGTTAAATGTTGTGAATCACTATGCTTAAACTCTCCGTTTGCGTTCTGACCTGCAACTCTGCGCGCTTGCTGCGTGAAGTGTTACCACCATTGTTGATTATCGCTGATGAAATGGTGGTGCTGGATTCCGGCAGCCATGACGACACCGTGGCGATTTGTCATGAATATGGCATTACGCCGCATTTTCACCCTTATGCTATGCACGGCCAGCAGATGAATCATGCGATTAGCCTTGCCTCGCATGACTGGGTGCTCTGTATGGACAGCGATGAAATCCTCGATGATGAAACCGTCGATTTTATTCTGGCGCTGAAAGCAGGTGACGAACCGCGCCCTGATCAGGCCTGGCGAATTTCCCGCTACTGGCATGTACTTGGCGAGCCTGTACGCACCATTTATCCCATCTCATCGCCCGATTTCCCAGTCCGGCTTTTTAACCGTCGTTCGGCGCGATTTAACGATCGCCCTGTGGATGACAAAGTGGAAGGGCAGTTACAGACGGTAAAAATTCCCGGCTATGTTCGTCACGATACGTTTTACTCGTTGCATGAAGTTTTTAATAAATTAAACAGTTATACGACGCGGCTGGTGAAATATAAAAAAGTGCGTCCGTCGCTGCTTCGCGGTGTGATAAGCGCGATCGGCGCGTTTTTTAAATGGTATCTGTTTAGCGGTGCCTGGCGACAGGGCAGGGTAGGGCTGGTAACGGGCTTATATGCCACGTTTTACAGCTTCCTCAAATACTTCAAAGCCTGGTATGCGCACGGCGATAAAAAAAAGGTGCCGGTAAAAAAACATTCTGACTCACCGCTCCCTCGCTAATAAAAAACCCGCCTTCCGGCGGGTTTTTTATTCAGGACTGTTTGCCCCATCCTTGCCATTGATGACGCAAATAACTCACCAGCGGGCTCTGGCTGACGCTTTCGCCGATCACCGTAAAGAAACGCGTGGCATAGACCGGCTCAGGCTGGCGTTTCGGCTTGCAAAGCTTCACACCACGGAACGGGTTACGCGGCGCGGTCGGCACGGTCTGTGAAGGCGGCGCGACGTTTGGTCTTGATGTATCCACCTGCGGCTCGTTCAGCAGGCTGCTCGCGCGCACCAGCGTAATGTCGGGCGGCAGACTGTAGAGCATTTGCTGGAGCACGCGTACCGTTGACGGGTGAGGGTGCCCGATAGCAATCGCCGAGCCATTACGGCGCGCCAGCGCGACCGCGCGGTTAAACTGATAACGAATATCCGCGTCGTTCTGGGTGTCGTCCAGAAAGACTTTACGCTTGATGACTTTCACGCCGGTGCCTGCGGCGGCGCGCATGGCCTGGCTGTTACCGATGGTCATGCTATCGAGGAAAAAGAGATTGTAGTGCGCGAGCGACGCCATCACTTTCTGCATACCTGGAAGACTTGATGTCATCGCGCTGCCCATATGGTTATTCATGCCGATGGCGTAAGGCACGCTGTTTACCGCTTCGCGAATAATACGCGCGATTTCATCAGCGCTCATATCCGGGCGCAGCGTGTCTTTTTCCAGCGGCTGTTTGCTGAGCGGCGCCATCGGCAGGTGGATGAGCACGTCATGTCCCTGATTATGGGCTTTAGTCGCCATTTCGCGGGCGTGCGGCGCATTAGGCAGCACGGCGACGGAGACTTCGGCAGGCATCGCCAGCACCTGGTTTTCGGTGCTCGGGCGATAGCCGAAATCATCAATCACGATAGCGAGTTTGCCGGCAAGGGCGGGAGCGGCGAGTGCCAGCGAACCGGCGAGAACAAAAACAAGACGACGCAACTGAAGCAAAACTTATCTTCCCAACCACGGTTGTGGATTGACCGCCTGACCCTGACGGCGAATTTCAAAATAGAGTGAAGGACGACCCTGACCGCCGCTGTTACCCACCAGCGCGATGGGCTGACCGGCGCGGACCTGCGCGCCCACGTTCACCAGCGCGCTCTGGTTGTAACCGTAAAGGCTCATGTCGCCTTTGCCGTGCTCAACCACCACGACCAGACCATAACCCTGCAGCCAGTCGGCAAGGATAACGCGCCCGTCGGCGATGGCTTTCACCTCGGTGCCTTCGCTGGCACCGATAACGATGCCTTTCCAACGTAGTTCACCTTGCAGCTGTTCGCCATAACGGTGTAGCAACGGACCGCGTACCGGCCAGAATGCCTGACCGTTCGGCGAGCCGAGCCCGCCGGTGCGCGCCATCAGTGAACGCTCGCTGTCGGAAGGTTTATAGGTGGTGCCTTTGCGTGAGGCTTCTTTCTGACGGGAGCGAACCTGCTCGGCTTCACGCGCCTCGCGTTCGGCGCGCGCTTTGGCCGCCGCTTCCGCACGGGCGATGCGATCGCGCAGGCGCGATTCGTTGGCGCGCAGCTCGCTTAGCTGCTGCTGCCCTTCCTGAATGGAAGAATCCAGCGCACCGAGGGTTTTCTTACGTTCGTTACGGGCCTGCTCCAGCTTCGCCTGTTGCGCCTGCTGCTCGTAAAGCAGTGTCTGCTGCTGCGTCTGCTTCTCTTCAAGCTCCGCTTTTTGCGTGGCGACTTCTTCGCGGGTTTGCTTGAGCTGGGCAATGGTTTCCTGTCGCGCTTCGTTGAGATAGCCGAAATAAACCTGTAAACGCTGGCCGCGCTGGCTCTCTTCGCCGCTCAGGATCAGCTGAAGGCCGCTGTGTTGCCCCTGACGGAACGCCGCATCAAGCTGAGCCGCCAGGTTACGTTCCTGGGCTGCTTTCTGCTTCTCAAGCTTTGCGATGGAGTCGTTCATCTGGACTATCTGACGGTTAAGCTCCGCCAGCGTATTCTGGGTTTCGCGCAGCTTGCGGCTGGCGGCGGCGATCGCCTGCTCCTGGCTTTTCAGCTGGGCGAGCAGTTTCGCGCGCTGCTGCTGTTGCTGGCGCACGGCGCGCTCTTTGGCGGCGATATCATCCTGGATGGATTTAAGCTGATCGCGGTCATCCGCGTGGGCGGAAAGCGGGCATAACAATACGCCAGCGCTGAGCGCGCTGGCGTAAAGCAGGGGCTTAAGTGAGAACCGAAACGGCCTGTTGCCCCATGTCATTGAAAAAATCGCCTTTCCCCTCATGGGGAGGGATTATTCCACGATGAACAGCGGCTTGCCAGTCATCTCTTGCGGGATTTCCATCCCCATCAGCGTCAGCAGGGTCGGCGCGATATCAGAGAGCTTGCCGCCGTCCACGGCTTTCACGGCTTTATTGCCCACGTAAATCAGCGGCACCGGCAGGTTAGTGTGCGCGGTGTGCGCCTGGCCTGTTGCCGGATCGCGCATCTGCTCGGCGTTGCCGTGGTCAGCGGTGATAAGCATCTGACCGCCTGCGGCCTCAACGGCGCGGGTTACCTGCGCGATGCAGTTATCCAGCGCTTCCACCGCCGCGACAGCCGCGTCAAAGACGCCGGTATGGCCGACCATATCGCCGTTCGGGTAGTTGCAGATAATGGCGTCATATTTGCCGCTGTTAATCGCGCCGACCAGTTTTTCGGTAAGCTCAGCGGAGCTCATTTCCGGCTGCAGATCGTAGGTCGCGACTTTCGGCGAATTAATCAGAATGCGGTCTTCGCCCGGGAACGGCTCTTCCACGCCGCCGTTAAAGAAGAAGGTCACATGCGCGTATTTCTCGGTTTCGGAGATGCGCAGCTGGGTTTTGTCATGTTTCGCCATCCATTCACCGAAGGTGTTCAGCAGCGAGGCCGGCGGGTAAGCGCAGGCGGTGCGGATATCCGCTGCATATTCCGTCAGCATGACAAAATCCGCGAACTTCACGACTTTCTTACGGCTAAAGCCTTCGAAATCGCGGTTTACAAACGCGCGGGTTATCTGACGCGCACGGTCGGCGCGGAAGTTCATGAAAATCAGCGCGTCGCCATCTTCCATTGCGGCAGACGCTTCGCCTTCACCACGAATCACAGTCGCTTTAACGAATTCATCGTTTTCATCACGCGCGTAGGCGGCTTCAAGGCCGGCCACCGCGTTTTGCGCTTCATATTCGCCTTTCGCCAGCGTCAGCAAGTCATACGCCTGCTCCACGCGGTCCCAGCGGTTGTCGCGATCCATCGCGAAATAGCGACCAATGATAGAGGCGATGCGGCCTTTACCGACTTCGGCAAATTTCGCCGCGAATTTCTCAAGCGACGCTTTTGCGCTGCGCGGCGGCGTATCACGGCCGTCCAGGAATGCGTGCAGGTAGATTTTCTCTGCGCCGCGAGCGGCGGCCAGTTCAATCATCGCCAGGATATGATCTTCATGGCTGTGTACGCCGCCCGGCGACGCCAGACCCATAATGTGTACGGCTTTGCCTGCAGCGACGGCTTTATCCACAGCGGCAGTCAGCACCGGGTTTTCAAAGAAAGTGCGCTCTTTGATTTCCACATCCAGACGCGTGAGATCCTGATACACGATGCGACCGGCACCCAGGTTGACATGACCGACTTCCGAGTTGCCCATCTGACGGTCCGGCAGGCCGACTTCAAGGCCAGAGGCATCAATTAAGGTGTGCGGACGGTTGGCCCACAGGCTGTCCATCACAGGCGTTTTGGCGGCGGAAATAGCGTTATCCTGGCTATCTTCACGGTAGCCATAGCCATCCAGAATCACTAATACGACAGGTTTTTTAGTAAGCGACATTGCAGAACCTCATGCGTCAAAGACGAAAAAATTGGCGTAATTTTACTACACCGCCTGAGGGCAAATAGCCGCAGAAGATCAAAGAACAGGCCGGAGCGTGCAAGCGTGACGGCGCATTTCATTCTTTTTTTCGTAACGCGCCGCAGAAAACACACAACCTGCCTTGTACTGGCTGTAATTGACACAGCGCGCAGGTATACTCCACACCTGGTTTTTTTACTGAGTCGGGAGTTTGACCCCCCCATGCAAGAAATTATGCAATTCGTTGGCCGCCACCCCATACTTAGTATCGCGTGGATTGCGTTACTCGCGGCGGTGATTTACACCACTTTCAAAAGCCTGACCTCTAAAGTGAAGGTGATTACGCGTGGTGAAGCGACGCGTCTTATCAACAAAGAAGATGCCGTGGTAGTGGATATCCGCCAGCGCGACGACTTCCGCAAAGGCCATATCGCCAGCGCCATGAACGTGCTGCCTGCCGATATCAAAGCCAACAACGTGGGCGAACTGGACAAGCATAAAGCGAAGCCGGTTATCGTGGTTGACGGCAACGGCCTGACGGCACAGGAATCAGCGACGGCGCTGACGAACGCCGGGTTTGAACAGGTGTATGTGCTGAAAGAAGGCGTCGCTGGCTGGAGTGGTGAAAACCTGCCGCTGGTGCGTGGTAAATAATTTTCATAAGAGGTAACGACATGGCTAATATCGAAATGTATACCAAAGCAACCTGCCCGTATTGCCATCGTGCGAAGGCCCTGCTGAACAGCAAAGGTGCCGCTTTCCTCGAGCTGCCCATTGACGGCGACACCGCCAAACGGGAAGAAATGATTCAGCGTAGTGGCCGCACCACTGTACCGCAGATCTTTATCGACGGTCAGCACATTGGCGGCTGCGACGACCTGCATGCACTGGATGCGCGCGGCGGACTCGATCCTCTGCTGCGCTAGTGCGCTTAAGCCGTGACGGCACATTTAAGGACATTACATACAAAGGGTTTTCGCTCATGTCAGAACAAAACAACACTGAAATGAATTTTCAGCTTCTGCGCATCTACACCAAAGACATCTCTTTTGAAGCACCGAATGCGCCGCACGTGTTTCAGAAAGACTGGCAGCCGGAAGTGAAACTGGATCTGGATACTGCCTCCAGCCAGCTCGCTGACGATGTCTACGAAGTGGTATTGCGCGTGACGGTCACCGCGTCGCTGGGCGAAGAGACCGCTTTCCTTTGCGAAGTGCAGCAGGCAGGTATTTTCAATATTTCCGGCATCGAAGGCACCCAGATGGCGCACTGCCTCGGGGCTTACTGCCCGAACAGCCTGTTCCCGTACGCTCGCGAATGCATCACCAACCTGGTTTCCCGCGGCACTTTCCCGCAGCTGAACCTTGCGCCGGTTAACTTCGACGCGCTGTTCATGAACTATCTGCAGCAGCAGGCTGCTGAAGGTGCGCCAAACCATCAGGATGCCTGATGAACACCATTAATGCGTCAATGACAGTCATCGGTGCCGGCTCCTACGGCACCGCTCTTGCCATCACACTGGCAAGAAACGGCCATCACGTCGTGCTGTGGGGTCATGACCCTGCGCATATCGCGACGCTACAGGCTGACCGCTGCAATGCGGCTTTCCTTCCCGATGTGCCTTTCCCGGATACACTTCATCTTGAGAGCGATTTAGCCACAGCGCTTGCCGCCAGCCGTAATATTCTGGTGGTGGTGCCAAGCCATGTGTTTGGCCAGGTGCTGCGCCAGATTAAACCGCTGATGCGCCCCGATGCCCGCGTGGTCTGGGCGACCAAAGGCCTTGAAGCGGAGACGGGCAGGCTGTTGCAGGATGTGGCGCGTGAGGCGCTGGGCGATGAGATTCCGCTTGCGGTTATCTCCGGGCCGACGTTCGCCAAAGAGCTGGCGGCAGGGCTGCCAACGGCGATTTCACTGGCGGCGACGGACGAGACATTCGCAGACGATCTCCAGCAGCTTCTGCACTGTGGCAAAAGTTTTCGCGTTTACAGCAACCCGGATTTCATCGGCGTGCAGCTTGGCGGCGCGGTGAAAAACGTTATCGCTATCGGTGCCGGGATGTCTGACGGTATCGGCTTCGGCGCGAACGCCCGTACCGCACTGATTACGCGCGGGCTTGCGGAGATGTCTCGCCTGGGCGCAGCGCTCGGCGCGGACCCGACCACCTTCATGGGCATGGCGGGCCTTGGCGATCTGGTGTTGACCTGTACTGACAACCAGTCGCGCAACCGCCGTTTCGGCATGATGCTCGGCCAGGGCGCTGATGTGCAGAGCGCGCAGGAGAAGATCGGTCAGGTGGTGGAAGGCTATCGCAACACCAAAGAGGTGCGCGAGCTGGCGGCGCGTGTTGGCGTGGAAATGCCAATAACCGAGGAAATTTATCAGGTACTCTATTGCGGAAAAAATGCGCGCGAGGCAGCATTAACGCTGCTGGGCCGTACCCGCAAGGATGAGCGAAGCAGCCAGTAAGGACGAGCGCCCGTAATGATTGATGCGTGCCGACAAACCGTTTTGTCGGCCGCTGTTTGTTTGTCTGGAGAAAGCAATGCCGTGTGAAGAACTGGATCTGGTGTGGAAGAATATTAAAGCCGAAGCCCGTCAGCTGGCCGATTGTGAGCCGATGCTGGCCAGTTTTTACCATGCGACATTACTTAAGCACGAAAATCTGGGCAGCGCGTTAAGTTACATGCTGGCGAACAAGCTGGCGTCGCCGATTATGCCTGCCATCGCCATTCGTGAAGTGGTGGAAGAGGCGTACCGGGCAGACCCGGAAATGATCGCCTCCGCCGCGTGCGATATTCAGGCCGTCCGCACCCGCGATCCTGCGGTGGATAAATACTCCACGCCGCTGCTCTATCTCAAAGGTTTTCATGCCCTGCAGGCCTATCGCATCGGCCACTGGCTCTGGAAACAGGGGCGTCAGGCGCTGGCGATTTTCCTGCAAAATCAGGTGTCGGTCTCTTTTCAGGTTGATATTCATCCGGCGGCGACCATTGGCCGCGGGATCATGCTCGATCATGCGACCGGCATTGTGATCGGCGAAACCGCCGTGGTGGAAGATGACGTTTCTATTCTGCAGTCGGTTACGCTGGGCGGTACCGGTAAAACCAGCGGCGATCGCCACCCGAAAATCCGCGAAGGCGTGATGATTGGCGCGGGCGCGAAAATTCTTGGCAATATCGAGGTCGGGCGCGGCGCGAAAATCGGCGCGGGCTCGGTGGTGCTTCAGCCGGTGCCGCCGCACACCACGGCGGCGGGCGTCCCGGCGCGTATTGTCGGTAAGCCTGAGAGCGATAAACCGTCGATGGATATGGATCAGCATTTCAACGGCATCAACCACGGGTTTGAGTACGGCGATGGCATCTGAGCCTGCAAGGTTTGCATTAAAAAGCCGCGCGGTGCGCGGCTTTGTTGTTTCTGACGGTGGCGTTTAGCTGCGCAATACCGCGCCTGGATAACCAAGCTGCCGCCAGGCCTCGTACACCACGACGGAAACCGCGTTGGAGAGGTTCATGCTGCGGCTGTCCGGCATCATCGGGATGCGGATCTTCTGATCTTGTGGCAGTACGTCCAGAATTGAGGCGGGCAGACCGCGGGTTTCCGGGCCGAACATCAGATAATCGCCGTCCTGATAGCTGACCGCGCTGTGCGCGGGCGTGCCTTTGGTGGTGAGCGCAAACAGGCGCTGCGGCTTTTCCGCTTCCAGAAACGCGGCATAGTCGGCATGGCGCATCACGGCGGTAAATTCGTGGTAATCCAGCCCGGCGCGGCGCAGGCGCTTATCATCCCAGGTAAAACCCATCGGCTCAATAATATGCAGGCGAAAGCCCGTATTGGCGCAAAGACGGATGATATTACCGGTGTTGGGCGGAATTTCAGGTTCAAACAGGACGATATTCAGCATACGGCTCCCCTTGTGCAGAGGCGCGCAGAATAACAGAATTGCCGGTGGGTAAACACTGCGGGCGCAGGAGAAACAATGCCCTCCCGCAGAGGGAGGGCGACCTCAGGAGCGGTGATAAAGCGGCAACCAGAGCGTCAGGCGCAGGCCGCCCAGCGGACTGTCGTCTGCCTTCACCCAGCCGCGATGCTGCTGAACGGCGGTTTCTACGATAGCGAGGCCGAGACCCGTACCACCGGATTCGCGGTCGCGCGCCTCGTCAGTGCGATAGAACGGCCGGAAAATCTGTTCCCGATCGGCCTGGCTGACGCCCGGACCGTCATCATCGACATTAATCGTAATCCCTTCTTTATCCACGGCAAAACTCACGGAAATCTTGCTGTGCGAGTAGCGCAGCGCGTTGCGTACGATATTTTCCAGCGCGCTTTCCAGTGCGTTCGGGTTGCCATAAAGCAGCCACGGGCCCGGCGGATACGTCACTTCAAATGATTTACCCATCTGCTCGGCTTCAAACGCGGCGTTATCAAGGACTTCGCCCCAGATCTGGTTCGCTTTCATGGTCTCGCTCACCAGCGCGTTTTTCTGCTGGTTACGCGACATCACCAGCAGATCGTTAATCATGCTGTCGAGCCGGTGCGCCTCGGTTTCGATGCGCTCAAGCTCTTTGCTCTCTCCGCTGCGGCGGCGCAGCAGCGCGGTACCCAGTTGCAGACGCGTAAGCGGTGTGCGCAGTTCGTGGGAGATATCAGAAAGCAGTCGTTGCTGAGTCGTCATCATCCGCTCAAGCGCCGTCACCATCTGGTTAAAACTCGCGCCTGCGGCGATAAACTCCTGCGGCCCGGCTTCCAGCTCCGGGTGCTGGCGCAGGTTGCCCTGAGCCACTTCATCGGCGGCGTTTTTAAGCTTACGCGCCGGGCGCGCCAGGCTCCACGCCAGCCACAGCAGCAGCGGCGAGCTGACCAGCATCGTGACAATCAGCAGTAGCAGCGGGCGGTCGAACAGCAGGTTGATAAAATCGGACTGCGAATTGCTCGCCGGGCGGATCAGGTAAAGCTGGTAATTATCTTCACCGTCGCGCACGGAAAACGGCCCGACCAGCTCCACGCGGCCATATTTTTTCTTCTGCGGATGATCGGAGTTATCAGACTGGCCGATAAAGTTGCGAATGATCTGCATTTCATTGCGCTCAGCGCCGATCACGCGCCCTTCGCTGGTAACCAGCAGCAATCGCTGCCCCGGCGGTGCCCATTTGTCGATAGCGCGGAACAGCCGCCGCCACCACATCAGATCGTTGGGCGGGTCGCTCGCAAGCTCAGCTTCGACGTGCTGCTCAATCATCGTGCCCTGACGCTGCTCGCTCTCCAGCAATTCCGTCATCTGACGGCTGTCGAGCTTAGGCAGCATCAGGACCAGCATTAACACCAGCGCCAGCGTCAGCCAGAAAATGGCGAAGATGCGGGCGGTAAGACTGCCTATCATGAAGCGGAAACCATCAGATAGCCGCGTCCGCGCAGGGTTTTAAACCACGGATGGCCGTCTTTGCGCTCCGGCAATTTACGACGCAGGTTAGAAATGTGCATATCGATCGCGCGATCGAACGGCGTAAGGCGTTTGCCGAGCACTTCCTGGCTTAAATGTTCGCGCGATACCACCTGGCCCAGATGCTGCGCGAGCAAATAGAGCAGGGTGAATTCGGTACCGGTGAGCTCCAGCGTCTGTCCATCGAAGCTCGCTTCCTGGCGGCCCGGGTTTAAGCAGAGCGCGTCCACTTCCAGCGTTGGCGAGCCGTTATCGCTGTTCTGCTGCTGTTCGCTCCAGTGCGAGCGGCGCAAAATGGCGCGAATACGGGCCACGAGTTCGCGGTCGTTAAACGGTTTTGGCAGGTAATCATCCGCGCCCAGCTCAAGGCCGAGTACGCGATCCAGCTCGCTGCCGCGCGCGGTCAACATAATGACGGGTGTCTGGTGTGTCTGGCGAAGCTCTTTCAAAGTATCAATGCCGTTTTTCTTCGGCATCATCACGTCGAGCAAAAGCAGGTCGATGCTGTCATCCAGGAGGTCAAGCGCCTGTTCGCCATCATGGGCTACGAGGACGTTAAACCCTTCCATGTCGAGCAATTCCTTTAACAGGGACGTCAGCTCGCGGTCATCATCAACTAACAGGATTTTATTCATTTTCAGTACCTCCGAGGCAGAAATTACGTCATCAAGGCGCGCTAATCCATGACTTTACGTTGTTTTACACCCCCTGACGCATGTTTGCAGCCCGAATCGTAGACTGGATTTCGTTGAACCGCAGCACATAAGTTTCCAGGAGTCAGTGATGCGCAAAGTTACCGCCGCCGTCATGGCCTCAACGCTGGCTGTCGGTGCGTTAACCAGCCAGGCAGCACAGGTCCCGACGGACGAAAGCTGGCATCCGGCGGACATGCTGACGCAGCGCAACAGTGTGCAGAGCCATATGTTTGACGGTATTAACTTAACAGAGCATCAGCGCCAGCAAATGCGCGATTTGATGCAGCGAGCGCGGCATGAGCAGCCCCCTGTTAATGTTAGCGAAATGGAGGCCATGCACAGGCTGGTCACCGCAGAAAATTTTGATGAAAACGCTGTGCGCGCTCAGGCGGAAAAAATGGCCCAGGAGCAAGTGGCTCGTCAGGTTGAAATGGCGAAGGTAAGAAACCAGATGTATCGCCTGTTAACGCCCGAGCAGCAAGCGGTTTTAAACAAGAAACACCAGCAACGCATGGAACAGTTCCGTGAGGTTGCGCAGATGCAGCGCCAGTCCGCGCTGCCGCTTTTAAGTAGCAGTACCCGTAGTAGTAACCAGTAACAACCCTGTTTTCCTTGCCATAGACACCATCCCTGTCTTCCCCCACATGATGTGGGGGTTTTTTTTGCCCTTTTTTCACGGTGCTGTAACGTTCACTGCCTTCATGCGTCAGACGAATTTCATCAAACTCCAGCGAACGGTTAGTTATACTGGCAACATGCCTTCGCAGGAGTCGTTATGAATCATGATTATGGCCGTCTGGTGAGCCGGGCGGCGCTGGCCGCAACGCTTGTGGCAACATTACTGCTGATCATTAAAATTTTCGCCTGGTGGTATACCGGCTCTGTCAGCATTCTTGCCGCTCTGGTGGATTCGCTGGTGGATATCGCCGCGTCGCTGACCAATCTTTTAGTGGTGCGCTATTCGCTTCAGCCTGCCGATGAAGAACATACGTTTGGTCACGGAAAAGCGGAATCGCTGGCGGCGCTCGCGCAAAGCATGTTTATTTCCGGCTCGGCGCTGTTTCTTTTCCTGACCGGCATTCAGCATCTGATTACGCCAGAGCCGATGCGCGCGCCGCTGGTCGGCATTGTCGTGACGGTGGCCGCGCTTATTACCACGCTGATGTTAGTCACATTTCAGCGCTGGGTGGTGCGTAAAACCCGCAGCCAGGCGGTGCGGGCGGATATGCTTCATTATCAGTCTGATGTTATGATGAACGGCGCTATTCTGGTGGCGCTGGCCCTCTCCTGGTATGGCCTGCATCGCGCCGACGCGCTGTTCGCGCTCGGGATTGGCGTCTGGATTCTATATAGTGCGTTACGGATGGGCTATGAAGCGATACAGTCGCTGCTCGACCGGGCTCTGCCCGATGACGAGCGCCAGGCGATAATCGACATTGTCGCCGCCTGGCCTGGCGTTCGTGGCGCACACGATCTGCGTACGCGGCAGTCAGGGCCGACCCGCTTTATCCAGCTTCATCTCGAAATGGAAGACAACCTGCCGCTGGTTCAGGCGCATCTTATCGCCGAACAGGTGGAGCAGGCGATCCTGTCCCGGTTTCCGGGGTCGGACGTCATTATTCATCAGGACCCATGCTCAGTCGTTCCGCGTTTCCAGCAAGGGCAATTTGAGCACTAAGCATTCGTTGTAAAGGCGTGGTTCGGTCAGGCATTTTTTGTATATATCACCCCCACGCGGGCTGACCTGAATCAATTCAGCAGGAAGCTGTTGATATACTATTTGCAGCAATAGTCGATCACCTGTCGCGCTTGCGCAGGCGGTTTCCGGCGAAAGTATTCCTTTTGCATTCTACGTTCAGAGGTAGTCATGATTAAGAAAATCGGTGTGTTGACGAGTGGCGGTGATGCGCCAGGCATGAACGCCGCCATCCGCGGTGTTGTCCGCGCGGCGCTGACGGAAGGTCTGGAAGTGTTCGGCGTTTACGACGGCTATCTTGGCCTGTATGAAGACCGCATGATCCAGCTCGACCGCTACAGCGTTTCCGACATGATCAACCGCGGCGGCACCTTCCTCGGTTCCGCGCGCTTCCCGGAATTCCGCGAAGAACATATCCGTGCCGTGGCTATCGAGAACATGAAGAAACGCGGTATCGACGCGCTGGTGGTCATCGGCGGCGACGGCTCCTACATGGGTGCTAAACGCCTGACCGAAATGGGCTTCCCGTGCATCGGCCTGCCGGGCACCATCGATAACGACGTCGCAGGCACCGATTACACCATCGGTTACTTCACCGCGCTGCACACCGTGGTTGAGGCGATTGACCGTCTGCGCGACACCTCTTCTTCCCACCAGCGTATTTCCATTGTGGAAGTGATGGGTCGTTACTGCGGCGACCTGACCCTGGCGGCCGCCATCGCGGGCGGTTGCGAATTTATCGTTCTGCCGGAAGTGGAGTTCAACCGCGAAGATCTGGTGGCAGAAATCAAAGCCGGCATCGCAAAAGGTAAAAAACACGCTATCGTTGCGATCACCGAGCACATCTGCGACATCGACGAGCTGGCGAAATACATCGAAACCGAAACCAAACGCGAAACCCGCGCGACGGTGCTCGGCCATATCCAGCGCGGCGGCTCGCCGGTGCCTTATGACCGCATCCTGGCATCCCGCATGGGCGCTTACGCCATCGAACTGCTGCTGCAGGGCCACGGCGGCCGTTGCGTCGGCATCCAGAACGAAAAAATGGTGCATCACGACATCATCGACGCTATCGAAAACATGAAGCGTCCGTTCAAAGGCGACTGGCTGGAGTGCGCGAAAAAGCTCTACTAAGCCTCTCGGTAAACGCCCGGTATGCTAACGCGCCTGGGCGTTTCTTTTGCCTGTGTTATTCCCCTTAGTTATAGCCAATTTTTTTTTATTCTTTAATCCGCGCCACGCTTTCTGGCACGCTGCTTTTATCGAAATTCACATCTGAAAATTTAAAAGAGAGCGTGCGATGAACAAGTGGGGCGTGGGCATTACTTTACTGTTGGCTTCGGCAAGCGTACTGGCGAAAGACGTGCAGTTGTTAAACGTCTCTTACGATCCGACGCGCGAATTCTATGAGCAGTACAACAAAGCGTTCAGCGCGCACTGGAAAAAAGAGACCGGCGATAACGTCGTGGTCCGCCAGTCGCATGGCGGCTCCGGCAAGCAGGCGACCTCGGTCATTAACGGTATCAAAGCGGATGTCGTGACGCTGGCGCTGGCCTATGACGTGGACGCGATCGCCGAGCGCGGCCGTATCGATAAAAACTGGATCAAACGCCTGCCGGACAACTCCGCGCCGTATACCTCCACCATCGTGTTCCTTGTTCGCAAAGGCAATCCGAAGCAAATCAAAGACTGGAACGATCTGGTGAAGCCGGGCGTGTCGGTCATCACGCCGAACCCGAAAAGCTCCGGCGGCGCGCGCTGGAACTATCTGGCGGCCTGGGGCTACGCGCTGCATCACAACAACGACGATCAGGCCAAAGCGCAGGAATTCGTCAAGGCGCTGTATAAAAACGTCGAAGTGCTCGATTCCGGCGCACGCGGCGCGACCAACACCTTTGTTGAGCGCGGCATCGGCGATGTGCTGATCGCCTGGGAAAACGAGGCGCTGCTGGCCGCCAACGAGCTTGGCAAAGACAAATTTGAAATCGTGACGCCGAGTGAATCCATCCTCGCCGAGCCGACTGTTTCGGTCGTCGATAAAGTGGCGCAGGAGAAGGGCACCCAGGCGGTGGCGGAAGCCTACCTGAAATACCTCTACTCGCCGGAAGGCCAGGAGATCGCCGCGAAAAACTTCTATCGCCCGCGCGATGCGCAAGTCGCCGCGAAATATGAAAGCACCTTCCCGAAACTGAAACTGTTCACCATTGATGACGTGTTCGGCGGCTGGACCAAAGCGCAGCAAACGCACTTTGCGAACGGCGGCACGTTCGATCAGATAAGCCAGCGTTAAATACCCCGGCCACACGGATGTGGCCAGCTTTCCTCCGTAATAAACCCCCGCTTCGTCCCGTTTTACGCTACCCTTTGCGTTTTCAGCGTTAACAGGGGAGACGCATGAAACGAGCGCTATTGATCACCGTCGCGCTTATCGCAGTACTGGCATTAACCACGCTGGTAGCGTGGCGATATCTCTTTCCACACGATCCGGACGCGTTAAGACATATCGTTATGCAGCAGTGTCTGCCCGGCGAGCGAGAACGCCAGGAGCCGGCCCCTTGCGCCCAGGTTAATCTCCCGGCAGGTTATGTCGTCCTGAAAGATATCAACGGTCCGCTGCAATATCTGCTGATGCCGACGTGGAAAATCAACGGCATCGAAAGCCCGCTCCTGCTTTCCGATAACACGCCCAACTTTTTCTGGCAGGCATGGCAGGCGCGCCGCTGGATGAGCGAAAAACGCGGTAGCCCGGTGCCCGACAGCGCGGTTTCACTGACCATCAACTCCAGGATGGGCCGCTCTCAGAATCATTTTCACATCCATATTTCCTGCCTGCGACCGGACGTGCGTGCGCAGCTTGATGCTGCGATGAACGTCATCGGCAGCCGCTGGCAGCCGTTTCCGGGCAGTCTGCGCGGTCACGACTATTTAGCGCGCCGTGTTTCCGGTGAAGAGCTGTCACGCCGCTCGCCGTTCATGATGCTGGCGGAAGAGGTGCCGCAAGCGCGTGAGCACATGGGGCGCTATTCGCTGGCGCTGGCGCCGCTTAAAGATGGCGCGTTTGTCCTGCTCGCCACGCAGCGTCAGTTATTGCCGTTCAATCTGGCGCACAGCGAAGAGCTTCAGGATCACGACTGCGCGCTGCTTCACGAAGGCACGCCATAACATTTACTTAACGGCAGGTGCGCCGTAGACTTGCTGAAAATTTCATCAGGAGACAGGTATGTCCGTCTGGCTTGCGCACCCGCTGCTCTTACCTTCACTTATTATTCTGCTGACCATCGTGCTCTGGGCGACGTCCCTGCTGCCGGAATTCATCACGGCGCTGCTCTTTTTCGCGGTGGCGATGATAGCCAAAATCGCGCCGCCGGAAGTCCTGTTCGGCGGTTTTGCGTCGTCGGCGTTCTGGCTGGTGTTCAGCGGTTTCGTGCTGGGCGTGGCTATCCGTAAAACGGGGCTTGCGGACCGGGCAGCGCGGGCGCTGTCGGCGCGGCTGACCGATTCCTGGTGGCAAATGGTAGCGAGCGTGGTGCTGCTCAGCTATGCGCTGGCGTTCGTCATGCCGTCGAACATGGGGCGCATCGCGCTGCTGATGCCCGTCGTGGCGGCGATGGCGAAACGCGCCGGTATCGAAGAAAACACCCGCGGCTGGTACGGCCTGGCGCTGGCGGTGGGCTTTGGCACGTTCCAGCTCTCTGCCACCATTTTGCCCGCCAACGTGCCGAACCTGGTGATGAGCGGCGCGGCGGAAGGCTCCTTCGGCATCCATCTCAACTATCTGCCGTATCTGCTGCTGCACACGCCGGTGCTGGGGCTGCTCAAGGGCGCGGTGCTGATTGCGCTTATCTGCTGGTTCTTCCCCGGCAAGCCGCAGCCGCCGCGCGAGCTGCCCGCCGCGACGCCGATGAGCCGCGCGGAAAAGCGCCTCGGCTGGCTGCTGCTGGTGGTACTGGCGCTGTGGGTTACAGAAAGCTGGCACGGGATTGGCCCGGCGTGGACGGGGCTTGCGGCGGCGGTTATCACGCTTCTGCCGCGCGTCGGGTTTATCACTGGCGATGAGTTCGCAAGCGGCGTCAACATGCGCACCTGCATCTACGTGGCGGGCATTCTGGGGCTTGCGACCACCGTGACCCACACGGGCATCGGCAACGCGGTCGGCGCGGCGCTGATGCAGGTCATGCCGCTCGATCCGGCGCGCCCCTTTACCAGTTTTGCCGCGCTTACCGGTATCACGACGGCGCTTAACTTTATCATGACGGCCAACGGCGTTCCGGCGCTCTACACTACGCTTGCGGAGAGCTTTTCGCGCAGCACTGGTTTTCCGCTGCTCTCGACCATCATGATTCAGGTGCTGGGATATTCCACGCCGCTATTGCCATACCAGGCGTCGCCCATCGTGGTGGCGATGGCGCTCGGCAACGTTCCGGCGCGCGCGGGCATGAAGCTCTGTCTGGCGCTGGCGATAGTCACCTTTCTTTTCCTGTTGCCGCTCGATTACGGCTGGTTCCGGCTGCTGGGTAAACTCTGAAGCAACACGACGCGGAGGCCATTATGGCGACGATGCATTTTGCGGTCTGGTATTCCACGACGGACGACGTACAGGCGCTGCGGGAGGCGCTGCCCGCGCCCGGCTGCGAGCGCCATTTTTTGCAGGATTTCGGCTTCGCGCAGGGGTACGCCGACGACGCGATCGCGCTCTGGTACGGCGCGACGCCTGGCGAAAAAGGGTCGATACACCCGCACAACCCGGCGCTCGACCCGCACTTCGCGTTTTTAACCCGCGCGGCGGGGGAGCAACTGTGTGAGCGCGGCGTCAGCGAGATCCGCTTCCTGTACGCGCTGCCCGATGTGGACTACTACGGCGAGACCGAATCCTCGCCGCTGCTCGTCTTTCTCGGCAATATTCTCTGCTGCCCGCCGCCTGGGTTTCAGCTGCCGCGATAGGTGGAATAGCCGTACTGGCTCAGCAGCAGCGGCACATGGTAGTGCTCGTCGGTGTTATCGATATGGAACACCACCGGCACTTCCGGGAAGAAGCTGGACTGCTTGTGTGAGGCAAAGTAATCGCCGGTTTCAAAAATCACGCGGTAGTCGCCTGCGGCAGCGGGCGCGTCCGGCCAGAGCGCCTTAATGCGGCCATCTTTATCGGTCGTCGCCTGGTTCAGTGGCTCCCACGCATTCCCCTGTTTTTTCTCCAGTTTTACCACCACGCCCGGCGCGGGCTTGCCGGTCTGTTCGTTCAGTACATGCACGCTCAGTAAATTCGCCGGCGCGGCAAGTGCGAGGCCCGGCAGGGCGAAAAGGGCTGCGGCGGCAAGCGTTTGAAAACGGTTCATCATCATTCCTCCTTAAGTGGTTGTGCACTCATCCTGCCACCCGCGCGGGCGAAAACGCCTGACGCGAAGATGACAGTTTTGTCATCCTGCGCATCGCTGCTGGGCAGCGCCCGCGTTCTTTGCGAGACTGTCGCCATGAAACTGCTGCTGATTGAAGACAACGACAAAACCCGCGCGTGGCTCGAAAAAGGGCTGCGGGAGGCGGGGCTGGTGGTGGACGCCGTCGCCGACGGGCGCGATGGCCTGCACCTGGCCCTGGAGCAAGACTACGCGCTGATTATCCTCGATATCATGCTGCCGGGGCTCGACGGCTGGCAGGTGTTGCGCGCGCTGCGCACCGCCAAAGCCACGCCGGTGCTCTGCCTGACGGCCAGAGATGCGGTAAGCGATCGCGTGAAAGGGCTGGAGCTGGGGGCCGATGATTATCTGGTGAAGCCCTTTTCCTTCGCTGAACTGCTGGCGCGCGTGCGGGCGCAATTGCGCCGCCATGCGCCTGCCGCCGCGACGCTACAGGTGGCGGATCTGACGCTTGATACCGCGCGTCACGCCGCCAGCCGCGGCGGCGAGCGGATCGCGCTGACCCGCCAGGAATTTACGCTGCTGTGGCTGCTGGCAAGCCGCGTCGGGGAAATTTTACCGCGCACGCTGATCGCCAGCGAAGTCTGGGGGATTAACTTTGACAGCGAAACCAACGTGGTGGATGTCGCCATCCGTCGCCTGCGCAAAAAAATCGACGATCCGTTCCCGCTCAAGCTGATAGAAACCGTACGCGGCATGGGTTACCGCCTCAATGCACCGGAGCAGAGCGATGCGTAGTCCGTCGTTAACGCTGCGCCTGACGCTCATCTTCACGCTGCTGGTGGCGTTCGCCTGCGGCGTCACAGGTATATCGCTCTACCGCTCGTTAAGCGCCGAGCTTCTCTGGCGCGATGACCAGACGCTGCTGAACCGCGCCTCACAGCTGCGCCAGCTGCTGACGGACGGCGCCGAGCCGCGCCAGCTGCCGCTCTATTTCAACCGGATGCTGGATACGCGCCAGGATCTGCTAATGATAAAACGCGCGGAGGGCGAGACGCTGGTGAACATCAACCAGGCGGGCGTCGCGCTGCCGACGCTTGCGCCGGTGCCGCCGGGGCGCGGCGTGAACGCGCAGGCGCTACACCGCTGGCAGCGGCCTGACGGCGTCTCTATCAGCGCGCTGGCGCTGACGGCGAGCGATGCGCGCGGCCCGCTCATCATCACCGTGGCGCGCGTGGCGCAGGAGCGCGCGCAGATGCTGGCCCAGTATCGCCGGGAGAGCCTGATGGTGTGCCTGCTGGCGACGCTCGCCGCCGCGCTGCTCAGCCCGTGGCTTATCCGCCGTGGCCTGCGCGCCATCGCCCGTCTCAGCGAGGCCACCGCGCGCACCGGCAGCGAGACGCTGCAACAGCCGCTCAGCCTGGAAACCTTACCGCGCGAGCTGCTGCCGCTCGGCGAGGCGCTCAATACCATGCGTCACCGTCTGGCGGAGGATTTTGCGCGGCTGACGCGCTTTGCTGACGATCTCGCCCACGAACTGCGCACGCCGGTTAACATTTTGCTGGGGCAAAATCAGGTCGCGCTGCAACGCCCGCGCAGCGTTCAGGAGTATCAGAGCCTGCTTGCCGGAAATATCGAAGAGCTGGAGCAGATGACCCGGCTGATTGAAAACATTCTGTTTCTCGCCCGCGCCGATCATCAAAACATCGCGCTGAAGCGCGAAAGGCTGGCGCTTGAGCCGTTTATCCATCAGCTGACCGATTTTCTGGAGCCGCTGGCGGAAGAGCAGGCGATAACGTTTAACGTTCAGGCTCAGGGTGATATTTTCGCCGATCGTCTGCTCCTCCAGCGAGCACTCACTAACCTTCTGACCAACGCGCTGCGCCACGCGCCTGCTGGCAGCGAGGTGCGGATTACCGCCGTTCAGGAGGCCGGAGAAACCGTGCTCAGCGTCGCCAACCAGGGCGCGCCGATTGCGGAGGCGGAAAAGCTATTTCTGCGTTTCTGGCGCGGGGATAACGCACGCCACACGCCCGGCACCGGGCTTGGGCTGGCGCTTACAGAGGCGATCGCGCGCCTGCACGGCGGGGAAACGGCAGTAGATCATGGGGCGGGCTGGAACCGCTTTCGTCTGCGGTTCCCGGCGGCCTGATTCAGGCGAGCTTCAGCGCCGCCATCATGCCGATAATATTGGTCGCCGAATGCAGGACGATGGGTGCCAGCAGGCTGCCGGTGTGAATACGCACCTGGCAGAGAATTATCGAGAAAACAAACAGCCAGACGAAGGTGGTGGGCATCTGGTACTGCGCGTGGCCGATGGCGAAAAACAGCGACGTGCCGACCATCGCGACCGTCTGGCCGGTTTTTCCCCAGCCGATGCCCGCATTCAGCAAAAAGCCGCGGCAAATAACTTCTTCAACGACAGGGGCCAGCAGGCAGATGCAGATAGCCGTCAGCGCAAGATTAAAGGATGACATCTGTGAAAGCGTCGCGCTCCACGGCTCTTGTCTGCCGAACAGCCCGTGAATAAAAGAGAGCGCCAGCAGCGCCAGCCCTGGCCATACCAGCGACTGCACGCTCAGCCCGCCCGCAGGCAGCAGGCCGAAGCGCTTCTGGTAACGCTGCCAGCAAAACAGCGCGAACGGCAGCCAGAACACGAAATAGAGCAGCGGCGTGGCGAGCCCGGCGCGGTAAATGCTCATATAGCCCGGCAGCATCGACACCACCATTGGCAGCATAAACCAGGCCAGCCCGACGGTAATACAGAGCAGGGTATGTTGAAGTCGGTCGGCGGGCGCGTTCATCGGGACGTCCTTGTGGCTAAGGAAAGGGGGCGGGCCATTCCCGCTGCCGCGGATTATACCTGGCCTTTCCCCGCCGATAAGCTTTTTTGTGGTGGCTGAAGCGGAACCCGGAAAGCGAAAAAAGGCGTGCTTCAGGCGTTCAGCCGCGCCAGCCCTGCCTTCGCCGGTGGATAATCGCCGCACTGCGTATAACAGGCCTGCGCGTCCGCCGTCATGCCGGAGATTTCCAGGATCACCCCGATGTTGTACCAGGCCTTAAAGCTGGTCACGCCCGCTTTGCTGCTCTGCGGCATGCGGGTGCAGTGTAAGAAGGTGTCTACCGCCGCCTGTAGCTGGCCGTTGTTCATCAAAATCAGCGCTTTAAGAAACAGGAAATCGGCGGAGGTATACCAGCGTTCGTAATCAAGAATGCTCATGGCCGCCGCGTAATCGCCCTGATTAATCAGCGCATAGCCCAGCGTTTCGACCATCTCTTCGACATACTCCAGCGCCACGTTCGGTTCATAGCTCAGCGCCTTGCGAAACGACTCTGCCGCCGGGGCATAGTCGCGTTTGAGAAAATGGCTTTTGCCTAGCTGAAACCAGAGATACGGATCGTCCGGCTGCGTCTGCAACGCCCGTTCCAGCAGGCGGATGTTACGGGTAATTTTATCCGTCTCCTGCAACACCGCTTTTTTGTAGCCGACATGATCGAGCGTCACGGGCACCGGGAACATGTCGCCCGGCGCGTGGCCCTCGCGCGGCGTCACCTGCTCGTGGATCACGCCCTGATAGTGATAACGCGCCTTCGGGAACAGGCGCGACACCCGCTCGCGCAGGGTGGTGACGCCCTCGCCTTCGTCAATATAGTTAATTCGCTCCACGCGCCCCACGCCCTCCGGGTGCGCGTGGATAAGCGCCTGTAGCGCCGGAATATCCACCGCTGTTATGGATTCATCGGCATCAATCACCAGCACCCACTCGTGACGGGCGTAAGCCAGCGAGGCGTTGCGCGCCGCCGCGAAATCATCCACCCACGCGAAGTCATACACCTTGTCGGTAAAGCGTTGTGCGACGGCTCTGGTGTCGTCCTGCGAGCCGGTATCGACAATCACGATATCGTCGAAATGCGCGGCGACGGAGGCGAGGGTATCGGCAAGATGCTTTGCCTCGTTTTTCACGATCATGCAGATGGAAATCATAGCGTCAGGTTCAGGCGGCTTCGGGGGAATTCACGATACCAGAGGTATCGGCGGCGGGCGGCAATTTTTTAGCGGCGCCTGCCAGCGCGTCAGCGCCGTCTATTATTAACTCTCCGTTATAAAAAAAGCCGCGCGGCATCGTAGCGGCAACACTCTTTTCACTTTGACAATACTGGAGGCCTGGCATGAGCAACCACGGCGATGAAACACACCACGGGCATCTGCGCGATGCAGGCGACCCGCCGCCGCAATATGTCCCGCTGAGGCTGACGGTGAATGGCGAAACCCGGCAGCTGGAGGTCGACACCCGCACCACGCTGCTGGACGCGCTGCGCGAACATCTGGCGCTGACGGGCACCAAGAAAGGCTGCGATCACGGCCAGTGCGGCGCGTGTACGGTCATCATTGACGGACGGCGCGTGAATTCGTGTCTGACGCTGGCGGTGATGCATCAGGATGCCGACGTCACCACCATTGAGGGGCTCGGCTCGCCGGAAAACCTGCACCCGATGCAGGCGGCGTTTGTAGAGCATGACGGTTTTCAGTGCGGCTACTGCACGCCGGGGCAGATCTGCTCCTCGGTCGCGATGCTTAAAGAAATCGAAGCGGGCATCCCAAGCCATGTGACGCACGATTTAGTTTCACCGCCGGAAATGACCGCCGACGAGATCCGCGAGCGCATGAGCGGCAATATCTGCCGCTGCGGCGCGTATGCCAACATTCTTGCTGCGATCGAAGATGTCGCCGGGAGTGAATCCTCATGAAAGCTTTCACTTACGAGCGCGCCGCGACGCCCGCAGAGGCGGCGGCCAGCGCGCAGCGCACGCCGGGCGCAAAATTCATCGCGGGTGGCACTAACCTGCTCGATCTGATGAAACTGGAGATAGAAACGCCGGTACATCTGATAGACGTTAACGGTCTCGCGCTGGATACAATTGAGCCGACAGAAAACGGCGGTTTGCGGATTGGCGCGCTGGTGCGCAACACCGATCTGGCGGCAGATGAACGCGTGCGGCGCGACTACGCCGTGCTCTCACGCGCGCTGCTGGCCGGGGCGTCCGGGCAGTTACGCAACCGGGCGACGACCGCCGGGAATCTCTTGCAGCGCACCCGCTGCCCCTATTTCTACGATACCAACCAGGCGTGCAATAAGCGTAAGCCTGGCAGCGGCTGCGCCGCCATGCAGGGTTACAGCCGCCAGTTAGCTGTGGTAGGCGCGAGCGACGCCTGTATCGCCACGCACCCGAGCGATATGGCGGTCGCCATGCGCTTGCTGGACGCGGTGGTGGAAACCATCAACCCGAACGGTCAGGCGCGCCGTATTCCGGTCGCGGAATTCTACCGTGCGCCTGGCGATACGCCGCATCTGGAAACGGCGCTTGAGCCCGGCGAATTCATTACGGCCGTCACCCTGCCGCCGCCGGTGGGTGGAACGCATATCTACCGCAAAGTGCGCGACCGCGCCTCTTACGCGTTTGCGCTGGTGTCGGTGGCGGCGATTGTGCAGCCGGACGGCACCGGGCGCGTGGCGGTGGGCGGCGTGGCGCATAAACCCTGGCGGCTCGATGCCGCAGATGCGCAGGTGCCTCACGGCGCGCAGGCGGTGTATGACGCGCTATTCGCCGATGCGCAGCCGACCGCGGAAAACGCATTCAAGCTGGTGCTGGCGAAACGCACCATCGCCTCGGTACTGACGCAAGCGAGGGCAGGCTGATGAAATTTGAAAAACCGGCAACAGAAAACCCGATCGACCAGCAGAAAGTGGTCGGACGGCCGCGCGATCGTATCGACGGCCCGCTGAAAACCTCAGGCCAGGCCACTTACGCCTATGAGTGGCACGATGAAGCGCCGAACGCCGCTTATGGTCACGTGGTAGGCTCCGCCATCGCCAAAGGGCGCATCGTCGCGATGAATATCCAGGCGGCACAACAGGCACCCGGCGTGCTGGCCGTAGTGACGGCGGAAAACGCCGCCCTGCCCGGTAAGGGCGATATGAACGCGGCAACACTGCTGGGCGGCCCGGACATTGAGCACTATCACCAGGCTATCGCGCTGGTGGTAGCGGAAACGTTCGAACAGGCGCGCGCGGCCGCCGGGCTTATCGCCGTGGAATATGAAGAAGCGCCGGGCCATTACGATCTGGCAAAGCAAAAACCGTCGGTGACCACGCCGCCGGACGATACGCCCGATAAAATCGTTGGCGATTTTAATAGCGCTTTTGAAAGCGCCGCCGTGCAGCTCGATGCCACATACACCACGCCCGATCAAAGCCATATGGCGATGGAGCCGCACGCGTCCATGGCCGCGTGGGAGGGCGATAAACTCACGCTCTGGACGTCCAGCCAGATGATTAACTGGTGGCGCGGCGATCTCGCTAAAACGCTCGATATTCCTGTTGAAAACATCCGCGTGCGTTCGCCGTTTATCGGCGGCGGCTTTGGCAGCAAACTCTTTTTGCGCAGCGACGCGGTGCTGGCGACGCTCGGCGCCCGCGCAACGCAACGCCCTGTGAAAGTGATGTTGCCGCGCCCCTTTATTCCCAACAACACCACGCACCGCCCGGCCACGATCCAACGGGTGCGCATCGGCGCGCACAACGACGGGCGCATCACGGCCATCGCCCATGAAAGCTGGTCCGGCAACCTGCAGGGCGGCCCGACGGAGACGGCGACCAACCAGACGGAGCTGCTCTACGCGGGCGCAAACCGCCACACCGGGCTGCGGCTGGCGGAGCTGGATCTGCCCGAGGGCAACTCCATGCGCGCGCCTGGCGAAGCGCCGGGCATGATGGTGCTGGAGATCGCGATGGATGAGATGGCCGAAAAACTCGGCATCGATCCGGTGGAGTTTCGCATTATCAACGACACGCAAGTGGACCCGGCGCACCCGGAGCGCTTTTTCTCGCGCCGTCAGTTGGTGGAATGTCTTCGTACCGGGGCGGCGCACTTCGGCTGGCATCAGCGCAACCCACAACCGGCGCAGGTGCGCGAAGGCGACTGGTTGATTGGGCTCGGTATGGCGGCGGGGTTTCGTAATAACCTGGTGACCAAATCGGGCGCACGCGTGCATCTGGACGCGCAGGGCCATGTCACCGTGGAAACGGACATGACGGATATCGGTACCGGCAGCTATACCATCATCGCGCAAACCGCCGCTGAAATGATGGGCGTGCCGCTGGAGCGCGTGACGGTGCGCCTGGGCGATTCCGATTACCCCATCTCTTCCGGCTCAGGCGGGCAGTGGGGCGCGAACAGCTCCACGGCGGGCGTGTACGCGGCGTGCGTCAAACTGCGCGAAGCGGTCGCCAATAAGCTCGGTTTTGACCCGAACCGCGTTGAATTTTTTGATGGCAATGTGCAGGGCGACGGGCGCATCGCGGCGCTCGCCGATGCCGCCGCTGACGGCACGCTGACGGTTGAAGACACCATGGAATATGGCGATCTCGATAAACAGTTCCAGCAGTCCACGTTCGCCGGACATTTTGTGGAAGTGGCGGTCGAGGCCAACACCGGCGAAGTGCGCGTGCGCCGGATGCTGGCGGTCTGCGCCGCCGGGCGCATTCTCAACCCGAAAACCGCGCGCAGCCAGGTGATCGGCGCGATGACGATGGGGCTTGGCGGGGCGCTGATGGAAGAGCTGTTCGTCGATACGCGGCGCGGCTTTTTCGTTAATCACGACATGGCGCTCTATGAGGTGCCGGTTCACGCCGATATCCCGACGCAGGAGGTGATTTTCCTGGAAGACACCGACCCGGTGTCGTCGCCGATGAAAGCCAAAGGCGTGGGCGAGCTCGGCCTGTGCGGCGTCAGCGCCGCCATCGCGAACGCGATTTACAACGCCACCGGCGTGCGCGTGCGCGATTATCCCATCACGCTGGATAAGCTGCTTGAAGGGCTGCCAGAGATGGCATAAGGACGTGACGGCTGGCGGCTGCGCGTCGCCAGCCGCACCCGATCGCCGTTTAACAGAAGGATGAAAAAAGGTGCTGCAACAACCCCTGCTGACAGAACAGGCGCGGCCTGAGGCGGCGTTTCTGACCGACGACAGCACCGCGATTTTACGCTTTGCGGCGCAGGCGCTGCGCGCTGGCATGGCCGCCGCGCTGGTCACGCTGGTGGAGATCCGCGGCGGCTCGTCACGGGCGCTCGGCGCGCAGATGGCCGTGCGCGACGACGGCGCGTATTGCGGCTTTGTCTCCGGCGGTTGCGTGGAGGCGGCCGCCGCTTTCGAGGCGCTGGAGGCGATAGCCTGCGGCGAGGACCGCATGGTGAAATATGGCGAAGGCTCGCCCTATTTCGATATTGTGCTGCCGTGCGGCGGCGGCATTACGCTCGCGATTCACCCGCTACGTGAGGCGACGCCGCTGCTGGCGGTGCTGAATGCCCTTTCGCAGCGCAAAGCGGCCGGGCTGCGTTATCACCCTTCCACCCAGACGCTGCAAAGCGTGCTCCCGGTACAAAAGACCGGCTGGCGCGACGACGTCTTTGACGTGCGCTACACGCCCTGCACGCAGGTCATTATTTTCGGCCGCTCCGTGGAGGCTGAGGCCACCGCCACTATCGCGCAGGCGGCAGGTTACGACGTGCTGATGAATGACGGCGTCAATCCGCAGACTGCTTGTGCGCAGATGGATGCCGATACCGCCGTCATCGTGCTTTTTCACGATCTTGATCGCGAGTTACCGGTACTTGAGGCGGCGCTTTCTGACGCGCCGTTTTACATCGGCGCGCTCGGCAGCCAGCGCACCCATGCCGCACGCACCGTGGCACTGCGCGAGCGGGGCTTTAGCGAGCAGGATATCGCCCGCATTAAAGCGCCGATCGGGATTTTCCCGAAAGCCCGCGACGCGCAGTCGCTGGCGCTGTCGATTCTTGCTGATGTTGCGGCGGCGCGACTCAACCGTGAGGCCGCAGGCTGATGCCCGAAACCCAGCCGGTCATCATTATTCTCGCTGCGGGAAAGGGTGCGCGCTTTCGCGCGGGTGGCGGGACAACGCACAAGCTGGAGGCGCTGCTGGCGGGTAAGCCGGTGCTGCAACACGTACTGGCGGCGGCGCAAGCTTCTGGCCTGCCGTGGCATCTGGTCAGGCCGGAAGGTGGCACTGACGGCATGGGCGAGTCCATCGCGCTCGGTGTGAAAGCCACGCCAGACGCCGCAGGCTGGCTGATTCTGCCGGGCGATCTGCCGCTTATAACGGCCGCGTCGCTGCAACGAGTGGCGCAGGCGCTGAATGAAAAGCCCGTCGTGGTGCCGTACTATCAGCAGCGTCACGGCCACCCGGTTGGCTTCCGGCGTGAGTATTTTGATTCTCTTGCCCGGCTTACTGGCGATGAGGGCGCCAAAGCGGTTGTGCAGGCGGCAAGAGCGCGCGCAGATGTGTTGACGCTTACGTTAAACGACCCGGGCATCGTGCAGGATATCGATGTGCCTGAGGATTTAGCAGCGGCGGAACACGATAAAAATAACGCCATACAGATTTTACGAACACGCTGGTGAAATGCGTAAAATCTGACGGCGTTTCGCGCTTACGCGGCCAGCTTATTTAACGCGTCAAGGGTTTCCTGAGAGAGCGTTAACTCCGTGGCTTTGCTGTTTTCATGGAAATGCGCGACTGATGACGTACCCGGAATTAATAAAATATTCTCGGACCGGTTCAACAGCCAGGCGAGCGCTACCTGCATCGGTGTCGCCGATAATTGCGTTGCGATAGTCTCAAGCGTTGAGGACTGCAACGGTGAGAATCCGCCTAACGGGAAAAACGGCACATAAGCAATCCCGGCGGCGGCCAGTTCATCAATTAACGCCTCATCGCGACGGTGAACGATGTTATACATATTCTGCACGCAGCTTATCGGCGTTATCTGCCGCGCCTGCGCAACCTGTTTCTGCGTGACGTTACTTAAGCCGATATGTTTAATCAGCCCCTGTTCTTTTAATTTCACCAGGGCTGTGAGCGGCGCTTCGATAGATCCTTCCGCCGGGCCGTGGACATCAAACATCACGCGAAAATTGACGACATCCAGCGCGTCGAGCTTCAGGTTGCGCAAATTATCGTGAACGGCTTGCGTTAATTCTTCAGCCGAAAATGCCGGGTTCCACGAGGCATCATTTCCGCGTGTCGCACCGACTTTAGTTACAATCGTCAGGTCGTCGCGGTAAGGGTATAACGCTTCGCAAATCAGTTGATTCGTAATGTGCGGCCCGTAAAAATCGCTGGTATCAATATGATTAACGCCCGCCTCAACGGCCGCGCGTAATACGCTGAGGGCTGCATTTTTATCTTTCGGCGGGCCAAATACGCCTGGGCCTGCGAGCTGCATCGCGCCATATCCAAACCGTCTGACTTCACGGCTGCCAAGTTTATAGGTACCGCTTTTTTCAATACTGTTCATGACGACCTGCTTGCTGTATGGGTGTGAAGGAAGTATTAGTATATGAAGCATCCTTCAGTTTAAGAATTCGCATTCCATGAAGACCTCCGCAGCACCGCTCAGCCCGCGTAAAACCCCGATCCAGCGCCGTTCCGTGGCGACGGTGGAGGCGCTTCATACGGCAACCATTCAGGTTTTAGTGACCGAAGGGCTAAGCCGTTGCACCACCACGCGCGTGGCCAGCCGCGCAGGGATGTCGGTCGGGAGCCTTTATCAGTATTACCCTAACCGCGACGCGCTGCTTTCCGGCGTGCTGGAATTACACTTAACCAAAATTGCCGATGCGCTTGAAGCCGCGTGTATTTCCGTGCGTGGCAAACCCGTCGGGGAAATGGCCTGTACGATGGTGCAGGCTTTTCTGAGCCTGAAATTAGCCAATCCTGATGAATCAAAAGCGCTGTATGGCGTGGCGGCAGAGCGTGATGGTGCCCGGCTAATGGGCGTGATGTATGAGCGAATGGTGAATGATATTGCGCAAACACTTATTACCGCCCCGGATAATACCTTCCCCGACCCGGTATTCACCGCCCATCTGGCGCTGGGCGTCATTACCGGGCCGACTAAGGCGTTTCTCGAAGGGTTTATTCCACACGACTATACCGGGCAATTTCAGGTGCATTTGTCGCGGTTGTTAGGGGGTTATTTGAAGGGATGACATGAATCATTAATTATGAAAGTGTATTAATTTATGGTTGATATCAAAACTATGAATACCTACTGCATTTTTTAATCTTCATTAAAGATAACTTAATTAAATAACAACTCCTTTTTACTTCTTGTGTCGTATAGCGGTAAATAACCGTTATTGCTGTCGTGTTCTATTCAATGACCCAATGAAAAGCTTTATGTCATCGATCTGATTTAATAAAGGAGTTCATTATGGCTGTCCCGGCACATTTATGCCTTTATGACGCCTCAGGCGCATTAATTTACGGTGGCTCAGAGGTGATGGGCCGCGAGGGAAGTATAGAGATTCAAGGGGTTAGTCAAAATGAGTATATATCTTATGCCAACTTATATTATTAAGATTTGGCCTAAATTAATTGCTATTACTGTTGCGCCACTTGGCTTTGTTATTATGGCATTTATGGCCGTATTTCGCTTAAGCTTTAGCGATTATGCTTATAGTGGATACTACCGAAGTTTTACTGATTTGGTTTTAATCGCATCCGTAGATTCCGCTGTAGCTGGTTTTATTTTTGCTCTTTTTTATATCTTTTTATTAAGATGGCTCCATTTGTCTGGAGATATTTGCTGGGGTTTTGCTTTTATTATATCCTGGCAGGTGGGTTTTGTTGTTTTTACGATGTCAGACATGGTGATACATTTGAAAAATATTGTTGAGCACTTATTGTTTATGGATAATTTTCATCTGAGCTATGCTCATGTTGAACCTCCGGTAGAAGGACAAACTATTGCGGTACGGGATTTTATCATTATCGTGGTGTTTTTTATTGGCAATGCAGTAGCCTCTGGATCACTGGCTTTTATTTTTTCCGGAGTTTTTAGCGTAATGAAGAAGAGTTATAGCTCGTAAATTTTTAATTAATATTCAAATATCAACTTTCTCAACTGTGCTTATCGCTGTGACGGGCAATATAATTAATAAAACACATGACGCGATGTTATCTAAATCGTTATGGAGTGTCGAGCCAGCATAGATGGCTATGCAAGATTGTGAATACTTCAGAAATACAGGCGATCAGCAAAAAAGATATGTCTTAGTCATTTATCTTGAACGTTGTAAAGCTCTTATGACTTTTTGTTATAGTTTTTTCTGATGACGATTTTATCTTTAACCTTGCATAATATAAAAATATTTTGACGTGTTAAGGGATAAGGGAGTGTTCATGAGCAGTCGAAAAAAATCAGGCCATATATTATGCGGATTGAATCCACTGTGGGGGAGTGTGGTGGCAACAAGCCTGAGGAGGTTTTATGGTTTCAGCAAACGCTCAGTGAGTCCGGCTATTAAGAACTAACCGGGCGAGATGTTAAGATTACTGGCCAGTGTGACAAAGATACCATTGACGGCATCCGTTGGTTTCAGAATATGCTCTCTATGAAGCCTACCGGTATGATTCACCCCGGAGACGTCTGGCTTCAGGAAGCGATAAATAATGTTGTTTTACAGCCCTGGAGTAAAACTGTCGGGGCGGTACAGCTAAGTGTGCCTGAAGGCCAGGTTACCTTTGATGCTGAAGGGAATGATTATGTCTTTCCGGATTATGCTCCCAAGAAAGCGCCTAAAAGAACGGGCTTTTTTTCCCGGATATTACATTGGCCTGGTGAGGTATCTGGAGTCACACTAGGGCGCGGTTATGACATGAAAATGCGGACTGCCGGCGAGATTTTTTCAACATTGCGAAGTATTGGTCTAGAAGAATATCGCGCAGTGATTGCGTCAAATGCTGCATACCTTAGCGGAAGGCAGGCAAAGCTTTTTGTCGAAACCACATGGCAGTTATTTGGGGAGATAAGCTATGCTCAGCAAATTGAATTATTCAAGCGTTCTTATTTAGAGAAAAAGAATTACGCAAAATACTTTTACGTCAAAACAGCAACAACAAAACCGAACGCACCATCATGGGATGATCTCGATCAGAAAATTAAAGATGTTCTTGTTGATATTTTTTATCAGGGCACACGATATCCAGCCAGCTTAGTCGAGGCGGCATTAGCGGGCAAAACAGCACTTATAAAGTTCATTCAGGAGGATTCAGCTCTGATACGTTATGAACCTACAAGGCAAAGAATCAGGTATTTACAATGAAAAAAACATTGATAACGTTTATTTTAATGACCTTAATTCCGTCAGCTTACAGTACTGAGAAATTAGACATTACAGCTGGCCCGGAAATTGATAACTGTTGGCGTGATAATGCTGACCGAGGAAAGGCTTCTGAATGCTTACGCGCTTTTAGTGACAAAAGTAACAAAGAAATGGATGAATTAATTGCCAAAACAGTCAGGCAAATTAAGGAGAACAATAGTGGTCCTGTTTTCAAAGGTGAGGATCCTCAACAGACCATTGGTGACGTCTTCAGTAACCTTTTCCTTGACTCGCAAAATTCCTGGAAGGAGTATCGTAAGAGTCTCTGTTTAGGCGTTGGTTCGCAAATTGGGAAAGATGCCTACGACTACTGGCCTTACATTTACCAGTGCCAAATCAACCTAAATAAAAGGCATGTTGAAGAGATTAAAATGATTCGTGCAGATGAAAAGTAAAGGGCTTAATAAATTGATCACGATTGTGTGCTAAGTGAATTTTTAAACTTCAGCTGGTTTAAGCGAGTTTAAGCCAGCTAATTCATTCATTTGAAGACATGATGTTATCGTAATAGTGATTGAAGGACATGCTCCCTACCTAAAAAATGGAGTAACGTCCGCTTTGAGCCCTGAGCGGTTTGATCACTTTCATGCTAAAAAGTTTTATCTACAAAATGCTCAATTGATGCTTTTGTTTTGTACTTTCATCATGTTAGCAAGAAAATAGGTTGATGTTCACTCTGGTTAGGGCGCAGTAATAAAAAAATCTGACCTGTTCTCCGTTGATTAATGCACAACGTATAGAGTTTTTTAGACTTTCTCGGATGGGTGCGGAGCAACTTTGGCGGAAGATCACAGGAGTCGAACCTGCCCGGGACCGCTGGCGGCCCCAACTGGATTTGAAGTCCAGCCGCCTCACCGGAGACGACGATCTTCCGCGCCTGCATTGCTACATGGAGGCCGGCGCATTATAGGCGCGTTTCAGACGCTTACCAATACCCCCGCCACACTCTTTTTTCGCCCTTCCGATGCCCGTTATGCGGTTTTGCTTAAGTGTTTTTCCGTTGTTACGGGCCACAAGAATTATTCATTCGTTGCATCAGCAGGTTATCGCGATCACAGAAAGTAAGAATCATAAATAAATAACCAGAAAACAGAATTTCTGGCGGTTCCGAACGGCGCTAAAAACTTAAGTGAAATTTCGCGTATCGCCGGAGGACCACCGAATGAGTGAGCAAGCGCTTTCCGTGAAGGAGAAGATTGGCTACGGCATGGGAGATGCCGCAAGCCATATTGTTTTTGATAACGTCATGCTTTACATGATGTTTTTCTACACCGACATCTTCGGCATTCCCGCCGGGTTTGTCGGCACGATGTTTTTACTGGCCCGCGCGCTTGATGCCATCTCCGATCCGGCGATGGGACTTATCGCCGACCGCACCCGCAGCCGTTGGGGCAAATTCCGCCCGTGGGTGCTATTTGGCGCGCTGCCATTCGGCGTGGTGTGCGTGTTCGCCTACAGCACGCCGGAGCTCAGTCTTAGCGGCAAAATGATCTACGCCGCTGTCACTTATACGCTGCTCACGTTGATGTACACGGTCGTGAACATTCCTTACTGCGCGCTGGGTGGCGTGATTACCAGCGATCCGCAGCAGCGTATTTCGCTGCAATCCTGGCGCTTTGTGCTGGCGACGGCGGGCGGCATGCTATCGACGGTACTGATGATGCCGCTGGTGAATTTTTTCGGCGGCGAAGATAAAGCGTTCGGCTTTCAGGCAGGGATTGCGGTGCTTGCCGCCGTGGCGTTTCTGATGCTCGCGTTTTGCTTCTTCACCACTAAAGAACGCGTCGAGGCGCCGCCGAATACTTCCACCATGCGTGAAGACCTGCGCGATATCCTGCAAAACGATCAGTGGCGCGTCGTGGGCGTGCTGACCATTCTCAATATCCTCGCCGTCTGCGTGCGTGGCGGGGCAATGATGTATTACGTCACCTGGATTATGGGCGATGCCGCGCTCTTCTCCTGGTTCCTCGGCCTTTACTGCGTCGGCAATCTTTTTGGCAGCGCGCTTGCCAAACCGCTGACGGACTGGAAGTGCAAGGTCAGTGTTTTCTGGTGGACTAACGCCGCGCTGGCCGTGCTGAGTATCGCCATGTTCTTCGTGCCAATGAGCGCCACCGTCGTTATGTTCGTTTTTATCTTCGTTATTGGCGTCCTGCATCAGCTGGTGACACCCATTCAGTGGGTCATGATGTCCGATACGGTCGATTATGGCGAATGGCGCAACGGTAAACGTCTCACCGGGATTAGCTTCGCAGGCACGCTGTTTGTGCTGAAGCTCGGCCTGGCGCTGGGCGGCGCGCTGATTGGCTGGATGCTGGCAGGTGGCGGCTATGACGCCGCCGCGAAAACCCAGAACAGCACCACGCTCACCATCATCGTTTCGCTCTTCACGCTCGCGCCGGGCATCTGCTACGTGCTGAGCGCCATCATCGCGAAGCGTTACTACACGCTGAAAACACCATTTTTGAAAAACATTCTTGCGGAGCTGGCGAAGAGCGCGCGTCATAACCAGCGGGAATTTGAAACATTGCCGGTCAGTAAGACATTCCAGAAATCGAAGGGGTAAGCCATGAAAATCAATGACGGAAACTGGCTGATTCAGCCGGGTTTAAGCCTGCTGCATCCCGTTCAGGTATTCGATGTTGAGCAGCGCGACGGCGAAATGGTGGTTTATGCCGCGCCGCGCGACGTGCGCGAACGCGCCGGACAGCTCGATACACCGCTTTTTACCCTGCGATTTTTCTCGCCGCAGGAGGGAATCATTGGCGTGCGTATCGAACATTTTCAGGGCGTGCCAGACCGCGGCCCGCGTTATCCGCTCAATGCGCAAGCGCAGGTGCCTGTTGAGCTACGTGACACGGACCGCTACGCGGAGCTGCAAAGCGGCGCGCTCAGCGTGCGGGTGACCAAAGGCGAGAACTGGGCGCTCGATTTTCTGCGCGACGGCGAGCGCATTACCGGCAGCCAGGTGAAGAACAACGGCTATGTGCAGGATAGCAACACCGGCGGCAGCTACATGTTCGAGCGGCTGGATCTCGGCGTCGGCGAAACGGTTTATGGGCTCGGCGAGCGGTTTACCGCTCTGGTCAAAAACGGCCAGACGGTGGAAACCTGGAACCGCGACGGCGGCACCAGCACAGAGCAGGCCTATAAAAATATTCCCTTTTACCTGACCAACCGTGGTTATGGCGTGCTGGTGAACCACCCGGAGTGCGTCTCTTTTGAAGTCGCCTCGGAGAAAGTCTCGAAAGTGCAGTTCAGCGTGGCGGGTGAATATCTGGAATATTTCGTTATCGACGGCCCGACGCCAAAAGCGGTGCTGGACCGTTATACCCGCTTTACTGGGCGTCCGGCGCTGCCGCCCGCCTGGTCGTTCGGACTGTGGCTGACCACCTCGTTTACCACTAACTATGACGAAGAGACCGTGAACCGGTTTATCGACGGCATGGCGGAGCGCGAACTGCCGCTGCATGTCTTTCACTTCGACTGCTTCTGGATGAAAGCCTTCCAGTGGTGCGATTTCGAGTGGGACCCGGCGACATTCCCGGACCCTGAAGGCATGCTTAAACGCCTGAAGGCGCGCGGCCTGAAAATCTGCGTCTGGATAAATCCTTACATCGGCCAGAAATCACCACTGTTTCGCGAAGGCATGGAGAAGGGCTACCTGCTGAAGCGGCCTGATGGTGCCGTGTGGCAGTGGGACAAATGGCAGCCAGGGCAGGGGATTGTTGATTTCACCAACCCGGCGGCGTGTGACTGGTACGCAGGCCACCTGAAACGGCTGGTCGGGATGGGCGTTGACTGCTTCAAAACCGATTTCGGCGAGCGCATACCCACCGATGTGGTGTGGCATAGCGGCGCTGATCCGCAAAAAATGCACAATCACTATGCCTTCATTTATAACGAGCTGGTCTGGAATGTGCTGAAAGGCACCGTGGGCGAGCAAGACGCGGTGCTGTTTGCCCGCTCGGCGTCCGTCGGCGCGCAGCAGTTCCCGGTGCACTGGGGCGGCGACTGTTACGCCAACTATGAATCGATGGCGGAAAGCCTGCGCGGCGGCCTCTCCATTGGCCTTTCCGGCTTCGGCTTCTGGAGCCATGACATCGGCGGATTCGAAAACACCGCGCCTGCGCATGTCTACAAACGCTGGTGCGCGTTTGGGCTGCTCTCCAGCCACAGCCGCCTGCATGGCAGCAAATCGTATCGCGTGCCGTGGGCGTATGACGACGAAGCCTGCGATGTGGTGCGTCACTTTACACAACTGAAGTGCCGCCTGATGCCTTATCTGTATCGCCAGTCGGTGTTAGCGCACGAGCGCGGTACGCCCGTCATGCGCGCCATGATGCTGGAGTTTCCGGACGACCCGGCCTGCGACTACCTCGACCGCCAGTATATGCTTGGCGACAGCGTGCTGGTCGCGCCGGTTTTCAGCGAGTCGGGCGACGTGGCGTTTTATCTGCCGCCAGGGCGCTGGACGCATCTGTGGCATAACGATGAGCTGGACGGTGGGCGCTGGCACAGGCAGCGTCACGATTTTCTGAGCCTGCCGGTGTATGTGCGCGACAATACGCTGCTGGCGCTCGGGAATAACGATCAGAGGCCCGATTACGTGTGGCATGAGGGCACGGCGTTCCAGCTGTTTAACCTGGCGGACGGCGCTGAAGCGCGCTGTGAGGTGCCTGCCGCGAATGGCGAGACGACCTTTACGCTGTGCGTGAAGCGCGAGGGCAAACGGATTACGGTCGAAGGGAGCGGTCACGCGACCGGCTGGACACTCTGCCTGCGTAATATTCAGCAGGTTACGAGCGTTGATGGCGGTAACAGCGTGGGCAGCGAATGGGGTGTTGTGGTGACGCCGGAGCGTGAGGCGCGAGCGTTTATCATCACGCTCTGAGAAACAAAAACGCCGCCAGCAGGCGGCGTTTTCTCTAAGGCTGCGTTACTGGCCCGCTTCCTGCCAGGCGCGCTCAATCTCTTCCGCCAGGATTTTCACGCCCGCCTCGATTTTCTCCGGCTCCGGCACATAATTCATGCGCATGCACTGGTGGGTGTGCGGCCACGGCTTATCCAGCCCCGGGAAGAAGAAATCGCCCGGCACCATCAGCACGCCGCGTTTTTTCAGGCGCTGATAGAGGAGCTCGGTGGTGATCGGCAAATCTTTAAACCAGAGCCACAGGAAAATCGCGCCTTCAGGCTTGTGAATGAGGCAGCGCTCCGGCGACAGATAACGGCGAATGATGGCAATCGTCTCCTGAACGCGCTGCTGATAGAAGGGTTTTATCACCTCCTGAGACAGACGCAGCAGATCGTTGCGCTTAATCATCTCGCAGGCCATCGCAGGCCCGATGCCGCCCGGCGCCAGACTGATTATTCCGTTCATGTTGCTGATGGCCGAGATCACTTTTTCATTGCCAATGATAATGCCGCAGCGGCTGCCCGGCAGGCCGAGCTTGGAGAGGCTCATGCACAGAATGATATTCGGGTTCCAGAGCGGGCGCGCCTCGCTAAAGATAATGCCCGGGAATGGCAGGCCGTAAGCGTTATCGATCACCAGCGGAATGTTGTGCTGGTTGGCGAGCGCGTCGAGCTTAATCAGCTCGTCGTCGGTGATCACGTTGCCGGTCGGGTTGGTTGGGCGCGATACGCAGATCATGCCGGTTTCCGGGCCGATATGCAGATGCTCGAAATCCACATGATATTTAAACTGGCCTTCCGGCAGCAGTTCGATATTCGGGCGCGCGGAGACGAACAAGTCTTCCTCAAGCCCGGAATCCGCATAGCCGATGTATTCAGGCGCCAGCGGGAACAGCACTTTTTTCGACGTGCCATCCACCTGGCGGCCGGCAAACAGGTTAAACAAGTAGAAAAATGCGCTCTGGCTGCCATTTGTCAGCGCAATATTCTGTGGTTCGACATCCCAGCCAAACTCTTTTCGCAACATGCCCGCCAGGGCTACCAGGAGCTCACTTTTTCCGCGCGGGCCATCATAATTGCAAAGCGCATCAGTCACTTTGCCGCTTTCAAGCATCGATGCCAGCAGTTCCTGGAAATAGTGGTTCATCGCCGGGATTTGCGCCGGGTTTCCGCCGCCAAGCATGATAGCGCCGGGGGTGCGTAATCCGTCGTTGAGATCTTCCATGAGGCGCGTAATGCCTGCATGGCGGGTAAATTTGTCGCCGAAAAGTGAAAACGTCATAGCGGTCTGTCTGTCGCATTCTTTTAAAAAGAGGCTAACCATAGCGCTACAGGATGGCGGGTGCAAATCGGCGGGCAGGTGCTTTTCTGATGCAAAATGTTTCGATGCTGACAGCACGTAGCATTATATGCTGGATAACGAGGCGGCGCGCCCGAAGACACGCCGCCTGGTGATTACTGCTGGCCAGCCCAGACGACCATAACGGTATCGTCACCCTGCTGGCGGATAAACCCATAGCCCTGTTTCAGTGACAGCGTCGTCTGCTTGCCGCCGCCGATGGCCGGGTGACGCGCGCGAAACTGCCCGAGCTTTTGCCAGTGCGCGAGCGTCGCCGCGCTTTTACCGTTGAGATCCTGCCAGTTCATATCGGATCGTGTGCCCTGGAGTGGATCGGAGCCGGTTGGCCCGAAAGGCCGCTCACTTTCGTCGCCGTAAAAAATCTGTACCGCGCCGGGTGTGAGCAAAAGTAATTCTGCCGCCCGCGGCCCGCCTTCGCGAAACAGCCGGGTATCGTGCGAGGAGAGGTAGCTCAGCGCATTGAACCCCTGGAGTTTTTCCGCCATCTGCTGCCAGACCATATCGATATTCGCGAAGCAGTCGGCGGCTTTCGCGGCCTGCTCCTGGTAATCGAAATTAATCATCGCGTCGAAACCGTGGCGGTAGTAATCGCTCTGCATCACGCCGTGACCCCAGGCCTCGCCGGTCATCCAGAACGGCGCGTCATCAAGCTTTTTATCCGGGTTTTTGGCTTTCCATTCGACGAGCGCCGCGCTGGCCTCGTTTTTCAGCTGTTGCCAGGCGGCCAGTTCAACATGTTTTGCCGTATCCACGCGGAAACCGTCGATACCGTAATCGCGCACCCACTGGCTGAGCCAGCGTGTCAGGTAATCGCGTGGGGTGGCACCGTCGATAAGCTGCGCCGCGGTATCCGGCTTGTGCTGGTAAAAGTTTGGCAGGCCGGAGGGCTGTGTCGATTCTGTTTTCAGGTCCGGTAAAAAGGTGAGCGAGAGCGTGAGATCGTCAAAGCCGGGGCTGTCGTAATCGCCGATATCCGTGCGGATCCACGTTTTACCCCACCATTTTTCCCAGGCGGCTTTATCGCTGAAATTAATATAGTCATTGAAGCTGTGCCAGTTCTGCCCTGCGCCAGGGCGCCAGTCGGTCCAGTTTTCACCAAGCGTCTTTTTCAGCTCGTCGCCTTTGAGGTAGAGCGCGCCAAACTGGAATTGCTGCATATCGGCGAGCGTGGCGTAGCCCGTGTGGTTCATCACCACGTCGAATAAAACACGAATGCCGCGTCGGTGCGCTTCATCGACCAGACGGCGTAAGTCGTCCGGCGTGCCCATGTTGGCATCCAGTTTCGTCCAGTCCTGCGGGTAGTACCCGTGGTAGGCATAATGTGGGAAATCGCCTTTGGTACCGCCGCCGACCCAGCCGTGGATCTGCTCCAGCGGCGAGCTTATCCATAGCGCGTTGACGCCGAGCGTTTGCAGATAATCCAGTTTGCTGGTCAGCCCTTTGAGATCGCCGCCGTGAAACGTGCCAATCTCCTGCATGCCGTCTTTATGGCGGCCATAGCTGTTGTCATTGGTCGGGTCGCCGTTCACAAAGCGATCGGTCAGGACGAAATAGACGGTGGCGTTATGCCAGTTGAACGCGGCCTGCGAAGGGGATTCTGCGCGCTCCAGCAGCAGAAGCCCGTTGCTGCCGGGCGCGGGCGTCAACGTGATTTGCCCCTGCGTGACCGTGGCGGTATTGCCGCTGTAGAAGTCGCGCACCACGCTGCCTTCCGGGAACGTCTCTTTAACGGAGACCGTGAGCGGTTTGCCGTCCCATTTCGGGCACTGGCGTGTCACTTCCGCGACCGCCTTTTGCGCTTCCTGCTCGACGCTTAACATCAGGGTCGGCGTGCCGGATCGCGTGTCTATCTGTACCTTGTAATTGCCGTCGCGAAAGCGTCGCCATTCGGGGGCCGGGTCAACGCATGGCGTCAGTGAGAGCATCTGATTCAGTTTGACAGGCCCGGCAGGTTGCCAGCAGGCGTTGTCCATCGTCAGGCGCAGCGGCTGCGTGCCTTTCGCCAGCGGCCCCTGGCTTATAAACACGCCGGGGGTTTTTTCCTGAAACGCAGGCAGGTCGGGAGCGGACCACTGCGCGAGCGCGATGCACGGCAGCAGCAATAGTGCGAGAGGGGAGAGGTTCATTATATGCATCCTGTGCGATTTTTGTTCAGTGTCGCATGGCGATATAAGGAATTCCTCATCCTTAAGCGGCAGTGAAAGGGGAGGAAACGGGAGGCTGAGCCGCGTCGTTTCAACGCCAGCATTAAATGCTAAAAATGGCATTTTTTAATGTTTATTTTCAGCGAGTTAAACTGCCTGCAAGCGCCGCGAATTCAGAATCGACTTATTTCTTTAGATGATCCAAAACGGTATTTTTGATAGGATTTAAGATTACTTTCTTAAATCCAATTAAATAATAAGGTGTTGGAATGCTTAAATCCGACCAGGAGACCTGATGATATCGACTTCAATTCGACGATTAGGGGCGGCGTTGTGTATGTTAGCCACCCTGGCATTTTCGGGTGAAGTGCTGGCAACGCAGCACACAACGAAAAAGAGCCACACAGTACACGTTACAAAGACAAGCGGTAAAAAACTGGCAAGCAGTAAAAAAGAGTATTCTCGCAATAGTGTAATAAGTGGTTCACTGCCTGATTTGCGAAAATACCCTTCCGGAACACCACGGAAAAAAGCGTTTCTCCGGACCGTCATGCCTTACATTACCAGCCAGAATGCGGCTATTTCCGCTGAGCGTAACTGGCTTATTTCAAAGCAGTATGACGCCCAGTGGTCGCCTGCTGAACGCGCGCGCCTGAAAGATATCGCGAAGCGCTACAAGGTAAAATGGAATGGCAACACGCGCCGCGTACCGTGGAATACGCTGTTTGAGCGCGTAGATATTATTCCTGCCAGCATGGTCGCGACCATGGCGGCGGCGGAAAGCGGCTGGGGAACCTCGAAACTTGCCCGTAATAACAACAACTTGTTTGGCATGAAATGCGCCAGCAAGCGTTGTAATAACGAACCAGGCAAAGTGAAAGGGTATTCTCACTTTAACTCCGTTAAAGAATCCGTTAATGCCTATGCGGTGAATCTGAATACGCATCCGGCTTATGCTTCTTTCCGCAAATCGCGTCTGCAACTGCGTAAAGCGGATCAGGAAGTGACGGCCAGTAATATGATCCATAAGCTGAAAGGCTATTCCACTAAAGGGAAAAGCTATAACAATTATCTGTTTGCCATGTATCAGGATAATCAGCACCTGCTGGCAACCAATTAATTAACAGCTGTGATGGCTCAGGCACAAAAAACGTCTTCTTCGGAAGACGTTTTTTATTGCTTTGCGCAGCGTTGTATCCAGACACTATTAACGCCTGCCAGCATAAGCGTCGCTTAACGTTTTTACGTTAAACTGCCGCGCACGCTATATCATCACCTCACTGAATCTGTCGCGATACTCCTTCGGCGTGGTGTCATACTCTTTCCTGAATACCGAATAGAAATATTGCAGCGACGGATAGCCGCACATCTGTGAAATTTCGTTAATGCTCAATGAGGTAGAAATCAGCAGGCTGCGCGCTTTTTCCAGCTTCTCCGCATGGATCACGGCGTGAATAGTTTCGCCGACTTCTTCTTTAAAGCGCTTCTCCAGGTTAGAACGGGAAATCCCTACAGCATCAAGCACCTGTTCGACTTTGATCCCTTTACAGGCGTGATTGCGAATGTAGTGCATCGCCTGAATGACGGCGGGATCGTGCAGCGAGCGGTAATCCGTAGAGCGCCGCTCCACTACACGCGCGGGCGGCACCAGAACACGCTGGAGCGGCAGGTTTTCATTATCCAGCAGGCGATGCAGCAGCTTCGCGGCCTGATATCCCATCTGGCGCGTGCCTTGCGCCACAGAAGAGAGCGCCACCCGGGAGAGATAGCGGGTCAGCTCTTCGTTATCAATGCCGATAACGCACAGTTTCTCCGGCACCGGAATATGTAAATGCTCGCATACCTGAAGCAGATGGCGGGCACGGGCATCCGTCACGGCGATAATGCCGGTCTGCGGCGGCAACGTCTGGAGCCAATCAGAAAGCCGGTTCTGGGCGTGTTGCCAGTTCTCCGGCGCGGTCTCCAGCCCCTGATAAATCACGCCACGGTATTTCTCACGCGCGACCAGTTCGCTAAACGCATGCTCGCGCTCGGCGGCCCAGCGCTTGCCGCTGGACGAGGGGAGTCCATAAAAGGCAAAGCGGTGAACGCCTTTCTCTTTGAGATGTAAAAACGCGCTTTCGACCAGCGCGTAGTTGTCTGTCGCGATGTAGTGCACTGGCGGGTAGTGCTCGGGCCGGTGATAAGAGCCGCCGACGCCGACGATCGGCACCTCGACATCTTTTAGCAACTGCTCGATTTCCGGGTCGTCAAAATCGGCGATGACTCCATCGCCCAGCCACTCTTTAATATTCTCAATCCGGGTGCGGAAATCCTCTTCCATGAAGATATCCCACTCTGATTGTGAAGCCTGCAAGTACTCACCAACGCCTTCAACCACCTGACGGTCATAAGCTTTGTTGGCATTGAACAGCAGCGTAATGCGATGACGCTTTTCAAACATAGTGTCAGTATCCGGCCTTGAACCTGTTGTTTGAATAACACATATCCCGCGAGGCAGGATAACCGCGCACCTGCAATGTGATCCATTGCAGGTTATGTTTATGCGCGTCGGCGCGTCGCGGAATCCATCCAGACCGCCAGCAGCAAAATGGCCCCTTTGACGATGTATTGCCAGAAGGTGGGCACGTCCATCATGCTCATGCCGTTATCAAGTGATGCCATAATAAATGCGCCCATCACCGCGCCCGCGACGCTCCCGACGCCGCCCGCAAGGCTTGTGCCGCCGATAACGCAGGCGGCGATGGCGTCCAGTTCGGCGATATTCCCGGCCGAAGGTGACCCGGCTCCGAGGCGCGAGCTTAAAATGAGCCCGGCGATCGCGACCATCACACCGTTTATCGCAAACACTGCAAGTTTAGTACGCTCCACGTTAATGCCGGAAAGCCGTGCGGCGTCGATATTGCCGCCGATGGCGTATATGCGGCGACCAAACGCCGTATGGAGCGCCATAAACATGCCTGCCAGCAGAAGGAACGTGAGGATGAGCACTGGTGTGGGCACGCCGCGATAATCATTCAGCAGCCAGATGGCACCCAGCACAATCACCGCCGTCAGCGCCTGCTTGCTGACAACGGCACTGGAAGGCGTTGAGGTCAACCCGAGCGCCTGACGACGCATCCGACCGCGCCACTGCCAGAAAATAAACAGCGCCAGCCCGAGCGCGCCGATTGCAAAGCCGACGCCGCCCGGCAGATAGCTCTGGCCAATCTGCGACATCGCAGGGCTTGTGGGCGACACCGTCGTGCCGTTGGTGATGCCTATCAGCACGCCGCGAAACGCGAGCATTCCCGCCAGGGTGACAATAAACGACGGGACTTTGCGGTAAGCGACCCACCAGCCGTTCCATGCGCCCAGCAGCAGGCCGAGCAGTAACGTGACGACAATCGTCAGCGGCAGCGGCCAGCCCAGCCAGACGTCAAAAATCGCCGCTGCCCCGCCCAGCAGACCCATCATTGAACCGACAGAAAGATCGATTTCTGCGGAAATAATAACGAAGACCATCCCGACCGCCAGAATGCCGGTAATCGCGGTCTGGCGCAGCAGGTTTGAGATATTACGGGCGCTCAGGTACGCGCCGTCGGTCATGAAAGTGAAGAACAGCATAATGACCACGATGGCCGCGATCATCACAAAAACCTGAACGTTAATTTTATTCAGCGCGCGGAATGAGACCGGCGAAGAGGCCGATGGCGCGGCCAGCTTGATTTCAGACGGGTTGCTTTTCGACATGGCGATCGCTCCTCAGGGCGGCTTCCATCACCTGTTCTTGTGTGAGATGGCGGTTAACGAGATTGGCTTTGAGTCGGCCTTCATGCATCACCAGCACCCGGTCGCTCAGACCGAGCACTTCCGGCAGTTCCGATGAGATAACAATGACGGCGATACCCTGCTGCATCAGCTGGTGAATGAGTTTGTAGATTTCATATTTGGCACCGATATCAATGCCGCGCGTGGGTTCATCGAGGATAAGAATGCGTGGATTAAGCAGCAGGCAGCGCGCGAGAATCGCTTTTTGCTGATTGCCGCCGCTCAGGCGGCCTATCGCCAGCATCGGCGACGCGGTTTTCACTTTCAGGCGCTGTAGCGAATCAAGAATGCACTGCTGTTCCGCCGCTGCATCCAGCGCACTGAGCGGCCCGCTGAACTCATCCAGCGCGGCGAGCGTAATGTTCTGCCCAACCGCCATCACCGGCACAATGCCATCTTTTTTGCGATCCTCCGGCACCATCGCGATCCCGTGGGCGATGGCCTGTTGGCAGTTGCGAAGCGACACCGGCTTGCCGTCGATAAAAATGTCGCCCTGCCAGCGTCCAGGCCAGACGCCGAACAGGCACTGCATCGCCTCGGTACGCCCGGCACCGACCAGCCCCGCAATGCCAAGAATTTCACCACGACGCAGCGAAAATGAGAGATCGCTGACGCGCTTGATATGGCGGTTCACCGGGTGCCAGGCCGTCAGGTTTTCCACACGCAGGATTTCATCACCAGGCGTATGAGGCTCGCTCGGGTAGAGGGCCGTCAGTTCGCGGCCTACCATCATGGAGATGATCTCTTCTTCACTCATTTGCGCAGCCGGGCGTGTGCCGACCGGTTTGCCATCCCTGATGACGCAAATGGTGTCGGATATCGCTTTTACTTCGTTTAGTTTGTGGGAGATGTAAATGCAGGCGATATCGTGCTGCTGAAGATCGCGAATGATATCCAGCAACAGCGCAGTCTCCTGCTCGGTGAGTGATGCCGTAGGCTCATCCAGCACCAGCAGACGCACCTGTTTATTCAGTGCTTTCGCGATCTCCACCAGTTGCTGCTGGCCAAGGCCGAGATCGCCCGTTCGGGTATGCGGAGAAACAAACAGGCTCACCTGCGCCAGCAGTTTTTCGCAGCGCACCGTCATGGCGTCGTAATCCAGCACGCCGTGGCGCGTGATTTCCGCACCGAGGAAGATGTTCTCCAGCACCGTCAGATTTTTTACCAGCGCCAGTTCCTGGTGAATAATCGCTATCCCTTTGCGCTCGGTATCACGGATATGGGCTGGCTTGAGCGGCTCACCGGCAAACGTGATTTCGCCTTCATAGCTGCCCCAGGGATAGATCCCGCACAGCACTTTCATCAGCGTTGATTTGCCGGAGCCGTTTTCACCGCACAGCGACATCACCTCGCCTGGTGCCAGCGCGAGCGACACGTTATCGACCGCTTTAACGGCGCCGAAGGCTTTGGTGATATTTTTCATTTCGAGTAAATAAGGCATAACAAGTCCGCCTGCACTGGTCGGAGGGCGTCACTGGCGTTTACGGCGAACCGTAAACGCCGTGGGATTACAGTTCGCTCTTCTTATGGAAGCCGTCTTTAATGACGGTGGATTCAATATTGGATTTATCCACCTTGATGGGGGTTAACAGGCGCGCAGGCACTTCTTTCAGCCCGTTATTAAGTGTGGCGTCGGATTTAGGCTGCTTATCGTTGCCAAGCTCCACCGCGACTTCTGCGGCCGTATTAGCAAGCTGAGTGATCGGTTTATAGACCGTCATGGTCTGTGTGCCAGCGATGATGCGCTTGATTCCGGCAAGGTCGGCATCCTGACCAGAAATAGCCACTTTCCCGGCAAGGCCTTGCGCGCTCAGCGCCTGAATAGCACCGCCTGCGGTCGCGTCATTAGAGGCCACCACAGCATCGATTTTGTTATTGTTCGCGGTCAGCGCGTTTTCCATAATTTTCAGCGCATTTTCTGGTAGCCAGCCATCTACCCACTGATCGCCGACGACTTTTATTTTCCCACTATCAATAAACGGCTTAAGAACTTTCATCTGGCCATCACGGAACAGGCGCGCATTATTATCGACCGGCGAGCCGCCCATCAGGAAATAATTCCCTTGCGGCACCTTGTCGACCAGGCTTTGCGCCTGGAGTTCGCCTACCTTCTCATTATCGAAAGAAATATAGAAATCGATATCGGCATTATTGATCATACGATCATAGGCCAGCACTTTAATTCCTTCTCGCTTTGCCTCGGCGACAACGTTACTTAATACCTGCCCGTTGTAGGGAATAATGACCAGCACATCAACGCCGCGGTTGATCATGTTTTCAATCTGCGACATTTGGGTTTCTTCATTGCCGTTCGCCGACTGCACAAACACTTTGGCACCCAGTGACTCTGCTTTACTGACGAAAATGTCGCGATCTTTCTGCCAGCGCTCAAGGCGCAGGTCGTCGATCGCCATGCCAATTTTGACGTCTTTTGCGATGCCGCTGAAGCTGGTCAACACCAGCGACGCGCACAGGGTAAGAATAAGCTGCTTTATTTTCATGATTTTTATACCTGTTCCAGTGTTACGAATGGGCTTAATTCATCGGGGACGAAACGGACATTCATACTTACGGACGCAGGAATTTTTAGCGCGGAAAGGCTGGCGATCAATTACAGATTTTAATCTTCGGGTTACGTTTTTTTGTTTATTTCTGATTTTATGACGCCGATCGGATTTCTAATGTTAAATCCAAAACTTTCACAAATAAAATGGAATTTATCGCGCAATGCAATATTGAAAGGAACTAACTTGGTTTTTGCGAGCCAGCGCACATTTGTGCATTCTCTTAATCGCAGTGTGAAATAACGTAATTGAGCAAAGGGAAAGTAAATTCCAGGATTAATTTATTCTCGCTGGAACAGCCCTGATTACGGAGTTAATTATGCCGACTTATTTCGACCAACTTGAACGTGTGCGTTATGAAGGCCCGAAAACCACGAATCCCCTGGCATTCCGCCATTACAATCCTGACGAGTTGGTTGCCGGCAAGCGTATGGAAGACCATCTGCGTTTCGCTGCCTGCTACTGGCACACGTTCTGCTGGAACGGCTCGGATATGTTTGGTGTTGGCGCGTTTGAACGCCCGTGGCAGCAAGCAGGCGACGCGCTGAGCCTCGCGAAACGCAAAGCCGACGTGGCCTTTGAGTTTTTCCACAAGCTCAACGTGCCTTACTACTGCTTCCATGACGTTGACGTATCGCCGGAAGGCGCGTCGCTTAAGGAGTACCTGAATAACTTCACCCAGATGGTAGAAGTGCTGGCGCAGAAGCAACAGGAGAGCGGCGTGAAGCTGCTGTGGGGCACCGCCAACTGCTTTACCCACCCGCGCTACGGCGCAGGCGCCGCCACCAACCCAGACCCGGAAGTCTTCTCCTGGGCAGCCACGCAGGTGGTCACCGCCATGAACGCGACACATCAACTGGGCGGTGAAAACTATGTGCTGTGGGGCGGGCGTGAAGGCTACGAAACGCTGCTCAATACCGATTTGCGCCAGGAGCGTGAACAGCTTGGCCGCTTTATGCAGATGGTGGTCGAGCATAAACACAAAACCGGTTTTCGCGGTACGCTGCTTATCGAGCCGAAACCGCAGGAACCGACCAAACATCAGTATGACTACGACGCGGCGACCGTGTATGGCTTCCTGAAACAGTTCGGCCTTGAGAAAGAGATTAAGCTTAACATCGAGGCCAACCACGCTACGCTTGCGGGCCACTCTTTCCACCATGAGATTGCCAGCGCCATCGCGCTTGGTCTGTTTGGCTCGGTGGATGCGAATCGCGGCGATCCGCAACTCGGCTGGGATACCGATCAGTTCCCGAACAGTGTCGAAGAGAACGCCCTGGTGATGTATGAAATCCTCAAAGCGGGTGGCTTCACGACCGGTGGGCTGAATTTTGACGCCAAAGTGCGCCGTCAGAGCACCGATAAATATGATCTGTTCTATGGTCATATCGGTGCGATGGATACGATGGCGCTGTCGCTGAAAGTCGCGGCGAAAATGCTCGAAGAGGGCGAGCTGGATAAACGCGTCGCCCGCCGTTATGCCGGCTGGAACGGCGAGCTTGGTCAGCAGATCCTCAAAGGGCAGATGTCACTGGCTGAACTGGCACAGTACGCCGAGCAGCATAATCTGGCGCCGCAGCATCAGAGCGGACACCAGGAACAGCTGGAAAACCTGGTCAATTATTATCTGTTTGATAAGTAAACGCATTGCGCTGCCTTCGGGCGGCGTTCTGCACGGGAGCGGCTATGTATATCGGGATCGACCTTGGGACTTCAGGGGTAAAAGTTATTCTGCTGGATGAGCAGGGAGCACTTGTCGCTTCGCACAGCGAAGCGTTGCAGGTCGCTCGTCCGCATCCGTTGTGGTCGGAGCAAGATCCCGAAAGCTGGTGGCAGGCGACTGACCGGGCTATGCAAGCGCTGGGCGCGCAGCACAGCCTGCGAGACGTGAAAGCGATTGGCTTGAGCGGACAGATGCATGGCGCGACGCTGCTTGATAAACACCAGCGGATTTTACGCCCGGCAATACTCTGGAATGACGGGCGAAGCGCGCAGGAGTGCGCCATCCTTGAAGAAAACGTCCCCGATTCGCGTGAAATTACCGGCAATCTTATGATGCCCGGCTTCACCGCGCCAAAACTACTGTGGGTGGCGCGTCACGAGCCGGACATTTTCAGGCAAACCGACAAAGTGCTGCTCCCTAAAGATTACCTGCGGCTGCGTATGACCGGTGTATTCGCGAGCGACATGTCCGATGCGGCCGGCACGATGTGGCTGAACGTGGCACAGCGCGACTGGAGCGATGCCATGCTGGCGGCGTGCCATCTGCAACGCGAGCATATGCCAGCGCTGTTTGAAGGCAGTGAAATTACGGGCGAGCTGAAAGATGACGTTGCCCGGGCGTGGGGCATGAATGCGGTGCCGGTGGTGGCAGGCGGCGGCGATAACGCCGCGGGTGCGGTGGGCGTTGGTCTTGCCGAACCGGGCCAGGCGATGCTGTCGCTTGGCACATCCGGCGTTTACTTTGCGGTCAGCGACGGCTTTCGGGCAAACCCTGAAAGCGCGGTGCACAGTTTCTGCCATGCCTTACCGGCGCGCTGGCATTTGATGTCAGTGATGCTGAGCGCCGCGTCGTGCCTCGACTGGGCGGCAAGGCTTACCGGCGCGGGAAGCGTACCGGCGCTGCTTACCGCGGCGCAAAGCGCGCGTGAAGACGCAGGCGCTGTCTGGTTCCTGCCGTATCTCTCCGGTGAGCGCACGCCCCACAACAATCCGCTGGCGAAGGGGGTGTTTTTTGGGCTGACGCACGAGCATGGGCCTGCCGAACTGGCGCGCGGGGTGCTGGAAGGCGTGGGTTATGCGCTGGCAGACGGCATGGATGTTGTGCATGCGTGCGGGGTGACACCACAAAGCGTTACGCTGATTGGTGGCGGCGCGCGCAGCGCGTACTGGCGGCAAATGCTGGCGGATATCAGCGGCGTGCCACTGGATTACCGGACCGGCGGCGATGTCGGCCCGGCGCTCGGCGCGGCAAGACTTGCGCAGATTGCGCTCTCACCGCAGCGTGTGCTAACCGATCTACTTCCACCGCTTGCGCTGGAACAGCAGCATCAGCCGGATGCGGTGCGCCATCAGCGTTATGGCGAGCAGCGTGAAACCTTCCGTAAGCTCTACCAGCAGCTACTGCCGTTGATGTCATAACCAAAAACGGGTGTTCAGAAAGCCGTCCTGAAACACCCGTTTTTTGTCCTTTTCTGGTCTGCCCGGCGTCACTCATGCCTGTGAGAATAGGGTTCAACCCCACTCGAACAGGTGTCCTGAAATGACGCGTACCGCACTGATCAATATCGATACTCAACAGTCCTTCTTTCACCGCAGCTACTGGCGTGAAGACGATTTTCCAGCGTTTTGCGAGGCTATCAACACGCTTATTGCGGGCTGTGAAGCGCGCAATATCCCGGTTGTCGATATCTTTCATGTCGATGAGGACGAACTGTTTACGCTTGAATCGGGCTTTGTAACGCCGATGCCTTTCCTGCGCCATAACGCCGCCGTGACATTCCATAAGCATGTCCATAACGCATTTACCGACACCGGGCTGGATTTATGGCTACGCCAAAGAGATATTAACCACCTGATTATCTGCGGTATCCGTACCGAACAGTGCTGCGAAACCACAACGCGGGTCGCCTCTGATCTGGGTTATCGGGTGACGTTTGTCAGCGAAGCGACGCTGACGTTTCCGATGACCTGGAAAGGTGTGACGCTGGACGTGGACGCATTACGCCACCGTACCGAAACGGTGCTGGCGGGGCGTTTTGCGACGATTAGCAGCGTGGCGCAATGTCTGGAGTCTTTGGGATGACCATTCCTGTCTGGTTTGTGGTGTTGCCTGGCGTCATGGCGCTCGATTTAACAGGCCCGGCGGAGACGCTCGCGCTTGCGGGTGACGCCTTCAGCCTCAATTACATCGGGCCTGAAGAGCGAGTCGTGATGTCGACCGGCTTACAGGTGGCGGGTATCGCGCCGCTGCCGGAAACATTGCCGCCAGGCAGCCTGCTCGTCTTGCCGGGTGTCGCTGATTCCAGTCGCTGGTTTTCTACGCCGCAGGCGCTGGCCGCCCGCAACTGGCTGATGCGGCTTCAGCCGCTGATCCACAGCCAGCAGCTTACGCTTATCTGCGTCTGCTCGGGCTCGCTGCTGGCGGCGAAAGCCGGTCTGCTGCATGGCGTTGAATGCACCACGCACCATGACGTACTGGCGCGCCTGAAAGCGGCCGCTCCCGGCGCGCAGGTGCGCGATAACCGCATTTTTGTGGAAGATCGGGGCATCTGGACCAGCGCCGGCATTACGTCCGGCATCGATTTAAGCCTGCACCTGATCCATCGCCTGTGCGGGCCGCGCGCGGCGCTTGACGTGGCGCGTGAAATGGTGGTCTGGTTTCGCCGCTCCGGCGACGATCCGCAGCTCTCGCCGTGGCTGCGTTACCGGAATCATTTACACCCCGCCGTGCATCGCGCGCAGGATTTGCTGGCAGCAAATCCGCAGGCGGCATGGAGCCTGACGGAGATTGCCGCGCGTGTACACGTCAGCCCGCGTCATCTCACACGACTGTTTAAAGAGCATCTGGGGATCAGCGTTCGTGATTATCTGGAACAGCTACGCGTGGCGTTTGCCAGCCAGTGTTTATTGCAGGGGCAGGGCGCGGAGCAGGCGGCCGTCGCTGCCGGGTTTTCATCCGCCCGGCAGTTTCAGCGCGCCCGATCGCGTGCCGTTAACTGACGAGTCGATGGCGGTCGACGCGCTGCAACAGCGCGGCCAGCGCCAGGCTACCCGCCAGCGTCATACTGAAAATCCAGGCGATATCCAGCGCCGGCCATGCCGTAAATTCAATATGCCGCGTGCGCAGAAAATGAATGATCAGCGCATGGAAGCCGTAAATGCCCAGCGAATAACGTGCGATAAACGCGAGCGGCGCAATGTCGCGGTTGAGTGTATTTTTCGCCAGTACCAGCAGGCTTAACGCGGCGATCAGCACCAGCGGGCCGCAGTAAAGATAAAAGGTGTCGGCGAAGTTGCCGTGGCTTTGCAGCGCCTGATGGGTGCCGCTCGCAATCGACACGGTACTGACCGCCAGCACGATACCCGCCAGCAGGCTTACGGGGCGCTGCTCCGTTTCCATCATCCCGATGGCACGGCCCATCAACCCATACAGCACGTAATAAAACGTATCGCCATTGATATAGAGATTCACCGGCAGCCACTGCACGCCGTCGAACTTTTGCGCCACGGTATTGGGATTTGCCACCACACCCAGCAGGACGATAAGCGCCAGCGCCGTCCGGCCATCGAGACGCTTTACGCTTATCAGCGGCGACAACAGATAAATGACGATAATGGCGAAGAAAAACCATAAATGGTAGAAAACGGGCTTTTGTAACAACAGTTTAAGCGAAAGCTCACCATTAATTGGCGTCAGTAGCGCGATATAGGCGAGCGCCATGGCGCTGTAAAAAACCAGGCAGAGCGCGATGCGCAGAAAATGCCGCTGCCCGGCGCTGCGTTCGCCGAAAAACAGGTACCCTGAAATCATAAAAAACAGCGGTACGCTGACGCGCGACGCAGAGTTCAGCAGGTTGGCGAAATCCCAGTTTAGCGGGCTGACCATTGAAGGATTAGTAATATACCAGGTCGTCGTGTGGATCATGATGACCATCAGACAGGCTATCGCGCGCAGATTGTCTATCCAGTGAATTTTTTGCTGCATCAGTTCCTCTGTACCATCTTTAATTATCAGCAGTGTGACTTCCTGATTCTGGATCCTGCTCCACGGAACAATCTGAGTTTCAGGGCGGCCCGTTGTCAGCCTTAGGGCGATTTCGCAGAATGCACGCCCTTTGTCCGCTGCGGTCACCCGCGCTTTGGTCGTCATTTTAACATGGAGATAACAAACTATGACGAGGCTGTTGCCCCGCACGCTTTGGCTGGTGCTGTTCACAGGCGCGCTGGCCGGTTGCAGTCACGAGGACGCGCATCCGCAGCATGCGCAAAAAGGACGTGTCAGCGCGCCGCACTCGCTGGAAATGGAGCAGCAGTGTAAAGCAAAAGCCGCTCATCGCTACAATACCGATGCGCAGAACATCACCGTCAACGGTTTCGAGGCGTATCAGGGAAGCTATGAAATGCGCGGCTATACGGCGCGTGAAGAGGGCTTTACCTGCTCTTTCGACGCGAACGGTCAATTTTTACACCTTTCCATGCGTTAATGGCGCAACCGCGCGTCAACCGCCCGCTTTTGGTCGTGGATTGAGGCTGTATATCTGGCGGTCAACGGGTATACTGACCGCTTCCAAATAAACCCACTCGTATCGCGTGCGAAATCATATGCAAAAGTTTGATACCAGGACCTTTCAGGGCCTGATCCTGACCTTACAGGATTACTGGGCTCGTCAGGGCTGCACCATCGTTCAACCTCTGGACATGGAAGTCGGCGCCGGCACCTCCCACCCGATGACCTGCCTGCGGGCGCTGGGCCCGGAGCCGATCGCGGCCGCTTATGTTCAGCCTTCCCGCCGCCCGACCGATGGCCGCTACGGCGAAAACCCCAACCGTTTACAGCACTACTACCAGTTCCAGGTGATCATCAAGCCGTCGCCGGACAATATTCAGGAGCTGTACCTGGGGTCGCTTAAAGAGCTGGGTATGGACCCGACCATTCATGATATTCGCTTCGTCGAAGACAACTGGGAAAACCCGACGCTCGGCGCCTGGGGCCTCGGCTGGGAAGTGTGGCTGAACGGCATGGAAGTAACGCAGTTCACTTACTTCCAGCAGGTCGGCGGCCTGGAGTGCAAACCGGTGACCGGTGAAATCACTTACGGCCTCGAGCGTCTCGCCATGTACATTCAGGGCGTGGACAGCGTTTATGACCTGGTCTGGAGCGATGGCCCGCTTGGCAAAACCACTTACGGCGACGTGTTCCATCAGAACGAAGTGGAGCAATCCACCTATAACTTCGAATACGCCGACGTGGATTTCCTGTTCACCTGCTTTGAGCAGTACGAAAAAGAAGCTCAACAGCTGCTGGCGCTGGAAAACCCCCTGCCGCTGCCTGCTTATGAACGTATTCTGAAAGCCGCCCACAGCTTCAACCTGCTGGACGCGCGCAAGGCTATCTCGGTGACCGAGCGCCAGCGCTACATTTTGCGTATCCGCACGCTGACCAAAGCCGTGGCCGAAGCCTACTACGCCTCCCGCGAGGCGCTGGGCTTCCCGATGTGCAACAGAAATAAATAAGAGGCTGCCATGTCTGAGAAAACTTTTCTGGTGGAGATTGGCACTGAAGAGCTGCCACCAAAAGCCCTGCGCAGCCTGGCGGAATCCTTCGCTGCGAACTTTACTGCTGAACTGGACGCGGCGGGCCTGACCCACGGCATCGTGAGCTGGTTTGCGGCGCCGCGTCGTCTGGCGCTGAAAGTGGCGAATCTGGCGGCGTCTCAGCCGGATCGCGAAGTCGAAAAACGTGGCCCGGCGGTCTCTGCGGCGTTTGACGCAGAGGGCAACCCGAGCAAAGCGGCGGAAGGCTGGGCGCGCGGCTGCGGCATTACTGTCGATCAGGCGGAGCGTCTGGTCACCGACAAAGGCGAGTGGCTGATGTATCGCGCCCATGTGAAAGGCGAAAGCGCGCAGGCGCTGCTGCCGAGCATGGTGAGCACCGCGCTGTCTAAATTGCCGATTCCGAAACTGATGCGCTGGGGCGCGTCCGACGTGCAGTTCGTACGCCCGGTTCATACCATAACGCTGCTGCTGGACGATGAAGTGCTGCCGGCGACTATTCTTGGTATTCAGTCCGACCGCGTGATCCGTGGTCATCGCTTTATGGGCGAGCCGGAATTCACTATCGACCACGCCGATCAGTACCCGCAGATCCTGCTGGAGCGCGGCAAAGTCATCGCCGACTATAACGCGCGTAAAGCCAAAATTCAGCAGGACGCCGAAGCCGCAGCGGCGAAAATTGGCGGCAATGCCGATCTGAGCGACAGCCTGCTTGAAGAAGTCACCTCGCTGGTGGAATGGCCGGTGGTACTGACCGCGAAATTCGAAGAGAAATTCCTGGCGGTGCCGGCGGAAGCGCTGGTCTATACCATGAAAGGCGACCAGAAATATTTCCCGGTCTACGGCACCGACGGCAAGCTGCTGCCGAACTTTATCTTTGTGGCGAATATCGAGTCCAAAGATCCGCGCCAGATTATCTCCGGTAACGAAAAAGTGGTGCGTCCGCGTCTGGCGGATGCGGAATTCTTCTTCAACACCGACCGCAAAAAACGTCTGGAAGATCACCTGCCGCGTCTCGAAACCGTGCTGTTCCAGCAACAGCTCGGCACGCTGCGCGACAAAACCGACCGCATTCAGGCGCTCTCCGGCTGGATTGCGAGCCAGATCGGCGCGGATGTGAACCACGCGACGCGCGCGGGTCTGCTTTCCAAATGCGATCTGATGACCAATATGGTGTTTGAGTTTACCGACACCCAGGGCGTCATGGGCATGCACTACGCGCGTCATGATGGCGAGTCTGAAGACGTTGCGGTAGCGCTGAACGAGCAGTACATGCCGCGCTTTGCAGGCGATGCGCTGCCGTCAAGCCTGGTGGCGTGCGCCGTTGCGATTGCCGATAAAATGGATACGCTGGCCGGGATTTTCGGTATCGGTCAGCATCCGAAAGGCGATAAAGACCCGTTCGCGCTGCGCCGCGCTGCCCTTGGCGTGCTGCGTATCATCGTTGAGAAAAACCTGCCGCTCGATCTGCAAACCCTGACGGAAGAAGCGGTGCGCCTGTACGGCAGCAAGCTGACCAACGCGAAAGTGGTGGATGATGTCGTGGACTTTATGCTGGGCCGCTTCCGCGCCTGGTATCAGGATGAAGGCTACAGCGTCGACACCATTCAGGCGGTGCTGGCGAATCGTCCGACCCGCCCGGCGGATTTCGATGCCCGCATGAAGGCGGTATCGCACTTCCGTTCGCTCGATGAAGCCGTGGCGCTGGCCGCAGCGAACAAACGCGTTTCCAACATTCTCGCGAAAGCCACCGAGCCGCTGAACGATGAAGTTCATGCGTCGGTGCTGAAAGAAGATCCGGAAATTCGTCTGGCGCTGCAGGTAGCTGTAATGCGCGACAAGCTGCAGCCGCTGTTCGCGGAAGGCCGCTACCAGGAAGCGCTGGTCGAACTGGCGCAGCTGCGCGAGCCGGTGGATGAGTTCTTCGAAAAAGTGATGGTTAATGCGGACGATGCGCAGGTGCGTATTAATCGTCTGACGCTACTGTCAAAATTACGTGCACTGTTCCTGCAAGTGGCGGATATTTCCCTGCTGCAGTAACGTGTTCCGTTAATAATAAAAAACCCGCCGTTGGCGGGTTTTTTTATAGCGATTTTCGCTACGTTGAATTCTTATTTTATTATCATAATACAAAAAGCGAAGGGTTATTACGCGGTCACGTAATTATTAATAAGACGGTTGCGGATAATATAGCGCGCGGGTGCTCAGGCTGGCTGGCTTGGGCATGATGCAAAGGCTGGTCAGATGAATGCCCCCCTAAGTTAATTCCATTTAACCTCGGGGGAGGCTGCAATCAAGACCCAACAGCCTGATTGTAGCCTCTTCCCTATAAGGAGGCAATTATGCCAATAAAATCCCGATATGCTTTTTTAAGCATATTAGCGCTGTGTATTACGGTGCTGTGTTTCGCCTTAATAATGCGTGACCGCTTATGTGAATTCACTATTAAAGAGGGAAGCCGGGAAATACGGGCAATCCTTGCTTACGAACCAGGGAAGTAGCCTTTGGATGGGGGAGCAATCCCCCACCCACTGGTCAGGAGGGCGGGTTGGCCTGCACGCACCCAAATGTATTCTGAAAAGCAACGCCCCCGCATTGGCGGGGGCGTTTTGTTTGCGAAAAAAAGTGTACTGGCTTGCGTTTCATTCCATGAGTTGTTTACTGAGCATGGGATTCGCCTGAATCAGGCGCATCAGCTTCAGTTCGGTGCTGGAGGGTTTCACACGGCGGGATTCCCACTCCTGAACCATGGCCACACTGACACCCATCACACGAGCCAAATCATCTGTTTTCAGGCCCGTTCTTTTGCGTAACAGTTCAAATTCTGTAAACACGTTAGGTTTCTGCGTCAGGGTAACCGTATCAGAGGCATCTTTCTTTAATACAATTTGTTCGAGGCTGCTGAGCAACTCAAACATAGGGTCTTTAGATTCCATTTTGGACTCCTAATCACACAGCGGGATCGTGAACGTCTAAGAAGCTTCTTAATCATAGTTCGGAAAAAACCAAACTGTGGGCAGGGTAGTATAAGATTTTGCGCTTGTTGACTGGCGAGCGCCGGTTGTGGCGGTTCGGTGGTGGAATATCTCGTCCTAATTGATTGATATTAGGATTAATCTTAAGAAAGTATAGTTTTGTAAAAGATCATGGCGCGATCCTTTATCCCCTGCGCGATCCCGCCATAAGCCCGGCGTTTTAGAACGCGCGCACCGCTCTTCTGACGCTCATATACAGGGTTCCAGTCATGCGATGGGAAAGCACTCATGTCGGTTTCTGAAAAGCACCGAATCACATTCTGGCAGCTTAAAAAGGCAGCGTAAAATACGCCCGGCGCTTGAGGCTTTTTGCCTCCGGCAATCAGCAAAGTTACCGCTATAGCGGATGGCAGAAAGAAGAAAGCCCCGAAGGTCAATTTTCATTAACCAACGAGGCTGTCTCCATACTGAACATATGCAGATTAGCCTCTTACCCGTCGCAAGACAAGGAAAAGAAGCTGATGAAACTACCGCGAAATGCGCTTATCTGGTGCGTATTAATCGTTTGTACCACGCTATTAATATTCACGCTCCTTATTCGGAAATCGCTGTGCGAAATCCGTTATAAGGACAGATATCGGGAGGCCGCTGCGTTTCTGGCTTACGAATCCGGTAAGTAGCGTCTGGAGGGCGGGGGAAACCCCGCCTTTTCAGGCCAGGCGAGTCTATGGGGCGGTATGGCTGTGAGCGTCTTTATTAAGGGGCGTCAGCGCAGGCTGGCGGCCCTTTTTTACGCACGGCGCGCTGCCTTTCGCATAATCGCTTTTGCAGCGCAATAAAGGGTATCCTGCGCGGCGCGTCTGAACTATCCTTGTGGGCGTTGAAGCACACTGGCAGTGGTGTGCGCGTTGATGAGTGAAAGGAGCAAAAAAATGGCGACAGGTAAGTCCTGCTCTCGCTGGTTCGCGCCGCTGGCGGCGTTGTTAATGGTATTCAGCCTGAGCGGGTGTTTTGATAAAGAGGGCGACCAGCGCAAAGCGTTCGTCGATTTTCTGCAAAACACGGTAATGCGTAGCGGCGAACGTTTGCCGACGCTGACCGCCGATCAGAAAAAACAGTTCGGTCCGTTCGTTTCCGACTATGCCATCCTTTACAGCTACTCTCAGCAGGTGAACCAGGCGATGGACGCCGGCATCCGCCCGGTAGTGGATGGCGTAAACAGCATTCGCGTGCCGCAGGATTACATGACCCAGCGTGAAGCGCTGCGCCAGGCCAACGGTTCGCTGGGCGTAATGAGCCAGCAACTGCAGAATGCGAAAATGCAGGCGGACAGCTCTCACGCGTCGCTTAAGCAGGCAGATGATCTGAAGCCGGTATTTGATAAAGCTTATGAAAAAGTGGTAACCGGCCCGGCTAACGCGCTGCAGCCGCTGATCCCGGCCGCGCAGACGTTCACTCAGCAACTGGTGCAGGTCGGTGATTTCATCGCGCAGCAGGGCACGCAGGTGGGCTTTGCGGCTAACGGCATCCAGTTCCCGACGTCGCAGCAGGCGAGCCAGTATAACGCGCTGATAGGCCCGCTCGCCGCGCAACATCAGGCCTTCACCCAGGCTTACACGGCCGCGACCAACGCGATGCAGTGAAAAAAAACGGCTCTTATGAGCCGTTTTTTATTGTGACGCTAAACCACTTCTCCGGAGGTGGTTTTTACTTCACCGCCTTCGGATTCACGCAGTTCTGCGACACGTCGCCATTAAGCGCGTTGATAAGGTTATCGACCGCGCAGGCGGCCATGTTGTAGCGCGTCTCGTGAGTGGCGGAGCCGATATGCGGCAGCGCCACTACGTTCTTCATCGTCAGCAGTGGAGAGTCTTTCGAAAGCGGCTCCTGCTCGAACACATCCAGCCCGGCCGCGTGGATCTCACCGCTTTGCAGCGCGGCAATCAACGCGTTTTCATCCACCACCGGCCCGCGGCCTGCGTTGATGAAAATCGCCGATTTCTTCATTTTGCGGAACTGTTCTGCGCCAATCATGTGATGCGTCTCGTCGGTGAGCGGCAGAATGACGCACACGAAATCCGATTCGGCGAGCAGCGTATCCAGGTCACAGTAGCGCGCGTTAAAGCGCTCTTCCGCCTCGCTGTGATGGCGACGGGCGTTGTAGAGAATCGGCATGTTAAAGCCGAAATGCGCGCGCTGCGCCAGCGCGAGACCAATACGACCCATGCCGACGATGCCCAGCGTTTTGTGGTGAACGTCGCAGCCGAACCAGTCCGGGCCGATGCTGCCGGTCCATTCGCCCGCTTTAACCCGCTCCGCCACTTCGAGTGCGCGGCGCGCGGTCGTCAGCACCAGCGTCATCAGCGTATCGGCGACCGTTTCAGTCAGCACGGTAGGCGTGTGCATCAGCGCTATCTTTTTTGCGCTCAGCGCGTCCACGTCGAAATTGTCATACCCCACGGAAACCGTCGAGGCGGCGCGAAGCGCGGGCATTTTCTCAAGCAGCGCCGCGTCTACCTTTTCGCTCGAACCCAGCAGCCCCTGCGCCTCGCTAAATGCGCTGGCATGAGCCTCAATGGTCTCCGGGCTCAGATCTGGCACGCGGGTCACGTTGAAGTGGCTCTCCAGGCGGGCAAGCAAATCGTCAGGCAGGGATTTGTAGAGAATGACGGACGGCTTCATGCAGGTCTCCAGCTTTTGAACAAAACAGAAAGAATAGACAAGCGGACGGCATCACGCCGCCCGCAGCGTGTTACGCGTGGCGCGCGCCCACCGGCAGCTGTTGGCTGGTGGCCGGTTTGACTATCAAAGTGAGCCACACCGAGGCGAAAAGCGCCACCCCCATAAAAATGTATGAGGCAGACGGGTTGCCGGTTGCGCCGTTAAGATAGCCGACCACCCAGGAGCCGACGAACGAGCCGAGCGCGCCCATGCTGTTGATAAGCGCCATCGCGCCGCCGGCCACATTCTTCGGCAACATCTCCGGGATAATCGCAAAGAACGGGCCATACGGGGCATACATCGCGGCACCGGCAATCACCAGCAGGGTGTAAGACGCCCAGAAATGGTTCGCGCCGAGCGCCCAGGAGCCGATAAACGCCAGCCCGCCAATCAGCAGCAGCGGCCAGACGAACAGCTTGCGGTTCTGCATCTTATCGGAGGCCCAGGAGACGATAATCATGGCGATGGTCGCGGCGAGATAGGGCACCGCGGAGAGCCAGCCCACTTCCACCATGCCCATGTTTTCACTGCCGCTGCGGATGATCGACGGCAGCCACAGCACAAAGCCGTAAACGCCGATGCTCCATGCGAAATACTGCGCGCACAGCAGGATAACGTTACGTGAGCGGAAGGCTTCGCCGTAATTGCGCACCGCTTTAATGCCTTCCTGCTCTTTATTCAGTTGCGCCTGCAGCGCCGCTTTCTCGTCATCCGCCAGCCACTTCACCTGCGACGGTTTATCCTTCACCAGCGCCCACCAGCAGAACGCCCAGACAACCGCCGGGATGCCTTCGATAATGAACATTTCACGCCAGCCGAACGCCTGAATGAGATAGCCCGAAACCACCGACATCCACAGCACGGTGGCCGGGTTACCGAGGATCAGGAACGTGTTGGCGCGCGAACGCTCAGACTTCGTAAACCAGTTGCTGATGTAAATCAGCATGGCGGGCATGACGGCGGCTTCCACCACGCCAAGGATAAAGCGGATCGCCGCCAGCATCGGGATATTGCTGACCACCCCGGTCAGCGACGCGCAGCCGCCCCACAGAATCAGGCAGATGAAAATGAGTTTACGCACGCTGCGGCGCTCGGCGTAAATCGCGCCAGGGATCTGGAAAAAGAAGTAGCCGAGAAAGAACAGGGCACCCAGCAGCGATGAAATGCCTTTGGTAATGCCGAGATCGTCATTAATACCAGCCGCCGAAGCGAAACTGAAGTTTGCGCGATCGAGGTACGCCAGGCTGTACGTGATAAACACGACCGGCATGATGTACCACCAGCGTTTTGGAGCGTTAGTCGGACTTTTCATCGTATTCCCTCTATGGTTGAGGTGGATGCGTCTCGTCGGTGTAGGGGACGACGGAAGCTGTTCATACTAGTGATGTTTGGGTGAGGTTTTCCTCATGCCCGCCCTCTCTCAAAGGAGAGAGGGAAAACTCGTCTTGTGATGTATCGCCTTAAAAAACCTGAAGACTTATGACTCGCCAAGCTGCGCGCGAGTCGGCAGCCCTTCGCTGTCGCCCTGAACCTGGATGGCCAGCGCGCCGATTTTGTTACCGCGGGTCGCCGCCTCGCGCAGCGTTTTACCTTCCAGCAGCGCGCTTATCACGCCCACCGCAAAGCCATCGCCCGCGCCTACCGTATCGACTACGTTTTCGACCTTCACCGCCGCCACCGTACCCTGCTCGCCGCTGGCGCTCTGATACCAGGCGCCGTCAGCGCCTGTTTTGATAACGACCGCTTTCACGCCGCGCGTCAGGTAGAAATCGGCAATCCCTTCCGGGCTGTGCTGGCCGGTCAGGATCTGGCCTTCTTTCAGACCTGGCAGCACCCAGTCCGCCATGCAGGCGAGCTGGTTGAGTTTCTCTGTCATCTCCGCCTCGCTTTTCCACAGCACCGGGCGCAGATTCGGATCGAAGGAGATCGTCTTGCCCTGGGTTTTCATGGCGCGCGCCGCGTGATCCAGCAGTTCATACGACGTCGGGGAAAGCGCTGCTGCGACGCCGCTCAGGTGCAGGTGACGGGCGCTGTAAAACAGCGGGGCGTTAAAATCTTCGCCGCTCAGATGGCTTGCGGCGGAGCCTTTGCGGAAATACTCCACGCTGGGATCGGTTCCATCGGTAACTTTCGATTTCAGCTGAAAACCGGTCGGGTAGCGGTCGTCGATCGTCACGCCGCGCGTGGCGATGCCCTCTTTTTCGAGCTGATTCAGGACGAAGCGGCCAAACGAATCGTTGCCGACGCGGCTCACCCAGCTCACCTGTAATCCGAGACGCGCGAGACCGGTGGAGACATTCAGCTCCGCCCCCGCGACGCGTTTAAAAAAGTGTTCTACCTGCGCCAGATCGCCGGGCTCGGTCGCGACAAACATCGCCATCGCTTCGCCGATGGTAATCACATCCAGTGGCTGTTCCATGTTCACTCCTCGCGCAGCAGGTTGACGTAATGGCGGGTGACGGCGGTCAGGTCGCGCCCTTCCAGCGGAAACTCAATGCCGCGCGGCGCGTCCGGCGGCAGCATATTCAGTAGCGTGCGCCAACGCGGTCCGGCGTCATCCAGCGCGATGGCGCGATAGTGGTAGTGATGCGCGGTGGCGGCTTTGACATGGATATAGCTGACGCCTGCGCAAAGCGCGCGGGCGGCTTCTTCCGGCGCATCGTCCACCCACAGCCAGTTGGCCATGTCGAACGTCAGGCGGACGGGAAGATTGAGCGTTTTGCTGGCGGCGAGAAAGCGGCGCATCGGTTCCAGGCGGCCACATTCGGTCTGATCGTTTTCCACGACCAGCGCGACGTCGCTTAGCGCCAGAAGACCCGCCAGCGGCTCCGCCTGGTGCGGATGGCTGAAATGCCCAAGTGAGAGCTTGAGCCAGCGGGCGTTGAGTTCGTGAGCTTCTGCCAGCAGCGAAGGCAGGCGCGCGTTGATTTTACCGTCGTGTTCAAACAGCGGTTCGGGTGCTGAATAGCAGGCTTTCAGGTGATGAGAGGCGATCGCCTGCGCCAGCGCGGGCAGGGTGTCGATCTCCACGGGATCGAGCAGTTCGCGGCGGATCTCCACGCCGTCAGCGCCTGCGCCTGCGATGATCGGCAGTACGGCCTGCTGGCCGCCGAGGGCTTTGATTTTGTCGTTACCGTAAGCCGCGGTGACGACGATAATTTCTCTCTCCATTAACTTCTCCGGAGTGATTACATCTGCATAACATAATTAATACGCTAGATGGAACCGGTTCCAAAGAGAAGTCCAGGATGGTGAATTTATGATCGGGGTCACGAACCGTCGTTCAGCGCGCCGTCGAGCCGCGCACGATAAGCTCGCCGGAGAAAACCTGCTCCCGTACCGCCTGCGCCTGGCCCTCGATGCGCCTGACGACTTGCTCCAGCGCGGCGTAGCCAATCTGCCAGGTCGGCTGTTTCAGCGTGGTGATCCCGACGCCCGCCAGCTCCGCCCACTCCAGCTCGTCAAAGCCGAGCAGGCCGATGTCGGCGCCCCAGTTCAGCCCGATACGCTTAAGCGAGCGCGCCACCTGGAGCGTCAGCGCGCCATTGGCGGAAATGACCGCTTTGCGCATTCCGCGAAAACGAGTGTGGAAGTGGCGCAGGGTGTTGTCGAGATGATCCGCCTCGTGCAACGGCGTTTCGGCATTTTCCGCGACGACGCCAGGGTAGCGGGCGGCGGTAGCGCGAAAAGCGGTCAGGCGCTCGCGGCGGGTATTTACCGTCCCGAGCGGCTCGCTTAAGAACAACAGCGCCTCAAAGCCCTGTTCGATAAGATGTTCCGTGGCGGTGGTCGCCGCCTGGGTGTTGTCGAGCCCGACGACATCGCAGGCGAAATCGGGGATTTTACGGTCAATCAGCACCATCGGCAGCGCCGACTGTTGCAGCCGGTTCAGCCCCTCTTCGCGCATGCCGACCGCGTTCACCACGATGCCTTCCACCTGATAGCTATGCAGGAGATCCAGATAATGCAGCTCCTGATCGAGCTCGTTATTGGTGTTACAGACCAGCGGCGTAAAGCCTTTCTCCCGACAGGCCGCCTCAATGCCGCTTAATACATTGACCGAATAGGGGTTGGTGATATCGGCGATGATCAGGCCGATTAACCGTGTACGCCCACGCTTCAGGCCGCGCGCCATCTGGTTAGGTCGGTAATCGAGCTGTGCGATGGCCTGCTCAATGCGCGCCAGCAAAGCGTCGGAAAGCAGATGTTTTTCGCCGTTCAGGTAGCGGGAAACGCTGGTTTTTCCGGTTTTCGCGGCGCGGGCGACGTCGCTAATGGTGGGGCGTGGCGCTTTGGTGGTCATGAGGCTTCCTTCTCAGGCTAAAACACCGGCGGGGCAGGTGACTGTTTTTATTATTAGATTATTTCGGTGGCTGTCGTAAAGCAGGCGTTTGCGTGACGGGCATAACTGGCACCCGTGATTTTCCGGCTCTCAATGTGTGGCATTGTTATTTATTATGTTATAACGTATCAATTTATAATTAACACAGGAGAGTGACAGAGATGAAGAAGTTAGCCTTATTACTGGGAATGGGGCTTCTGCTGGCAAGCGCTCAAAGCGCGGCGCACGGACATCACCACGGCAAGTCGTTGACGGAGGCGGAACGCCAGGCGAGCGAAGGGGTGTTCAACGATAAAGATGTCAAAGACCGCGCGCTTAGCGACTGGGACGGCGTCTGGCAGTCGATCTATCCGTATCTTATGAGCGGCGATCTCGATCCGGTGCTGGCGAAAAAAGCGAAGGAAGGCGGTAAAACCGTTGAAGAGTATCGCGCGTATTACAAAAAAGGGTACGCCACGGATGTTGAAATGATCGGCATTGAAAACAACGTGATGGAGTTTCACGTTGGGCAAACCGTGAACGCCTGCGCGTATAAATATAACGGCTATAAGATTTTGCAGTACGCCTCCGGCAAAAAAGGCGTGCGCTACCTGTTTGAATGCACCGACAGCGCGTCAAAAGCGCCGAAGTTTGTGCAGTTCAGCGATCACACCATCGCGCCGCGTAAATCCGCGCACTATCACATTTACATGGGAAACACATCCCATGAGGCGCTGCTGAAAGAGATGGATAACTGGCCAACGTACTATCCGTACCAGTTAAGCAAAGCGCAGGTGGTGGATGAAATGCTGCACCACTAAGGTGTGAAGCAGCCTCATCGGGCTTTCCCGATGAGGCTGTCGCCCGTTACTGCAGCGGGCTTAAGGTGATTTCCACGCGACGGTTCTGCGCTTTACCTTCTTCGGTGCTGTTGCTGGCGACCGGGTTCGCCGGGCCCATGCCGCTGGTGCGGATGCGGTTAGCGGCAACGCCCTGAGTGATGAGCGCGCTGGCGACGCTTTCCGCGCGCTGCTGCGACAGCTTCATGTTCAGCGCCTGTCCGCCGGTGCTGTCGGTGTAGCCCACCACGTTTACCGCGGTTTTCGGGTACTCTTTCAGCACCATCGCCACGCCGGTCAGCGTATTCGCGCCCGCCGGTTTCAGATTCGCCTGGCTGCTGTCGAAGGTCACGTTGTTCGGCATATTCAGGATGATGTTATCGCCGCTGCGGGTGACGCTCACGCCGGTGCCCTGCATTTTCTGACGCAGTTTCGCTTCCTGCACGTCCATGTAGTAACCCACGCCGCCGCCGAGCGCTGCGCCCGCCGCCGCGCCAATCAACGCGCCTTTGCCGCGATCTTTTTTCGACGAAGAAAGCACGCCGACGCCCGCGCCCACCAGCGAGCCAATGCCCGCGCCAATGCCGGATTTACCCGCTTCGCGTTCGCCGGTGTAAGGGTTTGTGGTGCAGCCTGAAAGGGCCAGTGCGCCGCTGACCATCGCGGCCACAAAAATGATGCGTTTTTTCATCGCATATCCTTATTCAATTTAATTCTGGTTCGCCTGGAGTGGCGGAGGTTGATTATGACGGGGGAATGTGATGAAAATTCCGGGAAGTGTTCTGATTTTTTATCCATAACGAATCGAGCGGCGACAAAGTAGCCATACTCACGCCGCCTCATCTGCAAACGCCAGTCAGGAGCCCGTTTTGGCTAACCCATCTGCTTTAAAACGCATCATTACCGCCGCCCACTGGGGGCCCATGGTTGTCGAGACCGACGGTGAAACCGTGCTCTCTTCTCAGGGCGCGCTGCCGACGCGCCACCCGAATTCCCTGCAAACCGCCGTACCGGACCAGGTGCACAGCAAAGCGCGCGTGCGCTATCCGATGGCGCGTAAAGGGTTTCTCGCCTCGCCGGATAGCCCGCAGGGCGTGCGCGGGCAGGATGAGTTTGTGCGTATCAGCTGGGACGAGGCGCTGCGTCTGATTGACCAGCAGCACCGGCGCATTCGCGAAAGCTACGGCCCGTCGTCGATTTTCGCAGGCTCCTACGGCTGGCGCTCCAACGGCGTATTGCATAAAGCCGCCACGCTGCTGCAACGCTATATGAGCCTCGCGGGCGGCTACACCGGTCATCTGGGCGATTACTCCACGGGGGCCGCGCAGGTGATCATGCCGTATGTGGTGGGCGGCAACGAAGTCTATCAACAGCAGACCAGCTGGCCGCTGGTGCTGGAGCACAGCGATGTCGTAGTGCTGTGGAGCGCTAACCCGCTCAACACGCTGAAAATCGCCTGGAACGCCTCTGACGAGCAGGGCATCGGCTATTTCGAGAAGCTCAAAGAGAGCGGAAAAAAGCTTATCTGCATCAACCCGATGCGCCCGGAAACCGCCGATTTCTTCGGCGATCGCATGGAATGGATTGCCCCGCACATGGGCACCGACGTGGCGCTGATGCTCGGCATCGCCCATACGCTGGTGGAAAACGGCTGGCAGGATGACGATTTCCTTAACGCCTGCACGCACGGCTACGCGCAGTTTGCGGCCTACCTGACCGGCGAGCGCGACGGCACGCCGAAAGACGCCGACTGGGCGGCGGCGATTTGCGGCGTCGATGCCGCAACCATCCGCGAGCTGGCGCACCTGTTCAGCCAGAACCGCACCATGCTGATGGCGGGCTGGGGCATGCAGCGCCAGCAGTATGGCGAGCAGAAACACTGGATGCTGGTGACACTCGCGGCGATGCTCGGCCAGATTGGCCTGCCGGGCGGCGGCTTCGGGCTCTCTTATCACTTCGCCAACGGCGGCAACCCGACGCGACGCGCAGCCGTGCTGGCCTCAATGCAGGGCAGCGTGGAAGGCGGCGTTGACGCGGTCGATAAAATCCCGGTGGCGCGCATTGTCGAGGCGCTGGAAAACCCCGGCGGCGAATACCCGCACAACGGACAGCAGCGCATTTTCCCGGATATTCGTTTTATCTGGTGGGCGGGCGGCGCTAACTTTACGCACCACCAGGAGACGCACCGACTGATTAAGGCGTGGCAGAAACCGGAGCTGGTGGTGATTTCCGAATGCTTCTGGACGGCGGCGGCGAAGCACGCCGATATCGTGCTGCCGGTGACCACCTCGTTTGAGCGCAACGACATGACCATGACCGGCGACTACAGCAACCAGCATATGGTGCCGATGAAGCAGGTTGTGCCGCCGCAGTATGAGGCGCGTAACGATTTCGATATCTTCGCTGAACTGTCGGAGCGCTGGGAAACCGGCGGGCGGGCGCGTTTCACCGAAGGCAAAAGCGAGCTGGAGTGGCTCGAAACCTTCTACAACATCGCCCGCGAGCGTGGCGCAGCGCAGCAGGTGACGCTGCCGGATTTCGCCGATTTCTGGGAGGCGAATCAGATAATCGAGATGCCGGAGAACCCGAAAAATGCCGAGTTTGTGCGTTTTGGCGCGTTTCGTGACGATCCGGCGGCCAACCCGCTCAGCACGCCGAGCGGGAAAATCGAGATCTACTCAGAGCGCATTGCCCGCTTCGGCTATGCCGACTGCCCGCCGCACCCGACCTGGCTTGAGCCAGACGAGTGGCACGGCAACGCGCAGCCGGACGAGCTGCAACTGCTCTCATCGCACCCGGCGCACCGTCTGCACAGCCAGCTTAACTATTCATCGCTTCGCGAGCGCTATGCCGTGGCCGGGCGCGAGCCGGTGACGCTGCATCCGGACGATGCCCGCAAGCGCGGCATCGCCCACGGCGATCTGGTGCGGGTGTGGAACGCCCGTGGCCAGGTGCTGGCGGGTGCCGTGGTCACGGACGGCATTAAGCCTGGCGTGATTTGTCTGCATCAGGGCGCGTGGCCCGATTTTGACTGGAACCAGCAGGGGCTTTGTAAAAACGGCGCGGTGAACGTGCTGACGCGCGATATCCCGACCTCGCGGCTCGGCAACGGCTGCGCGGCGAACTCCTCGCTGGTGCGCGTCGAGAAATACCGCGGGCCCGCGCCGGACGTTACGGCGTTTGATCCGCCTGCCAGCGCATAATCCAGGTCGGGTGGCCGGTCTCTTCCTGCCACGCGCTCTCTTCAATACGAAACCCCCGGGCGTGATAGAAATTCACCGCCCGGGTGTTTTTCTGGTAGACCTCAAGATTCAGGGTATCGTACTGCGACTGCACATGCGTCAGCAGGGCGGTGCCGATGCCTGTTCCCTCGCAGTCAGGCGCCACAAACAGCGCGCCGATAAAATTTTCATGCATCACGCTGATAAACCCGCGAAGCGTACCGCCGTTTTCGTCCACCCACGTGCAGGCACCGGGCAGATAGACGTCACGCACAACGGGCAGACTGGCGCGCCAGTAATCAGGCTGAATGAACGGATGTCCGGCGGTGGTGCTCGCAAGCCACAGCGAAAGGATGGCGTCGCGGTCAGAAGGCCGCTGCGCGCGGATCATGACCGGTTCTCCGGGTGGCAGCCGCAGCCGGCGAGATGATCGTTCACCAGCCCGCAGGCCTGCATGAAGGAGTAACAAATCGTCGGGCCGACAAACTTAAAGCCGCGTTTTTTCAGCGCTTTCGAGAGCGCCTGCGCCTCGGGCGTCGTCACCGGCACCTGCGCGAGCGTCTGCGGGGAGTTCACTTTCGGCGCGCCCCCGACGAATGACCAGACAAATGCTGAAAAATCTTCCCCCTGCGCCTGCATGGCGAGATACGCCCGGGCGTTGGCGATAATGGCTTCGATTTTACCGCGATGGCGAATAATACCTGGCTCCTGTACCAGCGCGTCGACGTCTTCTGGCCCCATCTGCGCCACCACGGCGGGCTCAAAACCATGAAAACAGCGGCGGTAGTGCTCGCGTTTTTTCAGCACGGTAATCCACGACAACCCCGCCTGCTGGCCTTCGAGACAGATCATCTCAAACAGCGTGTGGTTGTCTTTCTGAGGTTCTCCCCACTCTTCATCGTGGTAGGCGAGATAAAGTGGATCCTGAGTGACCCATCCGCAACGTTCCATCCTGCATTCCCCTCGTTTTAACAGGCACCCTGGCGATTTTCGAAAGCGGCTTGACGTGGCAAATAAAGAGACAATAGTTAATTCAGGGTTACTCGCACATCCGCTAATAACGCCAATAAAAACTGCCGGAACCGGCTCTCTTCTGGAGTCGCTTTGATGATGATAACTATCTCTGAACGCCATGCGTTACGACGCGCGGCGGTGCTGTTGTGGTCTCTGGTTTTTACCCAGGCGGCACACGCCTGGCAACAGGAATATATCGCTGTTGACCCCCAAAGTAACACTTCTGAACGTTATACGTGGGACAGCGATCGCACACCGAGTTATGACGAGATCCTGGCCGAGCGCGTAGCGCAGACGCAGCGCGACGAGGCGGCGATGCCGGCAGGCCTGAACCTGTCATGGCCGCTGCCGGTGGTCGCTCGCCCGGTGGCGGGCTGGCGGCGCGAAGCCGACGGCCTGCCTTTACAGGATAACGGTGCCAGCGCGGATAACGCCTACTGGCATGCGAGCGTTGGCTCACTCGGCTGGCGGCTCGATTCGCGTCTCGGCACGCTGCGCCCGTGGGCGCAGGTGAGCTATAACCAGCAGCATGGCGATCCGCTATGGAGTATGCAGCCGCTGCTGCCTGGCAGTCAGTACGGCTCGTGGATGGATGTTTCGGTCGGCGCGGATATGCCGATTAACAAGCATCTCGCGGCATGGGCGTCGTTCTCTCAGGCGGAAGGGCGGCTTAGCGACAACGACGCGCAAATGTACAATCTCGGGCTCAGCGCCACCTTTTAGGGCGTGCTATTCGCGCCCGTTCAAGGCCATCCATGCCTTCGCCGCGGCAGTTCATTCCGCCTCTGCGGCAACTCATACCGTTTTCCCCCGAAAAAGTAGGGGTTTCGCTATCGTTGCAGGTAGTGAAGCTTTCTTCTTATCAGTGGGACAACAACCATGAGTATTTCCATCCATTCGCGTACCCGGTGGCTCACCCTGGTGGGCACGATTATTACCCAGTTCGCGCTGGGTTCGGTCTATACCTGGAGCCTGTTTAACAGCGCTCTGTCGCAAAAGCTTGATGAGCCGGTAAGCCAGGTGGCGTTCTCCTTCGGGCTACTGAGCCTGGGGCTGGCGCTGTCGTCGTCGGTCGCCGGTAAACTGCAGGAGCGTTTCGGCGTGAAACGCGTGACGATCGCCTCTGGCGTGCTGCTGGGGTTAGGGCTGGTGCTCACCTCTCACGCCAGCAACCTGATGATGCTCTGGCTGAGCGCGGGCGTGCTGGTGGGGCTCGCGGACGGCGCCGGTTATCTGCTGACGCTCTCTAACTGCGTGAAGTGGTTCCCGGAGCGCAAAGGGCTTATCTCCGCGTTTTCTATCGGCGCGTATGGTCTCGGGAGCCTCGGTTTTAAATTTATCGACAGCCATCTACTGGCGTCCGTCGGGCTTGAGCGCACGTTTGTTATCTGGGGCGGCATGGTGATGGTGATGATTATCGGCGGCGCGCTGCTGATGAAAGACGCGCCGAATCAGCCTGCGCGCACCGGCAACAGCGCGGGCGAAGGCGATTACAGCCTGGCCGAATCGATGCGTAAACCGCAGTACTGGATGCTGGCGCTGATGTTCCTGACCGCCTGCATGAGCGGCCTGTATGTGATTGGCGTGGCGAAAGATATCGCGCAGGGCATGGTGCGCCTTGACGCCGCCACCGCCGCGAACGCGGTTACCGTGATTTCCATTGCCAACCTGACCGGCCGCCTGGTGCTCGGCATTCTCTCTGACAAAATGCCGCGCATTCGCGTCATTACGCTCGGCCAGGTGGTCTCGCTGGTGGGGATGGCCGCGCTGCTTTTCGCGCCGCTCAATGAAATGACCTTCTTCGCGGCTATCGCCTGCGTGGCGTTTAATTTCGGCGGCACCATCACGGTCTATCCGTCGCTGGTCAGCGATTTCTTCGGCCTGAACAATCTGGCGAAAAACTACGGCGTGATTTATCTGGGTTTTGGGATCGGCAGCATCTGCGGATCGATTATCGCCTCGCTGTTCGGCGGCTTTTACGTCACCTTCTGCGTTATCTTCGCGCTGCTGATTGTCTCGCTGGCTATCTCCACCACCATTCGCCAGCCGCGCCGCGAGGCCTGGGAACACGCCCGCGCCTGATGTCCTTTTGCCGCCGCGCTCTGCGGCGGCACTTTCCCCGAATGTTCTCACTTTCTCCCCAGTTCGCTCAGACGTTCTATGCTTACTAGCTGTGATTGCCAACACAAAGGAGAACAAGATGTCCTTAGAAAAAGTGGTTTATCGCGCAAAAGCGAAAGCGACGGGCGGCCGTGATGGCCGTGCGACGTCCGATGACGGCGTGCTGGACGTGAAACTCGGCGTGCCGAAAGAGATGGGCGGCCAGGGCGGTCAGGTGACCAACCCGGAACAGCTTTTCGCCGCGGGCTATTCGGCCTGCTTCCTGGGCGCGCTGAAACATGTCGCCTCCCAGGAGAAAAAGAAAGTCCCGCAGGATGCCTTTATTGAAGGTCAGGTAGGGATTGGGCCGCTGCCGACCGGTTTTGGGATCGAAGCCCAGCTGGATATTCATCTGCCGGGCATGGACCGTGCAGAAGCCGAAGCGCTGGTGCAGAAAGCCCACATCGTGTGCCCGTACTCCAATGCGACCCGTGGCAACATTGACGTTAAACTGAACGTCATCACCGACTAACCGGTTGTCCCGTTCCGTAAAATGCGGTTCCGGCCTCATATTTTTGTAAATAGGAGCCGGGCCGCTCTAAATGCCCGCACTTTTTCCCGTCGCTGTGGTCTACTACCCCGCGCCTGAGATAAGAATCGCCTGATTCCCTCAGCGTTGTCACGTATACATTATTTTTTCATTTTTTGGGGAACGGGTTTCACACCTGTTTGCCGGGCGGCTTGCATGAAATACATCCTCTCGATGACCCAACAGAAACTCAGCGTTCTGCTGGCGGTTTACATCGGTCTGTTTTTTAACTGTGCGGTTTTATATCGTCGTTTCGACGGGTATGCGCAGAATCTTTCCTGGGTTAATGGCGTGTCGATGGTCGTTGAACTGGTGGCCACGGTGCTCGTCACCTTCTTCCTGCTGCGTGTGTTGTCGCTACTGGGGCGGCGCGTCTGGCGCGTGCTGGCGTCACTGGTGGTGCTGTTCTCTGCCGCGGCAAGTTATTACATGACGTTTATGAACGTGGTGATTGGCTACGGGATTATCGCGTCGGTAATGACGACCGATATCGATCTCTCGAAAGAAGTGGTCGGCTGGCAGTTCATCGCGTGGATGATTCTTGTGTGCATCGTGCCGCTGACGCTTATCTGGGGCAACCGTTGCCGCGATACGCTGCTGCGTCAGCTACGTACCCGCGATCAGCGCCTGAAAAGCGCGGCGGTGGTGATTGTGGCGGGCCTGCTGGTCTGGGCACCGATTCGCCTGCTGGATTTGCAGCAGAAAAATGAAGAGCGCACGTCTGGGGTTGATATGCCAAGCTACGGCGGCGTGGTAGCAAACTCCTATCTGCCGTCAAACTGGCTTTCCGCGCTGGGGCTGTATGCCTGGGCGCAGGTCGATGAATCCAGCGATAACAAATCGCTGCTGAACCCGGCCAAAAAGTTTACCTGGCAGGCTCCGCAGGGTATCGATGACACTTACGTTGTGTTTATCATCGGCGAAACCACGCGCTGGGATCATATGGGCCTGCTTGGCTACGACCGTAACACCACGCCGAAACTCGCCCAGGAGAAAAACCTGGCTGCGTTCCGTGGTGAATCGTGCGATACGGCGACCAAACTCTCGCTGCGCTGCATGTTTGTTCGTGAAGGCGGCGCGGATGACAATCCGCAGCGCACGCTGAAAGAACAGAACGTATTCGCGGTGCTTAAACAGCTGGGCTTTAGCTCGGATCTGTACGCGATGCAGAGCGAAATGTGGTTCTACAGCAACACGATGGCGGACAACATCGCCTACCGCGAGCAGATCGGTGCTGAGCCGCGCAACCGCGGTAAGCAGGTGGATGACATGCTGCTGGTGGAGGAGATGAAAAACTCGCTGGCGGGGCACGATAAGGGCAAACACCTTATCATTCTGCATACCAAAGGCTCTCACTATAACTATGTGCAGCGTTATCCAAGAAGCTATGCGCGCTGGCAGCCGGAGTGCATGGGCGTCGATTCAGACTGTAGCCGTCAGGAGTTGATTAACGCCTATGATAACTCGGTGCTGTACGTCGACAGCTTTATCTCCGATGTGATCGACCAGGTTCGCAATAAGAAAGCGATTGTGTTCTACGCCGCGGATCATGGCGAATCGATCAATGAGAAAGAGCACCTGCACGGCACGCCGCGCAATGTCGCGCCGCCGGAACAGTTCCGCGTGCCGATGATGGTCTGGATGTCCGACAGCTATCTGGCCGATCCGCAGCACGCGCAGGCGTTCGCGCAGCTTAAACTGCAGGCAGAGCAGAAGCGCCCGCATCGCCATGTTGAGCTGTTCGATACCATTATGGGCTGCCTCGGCTATCAGTCGCCGGACGGCGGCATCAACCAGAATAACAACTGGTGTCATGTCCCTTCTGCCGCAAAATAGCCATATCGCTGGCTTTTCAGCCGATCGACAGGCTTTTTTAAAGTAAGGGATTGACGGGAATTAGGGTGCGCAGTAATATGCGCCCCGCATTCGGTGATTGGCGCAGCCTGGTAGCGCACTTCGTTCGGGACGAAGGGGTCGGAGGTTCGAATCCTCTATCACCGACCAAATTTAGAAAAGCCCTGCTCATTGAGCAGGGCTTTTTGCTTTCCGGCGTCTGAGAGGATGAGAACCTCCGGGGGCAGGGAGGTTCGACCCGAGCGCAGCGAGAGAGCGTTGCGCAAGCAACGACCCGTAGGGCGAAGCCGCAAAGCGGCGAGTTATCCTCTGGCACCGACCAAATTTAGAAAAGCCCTGCTCATTGAGCAGGGCTTTTTGCTTTCCGGCGTCCGGCCCTCAGGGCTGCACCTGCGCCATTAATGCTTTCAGCTCGTCGATACGCGCCTTATTCATATTGATTTCGCACTGGGTGGATAGAACCCAATAGTTGGGGGTTTTAGCACTAATCTGTGAACTGGCCACCTGACAAAACAGGGCCTTATGTTTTTCCCATGCCGCCTGATCGTTTTTCAGCGCATTGGCTGTATCTACAACGATTTGTGAATCTTCATCCTCGTAATCCGCATTAGCCTCCAGCCAGTCTTCCGACTGTACCTGCTTCAGCGCCGCCGCCAGCGTCTGTTGTAGCGCCTGCTCCGTTTGCTTGCGCTGCCTCTCAAGACATCGCGTTCCGGCGGCATAATCCGCACTCTTCGCACATATCTTTGCTGCCTCTCCATAAATGATGGACGAGGCAGCAACGCAGGTGGTCGGTTGCAACAGAAAGGGCAGAAAAAAAATTAACTTATAACCCATTGATATATTGCAACCTTTTTAAGTTTCTTCCGTGCGAGTTCATCTGAGCGCGATCTGTTTTCAGATATAAACGCACCGATTTCAGATCGTCGAGTAAAATCAACCGGGCAAATTCACCTGCTGACTCACATCCCTGATACAAACTATCGATGTATATATCTTTTAATCTGACACGCATCTTTTCCCAGCTTATGGCAGACATCATTCTCGCTTTGCGTCCATTAAAGATCCTTTTCGCCTCGGAAATATAAAATTGTATGGCAATTTCAAACAGTCTTAGCTGTTGCTGGTGCGTAATTTCACCGAAAAGCGGCCCATAAACTTTCACGAAACTGGCAGCCTCTCGTCCTTTCAGAAAAGCAGCTTTAGATGCCAGAATGGACTTGTATTCTTCTATCCCTGCCTGTCTTAGCGTTGCAAAAATTTCACCTGAGCTTCGCTTTCCCATATCGTAGCCACGTCCAAGCGTAACGCCAGAAGCAGCAGAATGCGGCCAGTGTAAGATGCGTGAGAACCAGGGATAAGGGTGCGGACGGAAAGGATCGGTGGCTGTAATATAATCCGTCCCTTCATTGTCAAAAGTAAATTGTGCTTCCCGTACATGTAGCGGCCCGGAAGTAATCCGTGGACGCCACTCGGGTTGGCTGGCATTTTTTAATGCTTCAATGAACCATTGATCAAATGGCTGTACCAGGCCTGATCGGGACAGTGTTAACAGACGTTGATACCAGATAATGGCTTCTTTGGTTTCGTTGTTGCATATGCCGTCCACTTTTAAGGAACGCCCTGTCGCTGTCTGATAGCCAGCTTTCATCATCAATTCTTGTAGCGCTTTTACGTCATCAGCATAATTTACGCCGCAAACGCCTACCGATGATTGCAAGCGCAGCACGCGTGGCTCATGAAAATTCCTTTTCATATACCTCAATACCTTTTGTCAGTTCGTAAGGGTTTCCATTTTTTGTCGACACGGCAGAGATGTGGCGAATGTCTCAGGCGTGACGCGTTAAAGAAACCAGAGCTGAAATCGTATTAAAGAGGCCCCCCATAAAACCGTAAGCGGCCAAAGGTTATTGCTTTTCACTCCCACATTCAGACTCTGTTCCAGGGAATACCTGAATAAAGTCTTCACCCGCTTAATTCGTTAATCTTATTTAGCTTCGATTTTCCCGCGCGAACGCGATTCTGTGACATATTTCATTGAAAATAGTTATGAAACATCCCGCATACTTTCCGCTCTGCTTATATATTGCCTCAGCATTTTTTGCTGCATGGCTAACAAATCGCGCCATAAACCGTTCATAAGTTCGCCACAGGGCCAGAAATTTTGCATTAAGCGGATAAAACATAAGCGCTGGATGTTACAAAATATCAAGATGATTATTCTGCGAGTGGCGGCGTAGCATAAATTTCCGTGCTGAAAACATGCCCATGAGGTTTTTTTAATCTTTGTTTGCCGTTTCTCAACCCGGTTGTAAATCCCGGATAGCTGTATTGACGTTTGCGTGTTCTGTTGACAGATTGTAGGGCGTGAGGGTCATTTTACGGACAATCTGTACTGCAACTCAGTCTCCCTTGCGAAAGGAATCCCCAGCCTCACACTTAACGATCGGACCGGGCAAAAAATAAAAAAGGTCTGACGGAAAACACAACACCTATCACATTGGAGCAGAAGAATGAGTATTTCCTTGAAGAAGTCAGGGATGCTGAAGTTTGGTCTGAGCCTGGTGGCTATGACCGTCGCCGCAAGCGTACAAGCCAAAACCCTGGTTTACTGTTCAGAAGGCTCGCCGGAAGGCTTTAACCCACAGCTCTTCACCTCTGGTACTACCTACGACGCAAGCTCTGTGCCTATTTACAACCGTCTGGTTGAATTTAAAACCGGCACTACGGAAATTATTCCGGGCCTCGCGGAGAAATGGGACGTCAGCGAAGATGGCAAAACCTATACTTTCCATCTGCGTAAGGGCGTGAAATGGCAGGACAATAAAGATTTCAAACCGACGCGCGAATTTAACGCCGATGACGTCGTGTTCTCGTTTGATCGTCAGAAAAACGATCAAAACCCGTACCACAAAGTCTCTGGCGGCAGCTACGAATATTTCGAAGGCATGGGCCTGCCGACGCTGATTAGCGAAGTGAAAAAAGTCGACGACAATACCGTTCAGTTCGTGCTGACGCGCCCGGAAGCGCCGTTCCTGGCCGATATGGCGATGGACTTCGCGTCGATTCTTTCTAAAGAATACGCAGACAACATGTTGAAAGCCGGTACGCCGGAGAAAGTCGACCTGAACCCGATCGGCACCGGTCCGTTCCAGCTTCAGCAATACCAGAAAGATTCCCGCATTCTGTATAAAGCGTTCCCGGGCTTCTGGGGCACCAAACCGAAGATTGACCGTCTGGTCTTCTCCATTACGCCGGATGCGTCCGTTCGTTATGCCAAACTGCAGAAAAACGAGTGCCAGGTGATGCCGTACCCGAACCCGGCGGACATCGCGCGCATGAAGCAGGACAAGAGCATCAACCTGATGGAGCAGGCGGGCCTGAACGTGGGCTATCTCTCCTTCAACACCGAGAAGAAGCCGTTTGACGACGTGAAAGTGCGTCAGGCGCTGACCTACGCGGTGAACAAAGACGCCATCATCAAAGCGGTTTACCAGGGTGCTGGCGTTGCCGCGAAAAACCTGATCCCGCCGACCATGTGGGGCTATAACGACGACGTGAAGGATTACACCTATGACGTCGAGAAAGCCAAAGCGCTACTGAAAGAAGCGGGCCAGGATAAGGGCTTCACCGTTGAGCTGTGGGCGATGCCGGTACAGCGTCCGTATAACCCGAACGCGCGCCGTATGGCCGAGATGATCCAGGCTGACTGGGCGAAAATCGGCGTTCAGGCGAAAATCGTGACCTACGAGTGGGGCGAATACCTGAAACGCGCCAAAGCAGGCGAACACCAGGCGGTGATGATGGGCTGGACCGGCGACAACGGGGATCCGGATAACTTCTTCGCTACCCTGTTTAGCTGCGACGCCGCGAAAGATGGCTCCAACTACTCCCGCTGGTGCTACAAGCCGTTTGAAGATCTGATCCAACCGGCGCGCGCGACCGATGACCACAACAAACGTATCGAGCTTTACAAACAGGCTCAGGTCGTGATGCACGATCAGGCGCCGGCGCTTATCGTCGCGCACTCCACCGTGTATGAGCCGGTGCGTAAAGAAGTCAAAGGCTACGTGGTCGATCCGCTGGGCAAACACCACTTCGAAAACGTCTCCGTTGAATAATTAAAACCGTCAGGGGCGCCTGAGCGCCCCGTGTCCGGCGACGCTGCGCTTATATCGGTCTACACTTGCAGACCGGGCAAGCGCAGCACACCCGGCAGCAGTGCTTTATTCCCTCGCTGAAAGGAGAGGGAATGAGATTTGTGAGCAATACAGACCACATCCCCTGGTTGTGCGTCATTACAGAGAATCCGGGTTATGTTGCAGTTCATCCTCCGACGTCTGGGGCTTGTTATCCCGACGTTTATCGGTATCACCCTTCTCACTTTTGCCTTCGTCCATATGATCCCCGGCGACCCGGTGATGATCATGGCGGGCGAACGTGGTATTTCCCCTGAGCGTCACGCGCAGCTGCTAGCCGAGCTGGGCCTTGATAAGCCGCTCTGGGAGCAGTATCTCCACTATATCTGGGGTGTGCTGCACGGCGATTTAGGCCTGTCGCTTAAAAGCCGCCTCCCGGTGTGGGACGAGTTCGTGCCGCGCTTTAAAGCGACGCTAGAGCTTGGCGTCTGCGCGATGATTTTCGCGGTTGCCGTGGGCATTCCGGTGGGCGTGCTGGCGGCCGTTAAACGCGGCTCCATCTTCGATCACACGGCAGTCGGCCTGGCGCTGACCGGCTACTCCATGCCTATCTTCTGGTGGGGCATGATGCTGATCATGCTGGTCTCGGTGCAGCTAAACCTGACGCCGGTCTCCGGGCGCGTCAGCGATATGGTGTTCCTTGACGATACTAACCCGCTGACTGGCTTTATGCTTATCGACACCGCCATCTGGGGCGAAGAGGGCAACTTTATCGACGCGCTGGCGCATATGATCCTGCCCGCCGTGGTGCTCGGCACCATTCCGCTGGCGGTGATCGTGCGTATGACCCGCTCGGCGATGCTGGAAGTGCTCGGCGAGGATTATATCCGCACCGCGCGCGCCAAAGGCCTGACCCGTATGCGCGTCATCATCATTCACGCGCTGCGTAACGCCATGCTGCCGGTCGTGACGGTGATTGGGCTTCAGGTAGGCACGCTGCTCGCGGGCGCTATCCTGACGGAAACTATCTTCTCCTGGCCCGGCCTCGGCCGCTGGCTTATCGACGCGCTCCAGCGCCGCGATTATCCGGTGGTGCAGGGCGGCGTGCTGCTGGTGGCGACGATGATTATTCTCGTCAACCTGCTGGTCGATCTGCTCTATGGCGTGGTGAACCCGCGTATTCGTCATAAGAAATAAGGGGCCATCATGACGCAAATGACTGAAAACAAAGTGGTGGCCGCACCGGTGCCGATGACGCCGATGCAGGAATTCTGGCACTACTTCAAACGGAACAAGGGCGCGGTCGTCGGGCTGGTGTATGTCGTCATCATGATCCTGATAGCCGTCTTCGCCAACTTTATCGCGCCGCACAATCCGGCAGAGCAGTTCCGCGATGCGCTGCTGGCCCCGCCGGTCTGGCAGGATGGCGGCAGCTGGGCGCATATTCTCGGCACCGACGATGTGGGCCGCGATGTGATGTCGCGCCTGATGTACGGCGCGCGCCTGTCGCTGCTGGTCGGCTGTCTGGTGGTGGTGCTGTCGCTGGTGATGGGCATTGTGCTCGGCCTGGTGGCGGGCTATTTCGGCGGCATCGTCGATACCATCATTATGCGTATCGTCGATATCATGCTGGCGCTGCCGAGCCTGCTGCTGGCGCTGGTGCTGGTGGCGATTTTCGGCCCGTCAATCGTTAACGCTTCACTCGCACTGACCTTCGTGGCGCTGCCGCACTACGTGCGCTTAACGCGCGCGGCGGTGCTGGTGGAGGTGAGCCGCGACTACGTGACCGCCTCCCGCGTGGCGGGCGCCGGCGCGATGCGCCAGATGTTCGTCAACATCTTCCCTAACTGCCTTGCGCCGCTGATTGTTCAGGCGTCGCTCGGTTTCTCGAATGCCATTCTCGATATGGCCGCACTGGGCTTTCTCGGCATGGGCGCGCAGCCGCCGACACCGGAGTGGGGCACCATGCTCTCCGACGTGTTGCAGTTCGCGCAAAGTGCCTGGTGGGTCGTGACCTTCCCTGGTCTCGCTATCCTGCTGACGGTGCTGGCATTTAACCTGATGGGTGACGGCCTGCGTGACGCGCTCGACCCCAAACTCAAGCAGTAAAGAGGCACGAGATGGCGTTACTGAATGTAGATAAATTATCGGTGCACTTCGGCGACGAAGGCACCCCGTTCCGCGCCGTAGACCGCGTGAGCTACAGCGTGAATCAGGGCGAAGTGGTCGGCATCGTGGGTGAATCGGGTTCCGGTAAATCGGTCAGCTCGCTGGCGATTATGGGCCTTATCGATTTCCCTGGCCGCGTGATGGCGGACAAACTGGAATTTAACGGCCAGGATTTACAGCGGATTTCGGAAAAAGAGCGCCGGAACCTGGTGGGCGCCGAAGTGGCGATGATCTTCCAGGATCCGATGACCAGCCTGAACCCCTGCTACACCGTGGGTTTCCAGATTATGGAGGCTATCAAAGTGCACCAGGGCGGCAATAAAAAGACCCGCCGCCAGCGCGCGATTGATCTGCTAAACCAGGTTGGTATCCCGGACCCTGCGTCACGTCTGGATGTCTATCCGCACCAGCTTTCCGGCGGGATGAGCCAGCGCGTGATGATAGCCATGGCTATCGCCTGTCGTCCGAAGCTGCTGATAGCCGATGAACCGACCACCGCGCTGGATGTGACCATCCAGGCGCAGATCATTGAACTGCTGCTGGAGCTTCAGCAAAAAGAGAACATGGCGCTGATTCTTATCACCCATGACCTCGCGCTGGTGGCCGAAGCGGCGCACAAAATCATCGTGATGTACGCAGGCCAGGTGGTGGAAACCGGCGAAGCGCGGGATATCTTCCGCGCGCCGCGTCACCCGTATACCCAGGCGCTGCTGCGCGCCCTGCCGGAATTCGCGCAGGATAAGGCGCGTCTGGCGTCGCTGCCAGGCGTGGTGCCGGGGAAATATGACCGCCCGACGGGCTGTCTGCTCAACCCGCGCTGCCCCTACGCGACTGAACGCTGCCGCGTGGAAGAACCGGCGTTAAACCTGGTGGACAATGGCCGCCAGTCGAAATGCCACTACCCCCTCGATGATGCCGGGAGGCCAACCAATTATGAGCACGCATGAGGCCACTCTGCAGCAACCGCTGTTGCAGGCTATCGACCTGAAAAAACATTACCCCGTGAAGAAGGGGCTCTTCGCGCCGGAGCGTCTGGTGAAAGCGCTGGATGGCGTGTCGTTTACGCTTGAGCGCGGTAAAACGCTGGCGGTGGTGGGCGAGTCCGGCTGTGGGAAATCCACGCTGGGCCGTCTGCTCACCATGATTGAAACGCCGACCGGCGGCGAGCTGTACTACCAGGGGCAGGATCTGCTGAAACCGGACGAAACGGCGGAGAAACTGCGCCGCCAGAAAATCCAGATCGTGTTCCAGAACCCGTACGGCTCGCTGAACCCGCGCAAAAAAGTGGGGCAAATCCTTGAGGAGCCGCTGCTTATCAATACCCGTCTCAGTAAAGAGGCGCGCCGCGAGAAAGCGCTGGCGATGATGGCGAAAGTGGGGTTGAAAACCGAGCATTACGATCGCTACCCGCATATGTTCTCCGGCGGTCAGCGCCAGCGTATCGCCATCGCGCGCGGGCTGATGCTCGACCCGGATGTGGTGATCGCCGATGAACCGGTCTCGGCGCTGGATGTATCAGTGCGCGCGCAGGTGCTGAACCTGATGATGGATTTGCAGCAGGATCTGGGGCTGTCGTATGTGTTTATCTCCCACGATTTGTCGGTGGTGGAGCATATCGCCGATGAAGTGATGGTGATGTATCTCGGCCGCTGCGTGGAGAAGGGCACCAAAGACCAGATTTTCTCGAACCCGCGTCATCCGTATACCCAGGCGCTGCTCTCCGCGACGCCGCGCCTGAATCCGGACGACCGCCGCGAGCGCATCAAGCTTACCGGCGAACTGCCAAGCCCGCTGAACCCGCCGCCGGGGTGCGCCTTCAGCGCTCGCTGCCGTCGCCGTTTTGGCCCGTGTACGCAGATCCAGCCGCAGTTGAAGGAATATAATGGCCAGCTGGTCGCCTGTTTCGCCGTCGATCAGGATGAAACCGGCGAGCCGCGCATTCCTTAACGATGAAGCAAAACGTAAAAAGCCGACGCAGAGCGTCGGCTTTTTTATGGGCGTTACGGTGCAAGGCGGTGGATGCGCTACGCTTATCCCCCCTACGAAACACGGGCCCGCCTGTGTAGGGCGGGTAAGCCTCGCGCACCCGCCGCGCTAAAAAGAAAAGCCGACGCTTACGCATCGGCTTTTTTAACATGGCCCGAAAAATTATTGCGGGTAAGGTACCCAGTCGCCGCCGCTTAAGCGCACCCACGGTTTGCCCTGATACTGCACCACCACGGCGTTGGCGTTCTCGGAAACCGGCGCGCTCTGCGGCAGATTGCTGGTCAGCTTCTGCCAGTCCACGTTATCGGCCACGAAGTCTTTGCCATCGAGTACTCTCACCACAAGCTCAGAAATCGCGAGGAAACTGCTCGGCTGATCGATATCGATAGCCGGGCCCTGATGCGGTGCCTTCATGCCGATAAACTTAATGCCCACCGGCACATGGGTGATAGACGGGCTCGGGATATCGCGCAGGCCAGACACCTGCATCTTATCGCCCTGCAGCGCCGCGCCGTGCTCCGGCACCACCACTACCATCACTTTGCGGTTCTCTTTCTCAAGCTGCGTCAGGAACGCATCCAGCTCGTCAAACAGCTTCTGCGCGCGCGCTTTGTAATCGGCGGTTTTGCTGTTGCCCGGATAGTGGTTGCCGTCGTGCAGCGGCAGCAAGTTATAGAACGTGGCGCTGCGATCGCCGCTGCCCTCGCTCTTCACGGTTTGCTGCCAGCGGTTCAGCACCGCCGTATCGTCATACACCGGCGAGCCGTCAAACGACAACAGATTCACCGGCAGGCCGGATTGATCCATCAGCGGCTCCTGCATATTGCCGTTTTCGCGCACTTCTTTCAGGAAGTCACCGAACACGCCGTTATGGTCCATCATCAGGTGGCGCTTAAAGCCAAGCTTCGCCAGGTTATCGAACAGGTAGCACTGCTCGCCTGCGGGTTGGTAGAGATTTTTATGCGACGGCTGCCCGCAGCTCGCGCGCAGCAGGCGGATAGCGGCCGGGCCGCTGTATGACGTGCCGGAGTTAAAATTCTTAAACACGATGTCGAAATGCGACCAGAGCGGATGCGACATCAAACCTGTGGCCTCCACGTCAGACCAGGCCAGCGAACAGATATTAATGACAAGCAGATCGAACGGCTGCGCATCTGCCGGCAGGCTCGCCGGGAAGGGAGTCTGACGTTTGGATTCGCTGGTGTAAAAGCTGTTCAGCCAGTCGTTAATGCTCTGGTTGCTCGCAGGCGCGGTTTGCAGCGGAATATCGCCCGCCACCACCGTACCGGCGGCGTTCGCGACGGTCGGGGCCGCGCCGCCACCGGTCGTGGTAACCGTCGCCGCCGTGGTATTCCCGGCAGGCCACAGCGAGACGACCGGGCCGGTTACGGTCAGCACGTTAAGCCAGATCATAATCGCCACCACAAATACCGTTACCCGCACCCACTGTGAGAGGAACATCCAGGCGACCAGCAGCACAAAGGCGGCGCCAATCATCTGCCAGTTAATAAAGCGTGCCACCAGATCCAGCACATAACTGGTGCTGAAGCCCGCCACCTGCGAGCCCTGACTCATAATGCTCTGCGGGCCAGGCAGCCAGGTATCATGCCAGAACAGGCCGATACCGACAGGTATGGCTATCCAGTGGCGCAGGCGATGCAGGCGCAGGTTCGGAATAGGGAACAGCAGAAACGCCATAAACACCAGGTTGGCGAGCGGGTGGAAATTCAGATAGCCCGTCCAGAGCAGGCCGAATTTCAGCAGAAAATAGTAGTTCCAGCCGGAAAGGCCGCGCCAGTTTTGCCAGCCTGAGCGGGCAAGGGGAGCGGAGTGAACGTGATTAGTCATGTTTTAAATTTGCCTTGACGGTAGAGCGGCGGCGCAACGTACCAGCGGGTTTAACAAATCGTGGGCGAAACAGCAGCGGGCGCAGCGTTTTCATCATGCGACGCTTGCCCACACACAGCGCGTATCCCAGCGGGATAAAAATCAGCGCGCACAGCGCAATAAGCTGAAGAATATCGCTAATCGACATCATAACGCGCGCTCCTGTGCGGTGTCGTTAAGCAGCGTAACGGGCGTCGGCACACGGCGCGTGACCGTTTTTGGCGTGTCGGCGAGCAGCGCGGCCGTTTCCCTTGCCTTACGGGTCATCTCAAGCGGCGCAGCCCATTGTTCCGGACGCATCGCGCTCATCTGCATGATCTCCGCCGCTATCTGTTTATCTTCATGCCACACCATACGGTTGGAAAACAGCTCGCTTATCGGCAGCGGGAAAATATGGCTCAGCGCAGTGTCGAGATCGGTAATGCGGCAGAACGATAAAAACAGCACCAGCCGGTTTTCGCCGAGCGTTACGATATCACCCATGCGGCCCGGTCGGCAGAGCGTCAGCGCCTGTTCGACACGAATGCCCGGCACCGGACGCAGCGCGACCAGAATCCCTTTATTATCCTGCGGAATCAGTACGTTATTCATCAACGCGCCGACGGCGGTGCAGAAGATATCCCACGGCTGATAGCCGCGCATTTTCAGCGGCTGCATCGCCTCCAGCAGCATATCCACATCTTCCGGCACAAAGCGGGTGAATGGCTGATTCTGCACGCTTTCAATCAGCGTCAGGCAGCGCGAGAGCGGGGCGTTCCACGGGATCACCATATTCGCGCCGCAGCCCAGCAGCAGCCGTTCGTCGGTGGCGCGCACGCTGGCTTTGTTTTCGCGCACGAGGATTTTCAGCGCGCTGCCGCGCTGACGGCGCAGGGCGTGTACATGACGCGCCAGCCCTTCAATCTGGTTATTTTGCGTGAGGGAGAAAATCACCGTCGCGGCCTGCGCCTGACGCGCCTCGTTAAACAGCGAATCGTTGTCCTCAAAGAGCGTCCAGTTTTCCGACAGCGGCGGCGCGCCTTCGAGCACCGCGATATGGCTCAGCACGCGGCGTTCGTCGCTGCGCGCCTGGAATGAGACCTCCTGGCGTGGCACCAGCGACAGGCGGTCATTAATGAATGTCACTGGCAACTGCTGACGCGCGCTCACGCCTTTATCGTTAAACCAGAATGCCACGTCATACAGCCAGGCGTCGCCCTGATAGCGCAGCGTGGCAAGCCCGGAGAGCTGCTGATATTCGGTCATCAGCATGGAAGTTTGCTGGTCGGCCTGCGCGCCGGAATTAATAATCAGCAATGTGCAGTGATGTTCCTGCGCCCAGCTTTGGCTTTTTCTTATCCAGGCTTTAATATGAGCGGGCGCTACGCCTTGCCAGGCGTTTTCCGCACACAGCAGCACAATGAAATAGTTTTCAGGTTCGAAACTGCAAAGCAGATCGTGATGCAGGCGATGAAGCGCATTTTGATTTTTCGGCATGGTAAACAGGCGTACTTCATCCGGGCCTTGCGGTGCAGCCGGCAGCGGCGTAATCACGGCTTCCGGCGCGGCGTCCATCGTAATTACAGCCACTTTGGTTTCGGGGGGTTGCGCAAGCAGCGTCTGGTTGACGAATGTAATGGCATCGCTGTGGCGGTCGCAATTTATCCAGGCTGTTCCGCCTGCGGAAATATGGCGCAGTTCATCCCAGAGCGAATCAATGCCAATTGAAAAAACAAGAGCCATGGCGCCCTCAATATATAAAGAGTATGAGTGTCAGTTTACTAGCGAAAGCCAGGAAATAAACCTAACATTGAAATTAAAGAACATGATCATTAGCATGCAAACCGGGATTGCGTAGATTCACTGTTTTCGTTTGCTGGCTTTAGTGATATTGCTCTAAGGAAAAATAGAATATATGCCTGAGAATGACGCTAAGGCCGCACGCCAGCCCGATCGTGGCTATACCTTCCAGAATGATTTTGAAGCGCTCAGCCGGGTGTTTTCACTTCCAGATCTCGACTACACCGATATATCACAACGTGAACAACTCGCGACGGCAATTGCGCGCTGGCCCCTGCTGGCAGAATTAGCGCGTCGTGACGCAGGAGCGCAAGGATGACCGTTCTGGCATTACAGGGCGTGCGCGGCGGCGTGGGGACAACCTCATTAACGGCGGCGCTCGGTTGGGCACTGCATCAGCTGGGCGAATCGGTGCTGGTGATTGATGCCTCGCCTGATAACCTGCTGCGCCTCTCTTTTAATATCGATTTCGACCACGCTGACGGCTGGGCGCGCGCGCTGCTGGACGATAAACCCTGGCAGTCCACCGCCTGGCGTTACGCACCGGGTCTGGACGTGCTGCCGTATGGCGCGCTGCGTCAGACGGAGCGGGAAAACGACGTGACGCCAGCGCTCGGCGCATTCGCGCAACATCTGCACATACTCAAGGCGAGCGGCCAGTGGCGCTGGATATTGCTGGATCTGCCGTGCGGCTTTGACGCCGTGACCCGCAGCCTGTTGCAGGTGGCGGACCGCACGCTTTGCGTGGTGCAGCCCGACGCCAACTGTCACGCCCGCTTACATCAGCAGGCGCTGCCGAGCGGCTGCGATCTGCTGGCGAATTTTCGCCTGATTTCAAGCCAGATACAGAACGACATCTGGCAGCTCTGGCTGCAAACGCAGCGTAACCTGGTGCCGGTCGCGGTGCATCGCGACGAGGCGATGATGGAGAGCCTGGCCGCCAAACAGCCGGTGGGGGAATACCGCCCGGATTCGCTGGTGGCCGAAGAGATTGTCACGCTGGCGAACTGGTGCCTGCTGCATTACAGGAGTGAGGGCGCATGATAAGCCTCTCCGCGCTGGTGCTCGCGCCGCCGGTTCGCGCGCGGCTGCGCGAGCGTTATATCACGTATCGCCGCAACGGCGCGCCGCCGTTCAGCGCGGCGCTGGGCTGTTTCTGGCTGACGCTCGCCTGGCTCTTTTTGCCGCTGGAAAACCCGCGCTGGCAGGCGATCCGCGCGCAGCACGCGCTGCTGTTCCCGCATATTCATCCCGACCGCCCGCGTCCGCTCGATACCGTGCGTTATCTGCTCCAGGCGTTGTGGCTGGTGGCGCTGCGTCCCTGGCGCGCCGTCGGTACGCCGCGCTGGCGGCCTGTTTCGAAACTGCAGGTCTGGCGCGAGCGTTTTAACCTCTGGCTGGAGACGCTCCCGCAACGCTTCAGCGATGAAACCGACCACCTTAACGAGCAGAAAGAGCTGGGCCACATTAACGAACGACTGCGACGCGTCGTGCTGGGCGTGGTGGTTATTTTCTCGCTGGTGCTGGCGCTTATCTGTGTGACGCAGCCGTTCAACCCGCTCTCGCAGTTTATTTTCCTGCTGCTGCTCTGGGGCGTGGCGCTGCTGGTGCGCCGTATGCCGGGCCGCTTCTCGGCGCTGATGCTGATTGTGCTGTCGCTGACCGTCTCCTGCCGTTACATCTGGTGGCGCTACACCTCGACGCTGAACTGGAACGATCCGGTCAGCCTGGTGTGTGGTCTGGTGCTGCTGGTGGCGGAAACCTACGCGTGGGTGGTGCTGGTGCTTGGCTACTTCCAGGTGATCTGGCCGCTTAACCGCCAGCCGGTGCCGCTGCCGAAAGATCTTAAAGTGTGGCCTTCCGTCGATATTTTCGTGCCGACCTATAACGAAGATCTGCACGTGGTGAAAAACACCATTTACGCCTCGCTTGGCATCGACTGGCCGAAAGACAAGCTCAAAATCTGGATACTGGATGATGGCAACCGCGAGGAGTTTCGCCGCTTCGCGCAATCCGTTGGCGTGGAGTATGTGGCGCGTCCGACGCACGAGCACGCCAAAGCGGGCAACATTAACAACGCGCTGAAGCTCGCGAAAGGGGAGTTCGTGTCGATTTTCGACTGCGACCACGTCCCGACGCGCTCTTTCCTGCAACTGACGCTCGGCTGGTTCCTGAAAGATAAAAAACTCGCGATGATGCAGACGCCGCACCACTTCTTCTCGCCGGACCCGTTTGAGCGCAACCTCGGGCGTTTTCGTAAAACGCCGAACGAAGGAACGCTGTTTTACGGGCTGGTGCAGGACGGTAACGACATGTGGGACGCGACCTTTTTCTGCGGCTCCTGCGCTGTGATCCGCCGCGGCCCGCTGGATGAAATCGGCGGCATCGCGGTAGAAACCGTCACCGAAGACGCCCACACGTCGCTGCGTCTGCACCGGCGCGGCTACACCTCCGCCTATATGCGTATTCCGCAGGCGGCGGGGCTCGCGACGGAAAGCCTGTCGGCGCATATCGGCCAGCGCATCCGCTGGGCGCGCGGCATGGTGCAGATTTTCCGTCTCGATAACCCGCTCTTTGGTAAAGGGCTTAAGCTCGGCCAGCGGCTGTGCTACGTCAACGCGATGCTGCACTTCCTCTCCGGCGTGCCGCGGCTTATCTTCCTGACCGCGCCGCTGGCGTTCCTGTTGCTGCACGCCTACATCATCTACGCGCCCGCGCTGATGATTGCGCTGTTTGTGCTGCCGCACATGGCGCACGCGAGCCTGACGAACTCCAAAATTCAGGGCAAATATCGCCACTCGTTCTGGAGTGAAATCTACGAAACGGTGCTCGCCTGGTACATTACGCGGCCCACGATGGTGGCGCTGTTCAACCCGCATAAAGGGAAATTTAACGTCACCGCCAAAGGCGGGCTGGTGGAAGAAGAGTACGTGGACTGGGTGATTTCACGTCCGTATCTGATGCTGGTGTTGATCAACCTGCTCGGCGTGCTGGTCGGCGTCTGGCGTTATTTCTACGGTCCGGCCAATGAAATGCTGACGGTTATCGTGAGTATCGTGTGGGTCTTCTACAACCTGATTATCCTCGGCGGCGCGGTGGCGGTGTCGGTGGAAAGTAAACAGGTGCGCCGCTCCCATCGTGTCGAGATGGTGATGCCGGCGGCGATTGCCCGTGAAGACGGTCACCTCTTCTCCTGTACGGTGCAGGATTACTCCGACGGTGGCCTCGGCATTAAGGTGCACGGCGGGGCGCAGTGGTTACAGGGGCAAAAAGTGAACCTGCTGATGAAACGCGGCGCGCAGGAGTATGTCTTCCCGGCGAAAGTGGTACGCGTCTTCGGCGACGAAATCGGCCTTAACCTCGACGGCCTGACCACGCGCCAGCACATCGATTTTGTACAGTGTACCTTCGCGCGCGCCGACACCTGGGCGCTCTGGCAGGACAGTTTCCCGGAAGACAAACCGCTGGAAAGCATGCTCGATATCCTCAAGCTCGGTTTCAGAGGCTATCGCCACCTGGCGGAATTCGCGCCAGCGTCACTTAAAATTGTCTTTCGCACCCTTACCACGCTGGTTTCCTGGATAGTGTCGTTTATCCCCCGTCGTCCGGAGCGGACGGCGCTGGGGGAGCGTGCGCTCCCGGTTATGGCTCAACAATGATGAATATGCGATGAAAAGAAAACTCTCCTGGATGTGCGCTGTGGCAGTGGGAATGAGCCTGTTGCCCGGTGCCTACGGCGCGCCTGAAGCCACTAACGATCCGAACGCCACCGCCGCGCCGACTGCGCCTGTGGTCGCGCCTGCGACTGAAGGCGTTATGACCGCCACGCCTGCGCGCACCGAGGCGTTAACGCCCGCCACGCCGCCTGTCGCGGGCACCGAGCCTGCGCCTGCGACGGAAGGCGCGGTGCTCGGCCAGGTGATGCCGGGCGTGGAAGGCGCTGGCGCGCCCGTGGTTCAGGACGGCGCGCCCGCGCGCGACGTTACGCTGAGTTTCGCCAGCATCGCGCCGCCGCCAGGCAGCATGGTTCTGAAAGGCACCCGCCCGGACGGTTTTGTCGAGTTCGGGATGCGCAGCGATGAAATTATCTCGAAAGCGACGCTGAACCTGACCTACACCCCGTCGCCGTCGCTGCTGCCGGTGCAGTCACAGCTGAAGGTTTACCTGAACGATGAGCTGATGGATGTGCTGCCGGTGACCAAAGAGCAGCTCGGCAAGAAAACCACCGCCCAGGTGCCTATCGATCCGCTGTACGTCAGCGATTTCAACCGCGTGCGCCTGGAGTTTGTCGGCCACTATCGCGACGTCTGCGAAAACCAGGCCAGCAACACGCTGTGGATGGATATCGGACGCAACAGCGCCCTGAATCTCACCTTCCAGACGCTGCAGCTGCAAAACGATCTGTCGCACTTCCCGGTGCCGTTTTTTGATTCGCGCGATAACCGTCCGCTGGAGCTGCCGATGGTCTTCGCCGCCGCGCCGGATCTTGCGACCCAGCAGGCCGCGAGTATTGTCTCTTCGTGGTTTGGCTCCCGCTCCGGCTGGCGCGGTCAGCGCTTCCCGGTGCTCTATAACCAGCTCCCCACGCGCCATGCGATCGTCTTCGCCACCAACGATAAACGCCCGGACTTCCTGCGCGACCTGCCGCCAGCCAAAGGCCCGATGGTGCGCATGATGAGCCACCCGCAAAGCCCGTGGGTGAAACTGCTGGTGATTGAAGGACGCGACGATAAAGATTTACTCCAGGCCGCCAAAGGCATCGCGCAGGGCAGTTTGCTGTTCCGTGGCGACAGCGTCGAAGTGGGCGAGGTCAAACCGCTGCTGGCCCGCCAGCCTTACGATGCGCCGAACTGGGTGCGTACCGATCGCGCCGTGACGTTTGGCGAGCTGAAAGGCTATGAAGAGCAGTTACAGGCGACCGGCCTTGAGCCGAGCCCGATTTCGCTGACGCTTAACCTGCCGCCGGATCTCTATCTGCTGCGCAGCAACGGCATCGATATGCGTCTGAATTATCGTTATACGTCGCCCGCCACGCGCGATAACTCGCGCATGGATATCAGCCTGAACAACCAGTTCCTGCAATCTTTCAACCTGCTGCCGAAAGATGAAACCAACCGTCTGCTGCTGCGTCTGCCGCTGTTGCAGGGGCTGCTGGACGGCAAAACCGAAGTGACGCTGCCGACGCTGCGCCTCGGCGCGGCGAACCAGCTGCGGTTTGATTTCAACTATACCAACCCGCTGCCAGGCGGCACGCTGGACAACTGCGTGACCTTCCAGACGGTGCCGAACCGCGTAGTGATAGGCGATGATTCCACGCTGGATTTCTCCAACTATCATCACTTTATCGCGATGCCGGATCTGCGCTCTTTCGCCAACGCGGGTTTCCCGTTCAGCCGGATGGCGGATCTCTCCGATACGCTTATCGTGATGCCGAAACAGCCGAACCCGGCGCAGCTCACGACGCTTTTGGACACCGCAGGCACTATCGGCGCGCAGACCGGTTTCCCGGCGGTTAACCTCACCATCACCAACGAGGGCGGCGACATGCAGAATAAAGACGCCGACATTCTGGTGATCGGTACGCTGCCCGCGTCGCTGAAAGATGAAAAACGCATCGATATGCTGGTGAACGCCACGCAAAGCTGGGTGAAAACCCCGACGCGCGACGTGACGCTTATCGATACCGACGACCGCGACCGTCAGCCGCAGGTGCAAACGGAAATCACCTCTTCCGGGCCAATGGCCGCAGTCGTGGGCTTCCAGTCGCCGTATCACGATCAGCGCAGCGTCGTCGCGCTGCTGGCCGACAGCCCGCGCGGTTATGAGCTGCTCAACGACGCGCTCAACGACAGCGGTAAACGCGCCGCGATGTATGGCTCGGTCTCGATTATTCGTGAATCGGGCGTGAACAGCCTGCGCGTGGGTGATGTTTACTACGTGGGCCACCTGCCGTGGTTCGATCGTATCTGGTATGCGCTGGCGAACCACCCGATCCTGCTGGCGATTTTCGCGGCCATCAGCGTCGTGCTGCTGGCGTGGGTGCTGTGGCGTCTGCTGCGTATCCTGAGCCGCCGCCGTCTTGATCCGGGCAACCATGAGTAACGCGTCATGAAGAATCTGTGCAGATGGCTTGCGGCGGGGCTGCTGCTGGCGACCGTTTCAGCCCATGCCGCCTGTGGCTGGGCTGACTGGGACCGCTTCAAAGGCGGCTACATCAGCGAAGAAGGACGCGTGATTGACCCAAGCGATCCACGCAAAATCACGACGTCCGAAGGGCAGAGCTACGCGCTGTTCTTCGCCCTCGCGGCCAACGACCGCGAGGCGTTCGATAACATTCTTCAGTGGACGGAAAATAATCTTGCGCAAGGCTCGCTGAAAAACACGCTGCCCGCCTGGCTGTGGGGCATGAAAGGGCCGGACGAATGGACGGTGCTCGACACCAATTCCGCTTCCGACGCCGATCTGTGGATAGCCTGGAGCCTGCTTGAAGCGGGACGCTTGTGGAAAGAGCCGCGCTACAGCGACACCGGCAAAGCGCTGCTGGACCGCATCGCCAAAGAAGAAGTGGTGAACGTGCCCGCGCTTGGCGACATGCTGCTGCCGGGTAAAGTGAGCTTTGCCGAGCCGACGCTCTGGCGCTTTAACCCGAGCTATATGCCGCCGCAGCTGGCGCGCTATTTCACCCGTTACGGCAAACCCTGGACGACCATCCGCGATACCAACCTGCGCCTGCTGCTGGAAACGGCCCCGCAGGGCTTTTCGCCGGACTGGGTGAGCTATGAGGCGAAGAAAGGCTGGGTGATGAAACCTGCGGCACCGCAAAAACCGCTGATTGGCAGCTACGACGCCATTCGCGTTTATCTGTGGGTCGGCATGATGAACCCGGCGGATGAACAGCAGGCGCCGCTGCTCAAAAAACTCAGCCCGATGGAAACCGCCACAATCAAAGCGGGCGTGCCGCCGGAAAAAGTACGTGTTATCGACGGTAAAACCCAGGGCAACGGGCCGGTGGGCTTCTCCGCCGCGCTGCTGCCGTTCCTGCAAAACCGCGATATCCAGGCGCTGCAACGCCAGCGCGTGGCGGACAACTATCCGCAGCAGGACGCCTACTTTAGCTATGTATTAACCCTGTTTGGCCAGGGATGGGATGAACACCGTTTCCGCTTCACCGTTGACGGTGAGCTGCAACCCGCCTGGGGAGAGTCATGCACAAGTTCGCGTTAAGTATCACCGCGCTGGCGCTCGGCGTCGCCCTCAGCGGGCCGGCGCAGGCGCAGACGGATATCCGACAGCAGTTGCTCGAACAGGTGCGGCTTGGCGAAACGGCCAAACGGGATGATCTGGTGCGCCAGTCGCTCTACCGTCTTGAGCTGATGAACCCGGACGATCCGGATTTTATCGCCGCCAAAATGCGTTATCTGCTGCGTCAGGGCGATAACGCGGGCGCGCAACAGCAGTTTGCGCGCTTAGGCAAGCTCGCTCCGCAATCTTCAGCGTATCAACAGGCACGCATCACGCTTGCGCTGGCCTCCCCGGAAGGGCGTCAGCAACTGCAACAGGCGCGTCTGCTCGGCACGACAGGGCATACGCAGGAAGCGCTGGCGGCGTATCAAAAACTGTTTAACGGCGCGCCGCCGGATGGCGATCTGGCCGTTGAATACTGGGCGCTGGTCGCAAAAGATCCGGCGCGGCGTGACGAGGCCATCCGCCAGATGCAGGCGCTAAACGACCGCGCGCCGGGCAATGACCAGCTACGCACGCAGCTTGCGCTACAGCTCTTTTCCGCCAACCGCCAGCAGGAGGGTTTCAGCGTGCTGGAGCAGATGGCGAAATCGGGCGGCGGGCGCGAAACGGCGGCAGACCTCTGGTATCAGCAGATTCAGGGTATGCCCGCAAGCGACGACAGTGTCGCCGCGCTGGAGCGTTTCTTACAGGTGTTCAGCAGCGGTGATACCGCCGATAAAGCCAAAGGGCTGCTCGCTGAACAGCAAACTAAACTCGCCGATCCGGCTTATCGCGCCAGAATGCAGGGCATCGCGCGCGTTGAGCAGGGCCAGGGCGCCAAAGCCGTTTCGGAACTGACCAGCGCCGTAAAAGCGAACCCGAATGACAGCGAAGCGCTGGGCGCGCTGGCGCAGGCGTATTCTCAGCAGGGCAACCGCGCGCGCGCCGTGCCGCTGCTGGAGCAGGCGCTCAAACAGGATCCGAACAGCCCCAACAGCGGTCGCTGGCAGAGCCTGTTACAGGTGAACCGCTACTGGCTGTTAATACAGCAGGGCGACGCGGCGCTGAAAGCCAACAATCTGGCGCAGGCGCAGCAGAAATATCAGCAGGCCGCGACGGTGGATAACACCGACAGCTACGCGGTGCTTGGCCTGGGCGACGTCGCCGTGGCGAAGAAAGACGACGCGGCGGCCGAGCGCTATTACCGGCAGGCGCTGCGCATGGATAACACCAACAGCAACGCGGTGCGGGGGCTTGCGAATCTTTACCGTCGTCAGTCGCCGGAGCGCGCCGAAGCGTTTATCGCCACGCTCTCCGCCAGCCAGCGGCGCAGCATTGACGATATCGAACGCAGTATGACGAACGATCGCCTTGAGCAGCAGGCCGCCGCGCTGGAGGCCGAAGGGCGCTTCGCCGACGCCGCCGCAGTGCAGCGCCAGCGTCTGGCGCTCGACCCGGACAGTGTCTGGATAACCTACCGGCTGGCAAACGATCTGGCTTCCGCCGGTCAGCGCCGCGACGCTGATACCGTGATGGGCCAACTGGCGCAGCGTAAGCCGAGCGACCCGGAGCAGGTATATGCCTACGGGCTTTATCTCTCCGGCAGCGATCGTCAGCGCGCCGCACTAAGCCACCTCAATACGCTGGCGCGCGACAAATGGACGCCGAATATTCTTGAGCTGTCGCAGCGTTTACAGACCAATGAACTGATGGAGACGGCCAACCGTCTGCGCGACAGCGGTCAGGAGGCGCAGGCCATCGCGCTGTTACGCCAGCAGCCGCCTTCAGACCGTATCGATTTAACGCTGGCCGACTGGGCGCAGCAGCGCGGCGATAACGCCACGGCGCGCGCGCAGTACCAGACGGTATTAACACGCTCGCCCGCCAGCGAAGAGGCGCGGCTGGGGCTTGCGGAAGTGCTGATTGCGCAAGGCGATAACGCGGCGGCGCGCGAGCAGCTCGCGGCGCTGCAAACGCCTGCCGCAGGCGGTGAACCGCGCTCGCCGGGCACGCAGCGGCGCATTGCCAATGCCGAAGCGGCGCTTGGCGACACGGCGCGTGCGCAGCAGGTTTTCGCGGTGCTTGCCGCTACTGCGAAAACGCAGCCGCCTTCGCAGGAAAGCGCGCTGGTACTGCGCGACGCGGCGCGCTTTCAGCGTCAGAACGGGCAGCCGCAGCAGGCGTTGCAGACGTATCGCGATGCGATGGTCGCCTCCGGCATCACCCCGACGCGGCCCGGTGATAACGACGCCTTCACGCGGCTTACCCGCAACGACGCCAGCGACGACTGGCTGAAACGCAGCGTGCGCGGCGATGCGGCGGATCTCTATCGCCAGCAGGACTTAAACGTCACGCTCCAGCACGACTACTGGGGCTCCAGCGGTACGCCGGGGTATTCGGATCTGAAAGCGAACACCACGATGTTGCAGGTGGATGCGCCGCTGCGCGACGGCCGGCTGTTCCTGCGTACCGACGCGGTGAACATGAATCCGGGCAGCTTTAGCGGCAACAGTTATAGCGAAACCTGGGGCACCTGCGCCGAAACGCCCTGTTACGGCAACGCGAAACAGCGCGCCTCCGGCGTGAGCGTGGCGGCGGGCTGGCGCAACGACACCTGGGATATGGATATCGGCACCACGCCGATAGGCTTTGATGTTGTCGATGTGGTGGGCGGCTTAAGCTACAGCAGCGATCTGGGGCCGATTGGCTACACGCTGAACGCGCATCGACGTCCGATTTCGAGCTCCATGCTGGCTTTTGGCGGGCAGCGCGACGCGCCTTCTAATACCGGCACGACGTGGGGCGGCGTGCGCGCCACCGGCGGCGGGGCGAGCCTCAGCTACGATCGCGGCGAGGCGCACGGCGTCTGGGCCAGTCTTAACGCCGATCAGCTCACCGGCAAAAATGTCGCTGATAACTGGCGGGTGCGCTGGATGAGCGGCTATTACTACAAGCTGATTAACGAAAATAATCAGCGCCTCACCATTGGGCTCAACAACATGGTGTGGCACTATGAGAAAGATTTGAGCGGTTATTCTTTAGGCCAGGGCGGCTACTACAGCCCGCAGGAGTACGTCTCTTTCGCGGTGCCGGTCGCCTGGCGGATGAGAACGGAAAACTGGTCGTGGGAGCTTGGGGCGTCAGGCTCGTGGTCGCACTCCCGCACGAAGACCGAGCGCCGCTATCCGCTGTCGGGGCTTATCCCGACGCCTGTGATAAACGCGCAAAATCCGGCGTTAAGCCGTTACGCCGACAAGGACGCGCTGGAAGAAGGCAGCAGCAGCAGCGGCTGGGGTTATACCGCCAACGCGCTGATTGAAAGACGCATTACTTCAAACTGGTCGGTGGGTGCCGCCATTGATATTCAGCAGGCGAAGGATTACACGCCGAGCAATTTCTCGCTGTTTATCCGCTACTCGCAGGGCGGCTGGCAGGGCGATATGGATATGCCGCCGCAGACGCTGACACCGTACGCCGACCGGTAATAAGATTAATGCGCGTTCGGCCCGCCCGCGCGGTTAAATTCCACAACAATGCAGTATACTCCCGCCCGCAATGATAATTATGAGTGATTATCATGCGGGCAGTGGCATCAGTGGAGAATCAAGTTGCGAGTCAGTCGTTCCCTCACGATAAAACAGATGGCGATGGTTTCGGCCGTTTCCGTCTTTTTTCTTTTTATTTTCAGCGTCGTTTTGCTGTTTCATTTCGTGCAGTCGCATCGCTACCACACCGCCATGCAGATGGAGAGCATCGCCCGCTCGGTGCGCCAGCCGCTCTCTGCGGCCATTCTGAAAGCCAATATTCCGGAAGCGGAGGCGATCCTTCGCGAAATTAAACCCGCCGGCGTGATTAGCCGCGCGGATGTCGTGTTGCCTAACCAGTTCCAGGCGTTGCGCATGCGCTTTACGCCTGAGCGCCCGATTCCGGTGACGCTCGCCCGCGTCTTTGAGCTGCCGGTGCAGATCTCCCTGCCGCTCTATTCGCTGGAGCGGCCCGCCAACCCGCAGCCGCTCGCCTATCTGGTGTTGCAGGCCGACTCCTGGCGGATGTACCGCTTTATCATCAATGCGATTTCGACCCTGCTGACCACCTTCCTGCTGCTGGCGCTGATCCTCTCGGTGGCGATCACCTGGTGCATCAACCGCCTGATCCTGCACCCGCTGCGTGATATCACACGCACGCTGAACGCGCTGGACGCGCATGAACTGGCGCATCATCAGCTCACTATTCCGCGTCTGCATAAGGATGATGAGATCGGTATGCTGGTGCGCACTTATAACCGCAACCAGCAGGCGCTTGCACAACAGCTCGACGAGGCGCGCACCAGCGGCACTCGTTTCCCGCTCACCGGTTTGCCGAACCAGGCGTTGCTCGTCGCACTGCTTGAGCAGGCCGTCGCGAGCGGCGGTGCGACCGCGTTGCTGTATGTGGCTTGTGAGCCGCTGCGTGATATTGATGAATCGCAGCGCGAGGCGCTCCAGCGCGCGCGCGTTGAGAAGCTACGCTCGGTACTGACGCCGCGGATGGTGCTGGCGCAGATAAGCCAGGACGATTTCGCGATTATCGCGCACGGCGTAAAAACGCCGGAACACGCGGTGACGCTGACGCAACAGCTGCTGGCGGCCCTTAACGAACCGCCGGAGTCGGACAGCGGCGCGCCAGCGTGCGCGGCAAGTATTGGTGTGGCGATGTTCGATGGCCGCCAGAGCGCCTCGACGCTTTATCAGAGCGCGATTTCCGCCGCGCTGGACGCCCGGCGCAGCGGCGTCAATCAGGTGGCGTTTTTCGGCGAATCCCCGGTGAGCGCGCAGGAAAGCGCGATGCAAAATGCGCTGGCGCGCCGCCAGTACGCCGTCTGGCTGCAGCCGCAGGTGGATATGCGCAACGGCAATATTGTGGGTGCCGAAGCGCTGCTGCGCGAGCGCCAGCCGGATGGCGAGTGGACGTTACCGGTAGGGCTTATTGATAACATTGAGTCGAGCGGGCTTATCGTTACCGTGGGCGACTGGGTGCTGGACGAGGCGTGTCAGTTACTGGCGCGCTGGCAGGCGCACGGCATTATGCTGCCGCTGTCGGTGAATGTGTCGTCATTGCAGTTGTTAAAACGCGATCTAGTACAAACGATGCTGCAACGACTGGAACGCTACGCCATTGCGCCCGGCACGCTGATTCTGGAGATGACGGAAAGCCAGCGTATTGACGATACCGAAGCCGCCATCGCCATTCTGCGCCCCCTGCGCGAGGCGGGCGTGCGCATCGCGCTGGACGATTTCGGCATGGGGTATTCGAGCCTTAGCCAGCTACAGAAAATGAAAGCGCTGCCAGTGGACAGCCTCAAAATCGATAAGAGCTTTATTGATAACCTGCCGGACGATGACAGCGTGGTCGCGGCCATCATCAGCATGGCGAAAAAGCTTAACCTTGAACTGGTGGCGGAAGGCATTCAGAACGAGGCACAGCGTGACTGGCTGTTAAACGCGGGCGTGACGGTGGGCCAGGGGTATCTTTTCGGCAAGGCGGCGACGCCTGCGGCGTTTGAAGACGCGTGGCTGACAGCGCCGTGACGTCGCTGCAAAAGGTGTAAGGCATCATGAGCTGACGCGTTTCAGCTCATAAATCTTAACATTTATGTTTCCAATTTGATGCTCTGATATATCTGACATGTTTTACGGGTGTTACTTTTAGCGCTGCAGGCGGGATTTTAACACACAATTCCTGTGGTTATTGCCTTCAAGGACACCCCTATGAAACGCTCTCTTTTCAAAAGCCTCTATTTTCAGGTCTTGACTGCAATAGCCATCGGGATATTGCTCGGTCACTTCTACCCGGAGCTTGGCGCACAGATGAAGCCACTGGGCGACGCCTTCGTGAAGCTGATTAAAATGATTATCGCGCCGGTGATTTTCTGTACCGTCGTGACCGGCATCGCGGGTATGGAAAGCATGAAGGCGGTAGGGCGTACGGGCGCGGTCGCGCTGCTCTATTTCGAAATCGTCAGTACCATTGCGCTAATTATCGGTCTGGTGATTGTGAACCTTGTCCAGCCGGGCGCGGGCATGAACGTTGACCCGGCGACACTCGACGCTAAAGCCGTCGCGGTATACGCCGAGCAGGCGCAGCAGCAGGGCATCGTCGCCTTCCTGATGGATGTTATCCCTTCAAGCGTGATCGGCGCGTTCGCCAGCGGCAACATTCTGCAGGTACTGCTGTTCGCGGTACTGTTTGGGTTTGCGCTGCACCGTCTGGGCCGCAACGGTCAGCTGATTTTCAACGTCATTGAAAGCTTCTCGCAGGTCATTTTCGGCATCATCAATATGATCATGCGTCTCGCGCCCATCGGCGCGTTCGGCGCGATGGCGTTCACCATCGGTAAATATGGCGTCGGCACGCTGGTACAGCTCGGCCAACTGATCGTCTGCTTCTACATCACCTGTATTCTGTTCGTGGTGGTTGTGCTGGGCAGCATCGCTCGCGCCACTGGCTTTAACATTTTCAAATTCATTCGCTATATCCGTGAAGAGCTGCTGATCGTGCTTGGCACGTCGTCTTCGGAATCCGCGCTGCCGCGTATGCTCGATAAAATGGAAAAGCTGGGCTGTCGCAAATCGGTGGTGGGGCTGGTTATCCCGACCGGCTACTCGTTTAACCTCGACGGCACCTCCATTTACCTGACGATGGCGGCGGTGTTTATCGCCCAGGCGACCAACAGCCATATGGATATTTTCCATCAGATAACGCTGCTGGTAGTGCTGTTGCTGTCCTCAAAAGGCGCGGCAGGCGTGACGGGCAGCGGATTTATCGTGCTGGCGGCGACCATTTCCGCCGTGGGCCATCTGCCGGTGGCCGGGCTTGCGCTCATTCTCGGTATCGACCGCTTTATGTCGGAAGCGCGTGCGTTAACCAACCTGGTTGGTAACGGCGTGGCGACGATTGTGGTTGCGAAGTGGGTGAAAGAGCTCGATGAAAAACAGCTTAATGACACGCTGAATAACAAGAATTCTGCCGCTAAAACGCAGCAAATCTCCTCCTGATCTCACTCTTTAGCCCGCCGCTGCTTGCTCTGGCGGCGGGTGCCTGCGCATAATTAACGTTTATTTCACTCTATTGCGCGACATTTCCGCTTTTTTGCGGTCTAACGAAAAGTTTAAGCGCTATCTTTGGCGACGGGCCACAGCAGCCTTTTGTCGCCATTTGACTGTTTTTAACCAGGAATGTTGATCAGGGGTACACATGCAGGGCACAAGAATTCGACTTATCGCTGGCGGTTTACTGATGGCCGCCGCCAGCCTCGTGCAGGCAGAACCGCTCCAGCCCGACCCGGCCTGGCAACAGGGCACGCTGAGCAATGGGTTTCAGTGGCAAATCCTCTCCACGCCGCAGCGCCCGAGCGACCGCATTGAAATTCGCCTGACCGTTAACACCGGGTCGCTGGCTGAAAACACCCAGCAGAGCGGCTATACCCGTTTTCTGCCGCGTCTGGCGCTCACCCAGAGCGGGAGCCTACAGGCGGTGCAGGCGCGTTCTCTCTGGCAGCAGAGCATCGATCCGAAACGCCCGATGCCGCCGGTCGTGGTTTCTTACGATTACACGCTGTTTAACCTGAGCCTGCCGAATAACCGCAACGACCTGCTGAAAGAAGCGCTGACATATCTCTCCGATACCGCCGGGCGGGTCGCCATTACGCCGGAAAGCATCACCAAAGCCCTGCAAACCCAGGATATGGTCGCCACCTGGCCGGACACGCAGGATGGCTGGTGGCGTCAGCGCCTGAAAGGCTCGACGCTGCTGGGCCACGATCCGTCCGTCGACCTGAAACAGCCGGTAGACGCCAAACAGCTCGACGCTTACTACAAGAAGTGGTACACCCCGGACGCCATGACGCTTATCGTGGTCGGCAACGTTGACAGCCGCGCGGTGGCGGAGCAGATCAACAAAGCCTTTGGCGAGCTGAAAGGCAAGCGTGAGACTCCGGCCCCGGTGCCGACGCTGTCGCCGCTGCGTCGCGAGCCGGTCGCTATCATGACCGACAGCGTGCGCCAGGATCGTCTCTCCATTATGTGGGATAACCCGTGGCAGCCGATCCGCGAATCTTCTGCGCTGCAGCGCTACTGGCGTGCGGATCTGGCGCGCGAGGCGCTGTTCTGGCACGTTCAGCAGAACCTGAGCAAGAACAACATCAAAGATATCGGCATCGGCTTTGACTGCCGCGTGCTGTTCCAGCGCGCCCAGTGCGCCATTAACGTTGAATCGCCGAATGATAAGCTCGACAGCAACCTGGCGCTTATCGCCCGCGAGCTGGCGAACGTGCGCGAAAACGGCCTGTCGGTGGATGAATTCAACGCGCTGATTGCCCAGAAAAAACTGGAGCTACAGAAGCTGTTCGCCACCTATGCGCGCACCGATACCGATGTGCTTATCAACCAGCGGATGCGTTCGCTGCAAAATCAGGTGGTAGATATCGCGCCGGAGCAGTACCAGAACCTGCGTCAGAGCTTCCTTAATAACCTGACCGCCGCGGAGCTGAACCAGGATTTACGCCAGCAACTCTCGCAGGAGATGGCGCTTATTCTGCTGCAACCGAAGGGTGAGGAAGAGTACAGCGTGAAGGCGCTTCAGGAGACCTGGAACCGCATTATGACGCCTGTCGCCGCCGCGCCTGCACCAGATGACGCGCGCCCGGATGTCACCGACATTCCGCCTCCCGCTGACAAAAGCAATTAATCATCACCCGGCTCCGGCCGGGTTTTTTATGCGCGGCGGAAATAAAAAGCCCGGCGCGCAGGCCGGGCTCGTCGAAGACGTCAGGTTTAGCGCGGCATCGCCTCGCGCGGGATTATCGCGCCGCGATACTGAATCACGGTGCTGGCGGTCAGATGGCCGCGTTTTGCCGCCGCATCGGCGCTGCCGCCGGTGAGACGCACCGCCAGATAACCGGCGCTGAACGAGTCGCCTGCGGCGGTGGTGTCGATGACGCTCTCTTTCGGTAATTTCACCGCAGGTACCTCGCACAGCGCTTCGCCCGCCACCGCGACAAGGCACGATTCGGCACCACGCTTAATCACCACTTCACGCACGCCCGCCGCCTGGGTGCGCGCAATGACCTCATCAACCGGCTTCTCGCCCCACAGCGCGTCTTCATCATCCAGCGTCAGGAAGGCGATATCGGTGCAGCTCAGCATCTGCTGGTAAACCTGCTGCGTCTCTTCACGGCTCGCCCACAGGCGCGGGCGGTAGTTATTATCGAAAATCACTTTACCGCCGTTGGCGCGGCAGGTTTTCAGCAGGCCGAGCAGTTTTTCACGGCTGTGCGGGCTTAAAATCGCCAGGCTAATGCCGCTCAGGTAGAGATAATCAAAGTGCGCCAGCTGCGCGCAGATGGCGTCGGCCTCGTCGCTCTCCAGCCAGAACTTCGCGGCGGCCTCGTTGCGCCAGTACCAGAAGGTGCGCTCGCCGCGCTCGTCGGTTTCGATGTAGTAGAGCCCTGGCAGACGGTTATCCATACGCTGCGTGAGTTCGGTGTGCACGTTTTCGGCCTGCCAGGCATCGAGCATCTGCTGGCTGAACGGGTCTTTGCCAAGCGCGGTGACATAATGCACCGACAGCGCCTGCGGGCTTACCTGACGGGCGATATAGACCGCGGTGTTGAGCGTATCCCCGCCAAAGCCGCGGTTCATCTGCGCGCCTTTTTCCGACAGTTCAATCATGCATTCGCCAATCACGGCAATCTTGTGCTCTGACATAGTGACTCACCTGAAAACGAGAAGATGGGCATTAGTGTGTGCCGCCGCGATCGCGCAGTCAAATCTTTTAAAACGCTGTTCCATTATTTTTTGAGCTGTGCCCCTGTTTCTGAAGAAAAGCATTATTCTTTATAACCCTACGGGTCGGACAACTGTGCATAAAGTTCTCAACCGCAGCGCCGATAATTCCAGGACGAGTCCGGTAAACCCTCACATCACAGGACCCTTTACCATGAATTTAAAACAGGTCACTCACCGGCTGGCGCTGCCGTCGGCGAGTGTCGAAAGCCTGCAAGAGCGGCGTTACTGGCTGCAATGCGAGCGCACCTACACCTATCAGCCGATTTACCGCACCGACGGGCGTCTGCTGGCGGTTGAGTTGCTGACTATCGTCACGCACCCGAGCGATCCCTCGCGCCGCATCGCGCCCGACCGCTATTTCGCGGGGCTGCCGGTACGCTATCGCGTGGACGTCATTGAAGAGCAGCTACAGGTGCTGTCATCGCGCGCGCCGTTTTTCACAGAAAATAACATTCTCGCCTCCGTGAACGTGGATGGCCCGACGCTCATGGCGATGCGCGACATGCCGAAAATCCGCGCGTTAACGGAAGCGTTGCCGTGGGTGCGCTTTGAACTGGTAGAGCACATCAGCCTGCCGCAAGACTCGACGTTCGCGAGTTTCTGCGAATTTGGCCCGCTGTGGCTGGACGATTTCGGCACCGGCATGGCGAATTTCTCAGCGCTCAACGAAGTCCGTTATGACTACATCAAAGTGGCGCGCGATCTGTTCATCATGCTGCGTCAGAGCAGCGAAGGCCGCAATCTGTTCACCATGCTGCTGCAACTGATGAATCACTACTGCGAAGGCGTGATTGTTGAAGGCGTGGAAACGCTGGAAGAGTGGCAGGATGTGCAACAGTCGCCTGCGCTGGCCGCGCAAGGCTATTTTCTCTCGCGCCCGGTGTCTTTCGAAACGCTGGAAACGGTAATACTCAGACTCTCCTGATGAGCTTTGCGCTTTCGTCAACTATCTTTAGTTGAGGCAGGCATCATCAGGACGAGGTGTGAGGATGACAAAAACAACCAAAATTATCAGCGTGGTAGCAGGGGTTTTCTTGTTGCTGGTCGTGGTCGCCATCATCATTATCGCGACGTTTGACTGGAATCGGCTTAAGCCGACCATCAACCAGAAGGTCTCCACGGAGCTTAACCGCCCCTTTGCCATACGTGGCGATCTGGGCGTGGTGTGGGAGCGTAATAAAGACGAACCCGGCTGGCGAAGCTGGGTGCCCTGGCCGCACGTACATGCTGAAGATGTTGTGCTCGGCAACCCGCCGGATATTCCGCAAGTCACCATGATCCATCTGCCTCGCGTTGAGGCGACGCTCGCCCCGCTGGCGCTGCTCACCAAAACGGTTTACCTACCGTGGATTAAATTCCAGAAGCCGGACGCACAGCTGATTCGTTTGTCGGAAAAGACCAATAACTGGACGTTCGACATGAAGCAGAGCGAAGGCGAAGCGGCGCAGCAGCCGTCCTCCTGGTCTTTCCGGCTCGACAATATTCTCTTCGATCAGGGTCGCGTGCGGGTGGACGATAACGTCAGCCGCGCCGATGTGGAGATCCTCATCGATCCGCTTGGCAAACCGCTGCCGTTTAACGAAGTGACCGGTGACAAAGACAAAAAAGGGAACGATAAGGTTGGCGACTATGTCTTCGGCCTCAAGGCGCGCGGCACCTATAACGATCAGCCGCTGCGCGGCAGCGGGAAAATCGGCGGGATGCTGGCGCTGAAAAGTGAAGGCACGCCGTTCCCGGTGCAGGCCGATTTGCGCTCCGGCGACACCCGCGTGGCGTTTGTCGGGACGGTTAACGATCCGATGAACATGGGCGGCGTCGATTTACAGCTGAAATTCGCGGGGAATTCGCTGGGCGATCTCTATGAGCTGACCGGCGTGCTGCTGCCCGATACGCCACCGTTTGAAACGGATGGCCGGCTGGTCGCTAAAATCAACAGCGACAAAGGCTCAGTCTATGATTATCGCGGTTTTAACGGGCGCATTGGCGAGAGCGATATTCACGGCTCGCTGACCTACAGCCAGCGCAAACCGCGACCGAAACTGGAAGGGGATCTGGAATCGCGCCAGCTGCGGCTTGCCGACCTCGGCCCGCTGATTGGCGTCGATTCCGGTGCCGGGGCGGAGAAGAGCAAAAATTCCGAGCAGAAAAAAGGCGAAAAACCGGCGCAGCCGGGCGATAAAGTGCTGCCGCACGACACCTTTGAAACCAACAAATGGGACGTGATGGATGCCGATGTGCGCTTTAAAGGCCGTCGTATCGAACACAGCACGCGCCTGCCGATTAGCGATCTCACCACCCACATTGTGCTCAACAACGGCGATTTGCATCTCAAGCCGCTGAAATTCGGCATGGCGGGCGGCACTATCGACGCCAATATCCATCTCGACGGCGACAAGCAACCGATGCAGGGCGCGGCGGAAATTCAGGCGCGACGGCTGAAGCTCAAAGAGCTGATGCCGGACGTCGAGCTGATGCAGCGCACGCTTGGCGAGCTGAACGGCGATGCGAAACTGCGCGGCACCGGTAACTCGGTAGCGTCGCTGCTTGGCACCAGTAACGGCAACCTGAAGCTGTTGATGAACGACGGCGTTATCAGCCGTAACCTGATGGAAATTCTGGGGCTGAACGTGGGTAACTTTATCGTCGGGCAGATTTTTGGCGACGACGAAGTGCGGGTCAACTGCGCGGCGGCGAACCTGAACCTGACCAACGGCGTGGCGCGCCCGGAGATTTTCGCGTTTGATACTGAAAACGCGCTGATTAACATCACCGGCACCACCAGTTTCGCCGACGAGCGGCTGGATCTCACCATTAATCCGGAAAGCAAAGGGGTGCGCATTGTGACGCTGCGCTCGCCGCTGTACGTGCGCGGCACCTTTAAAGATCCGGATTACGGCGTGAAGCCGGGGCCGTTGATTGCGCGTGGCGCGGTCGCGGCAGCGCTCGCAACGCTGGTGACGCCCGCCGCGGCGCTGCTGGCGCTGATTTCGCCATCCGAAGGCAGCGAGAACCAGTGCAGCGCGATTCTGGGGCAGATGAAGAAGTAACAGGGTTTCATGGGCCGGTGGGTGCGCTGCGCTTACCCACCCTACTCAAGAAGATAAACGCCTCAGTTTGTAGGGCGGGTAAGCATAGCGCACCCGCCATAACGTAAAGGTGGGTGCGCTGGCGCTTACCCACCCTACTGAAGAAGATATACGCCTCAGTTTGTAGGGCGGCAAGCATAGCGCACCCGCCGCCAGGCGGATGCCGTCAAATCACCCGCCATTTTCGCTCTCAAATCCAAAAACAAAAAAGGCCGCCCGCGGGCAGCCTTTTCGTTAAATGCACACCATCACAGCGACTGGTGGCGCGTCTCTTTGGTGGCAATCAGCGCGATAAGCGTCAGTGCCGCCATCGCCGCCAGATAAATCCCTACATAAAACAGCCCGTAATTCGCCTGCAGCCAGGTGGCGATATACGGTGCCACCGACGCGCCGAGAATCGACGACACGTTGTAGGAGAACGAGGCACCGGTGTAGCGCACTTCGGTCGGGAACAGCTCCGGCAGCAGCGCGCCCATTGGGCCGAACGTCAGCCCCATCAGACTCAGGCCGATCAACAGATACGCCATTACCATCGCCTCACTGCCGGAGCCCAGCAGCGGTGGGAACACAAACAGCGCGAACAGCAGAATCAGCGTGGTGATAACAATCATGCTCTTACGACGCCCGAAACGATCCGCCAGCAGGCCCGCCACCGGCACCATCAGGCCAAAGCCAATCACTGCCATCATCAGCATCCACAGCACGTCGTTACGCGGGAAGCCCAGCCCGCCCTGCGCCGCTGGCGTGGTGCTGAAGGTCATTGAGTAGACCGTCATGATGTAAAACAGCGTATAGGTGGCGAGCATAATGAACGTGCCGAGTATGGTCACGCGCATATGTTTCGTCAGCAGCGTGCCGAGCGGTACTTTCACCTGTTTCTTCGCTTTGGCGATTTTGGCGAATACCGGCGTTTCATGCAGCGACACGCGCACATACAGGCCAATCAACACCAGCACGGCGGAGAAGATAAACGGCACGCGCCAGCCCCAGCTCATAAACTGTTCGTCGGTGAGCAGCCACGACAGCAGCAGGAACGTGCCGTTAGCGAAGAAGAAGCCGATAGGCGCGCCGAGCTGCGGGAAAGAGCCATACAGCGCGCGTTTATGCGCCGGGGCGTTCTCGGTCGCGAGCAGCGCCGCGCCGCCCCATTCACCGCCAAGGCCCAGACCCTGGCCAAAGCGCGCCAGCGCCAGCAGCAGCGGAGCCATAATGCCGATAGATTCATAGCCCGGCAGCAGGCCAATCAGCACCGTGGAAATCCCCATGGTCAGCAGCGAGGCCACGAGCGTCACCTTACGGCCCACACGGTCGCCGAAATGGCCAAACACGGCCGAGCCTATCGGGCGCGCCACAAAGGCGATGGCAAACGTCGCCAGCGACTGTAGCGTGGCGGCGGTCGGGTCGCCCTGCGGGAAGAAAATGTGCGGGAACACAATCACCGCCGCGGTGGCGTAAATGTAGAAATCGAAGAACTCAATGGCGGTGCCGATGAGCGAGGCGATGACGACCTTACTGCGCGAGTTGACGGGCGCGGCGTCGTGTTCGTTGTCGATGCTGGTGGCGATGGTTGCTTGCATAGAATTTTCTTATTGTAGTCACGTCGAAACCCCATATTAGCCACAGCAAAAACGACATTTCAATTCAGCCGGCACCGCGAAAGTGCGCAAAAACCAGGCAAAAAGCGGATAGTTTTAGCGCCAGCTTATTCTCTTCTATGAAATGCTTCACAGAATTTCATATTCAGTCGATAAAACTGGTTTTAGGTTAAATAAAAGTTACACCCTGGATTTTTATACTGAAAGGGAGGCGGCGGGCTGAAAAAATGCGTTTTTCCAGGCCCGCACGGAGGGATTACGCGGGGTTTTTACCCGGCATTTGCGGATCGTCTTTGTACTGTGCCGTCGCAATCCAGGCGGAGCAGAACAGCGTCAGGCGTGCAAAGAAATAGAAAAACGCCATCAGCCCCAGCACCGAGCCGAATGCCGCGCCGGACGGCGATTTCACGAGCGACGGCAGCGTATAGGTCATAATGATTTTGATAACCTCAAAGCCAATCGCCGCAATCACGGTGCCGCGCAGCAGCGCTTTGCGACGCGGCCGGTGGCGCGGCAGACGCCAGAAGATCCAGAAGAAAAGCAGATAGTTGGCACAGAAAGAGACGGCAAGGCCAATCAGATGCCAGACCGGCTTCAGCCAGCCGATGGCGTCCAGATGCAGCAGCCGGATAATCGTCTCCTGGGCGGAACCTGCGACGGACGTAATCGACATCGTGATGACCAGCGCCACCAGCAGCCCAATCAGGGAGATAAAATCGCGCAGGTATTTCACCCAGAATTTCTCTTTGTCGTCTTCCGCGCCGCGCTCCCAGTCGTCACGGAACTGCGCGCGGATCGCTTCTCGCAGGTAGCCCATCCAGTTCACACCGGAGTAGAGCGCTACGGCAAAGCCCACAATCCCGACCGTGGTGCGCTGCTCCACCGCGGCGTTAATGCTGCTGCTGAGCGTTTTGGCGAGCGTCGGGTCACTGACGCTTTGCAGAATTTTATTAAAAATGTCCTGAAGCAGGGTCGGGTGCGAGGCGAGCACAAAGCCTGCGACCGCAAACGACACCATCAGCACCGGGATCATCGATAAAAACGAAAAGTAGGTGATCGCGGCACCAAACTGGTTGCCCATACGTTCGTTAAACCGCTCAAAGGCGCGAAGCAGATGCGCGACTGCGGGACGGCGCTCTACTTTTTCCACCTTTTGTTTCACCGTACCGATAACGCCCTCGGCGGGTTTATCGTCGGCGTTTTTCTCCTCGGGGCGCGTATCCAACTGCGGGACAGGCTGATATTTCAGATCTTCGGTCGGGCGTTTAGCAGGCTGCTCCGGCGTGGTCATTAGCGTTGATTCCTTTTATTTTTTACAACTTGCTTCCAAGTATAGCCCGCGGCTAGTCAACGTAACCTTTCATGACGGTCGCCAGCCACTCCATAAACAGGTGAACGCGCCGTGAGAGGTGCCGACGGTGCGGATAAATCAGCGAGACCGGCATCGGCGCGGCGCGGTATTGCGGCAGCACTTCCACGAGTTTGCCGCTGCGCAGCGCCTCACGCACGCCGATGCGCGGCACCTGAATAATGCCCAGCCCGGCGAAACAGGCGGCCTGGTAGGTTTCGGTGCTGTTGACCGTCAATACGCCACCGGTTGGTATCCACTCACTACCGCTTTCACGCCCGATTTCAAAGCCCGCCGGACGCGTGCCGAGCGTTGGCGTGTAATGCACCAGCGCGTGCGAAGCGAGATCGTCGAGCGTTTCAGGAATGCCGAAGCGCGCAAGATAATCCGGGCTGGCGCAGTTGACCTGGCTTAATTTGCCAAGCGGGCGCGCCACCAGCCCGGAATCTTTCAGCTGGCCGACGCGTACCACGCAGTCGAAGCCTTCGCGCACCACATCCACCAGCCGGTCGCTGCTGCTCAGCTCAAGGGCGATGCCGGGGTAGTGGTGAAGAAACTCCGGCAGACGCGGGATCACCACGTTTTGCGCCACCGCGACCGGCATATCGACACGCAGCCGCCCGCTGACGCTCGCCGGATCGTGCAGAAACAAGCCGTCGAGTTCGTCGAGATTCGCGAGCAGATCGCGCGCGCGCTCGTAATAGACCTGGCCGTCCTGGGTGAGATGCACCCGTCGCGTCGTGCGGTGCAGCAGGCGCGTGCCGAGCGCGCTTTCCAGCGCCTGCACCTGCCGCGATACGCTGCCTTTCGGCAGGCTCAGCGTCTCGGCGGCGCGGGTAAAGCTCTCCAGTTCCGCCACTCGCACGAATAAACGCATTGCGTGAATTTTATCCATCGCTGCCCCTCATTGTTGTTATATATGAAACAGTAAAGCGTATTTTGCGATCTTTATCGTTCTGTTGTCAGCTAATAAGCTCTTTTTTAATCATCACCCAGACCCTGACGAGGTATTTATGACGCAACGTATCGCAATCATCACCGGTGGCAGCCGCGGGCTTGGTAAAAACGCAGCGCTGAAGCTCGCAGAGCGCGGAATTGGCATTTTGCTGACGTACCAGCGTCGGCGTGAAGACGCCGAGGCCGTTGTGCGTGAAATTGAACAAAAAGGCGTGAAAGCGGCAGCACTGGCGCTGAACGTCGCCGATAGCGCGTCCTTCCCGGCATTCGTTGCGCAGGTGAAGGCGCAACTGCAACAGACCTGGCAGCGCGATAGTTTTGATTATTTAATCAACAACGCGGGTATCGGGATTTATGCGCCGTTTGGCGAGTTCAGCGAGGCGCAGTTTGACGAGTTAGTGAACATTCACTTCAAGGGGCCGTTCTTTCTGACGCAGCAACTGCTGCCGCTGATTAATAACGGCGGACGCATCCTGAACGTCTCCAGCGGGCTGACGCGTTTTGCGCTGCCGGGCTATTCCGCATATGCCTCAATGAAAGGCGCGATGGAAGTGCTGACGCGCTATCAGGCCAAAGAGCTTGGCAGCCGGAATATCGCGGTGAATATTATCGCGCCAGGCGCGATTGAGACGGACTTCGGCGGCGGACGGGTGCGTGATAACGAAGAGCTTAACCGTTTTATCGCCTCGCAGACGGCGCTCGGGCGCGTGGGGCTGCCGGATGATATCGGCGCGGCGATAGCGGCTATTATCGGCGACGAGCTTGGCTGGATGAACGCGCAGCGGATTGAAGTTTCCGGCGGGATGTTCCTGTAAAGCGTTGCCTTGCCCGGCGCAACCGGGCAAGGCGTTCTGGCAGGTTACTCTTTCTGAAAGTGCGTCACGCGAATGCGGTACGGCTGCTGTTTTTTATCAAGCGTACCGCTGATGCCCACCAGTTCATCCGGGCTGACCTCTTTGCCCTGAAAAACCGCATGCGGAATCATCACGTCGATATCACCGCCTTTATCGCGGAACTGATAGACGTCATCGCCTTTTTTCTTGATCAGATAGCCACGCAGCGTCACGGAGGCGCCGTCGTGCATCTCTTTCGCCTGCTTCACGTCGATCGAGCGGGCGTCCGTAATGCCGCGGTAGCCCTCTTTAAGCTGATGCGGCGGCGGCGGGGCTTCATCGTTCTTGAAGCCGCCTTTCTCTTCTGCCAGTGCAGGCAGGGCCAGTAACGCGGAAAGCGTGGCGATAATCACTGTTTTTTTCATACGTCTCCCTGTGTTGTTGCAGGTTTATGTTCTTTAAGCCTGGCACAAGGAAGCAAAAACGTCTTTCGGCGGAGTCGCATGTGGGGGCAGACGGCGGGTGCGCTGTGCTTACCCGCCCTACGGGCTGAAACCGGCGTATCTATTTTTGCGTCATGGCGGGTGCGCTACGCTTACCCGCCCTACGGGTTAAAATCGGCGTATCTATTTTTGCGTCATGGCGGGTGCGCTGTGCTTACCCGCCCTACGGGAGGCAGGTGGTCAGACGGCAGGTGAAAACCGGCGTATATATTTGTGCGTAGGGTGGGTAAGCGCCAGCGCACCCACCGTGCGTCAGAATTAACTCTCCGGTGAAGAGTCGCGTGCCAGCAGGCCAAACAGCCAGTCGTCATGCCAGCGACCGCCGATAAAGTAACTTTCCCGCAGCGTGCCCTCCTGAATAAATCCCGCTTTTTCCAGCGTCTTTTTCGAGGCAATATTGCCGCCGGTGACGGTCGCCACCAGACGCCGCAGGCCGCAACCCTCAAAAGCGAGGCGGCAGATGGCGCGCAGCGATTCATAGCCGTAGCCCTGGCCCTGAAAGGCGCTCGCCAGCAGAAACCCGACTTCAGCAATCCCTTCACCGCGCATCACAAAGCCCGTCACGCCGACCGGCTGCCCGCTGTGCCTCTCGCTAATCAGTAAACAGAGCCAGCGGGTGCTTGCGGGCGTCCAGGGCGGCAGGCGCGACGCGAAATCCTGCATCCGCTGCGCGTCAGAGCGCGGGTCGGCCACGAAACGCATCACCGTATCGTCACGTTGCAGGCTTAAAAAGAACGGCCAGTCGTCGGGCGTGAGGGGCCGGTAATCGAGGCGTGTGGAATTAAACGTCAACAACGCGTCGTTAAAGGGCGTGTCGGGATGCATACAATCTCCGTGCGGTAAGTACAGCAAACAGTGTTGCCTGAAAAACGCGCCGCTGTCATTCGCGCCGCCATTTACCTGCTAATTCAGGCAGGAAAAGGCGATTTTTCACGCAAAAACCGACGTGTCACTTTTTTTCCGGCTATTTTCAGCTATGTTGTCTCACTGCCCGTCAGCGCAGATAAAAAAATTCAGAAATAACAAGATACTTAAGTGAAATTTCGCCCGCTCCGCCCACCTTTATGACGGGGCGTTGAGCGCAAAAGGATGCAACATGGCCCGCTTCACACAGCCTCTGGTAAGAGAAACATTTGAAACTGCGCTTACGGTGATCCGCCAGGCGTCGGTTGAAATCCTGGTTTTGCTTGGCGTTAACGTTGCGGAGGGCAAAGATCCGCAGTGGTTCTTACAACAGCTCGACCAGGCGCGTCTGAATCTCGGCAACTGGGCGACGGTCGCCCGCCGGCTGAACCTTAACGACGCCGATATGTCGCAGTTCACGTTGCAGCTGCGCCACTTGCAACAGCTGGTGCCGCAGTATGAGAGCGGCCAGGACGTGACGGAGAACCAGCTTCTCGCGGCGCTGCGTTTTGTGACGTGCCTTGAGAAAGTGCGTAACCAGCAGCCGAAACTGGGCTATTCCACTGAGATGAATGTCGATAAAACGGCGATGCAGCCCGATGCGCTGCGCCAGTTGCGCGCGCTCGATTTCACCCTGCGCGGCATGGTGCGCGAAGCCTGGCCGGACGAGCAGCAGCGCGTCAATCAGCTCAAACAGTTGTGCGGCGGCGATAAAGTGCGCCGCTGGCTGAAGATGGGCGACAAGGGCGACATCCTGAGCGGTATGTTATTCAGCGAGCTGGCGATGCTGGTGGTCGATAAAAAGCTCTTCGCCCGCCACTATGACAAACTCTTCCAGGGCGCGACATCGCTGACGCTGTTTGTCGAGCCACGCAAAACGCTGCAAACCCTGCTGGATGATATCCGCGAAATCCGCAACGTCGCCGCGCTCGGCAAACCGCTTTCCGGCGCGCAGGAAGTGATGCTGGATAACTATTTCAACGCCATCAGCGCTCCGCTGCATAAAGCCTGTGGCGAAGGGCGCACGCGCGTGAACCCGGCGGCGCTGATGAAAGCCGATGACGCACAGCTGAAAGCGTTTATCGATCATGCCGCGAAGAAAAACAGCGTGGTCGGCGGGGATATTTTTGACGTTCGCGATGCCATCGAAAGCCCGAGCCGTCGTCAGGACGGCAAAAAGCAGGAGACGCGCCAGCTGGTGATGGGCGCGGTCTGGGGCGCAGTAGGCCTCGGCGCTATCGCGATGGTGGTCGGCGCGCTGTTTGTCGCAAGCGATGCGCTTAAACCCCCTGCGGCAGAGGAGGTGACCGCGCCTGTCGCGACCGCCATGGCCGCAGAGCCTGAGAACAACGACGACAGCCCGCGTCATAAGCTCAGCAAAATGGGCATCACGTGGGATGAAGAGAACCTGCGCGCGGCTATCGATCGCGATGACAAACTGGTTACGCGCCTCTTTCTCGAGGCCGGAATGAACTGGAAAGTGGCCTGGACCGAGCAGGCGCTCGCGAAAAATCATGAAGAGACGCTGGAAACGCTGCTGCGCTATCGCCTCCAGATGGATGAGAAAAAACCGTGCCGCCGGATGATCACGACGTTAAGCCACGCGCTGTCGCAGGGCGAGAAAATGACGTCCATGCGTAAAGAGTATTTGCAGACGTTTTGCACCGTGCCCGCGGTCGTGGAGCGCCAGAAGCATGAACTTGAGCAGGCGCAACTGCGCGCGCAGGCGAACCCGAATGATGAAACGAAGAAATGGGTGAAAATCCGCGAGGCGATTTACCAGACGATCCGGTAAATTCGCGGCGGTAAAAGCGCGGCAGCAAAAAGGGGAAGCAGACGCTTCCCCTTGTTTTTAGGCGCGGCGATGGGTGCTTAGCGCATCGTCACAAACTCTTCCGCGGCGGTCGGGTGGATGGCGACGGTGTTGTCGAAGTCTTTTTTGGTCGCGCCCATTTTCAGCGCCACCGCAAAGCCCTGCAGCATTTCGTCCATGCCGAAACCGATGCCGTGAATGCCGACGATTTTCTCCTCTGGCCCGACGCAGACCAGCTTCATGCGGCACGGCTGGCGGTGCGTGGTGACAGCGGTGTACATCGCGGTAAACGACGATTTGTAGATTTTCACGTTCGCATCGCCATACTGCTCGCGCGCCTGCGGCTCGGTAAGCCCGACGGTGCCGATGGGCGGATGGCTGAAGACGACGGTCGGGATGTTGTTGTAATCCAGATGCTCATCCGGCTTGTTGTTAAACAGGCGCTCGGAGAGGCGACGGCCCGCCGCGACCGCGACCGGCGTCAGCTCGACCGCGCCGGTATTATCGCCGACCGCGTAGATGCCCGGCACGTTCGTGTTCTGGTATTTATCAACGACGATATAGCCTTTTTCGTTGGTTTTAACGCCCGTGGCCGCCAGGTTGAAATTATCGGTTTCCGGCTCGCGGCCAATCGCCCAGATCAGCGCGTCGACCGTTTCTGAACGGCCATCTTCCAGGTGCAGCGTCAGGCTGCCATCGCTGTTTTTCTCCACGGCTTTCGGCGTCGCATGCGTGTGAAGCTGCGGGCCTTCGGCCTGCATCACTTCCACCAGCGTTTCCGAAAGCATCGGATCGAACGTGCGCAGCGGCGCGTGTTTACGCACAAACAGGTGCGTCTTCGCGCCCAGCGCGTTGATAACACCCGCCAGTTCAACGGCGATATAGCCCGCGCCCACGACCGCCACGCGTTGCGGCATCGCCGACAGCGCGAAGAAACCATCGGAGTCGATACCGTATTCCGCGCCCGGAATATCCGGGTGGCTCGGACGACCGCCGGTCGCGATCAGGATGTGATCGGCGGTGATCCGCTCGCCGTTGACTTCAACGGTGTGCGCGTCCACAAAACGAGCGAAGCCCTGGATCACATCGACATTATTCTTGCCCAGCACATTGTCATACGACGTATGAATGCGGTCGATATAAGCGGTACGGCTCGCCACCAGCTTCTGCCAGTCGAAATGGTTCACCGTGGTGTCAAAGCCGTAATCCGGGCCATACAGATGGATCGCCTCGGCGATTTGCGCGGCGTGCCACATGATTTTTTTCGGTACGCAGCCCACGTTGACGCAGGTGCCGCCCAGCGCTTTGGCTTCAATCAGGGCGCATTTCTGGCCGTACATGGCCGCACGGTTGACAGAAGCGATACCGCCACTGCCGCCGCCGATGGCGAGGTAGTCGTAGTGTCTGGTCATGGCTGTTACCTTTTAATGATTCGAATTAACGCGATTGTAGTCCTGACGAACAGGGGTTCCACCTATAGCTGCGATTACTCCGGCACGACCCATTTCAGCGTCGTGTGGCCGGTGCCCGCCGGCACCAGCGCTTTGTGCAGCCACGGCAACAGCGTCGCCATTTGCTGTTCCAGCTTCCACGGCGGGTTGATGACAATCATGCCCGAGGCGGTCATGCCGCGCTGATCGCTGTCCGGGCGCACCGCCAGCTCGATTTGCAGAATGCGGCGAATGCCAGTGGCTTCCAGATCGTTCATCATACGCTTGATTTGATTGCGCAAAACGACCGGATACCAGAGTGCGTAGACGCCGGTTGCAAAGCGTTTGTAGCCTTCGCTGATGCCCTGAACCACCGCCTGGTAGTCGGTTTTGATTTCGTACGGCGGGTCGATAAGGATCAGGCCGCGGCGCGAGGCGGGCGGCAGTTTCGATTTCAGCTGCTGATAGCCGTCGGCGCGCTCAACGCGGGCGCGTTCATCTTTCTGAAATTCGCCGCGCAGCAGCGGGAAATCGCTCGGGTGCAGCTCGGTCAGTTGCAGGCTGTCCTGCGGGCGCAGCAGCTGGCGCGCGATGAGCGGCGAGCCGGGGTAGTAGCGCAGCTGGCCGCTGCGGTTGAAGTGCGACACGGCGCTGATGTAAGGCGCAAGCTCGGCGGGCAGATCGTCCCGCTGCCAGATGCGTGCGATGCCTTCCAGATATTCTCCCGTGCGCTCGGCGTGTTCGCCGCTCAGCAGATAGCGCCCGGCGCCCGCGTGGGTATCCAGATACAGAAACGGTTTTTCCTTCTCTTTGAGCGACTCAATGATCAGGCTCTGGACGGTGTGTTTGAGGACATCGGCGTGGTTGCCGGCGTGGAAGCTGTGGCGGTAACTGAGCATGGAGGATGGGTTTCCAAAAGGCGTAAATGAACATCGATTTTGAACAGTATACCGGAAAGTGACCGCTTACGGGATGTGCTGTCGTGCCCCTTAAAGCCCAGCGCCAGCCATTGAAATTAACTACACTAAACCCCATGCTACAAGACATTGTCGCTGCAAGATGCGCTTAACAACACTAATCAGGACGCGCTTATGACCAATCCATTACTGACGCCTTTTGAACTGCCGCCGTTTTCCTCCATTAAACCCGAGCACGTGGTGCCTGCCGTTACGAAGGCGCTGGAAGATTGCCGTGCGCAGGTGGAGGCGGTAGTCGGCCGCGGCGCGCCTTACAGCTGGGAATCGCTCTGTCAGCCGCTGGCTGAAACCGACGACCGACTGGGCCGTATTTTCTCGCCGATAAGCCACCTGAACTCCGTGAAAAACAGCCCGGAACTGCGAGAAGCGTATGAACAGACGCTGCCGCTGCTCTCGGAATACAGCACCTGGGTGGGCCAGCACGAAGGGCTTTACCAGGCCTATCGCGATTTACGCGACGGCGAGAACTACGCGAAGCTCGACACGGCCCAGAAGAAAGCGGTTGATAACGCGCTGCGCGATTTCGAGCTTTCCGGTATTGGCCTGCCGAAAGAGAAGCAAAAACGCTACGGCGAAATCGCCGCGCGCCTCTCTGAGCTTGGCTCGCTCTACAGCAACAACGTGCTGGACGCGACCCAGGGCTGGACGAAGCTGATTACCGACGAAGCTGAGCTTTCCGGGATGCCGGAAAGCGCGCTGGCGGCCGCGAAAGCGATGGCGGAAGCCAAAGAGCAGGAGGGCTTCCTGCTGACGCTGGATATCCCAAGCTACCTGCCGGTGATGACCTACTGCGACAACCAGGCGCTTCGCGAAGAGATGTATCGCGCCTACAGCACGCGCGCCTCTGACCAGGGGCCGAACGCGGGCAAATGGGACAACACGCCGGTGATGGAAGAGATCCTGGCGCTGCGTCACGAACTGGCGCAACTGCTCGGCTTTGACAGCTACGCCGACAAATCGCTCGCCACCAAAATGGCGGAAAACCCGCAGCAGGTGCTGGATTTCTTAACCGATCTGGCCAAACGCGCCCGCCCGCAGGGTGAAAAAGAGCTCGCCCAGCTGCGCGCCTTCGCCAAAGAACACTTCAGCGTCGACGAGCTGCAACCGTGGGACATTGCGTACTACAGCGAAAAACAGAAACAGCATCTCTACAGCATCAGCGATGAGCAACTGCGCCCGTATTTCCCGGAAAACAAAGCGGTTAACGGCCTGTTTGAAGTGGTAAAACGCATTTACGGCATCAGCGCCAAAGAGCGCAAAGATATCGACGTCTGGCACCCGGACGTGCGCTTCTTCGAGCTGTATGACGAGAGCGGCGAGCTGCGCGGCAGCTTCTACCTTGACCTCTACGCGCGTGAGAACAAGCGCGGCGGGGCGTGGATGGACGACTGCGTCGGCCAGATGCGCAAAGCGGACGGCTCGCTGCAAAAACCGGTCGCCTACCTCACCTGTAACTTTAACCGCCCGGTGAGCGGGAAACCGGCGCTGTTCACCCATGACGAAGTGATCACGCTGTTCCATGAATTTGGTCACGGTCTGCACCATATGCTGACCCGCATCGAAACCCCAGGGGTGGCGGGCATCAGCGGCGTGCCGTGGGATGCCGTCGAGCTGCCGAGCCAGTTTATGGAAAACTGGTGCTGGGAGCCGGAGGCGCTGGCGTTTATCTCCGGTCACTATGAAACCGGCGAGCCGCTGCCGCAGGAACTGCTGGATAAAATGCTGGCCGCGAAAAACTACCAGGCGGCGATGTTCATCCTGCGCCAGCTGGAGTTCGGCCTGTTCGATTTCCGTCTGCATGCGCAGTTCAGCCCGGAGCAGGGCGCGAAAGTGCTGGAGACGCTCGCGGAGATCAAAAAACAGGTCGCCGTGGTGCCAGGCCCGGCCTGGGGCCGCTTCCCACACGCGTTCAGCCATATCTTCGCGGGCGGCTACGCGGCGGGCTACTACAGCTACCTGTGGGCCGACGTGCTGGCGGCGGATGCCTATTCCCGTTTCGAAGAAGAGGGGATTTTCAACCGCGAAACCGGCCAGTCGTTCCTTGATAACATCCTGACGCGCGGCGGCTCCGAAGAACCGATGGAGCTGTTTAAACGCTTCCGCGGCCGTGAACCGCAGCTTGACGCGATGCTGGAACACTACGGCATCCAGGGCTGACGACACGCGTGAACATTTGTCTGATTGATGAAACAGGCGCCGGAGACGGCGCCTTATCTGTTCTGGCGGCCCGCTGGGGATTGACGCATGATGCCGATAACCCGATGGCGCTGGTGATGACGCCCGCGCATCTTGAACTGCGCAAGCGCGACGAGCCAAAGCTTGGCGGGATTTTTGTCGATTTCGTCGAGGGCACGATGGCGCACCGGCGTAAATTCGGCGGCGGTCGCGGCGAGGCGGTGGCGAAAGCGGTCGGTATTAAGGGTAGTTATCTGCCGCAGGTGGTGGACGCCACGGCGGGGCTCGGGCGCGACGCGTTCGTGCTGGCGTCGGTCGGGTGTCACGTGCGGATGCTGGAGCGCAACCCGGTTGTCGCAGCGCTGCTGGACGACGGTCTCGCGCGCGGCTATCAGGATGCGGAAATCGGGCCGTGGCTGCGCGAGCGGTTACAGCTCATTCACGCCTCCAGCCTGACGGCGCTTGAGGCGATAACGCCGCGCCCGGATGTGGTCTATCTCGATCCGATGTTTCCGCACAAGCAGAAAAGCGCGCTGGTGAAAAAAGAGATGCGGGTGTTTCAGTCGCTGGTGGGGCCGGATCTCGACGCCGACGGGCTGCTGGCACCGGCCCGCAGGCTCGCCATCAAGCGCGTGGTTGTCAAACGCCCGGATTACGCGCCGCCGCTTGGCGACGTTGCGACGCCAAACGCCGTGGTGACGAAAGGCCACCGGTTTGATATCTACACGGGCACGCCAGCCTGACAGCCCCTTGCTTCAGTGTGGCGCTGCCGGACGGCAGCGCCTTTTGCATCGTAAAAACGCCTGTAGGGCGGGTAAGCGTTGCGCACCCGCCGCTACTTACGCCTCTTCGTCGTCGCGCAGCGGGACGATCAGCATATCGATGTGAACGGTGTTAATGAGCTGGCGGGCGGAAGACATCAGCTTGCTCCAGAAATCCTGATGGTGACCGCATACCACCAGATCCACATCGTATTTCTTGATGGCGTCGACCAGCACCTGGCCCAGATCGCCGCTGCCGCTCAGGGTTTCGGTAATCGGATAGCCCGCGTTGGTGGAAAGCTCGGTCAGCGCGTGGTGCGTCTCTTCAGAGATGCGCTTCTGCATGTCGCCCAGGTTAACGTCAATTAACCCGGTGTAAAGATCGGAATAATTCACATCGACATGAATCAGAGAAATTTTCGCGTTGTAGGGACGCGCCATGGATACCGCTTTATCTACCAGTACCTTGCTCTCAGGGGACAGATCGACCGCGATAAGAATATGTTTATAAGCCATAGTGTTACTCCTTCCATAAGATGTCGATGACCAGTGGACTGGATGGCGCGTGGCTACCTGCGGCGTCATCCCCGTGCCCGCGTCCTGCGTACCACAATCGCGGGAACTCATTCCGGCGTAAAGACTTAGTGCTAAAGCTAATTTCACCTTATAGCGCCCTGGTACATCCGTCAATCCGCCGGGGTCGCATACATTGAAGCGGAAAATAGGTCAGCAAGCGTTGATAAGGATTAACGATGTGGTAAAAAAATTACCGGATCTCCTACACTATTAAAAAAGCCGTTCGGGTGAATAAATGTGAACCTGATCGACTTTTACGCACGCTTCACAGAACAGTCTTTCAGGTATTGGAGAGCCATTGCTTTCCAGGCGAGTCGTCGGGGGGAAGGTATGATCAGCACCGTCGCGCTGTTTTGGGCCTTATTCTTGGTTTGCGTTATTAACATGGCGCGCTATTTCTCATCGTTACGCGCGCTGCTGGTGGTGCTCAGAGGATGCGATCCGCTCCTGTATCAGTATGTGGATGGCGGCGGTTTTTTTACCGCGCATGGTCAGCCCAGCAAGCAGATCCGCCTTGTGTGGTATATCTACTGGCAACGTTATCTCGATCATCATGACGACGAATTTATTCGCCGCTGCGAACGCGTGCGCCGCCAGTTTATTCTGACCAGCGCTTTATGCGGTCTGGTGATTATTAGCCTTATCGGGCTGATGATTTGGCATTAAAAAAGCGGGCCAGTTTCCTGACCCGCTTCTTAACGTTCACGCAAATTCGCTTACACGAAACGCAACGCAATCCAGTACAGCACGCCTGAGAGCATGATGGAGGCCGGCAGAGTGAAGACCCAGGCCATCAGAATGCTGGTGACGGTTTTGCGCTGCAGACCGCCGCCGTCGACGATCATAGTGCCCGCGACCGACGATGACAGCACGTGTGTCGTGGACACCGGCATACCGGTGTAGCTCGCGATACCGATAGACACGGCCGCCGTCATCTGCGCCGACATGCCCTGTGCGTAGGTCATGCCTTTCTTACCGATTTTCTCACCGATGGTGGTCGCCACGCGGCGCCAGCCAATCATCGTACCGACGCCAAGCGCCAGTGCGACCGCCATGATTATCCATACCGGCGCGTACTCGATGGTGCTGAGCATATCGGCTTTCAGGTTTTTCAGCAGACGCTGATCGTCCGCGCTGGTGTCTTTGAGCTTCGCCACCTTATCGGTGGTGTCAGAGATACACAGCATGATGCGGCGCAGGTGGCTGCGCTGCTCAACGGTCAGTTTGTCGTAGCTGTCGATGTTGTTAAGCATCCCTTTAGCGCGATCCAGCGCCACGATGGCGCGGCTGGCGTCGCAGTGGAACTCTTTCGGATTATCCGTCGGGTTCACCTGCTCCGGCGTTGGGATCACCGGGTCTATGCCCGCCACCTGACGCAGCGCCGCCGGGTGCTGCTGGAAGTACGTTTCAACGTTGCTGATAGCATCGCGGGTGCGGGTGATGTCATAGCCGGAGGCGTTCATATTCACCACAAAACCCGCCGGTGCCACGCCAATCAGCACCAGCATAATCAGGCCAATGCCTTTCTGACCGTCGTTCGCGCCGTGCGAGAAACTCACGCCGATAGCGGAGAGGATCAGCGCGATACGTGTCCAGAATGGCGGCTTTTTCTTGCCGTCTTTCTTTTCACGCTCTGCAGGCGTCAGATGGATACGGGCGCGTTTTTTGGTGCCGCTCCAGTAACGACGCAGCAAGAACACCAGCCCGCCCGCGAACACCAGACCGACAATCGGCGACACAATCAGCGAGCCGAAAATGTTCAGCACTTTCGGGATATTCAGCGCATCCACAACGGACGTGCCGGTCATCAGGGCGTTGGTGAGACCAATCCCGATGATAGAGCCGATAAGCGTATGGGAGCTGGACGCCGGCAGACCGAGATACCAGGTGCCAAGGTTCCAGACAATCGCGGCCAGCAGCATGGAGAAAACCATCGCCAGGCCATGCGCGGAGCCCACATTCAGCAGCAAATCAGTCGGCAGCATATGCACAATCGCATAGGCTACGCTTAAGCCGCCAAGCAGAACACCGAGGAAGTTAAAGAGAGCCGCCATAGCCACCGCAAGCTGCGATCGCATAGCGCGTGTGTAGATAACCGTTGCGACTGCGTTTGCCGTATCATGGAAGCCGTTGATAGCTTCATAAAACAGTACAAATCCCAGAGCAAGCAATAGTAACAGGCCAGTGTGTAAATCCAGCCCGGCAAACAAATGTAGCATAGGACGTTACGCCATTTTGAGGACATGAACGCGGCGCATTATCTAAGACAACGGCGGCGTGGGCAAAGTGAAATATAGACTTTTTTTAATCGCCGTCACTGAAGTGTCAATTTCACTAAAGAGATTACCTTTTAAATTCAATTTATTAGAATTTGTAACAGGGTTTTGTCTGGTGCGACCAGAGAGGAAACTTTACAATTCGCGGCCTTAACGGCAATGAGGAAGGGTTGTGGAACAGTTTGATGCCATCATCGTAGGGGCAGGCGCGGCAGGATTATTCTGCGCGGCGCTGGCAGGGCAGGCGGGCCGCCGGGTATTAGTGCTGGATAACGGCAAAAAACCGGGGCGCAAAATCCTGATGTCCGGCGGCGGGCGCTGCAATTTTACCAACCTCTACGTTGAGCCCGGCGCTTACCTCAGCGCCAATCCGCACTTCTGCAAATCGGCGCTGGCGCGCTACACCCAGTGGGATTTTATCGATCTGGTGGGCAAGCACGGCATCGCCTGGCATGAGAAAACCCTCGGCCAGCTCTTCTGCGATGACTCGGCGGAGCAAATCGTCACGATGCTGATGGCGGAGTGCGACAAAGGCGGCGTCACCGTGCGGCTACGCAGCGAAGTGCTGGCGATTGCGCGCGACGACAGCGGTTATACCCTGACGCTTAATGGCGGCACCGTGACTACGCCGAAGCTGGTTATCGCCAGCGGCGGCCTGTCGATGCCGGGCCTCGGCGCCACGCCGTTTGGCTATAAAGTGGCGGAGCAATTCGGTCTGAAAGTGCTGCCAACCCGCGCGGGCCTGGTGCCGTTCACGCTGCATAAGCCGCTGCTTGAGCAGATCCAGACGCTCTCCGGCGTGTCGGTGCCGGCGGTCGTCACCGCCGATAACGGCACGGTCTTTCGCGAAAGCATTCTCTTTACCCATCGCGGGCTCTCCGGCCCGGCAATTTTGCAAATCTCCAGCTACTGGCAGCCGGGTGAGTGGGTCACCGTTAACCTGCTGCCGGATACGGATGCCGCCGCGTTTATCGATGAACAGCGTGCCGCGCACCCGAATCAGAGCCTGAAAAACACGCTCGCCATGCTGCTGCCGAAGCGGCTGGTGGAGTGCCTGCAAAGCCTCGGGCAAATTCCGGACGTCACGCTGAAACAGCTCAACAGCCGCCAGCAGCAGGAATTGCTGGAGACGCTCCACGGCTGGCGCGTCCAGCCCAACGGCACCGAAGGCTACCGCACCGCGGAGGTGACGCTCGGCGGCGTTGATACCCACGAGCTTTCGTCGCGCACCATGGAAGCGCGCAACGTGCCAGGACTCTATTTTATCGGCGAAGTGGTGGATGTGACCGGCTGGCTTGGCGGTTATAACTTCCAGTGGGCGTGGAGCTCCGCCTGGGCCTGCGCCCAGGCGCTCGCTGAATAACGCCTCAGCAGAGAGTCCGGGGCGTGAAAACCCCGGATGTCGCGCAGGGCTTGCGCCTGCGCATCGGCACCGTGCGGTACGCCGCAGCGGCTTAATATCATGACGAAGCGAGACAGGATTCGCCTCTTTTCACGTGACTAGTGGGGATGGGCGCGTTTTTCTGCGTCGGTGACTTCGCTTTCAAACCGGGCCAGCTCCTGGCGTTTACAGGCAAGCCAGGCGTCGCTGAACGGCGCGCCCAGTTGCTCCTGTAACCACTTCGCCTCCTGAAAACGCGCCAGCGCGTCCGGCCAGAAAAGCGGCAGGGCGGGCAGCTCCGCGATTGCGCCTGGTTCGGGCAGCGTTAACGGACGATCAAGGCCATAAAGAATGCCCGCGAGGGCCGCCGCCGCCACGAGATACGGGTTGGCGTCGGCGCTCGCGAGCCGGTATTCGATGCGCTGACGCGCGGGATCCGCGCAGGGCAGGCGCAGCGCCGCCGAGCGATCGTTATAGCCCCACGACGAAAACAGCGGTTCGTTCAGGCTTTTACGCAGCCGCCGGAAGGCGTTGGCACCGGGCGTGACCAGCGCGACGCTTGCGGGCATCAGCGCCAGCAGGCCGCTCAGGCTGCGGCGCATCATCACGTTCGGGGTGTCGGTATCACCGGCGAAAAGGTTATTACCCTGCGCGTCGTTCAGGCTGATGTGCACATGCAGGCCGCTGCCGGCAAGCTCAGCGCGTGGTTTGGCCATAAAGCTTGCCAGATAGCCCTGTTTTTCCGCGACCTGATGCACCAGTCGCCGGGCCGCCAGCACCCGGTCGCACATCTCCACCACGCGCGGGGTGTGATTAAAATTGAGTTCGAACTGGCCCGCTTCCGCTTCCGCCACAATGCCGCAGAGCGGCAAACCCTGACGCCGCGCCTCGGTTTCCATCGCCTCCAGCAGCGCGCTGTCGCGCCCTGGCATATCGATATCAAAGCAGCGCGATGTCGGCGGCGCGCCGTCCACGGCCTGCAAATAAAACTCCACTTCCGGGGCTATCACCGGATAGATGCCGCGCGCGTGAAACTGCGCCAGAAGGCGCTCCAGCACAACGCGCGGCTCCAGCGCGCAGCCTGCGCCGTCCGGCTCCTGCATGGCGAGCAGCAACTGGGCGTGATGCGCTGGATCGCTTGCACAAGGGCGCAGCGTGCCGCTGACCGGCAGGCAGAGCCTGTCCGGCTCGCGCTGCGCGAGGGCGCTTTCAACGACATGCCCTTCCATATCCATGGCGTAGACCGACAGCGGAAAATAGCAGCCCTGGGCGAGCGAGCGCAGGCTCTCAGCGCTGATGCGCTTGCCGCGCCGACAGCCGTTCAGATCGTGCAGATAAATATCGACATGGCGGGTATGCGGATATTCCCGCAGGTAAGCATCGGCTTCCTGGCGAAAGGACATAAGTGCGCCCTGCGGCGTGCCCGCCAGCATCCAGGTATTCAGCAGTGTAGAAAACATAATCGGTTCCTGACCAGAAGGCGCTGCGGTCGGGCTCGGGGTTTTAAACCAGGGAGTGAGTGCAAAGGAGAACATAGGTCACGCTTCTTGTGGGCCGCTCGGGCGATGGTCAAAGGCTAGCGCTTTCCAGCGTGCAGCGGAGTAAAAATCCCGTAAAAAGAAAGGGCTGGCGTATAAAAATGGCGTTTATTCGGTGTGGGATGAAGGGGTTATGACGGTCAATGAAAGAGGAGTAACAAACGAATGTAGTGAGAGTCGATAGTCTGTTTTATCGCCAGTCGTTAACGTTGCGGCCTGTCAGAGGAAGCACATACGGAGCGCACTTCCTGACCGGGTAAGGAGCAACAACACGATACGGTAACGATCGCGATGCGTTTTTTATTAATGATACTTTTTTATTGTACCTCACTGCTTGCAGCGCCGGCGTTCAGCGCCGTACTGCCTGCGTCCTGGCATTATCATGATGCTGATAATGACTATTCCTGGCACCTCACAGAGACGGCACCGCCGCACCCGCTGCTTAAACGCGCGCTGTTAAATCGCTATATCAGCTGGAAAGGCACCCGCTATCACTTTGGCGGTACGACGCGCCACGGCGTTGATTGCTCGGCGCTGATGCAGCATCTGTTTGCCGAATCGGTGAGCGTGTCGCTGCCGCGCACCACCTTGCAGCAACTTAAAAAGGGCACAGCGGTAAGAAAAACGGCGCTGCAACCGGGCGATCTGGTGTTTTTCAGTACCGGCCCGCAACAGCGCCATGTGGGAGTGTATATCGGCGATAATCAGTTTATTCACGCCTCGAAAGAGAAAGGCGTGACCATCTCCAGCCTCACTAACGAATACTGGCGCGCGCGTTATCTCGCCGCGCGCCGCGTAGTGTAATGGCCTACCCCGGCAGCCGGGTTTTCGGACGGCCCGGGCCAAGCAGCACGGCGAGCTTACTGCCGCCGTGCGTGGTTTCCATCCAGATCTTACAGACGCTGGTGAGCGGCACCGACAACAGCATGCCGACCGGCCCAAGTAACCACCCCCAGAACAGCAGCGAGAGGAACACCACCATCGTGGACATCCCGAGGCGGTGGCCCATCATGCGCGGCTCGACGATATTGCCCAGAATCATATGCACCAGCGAGAACAGCACCCCCACCATCACCACCTCATACACGCCATTAAACAGCAGTGCCTGAATCATGGGCGGGATTGCCGAGAGCACCGCGCCGATATTGGGAATGTAGTTGAGCAGAAACCCGAGCACGCCCCACATCAGCGCGAACTGGATATCGAGCAGCGTCAGGCCGAGCCAGATGATCACGCCGGTCCACAGGCTGATGAGCGTTTTCAGCGCCAGATAGTGGCTGACGCCTTTTAACGCGCGGTGCAGCCCGGCGATATGCAGTTGCGGATTTGAGAGCGCAAAGCGCAGCTTATAAGGCACGTGGCGCACTTCGAACAGCATAAAAACGACGGTCATCACCAGCAGCACGACGCTAGCCATCGCGCCGGAGAGTTGCGTCATCAGCGTCGTGGCGAAGGTCATCATCTTGTCGGAATCCATGCGTTGCAGCATACGCTCCGGCGAAAGATGCAGGTGCATAAACGGCACCATTTCCTGAAGATGCAGCAGTTTTCGCGTCAGTTCCTTATTATATTTCGGCATTAACGCGACAAATTCATTAAACGACGCCGCCAGCACGCCCAGCAGAAGCGTCAGGCCTATCAGCATCACAAACACGACGATAGTAATCGCGACAGGGCGGCGAAAACCGCGGCGCATAAACCAGGTCACCAGCGGGTTGAGCACAATCGCCAGAAACAGCGCCAGCAGAAGCGGAACAATCATATCCGCGGCGGCGTGAATACCGGCCAGAATAATCACCAGCGCCGCCAGCTTTTGCAGCATATGCAGGCCGACTTTATCTTGTTGGGGTTGGGGTCGTTGTGGACCAATCATAACCAATTCCTTTGATGAGGGCTTTCTTAGTGTAGTGTGCAATGGGCATTGCGCCGCAGGGAGGAAGTCTGAAACGCGGGCGTTTCCGTTGAAGGAAATTTCAGGTTTATACTGACGCTACCGCTGTTGCCAAAAAAGTGAAATGTCATGCCGGATGTAAGCGCCGAACCCGCATTAAGCGGCTTACGGCTGAACCTGAAAATCGTCTCCATCGTTATCTTCAATTTCGCTACCTTTCTGACCATCGGCCTGCCGCTCGCGGTACTGCCGGGCTATGTCCATGATGTGATGGGGTTTAGCCCGTTCTGGGCGGGGCTGGTTATCAGCCTTCAGTATATCGCCACGCTGATAAGCCGTCCTCATGCGGGGCGTTATGCCGATCTCTGGGGGCCGAAAACCGTGGTGATCGTCGGGATGTCCGGCTGTCTGCTGAGCGGCGCGAGCTATTTTCTGGCGTGGTGGGGGGCCGGCGCGCCGCTGGTGTCGCTGGCGCTATTGTGTCTCGGGCGCGTGGTGCTGGGCTTTGGGCAAAGCTGCGCGGGAACCGGCTCGACGCTCTGGGGCGTCGGCGTGGTCGGCTCGACGCACATCGGTAAAGTGATCTCCTGGAACGGCGTGGTCACCTACGGCGCGATGGCCGTGGGCGCGCCGCTCGGTGCCCTGCTGTACCGCCAGGGCGGCCTGCCGCTGGTGGCGGGCGTCATTATGGGCGTTGCGCTGCTTGGCATTGTGTTAGCGCTGCCGCGCCCGGCCGTGAAGGCGAGCAAGGGTAAACCGCTGCCGTTTCGCGCGGTGCTCGGCAAGGTCTGGCCGTTCGGCATGGCGCTGGCGCTCACCACTTCTGGTTTCGGGGTGATCGCCACGTTTATTACGCTATTCTATCAGGCGAAGGGCTGGGACGGCGCGGCGTTCGCCCTGACGCTGTTCAGCGGCGCGTTTGTCGGCACACGCTTGTTATTCCCTAACGCGATTAACCGGCTGGGCGGCATTAACGTGACGCTTATCTGCGGCGTGGTGGAAACGGTCGGGTTGCTGATGGTTGGGCTGGCGGTGGAGCCATGGATGGCGAAAGCGGGGACGTTTCTCGCAGGCGCAGGGTTCTCGCTGGTTTTCCCGGCGCTTGGCGTCGTGGCGGTGAAAGCGGTGCCCCAGAGTAATCAGGGCGCGGCGCTCGCCACCTATACGCTGTTTATGGATCTGTCGCTCGGGATAACCGGCCCGGCGGCGGGCGTGCTGATGGCCTGGGCGGGCGTACCGGCGATCTATCTGGCGGCGGCGGGGCTGGTGCTGCTCGCCATTCTCTTGAGCGTACAGCTAAAAAAACGGCCCGCCCCGTAAAGGGCAGGCCGCGTTTTAAGCGTCATTTTTACTGCGGATTACTTCACCACGATGGTGTTGATGATGTTCTCTGCGGTGCTCTGCGCCTGCTGCTGGTTATCGGCAGGCAGCGTGATTTGCAGGGTCAGCAGTTTGTCATCGACATTGCCCAGCACCACGGATGAGTAAGCGGTCTGGCCTTTGGCAGAGATGACGGTGTCGAGCTGCTGCATCTTCTGGCCTTTGATTTCAATCGCTTTATTGGTCACGACCTGCAGTTGCGGGTCGCGGGCGCGCTGCTGATCTTCCAGACGCTTCGCCAGCACTTCCAGCGATTCCTGGCTTTTCTCGCCGACGATAACGATCACGGCTTTCTGGCCGGTCTGGTCAGAGTAGACGTGCATATTGTTCGCCTGGGTGCCTACTTTACCGCTCTGATCGGTCATATCCGACGGCAGGGAGAAGCTCAGTTTACCGTCCAGCAGGCTGACCGGCTGGCCGGAGGCTTCGCTCTGTGAGGCACCGGCGCTGGCCGGCGCGTTGCTGTCTTTGTTATCGCAGGCGGCAAGCCCCATCACCAGCAGGCCAATACCGACATATTTCACCAGATTGCGCATTCGCTTATTCCTTTACAAGAGACGGTCAACACGACCCATCCCTGCATCTTAACACAAGAAATTCCGTGAACCTTTAACCGCGCTGCAGCACGTGGAAATCGGATTTATCCGCCAGCTTTTTCAACAGCATATTCAGCAGCACGCCGTACATCGGCAGGAAGAACACCAGGCTGATAAGCACCTTGAAGGTGTAGTCCACCAGCGCGATTTCCATCCAGTGTTCGGCCATGAACGGGTCCGGGCTGCGCCAGAAGGCGATAAAGAAGAACGACAGCGTATCGCTGACGTTGCCGAGCAGCAGCGACGCGCCCGGCGCCAGCCACCAGCGCGGGCTTTGGCGCAGGCGGTTAAACACATGCACGTCGAGGATCTGCCCGAGCGCATAGGCCATAAAGCTGGCGGTCGCGATGCGCGCGACGAACAGATTGAAGTGCGACAGCGCGCCAAACCCTTGCCAGCTCCCCATATAAAACAGCGAGGAGATCACGTAGGAGACCAGCAGCGCAGGCACCATCACGGCGAAAATAATGCGACGAGCCAGCGGCGCGCCAAAAATGCGCACGGTCAGATCGGTGGCAAGGAAAATAAACGGAAAGCTAAACGCGCCCCAGGTGGTATGAAAACCAAAAATGGAGACGGGCAGCTGCACCAGATAGTTGCTGGAGGTGATCACCAGCAAATGAAACAACGAAAGCCAGACGAGCGCGTTGCGGCGCTGACCAGGAGTAAAGGGCGTCATATTGTGACCTTTTTGTTAGTTGGGGTGAGGGAACCCAGTTCATCTTCATGCTAAGGCAGACGCAGCGCGTTTGCGCAAAAGCCGCCGCATAATACTGCTTTGTCTCGCCAATGCAATGGTTAATTTTAACGCAATCGTTCACATGAGTTGCGTCACAAAAAACGGGGGGTAAACTAAGGCGGTTTTTGACAACGCCGAGACAAGCATGACCGATCTGTTCGCCAACCCTGACCACACCCTGGACGCCCTCGGGCTGCGCTGCCCTGAGCCGGTAATGATGGTGCGTAAAACCGTGCGTAATATGCAGCCCGGCGAAACGCTGCTGATCGTGGCCGATGATCCGGCGACGACGCGCGATATTCCTGGATTCTGCCGCTTTATGGAACACGAGCTGGTAGCCTCGCAAACTGAAACGCTGCCGTATCGTTATCTGCTGCGTAAAAATCAATAATTCCTGCCGTAAGCCGCGCGCATGCGGCTTTCTGAACTCACGTCACATTCTTTTTAAACCTTTGTTTCAAAGTTGTTGCTTTTGTGAGGCGCTTCACCCTGCCTTTACAGGACGTCGTCTAGTTTATAACCGACAAATCAAAACACCGTTTTATAACTAGCCTGTCCTTATCCTCTGGAGCGACCCGATGAAAAAGCGATTTATCCCGGCGCTGGCCGGTCTTTGCCTCTCCACCGCGTCACTGCTGTTGGCGCCCGCTCTCCATGCGCAAGTGATTAAAGCGGCCGATGTTCACCCGCAGGGCTACCCGAACGTTGTCGCCGTGCAAAACATGGGTGAAAAGTTAAAACAACAAACCAACGGCGATCTGGAAATTAAAACGTTTCCGGGCGGCGTGCTGGGCGATGAAAAGCAGATGATAGAGCAGGCGCAGATGGGCGCAATCGACATGATCCGCGTTTCAATGGCACCGGTTGCCGCGATTTTGCCGGAGATCGAGGTTTTTACACTGCCTTACGTGTTTCGTGACGAAGACCATATGCACAAGGTCATCGATGGCGATATCGGCAAACAAATCGGCGATAAACTCACCAGCAACCCGAAATCGCGGCTGGTCTTTTTAGGCTGGATGGACTCCGGCACCCGCAATTTGATCACCAAAAATCCGGTCGTGAAGCCGGACGATCTCAAGGGCATGAAAATCCGCGTACAGGGTAGCCCGGTCGCCATCGGCACGCTGAAAGCGATGGGCGCGAATGCGGTGGCGATGGGCGTGAGCGAAGTTTACAGCGGCCTGCAAACCGGCGTTATCGACGGCGCGGAAAATAACCCGCCGACCTATATCGCGCACAACTACCTGCCGGTCGCGAAGCACTACACCCTGAGCGGCCACTTCATCATCCCCGAAATGCTGCTCTACTCGAAAGTGAAATGGGACAAGCTAAAACCTGAGCAGCAACAGAAAATCCTGACGCTCGCCCGCGAGGCGCAAATGGAACAGCGCGAGCTGTGGAATGCCTATAACAAACAGGCGCTCGACAAAATGAAAGCGGGCGGCGTGCAGTTCCACGACATCGATAAAGCGTTTTTCGTTAACGCGACCGCGCCGGTGCGCGACCAGTATGGCGCGAAGCATCAGGATCTGATGAAAGCCATCGCCGACGTCAAATAACGTCTAACGCCGGGCTGGCCCCGGCACCTCATCCGCTGCGGAGTGTTTATGTCCCGATTCTTTCTGATCTGGATGGATCGCCTGTACCTGCTCGCCATGATGGTGGCCGGGTTCGCGCTGTTGATCATGACGGTCGTGATCCCGATAGGGATTTTCTCGCGTTACGTGCTCAACCGGGGTGAGTCCTGGCCTGAGCCGGTCGCCATTATCTGTATGGTGACGTTTACCTTTATCGGCGCGGCGGTGGGCTACCGCGCAGGCTCGCATATTGCGGTGAACATGCTGACCGATCGCCTGCCGCCGTTCGCGCAGCGGGTCTGCGCGCGCGTGGTCGATCTGCTGATGCTCATCATTTCCGTGGTGATGTTTTACTACAGCGCCCTGTTGTGTATGGAGCTGTGGGAACAGCCCGTCGCGGAATTTCCGGTGCTTACATCAGGAGAAAGTTATCTGCCGCTGCCCATCGGCTCGGCGGTGATGATTCTGTTCGTCATCGAGCGGCTGCTGTGGGGTTCTCAGGAGAACCGCCCGGTCGTGCTCATTGGCAACCATAGCTAGCGGGGAACGTTATGGACGCATTTATCTTACTGGCCACGCTGGCGGCGCTGCTGGCGCTCGGGATGCCGGTCGCTTTCGCGGTGGGCCTGAGCGCCATCGTGGGCGCGCTCTGGATAGATCTGCCGCTGGAGGCGCTGATGATCCAGATAACCAGCGGCGTTAACAAATTCACGCTGCTGGCGATCCCGTTTTTTATCCTGGCGGGCGCGATTATGGCCGAAGGCGGCATCGCCCGACGGCTGGTGAACTTCGCCTATCTGTTTGTGGGGTTTATCCGCGGCGGGCTGTCGCTGGTAAATATTGTCGCCTCGACGTTTTTCGGCGCGATTTCCGGCTCGTCGGTGGCGGATACCGCATCTATCGGCAGCGTGATGATCCCGGAGATGGAAAAGAAAGGCTACCCGCGCGAATACGCCGCGGCGGTCACGGCGAGCGGCTCGGTGCAGGCGATTCTTATTCCGCCCAGCCATAACTCGGTTATCTATTCGCTGGCGGCGGGCGGCACCGTGTCTATCGCGACGCTGTTTATCGCGGGCGTGTTGCCGGGGCTGCTGCTGGGGCTGAGCCTGATGGTGCTCTGCATCGCGTTTGCGCGGCGGCGCGGCTACCCGAAAGGCGAGCGGATCCCGCTCAGGCAGGCGCTGAAAATTTTCATCGATGCGCTGTGGGGGCTGATGACGGTCGTGATTATTCTGGGCGGCATTCTGACCGGCGTGTTTACCGCGACGGAATCGGCGGCGGTGGCGTGCCTGTGGGCGTTTTTCGTGACGATGTTTATCTACCGCGATTACCAATGGAGCGAACTGCCGAAGCTGATGTTCCGCACCGTGAAAACGGTGACGATCGTGATGATCTTAATCGGCTTTGCGGCAGCGTTCGGCGCGGTGATGACCTATATGCAACTGCCGACACGCATTACAGAATTCTTCACGACGCTGTCGGATAACAAATACGTCATCCTGATGTACCTCAACATTATGCTGCTGTTGATTGGCACGCTGATGGACATGGCGCCGATCATTTTGATCCTGACGCCGGTGCTGTTGCCGGTCGCTAACCAACTCGGCATCGATCCGGTGCATTTCGGGATGATCATGATGGTGAACCTTGGGATCGGGCTGATTACGCCGCCGGTGGGTTCGGTGCTGTTTGTGGCGAGCGCCGTCAGTAAGAAGAATATCGAAACCGTGGTGCGCGCCATGCTGCCGTTTTATGGCGTGTTGCTTATTGTGCTGGCGATGGTGACTTACATTCCGGCCATTTCGCTCTGGCTGCCGCGAGTGTTAGGGATGATGTAAGGGCGGTGGCGGGTGTTCAGGTTGAGGTGGCGGGTGTTGAGGTGGCGGGTGCACTTCGTTTACCCGCCCTACGAATATTCCGGCCGCTGTAATGTAGGGTGGGTAAGCGCCGTTGAGATGGCGGGTGCACGTTGTTTACCCGCCCTACGAGTATTCGGGCCGCTGTAATGTAGGGTGGGTAAGCGAAGCGCACCCACCGTATCAACCTTCCGCCCTGAACGTAGGGTGGGTAAGCGAAGCGCACCCACCATGTTCCATGTTCCCCGTCAGCCGCGTTTACGCAACAGCCTTAACGCATTGGCGGTCACCAGCACCGTCGCACCCGTATCGGCCAGCACGGCCAGCCACAGGCCGGTCAACCCGAGCAGCGTCGTCACCAGGAAAACGGCCTTTAACCCCAGCGCAATCGCGATGTTCTGACGAATATTACGGTGCGTGGCGCGGGCAAGCGCGATCATCTCCGGCAGCGCCGCCAGCCGGTTGTGCGTTAGCGCCGCGTCGGCGGCCTCCAGCGCCACATCGGTGCCGCTGCCCATCGCAATACCGATGGTCGCGGCTTTCATCGCAGGCGCGTCGTTAATACCGTCGCCGACCACCGCCAGCGGCGCGCGGGCGTTAAGCGCATTGACCGCTGTCACCTTATCCGCAGGCAGCAGCCCGGCGCGATATTCCATACCTACCTCTGCGGCAATTGCCGCCGCCGCGCGCGGGTTATCTCCGGTCAGCATCACACTCCCCACGCCGAGCGCCCGGAGTTTTTCCACCGCGTCGCGCGCGTCGGCGCGCTGCGTATCGCGTAGTGCCAGCGTGCCGAGAAGCCGATCGCTTGCGGTCACGACGATCACCGTCTGGCCCTGCGCTTCCTGCTCGCGGATGCGCGCCTGCCAGTCTGCCGGAAGCGCAATGGACACCTTATCCGGCGCGCTGATGCGAAGCAGGCGGCCCTCCACCTGCGCTTCAACACCCGCACCCGCCAGCGTGCGCTGCGCACCGGCGCGAAGCGTCGCCACGCCGCGCGTGGTCGCCTCGCGCACCACCGCCTGCGCCAGCGGATGCGTGCTGCCCTGCTCAACGGCTGCGGCGTACGCCAGCAGCGCTTCCGCTTCCAGCCCGTCGACCGGATCGACCGCCGTGACCTGCGGCGTGCCCGCCGTCAGCGTGCCGGTTTTATCAAAAGCGATTTGCTCAACGCGCCCCAGCGCCTCCAGCGCGGCACCGCCTTTAATCAGCGCGCCAAAGCGCGTGGCGGCTGCAAGGCCTGATGTGATCGCCGCAGGCGTTGAGATCACCAGCGCGCACGGGCAGCCAATCAGCAGCAGCGCCAGCGCTTTGTAAATCCACGGCAGCCACGGCGCGGCAAACAGCAATGGCGGAATAAGCGCCGTCAACAGCGCCGCCGCCATAATGACCGGGGTATAGATGCGGCTGAAGCGATCGATAAAGCGCTCAATCGGCGCGCGTTTCGATTCTGCCTCTTCAATCAGATGCAGAATGCGGTCAATGGCGCTGTCGCCGGGGCGCGACGTGACTTCGAGCGACACCAGACGATCGACGCTGGTCGCGCCGGCAGGGACTTTTTCGCCTGGCTGGCGCTCAACCGGCAGCGATTCGCCGGTCAGCGCGCTCTCATCGAAACTCGCCGCCGCGGCGAGCAGTTTGCCGTCTGCCGGAAGCCTGCCGCCTGCGGCCACTTCAATCACATCGCCGGGCTGGAGGTCGCTTATCGCCACGGTTTCGCGCGCCTCGCCGCGCAAACGCACCGCCGTTTCCGGGCGTAACGCCACCAGCGCGCTGACGCCGCTGCGCGCACGATTCGCCGCCCATCCTTCCAGCCGCTCGCCGACTAAAAAGAGCAGCAGCACCATTGCCGCTTCTTCACTGGCCCCGATAATCAGCGCGCCGGTGGCGGCCACGCTCATCAGCGTTTCGATGGCGAACGGATTGCCGCTGCGGATAAGGCGCCACGCCTGACGCGCGACCGGGAACAGCCCGACCAGCGTGGTGACGGTGAACGCGATGCGTCCCGCCAGCGGATGCACCTGCTCCAGCGCCCAGCTCAGCGCCATAAAGACGGCGATCACGATAATCGGCAGGTTTTCACGTAAGCCGGAAGGCGTCGCGGGCGCGGCGGCATTTGCCTCGCGCAGTGTATAACCGGCGGCGCGTACCGCCTGTTCAATGGCCTCGCGTTGTGAGGCGGGGGCGTCCACCACCAGTTTTTCGGTCGCGAACACCACGTGAACCTGACGCACCTCCGGCACCTGACGCACGGCGTTCTCCACTTTGCGGGCGCAGGCGGCGCAGTCCATACCGGCGACCTGCCAGCGTAGCGCGCCTGCGGCTTCCTGCACCGGTTGCGGGTTTTCGCAAGAGTCGCTTTCGCAACAGGCTGCTTTGCTGATGGCCGGTTTTTGCGGTGCTGAAATCGGCGTCATTTTCGCGAACTGCGGCGTGGCGCGAGGCTTTTCAGAAGGGGTGCGCATGGCGTCCTCCGGTAATGATAATTTTCTCATTACCAGAGCTTACACTCTGGAGTCGACTCCAGAGTCAAGGAGATTTTGGGCGGAATTTCACCGCCCGTCGTTATCGTTTACAGGTACAGCGAGCGGACAATCATAAAGTGGCCCGCGAAATAGCAGGCGGCGGCAATGGCGCTGTCGGCAGTAAAGCGCTTACGGTAGTGGCTGCCGAGCCAGACGACCGCATTCAGCAGCAGCAGCACCGCGCCGACGAAGCCGGAGAAGCTGGTGTCGGTCGGGCGGAAGAAATAGAGCTCGCCCGCAAGCCACACCATTACCAGCGTCATGCCGATATAGGTACAAATCGGCCAGCGGAGATCGCCAAGGCGCGTCCAGATGGTCGCGATCAGCGCCGCGCCTATCACCAGCAGCGCCAGCGGCAACGGCCAGAAAAAGGAGAGCGTCATCTGGCTCGCGAACCAGACGGTATAAAGCAGGTGCGACAGGAAAAATGCCCCGAAGGCATACAGCAACTGCTGGCGCGGCAGCAGCGTCAACGCATCACCCGCGAGCGTCGCCACCAGGCCTGCCAGCACCAGGTAGCCTGTCGGGCTGGCGAGCGGCGCCTGCCAGCCGAGCAGCAGTAACAGCAGCAGCGTTAAAGGTTTAAAGATCCAGCGTTGCCAGGTGGCACCGCGGTAAGATGCATCGACATACAGCCAACCGGATAAAAAGACAGCAATAAACGACCAAAGCATGATAAGTCCCTGATTCAGTTATTGTAACGTGCGCATACCGCGCACGGCCCTTGATTTGAGTCTAGTGGTCAGACGGGCGAGATGACAACGCCTGGCGCTGCGGGGTATTCTTAAAAAGAGTTGAGCCGCCGGGATCTGTCATGAGTAAGCCACCGCTTTTTTTCATTATTATCATCGCGTTAATCGTCGCGGCCGCTTCATTTCGCTATGTGCAGCAGCGGCGCGAGAAAACAGAAAATGACGCGGCCCCGGTCACGCAGCAGAACGTGGTGGTGGCCAGCAAGCGGGAAAAACCCGTAAACGGGCGGCGTTCGCGCGAACAGCAGGTCGCGCCGCCTGCGCAAACCGTGCGGTATGAGGCGACGTTTCGCCCGCAGGAAGGCGGGGCGGAGATGCGGTTTCGGCTGGATGAGGCCCATTACCACCAATTGACGGTGGGCGATGAGGGCCAGCTGGTGTATCAGGGAACGCGTTTTCTGGAGTTTGTGCCTGCGCCCGCGCGTTAAGGCGGCATGGCGGGTGCGCTTCGCTTACCCGCCCTACGGAAATGATGCGCCTGTGCGTTAACCTGGCATGGCGGGTGCGCGTCGCTTACCCGCCCTACGGAAATGATGCGCCCGCGCGTTAACGTGGCATGGCGGGTGCGCTTCGCTTACCCGCCCTACGGAAATGATGCGCCTGTGCGTTAACCTGGCATGGCGGGTGCGCTTCGCTTACCCGCCCTACGGAAATGATGCGCCCGCGCGTTAACCTGGCGTGGCGGGTGCGCTTCGCTTACCCGCCCTGGGAAATTACCTGCCGCGTTTGTTAGCGCGGCTTCTTCTGATTTTTCTGCCAGGCGATCAGCTCAAACACACCGAAGATAAAAATACGCGCCTGCTGGAAACGGCTTAACGGCGGGGCGTCTTTCGGCTGCGTGGCGCGCAGCAGCGATAATTGCAGAATATGCATGATTATCATGAAAAATAGCGCCACGTTGACGAAAATATTCAGCGGGCGCGGAAACGGCTGGATCACGTTCAGCAGCAGAAAGCCCCACACGCCCAGCATCAGCAGGCGTCCCAGATTAATCAGCATCTTGCTCTCCTTGTGATTCGCGCAGATAAAGCCGGTACGCCACCTGACCCGCCACTTTCTCGCGATGCAGTTGCCAGTTTGCAGGCACCGGCGGCAGGCCGTTTTCCACTTCGCTTTCAACGTAAATCAGCGCCTGCGGCGCCAGCCAGCCGCGCGTCTCCAGCAGGTTCAGCGTCTCTTCCAGCAGCCCTTTACGAAACGGCGGATCGACAAACACGATGTCGTGCGGCTCGCCGTTCTGGTTCAGAAAATTAAGTGTGTTAGTGTTCACTACCTTTGCTGCGCTGGATTTGAGCGTAGCAAGGTTTTTCTGAAGCTGCTGCGCGACGCTGCGTTCCATCTCTAAAAGCGTGGCGTCGGCGGCGTAGCGGGAGAGCGCCTCCAGGCCCAGCGCGCCGCTGCCGGCGAAGCAGTCCAGACAGCGCGCGCCCACCAGATACGGCGCCAGCCAGTTAAATAAGGTTTCGCGCACGCGGTCGGTGGTGGGGCGCAGACCGGGGCTGTCAGGCACCGGCAGTTTTCTGCCGCGCCACTGTCCGCCAATAATGCGGATCTGGCCGCTACCCGAGGAGGTTGGTTTCTTCATTATGCTCACACGCTTTTCTGTTCAGGCTGCTATTCTAGCGGCGCAAACGGGCGGGCGAAACCTCCGTGCGGCGGTATGCCGCCCCGGCGGGAAAGTGGTAGACTCACTTATTCATTCGCAATTTTTTCAGTACCCTGAGCCAGACGACGGGACTGCGCCATGTATTAACCGCGAGGAGTGCATTCGCCAATGGCAAAAGAGAAGAAACGTGGCTTTTTTTCCTGGCTGGGTTTTGGCCAGAAAGAGCAGGCAGAAACGGAAGCCGAACAACAAGAACAACACGTAACAGAACAACCCGCGGCGACAGAAGCGCGAGTTGAGCCTGACTCGCAGACGCAAACGACCGCGCAGGAGACCACGCACTCCCTGGCCGAGTCTGAAAAATTCGCCGATGACGTCGTGGCCGTCAGCGAAAGCGTGGTTCATGAAGAAAAAGAGGCCGCGCAGCCGGAAACCATTGAGACGCCGGTTCAGCCAGAACCCGAGCCGGAAGCCGTAAAACCAACGGTTGCACAAGCGGAAGAGTGGCTGCCGGAGCAGGAAGAAAACCTCACGCCGGTAGCGCTTGCGCCTGAAGTTGTCGCTGAACCACAGCCAGACGCGGCCCCGGAAACGATCGTTGAAGAAGACGTCATTGAAGATGCGGCTGTTGAAGAAAAAGCCGTCGAGCCTGCGGTGGAAGCGCCGCACGATGCACACGAGATTGCTGAAGACGCGCCGATTAGCGAAGAAGAATTAGTCGCGCTGGCGGCTGACCCGGAAGCGGCGCTGGAAACCGAGCCGGAAGAGGAAGAAACCGCGCCGGTCGCGGAGCAGGAAAAACCCACTAAAGAGGGTTTCTTCGCGCGCCTTAAACGCAGCCTGCTGAAAACCAAAGAAAATCTCGGTTCCGGATTTATCAGTCTGTTCCGCGGCAAAAAAATCGACGACGATCTGTTCGAGGAGCTCGAAGAGCAGTTGCTGATTGCCGATGTGGGCGTGGACACCACGCGTAAAATCATCGCCAACCTCACCGAAGGCGCGAGCCGCAAGCAGTTGCGCGATGCCGAGGCGCTCTACGGCCTGCTGAAAGAAGAGATGGGCGAGATCCTGGCGAAAGTGGACGAGCCGTTGAATGTCGAAGGCAAAACGCCGTTTGTTATCCTGATGGTTGGCGTCAACGGCGTGGGTAAAACCACCACTATCGGTAAACTGGCGCGTCAGTTTGAGCAACAGGGCAAATCGGTGATGCTGGCGGCGGGCGATACCTTCCGCGCCGCCGCGGTGGAGCAGCTCCAGGTCTGGGGGCAGCGCAACAACATTCCGGTTATCGCGCAGCACACCGGCGCGGATTCCGCCTCCGTGATTTTCGACGCCATCCAGGCGGCGAAAGCGCGCGGCGTAGATGTGCTGATTGCCGATACCGCCGGGCGTTTGCAGAATAAATCGCACCTGATGGAAGAGCTGAAAAAAATCGTCCGCGTGATGAAAAAGCTCGACGAGAACGCGCCGCATGAAGTGATGCTGACTATCGACGCCAGCACCGGGCAGAACGCCGTAAGCCAGGCGAAGCTGTTCCACGAGGCGGTAGGGCTGACCGGCATTACGCTCACTAAGCTTGACGGCACCGCCAAAGGCGGCGTGATCTTCTCAGTGGCCGATCAGTTTGGTATTCCGATTCGCTACATTGGTGTGGGCGAACGTATTGAAGATTTGCGTCCGTTTAACGCGGGCGACTTTATTGAGGCACTTTTTGCCCGAGAGGATTAACCATGATTCGCTTTGAACATGTCAGCAAAGCCTATCTCGGTGGGAGACAAGCGCTGCAGGGGGTGACGTTCCACCTGCGGCCTGGCGAGATGTCATTTCTTACCGGCCACTCCGGCGCCGGTAAGAGTACGCTGCTGAAGCTGATTTGCGGTATCGAACGGCCGAGCGCCGGGAAAATCTGGTTTGGCGGCCATGAGATAAGCCGTCTGAAAAACCGTGAAGTGCCGTTCCTGCGTCGTCAGATCGGCATGATTTTCCAGGATCACCATCTGCTGATGGACAGAACGGTCTACGATAATGTGGCGATCCCGCTGATTATCGCGGGTGCCAGCGGCGAAGATATTCGCCGTCGCGTATCGGCGGCGCTGGATAAGGTCGGTCTGCTGGACAAAGCGAAAAACTTCCCGATTCAGCTTTCCGGCGGCGAACAGCAGCGCGTGGGCATCGCCCGCGCCGTGGTCAATAAACCGGCCGTGCTGCTGGCGGATGAACCGACGGGCAACCTGGATGACGCCCTCTCGGAAGGCATTCTGCGTCTTTTCGAAGAATTTAACCGCGTCGGGGTGACGGTATTAATGGCGACGCACGACACCGGGCTTATCTCACGGCGCAGCTACCCGGTGCTCACCCTGAGCGAAGGGCATTTGCATGGAGGCCGTGTTGGTGAATAAACGTGACGCGCTGAATGAAATCCGGCGCTTTAGCAACAAACTGGATAATTTCCGTAAACAGCGTTCTTCCGGTGAAACAGGACGGCCTGTGCAGAAGCGAAATAAAGGCTCCAACACCAAAGGCAAATCGCGTCAGGGCGGCATCAATGAACAGGTGCGTTACGCCTGGCAGGGCGCGCTTGCCGATCTGAAAAGCAAACCGCTCGCCACGTTTTTAACGGTGATGGTGATTGCCATTTCGCTGACGCTGCCGAGCGTCTGCTACATGGTTTATAAGAACGTTAGCGAGGCGGCGACGCAATATTATCCGTCGCCGCAGATTACGGTCTATCTCGATAAAACGCTCGACGATAACGCCGCGCAGCAGGTGGTGGGGCAGCTCCAGGCCGAGCCGGGCGTGGCGAAGGTCAATTACCTCTCGCGTGACGAGGCGCTTGGCGAATTCCGCAACTGGTCGGGCTTTGGCGGCGCGCTGGATATGCTGGAAGAAAACCCGCTGCCCGCCGTGGTGGTGGTCGAGCCGAAGCTCGATTTCCAGAGCAGCGAAGCGCTCAACACGCTGCGTGACCGCGTGGCGAAGCTTCAGGGCGTAGACGAAGTGCGCATGGATGACAGCTGGTTTGCGCGGCTGTCGGCGCTCACCGGGCTGGTCGGGCGCGTCGCGGCGATGATAGGCGTACTGATGGTCGCGGCCGTGTTCCTGGTTATCGGCAACAGCGTGCGCCTGAGCATTTTTGCGCGCCGTGACACCATCAACGTGCAGAAACTCATTGGCGCGACGGATGGTTTTATCCTGCGTCCCTTCCTGTACGGCGGCGCGCTGCTCGGGTTTACCGGCGCATTACTTTCACTGATTCTGTCAGAAATCCTGGTGATGCGGTTATCCGCCGCCGTGACGGATGTGGCGAAAGTTTTTGGCACCACCTTTGAAATCAGCGGGTTATCCTTCGATGAGTGTCTGTTGCTGCTGCTGGTCTGTTCCATGATCGGCTGGGCGGCCGCCTGGCTTGCCACCGTGCAACATTTACGTCACTTTACCCCCGAGTAAAAAATATTTGTTATAATCATCCCCTGCTACGAGTTCCCGTCAGCAGGGGATGCGTACCGTGAACTTCCGCTTCTCCTGCCCACGCTTTTTCATAGCAATGTCACATTTTGTGCGTAATTTATTCACAAGCCTTACGTGAACTTGTGGATAAATTCACGGTCTGATAAAAGAGTGGCTGATATTCTCGTTGCTCAAACATGCTGGCCCGTTTGTTGCCTGATGGGGACGAACGCCAGTCCGATGTCGATTGAGAGGATTTGAATGACCAAAGAAATGCAAACTTTAGCTTTAGCCCCGGTCGGTAACCTGGATTCCTATATCCGGGCGGCCAACGCCTGGCCGATGTTGTCGGCAGACGAAGAGCGGGCACTGGCTGAAAAGCTGCATTACCAGGGCGATCTGGAAGCAGCGAAAAAGCTGATCCTGTCTCACCTGCGTTTTGTTGTTCATATCGCTCGTAACTACGCGGGCTATGGCCTGCCGCAGGCGGACCTGATCCAGGAAGGCAACATCGGCCTGATGAAAGCGGTGCGTCGCTTCAATCCGGAAGTGGGCGTGCGTCTGGTCTCTTTCGCCGTGCACTGGATCAAAGCTGAAATCCACGAATATGTGCTGCGTAACTGGCGCATCGTGAAAGTCGCCACCACCAAAGCGCAGCGTAAGCTGTTCTTTAACCTGCGTAAAACCAAGCAGCGTCTGGGCTGGTTTAACCAGGACGAAGTGGAAATGGTGGCCCGCGAGCTGGGCGTTTCCAGCAAAGACGTGCGTGAAATGGAATCGCGTATGGCCGCGCAGGACATGACCTTTGACATGTCCCCGGACGACGACGCGGGTGACAGCCAGCCGATGGCTCCGGTGCTGTTCCTTCAGGATAAGTCTTCTAACTTTGCCGACGGCATTGAAGATGACAACTGGGAAGAACACGCCGCCGACAAACTGACCGACGCCATGCAGGGTCTCGACGAGCGCAGCCAGCAGATTATTCGCGCGCGCTGGCTGGATGAAGACAACAAAAGCACGTTGCAGGAACTGGCCAACCGCTACGGCGTCTCAGCCGAACGCGTGCGTCAGCTTGAAAAAAACGCGATGAAAAAGCTGCGTGCCGCGATAGAAGCGTAAGCCGCGTCAGCCTGATGACACACCCCGCCTTAAGCGGGGTGTTTTGTTTTATGCGCGGCGTAAAAGCGCCGGGTAAGCCGCTTCAATACATGCCAGCAGGGCTTTAAATGCGCCCTCCATTTTCTCCTCCGCCACGCAGGCGAATCCCATCAGCAGGCCGCGACGCCGGTTTTCCGTCAGGTAATAGCGCGACAGCGGGCGCACCAGAATATCGCGCGCGTTGGCAAGACGGGCTATCTCCACATCGTCCGCGTCATCCGGCAGATTCAGCACCAGATGCAGCCCGGCGTTATCGCTGAAATCCGACAGCGCCTCCGGCCCCAGATAGCGCGTAATCAGCGTTGTCAGACACGCTCTGCGACGGCCATACAGCAGCCGCATCCGCCGGATGTGGGCACTGTAATGCCCGGCCTCGATAAACTCTGCCAGTGCCGCCTGGATAATCGAATGGCCGCCGCGATAAAGCTCGGCATGCGCGGTTTTCATCTCGTGTGCCAGCGCGCGCGGCAGTACCACATAGCCGATGCGCAGGCCCGGATAGAGCGTTTTGCTGAAGGTGCCGATGTAAATCACCGGCGGGTCCGCCACCAGCCCCTGCAATGCCGGGATCGGCTGGCCGGAAAAGCGAAATTCGCTGTCGTAGTCGTCTTCCACGATCCAGCTGCCGGTCTGGCGCGCCAGCGTTAACAGGCGCTGACGCCGCTCAAGGCTCATGACCGCGCCCAGCGGATACTGGTGCGACGGCGTGACGAAAATCAGCCGCGGCGGTGTTCCGGCGCTCTCCGGCGGCACCATGCCCGCGCGGTCGACCGTCACCGGCGTAATGTTTACCTCATTCATCTGCAACACATGGCGGATGCCCCAGTACGAGGGCTCTTCCACCCACGCCGTATCACCGCCGTCGCACAGCATACGCGCCACCAGGTCGATAGCCTGATGAATGCCCTCGGTGATCAACACCTGATCCGCCGTGCAGTGAACCGATCGCGACACCCGCAGATAATCCACCAGCGCGCGCTGTAGCTCCGGCGTGCCGCCCTGACAGCTGTAGGTGAGGCGCTGCGGGCTGGGACGGCGGCTGATCCGCGCCTGAATTTTGCTGAAAAGCTGATGCGGAAAGGCGTGTACGTCCGGCACGCCGGGGATAAACGCGCCCCACTGTTTCGGGCTGGCGCTGACCTGCCCGAGCAGCGTTTTCCCGCGCGAGGAGAACTCCGCATGCGCAACGCGATCGTGCTGCCCCTGGGCCACCGGCGGCGCAGATAACAGGCTGTCCGGCAGCATTCCGGCGACGAACGTGCCGCTGCCGGCGCGAGAGGTCACATATCCTTCTGCGAGCAATTGTTCATAAACTGTTAACACAGTGTTGCGAGAAAGGCCAAGCTGCTGGGCGAGATCCCGCGAGGCGGGCAGGCGGCTTTGCGCAGGCAGGCTGCCGTCAAGAATAGTCAGGCGCAGCGCGTTATAAAGCCGCTTATGCAGGCGTTCATCGCGCTGTTCGCCGAGGCGAAGCAATAAGAGATCGCACACTAAAGAATGCAATTGGATCCCTCATTTATTCGAAACTGGTACTCGATTATAGGGCCATAGCCTGGGTAAATAAACGTCACTGTTTCAGGTTTGTTGCTAAAAAGTGACGTTTATCAGCAGGAGAATGCGGGTGAAAAATTCAGAATTGAACCAACGTCGTCAGAGCGCCACCCCACGTGGCGTCGGCGTCATGTGCGGCTTCTATGCCGAAAAAGCCGACAACGCCACCCTGTGGGACGTGGAAGGCAACGAGATTATCGACTTCGCAGCGGGGATTGCGGTGCTGAACACCGGCCATCGCCATCCGCGCGTGGTGGAGGCCATCGAAAACCAGCTGCGCGCCTTTACGCACACGGCGTACCAGATAGTCCCTTACGAAAGCTATGTGGCGCTTGCGGAGCGCATCAACGCCTGCGCGCCGATTGACGGCCCGGCGAAAACCGCGTTCTTCACCACCGGCGCGGAAGCGGTGGAAAACGCCGTGAAAATCGCGCGCGCGTATACCCGTCGCCCTGGCTTAATCACCTTCGGCGGCGGCTTTCACGGGCGCACGTTTATGACGATGGCGCTCACCGGCAAAGTGGCACCGTACAAAATCGGCTTCGGCCCGTTCCCGGGCTCGGTGTTCCACGCGCAATACCCGAACGCGCTGCACGGCGTGTCGGTGGACGACGCGATGGCGAGCCTTGAGCGTATTTTCAAAGCCGATATCGCGCCGGATCAGGTGGCGGCCATTGTGCTGGAGCCGGTACAGGGCGAAGGCGGTTTCAACGTCGCGCCGCCAGCGTTTATGGAGGCTCTGCGCGCGCTGTGCGACGAGCACGGCATTCTGCTGATTGCCGATGAGGTGCAGAGCGGCTTTGCGCGCACCGGCAAACTGTTCGCGATGGAGCATTACGGCGTGAAGCCGGATCTGCTGACCATGGCGAAAAGCCTCGCGGGCGGGATGCCGCTCTCGGGCGTGGTCGGGCGCGCGGAGGTGATGGACGCGCCTGCGCCGGGCGGCCTTGGCGGCACCTACGCCGGTAACCCGCTGGCGGTCGCGGCAGCGCACGCGGTGCTGGATGTGATTGAGCAGGAAAATCTCTGTCAGCGCGCGAACGAGCTGGGCCAGCATCTGCAAGAGGTGCTCAACCAGGCACGCACCTACTGCCCGGCGATTGCCGAAGTCCGCGGGCAGGGCTCGATGGTGGCGGTGGAGTTTAACGATCCGCAGACCGGCAAGCCGTCGCCTGAGTTTACGCAGCAGGTGCTCACGCGCGCCCGTGAAGAGGGGCTGCTGCTGCTGAGCTGTGGCGTTTACGGCAACGTTATCCGTTTCCTTTACCCGCTGACCATCCCGGATGCGCAGTTCAGCAAAGCGCTGGAGATCCTTTCCCGCGCGCTGGGGCGCTAACGGCGAGGCGGCTTAAACGGCGGGTGCGCACGGCTTACCCGCCCTACATCAGGCCCGTAGGGCGGGTAAGCGCAGCGCACCCGCCATGTGAGGCAAAAAACAGGCCGTAGGGCGGGTAAGCGCAGCGCACCCGCCATGTAAGGCAGACCAAACCCTGCCGTAAAACGAACAGGAATTACCCCGAGGGCGCCCGCCTTATGGCCTGGCCGCCGCGCAGCAGCGGGCCATAACGGCGCGTCTTTGGGGTGACCTGCGAAGGAGCGCGCTTCGGGAGGCTGACAGGCCCGAAGCTTAAATATCTCACTTGCTAACACAACAACACACCGTGAACACAACCGCTTCCGGTGGTGATAGCCGCCGGATATTTAAGGAAGAACTATGTCTGAAAACACCACTTCCGCCTCACTGTGGGCGTCCCGAGAGCGGGCAGCGTCATCCCCTAAATCCCTGAGCTTCGTTGAAGGCGTCGCGATGATCGTCGGCACCAACATCGGCGCGGGCGTACTCTCCATCGCCTATGCCTCCAGCAAAGCGGGCTTTATGCCGCTTCTCTTCTGGCTCGCCCTTGTCGGCGTATTGACCACTATCACCATGCTGTATGTCGCGGAAGCGACGCTACGCACCCGCGCGCATTTACAGTTAAGCGGCCTCGCCGGGCGCTATGTCGGGCGCATCGGCGCCTGGCTGATGTTCGCGTCGGTGTGCGTTAACAGCGTCGGCGCGCTCACCGCCTACATGACCGGCAGCGGCAAACTGCTAAGCTCGCTTATCGGCGTCTCGCCCGCCATCGGCAGCCTGATCTTCTTTATTCCGGCAGCAGGCATTCTCTGGCTCGGGCTGAAGGCTATCGGGCGCGGCGAGAAATTTATCAGTATCGGCATGGTGGTGATGATTGCGGTGCTGGTGGTCGCCACGCTTTTGCATGAATCGACACAGATGCAATGGCTGCTGGATGGCGACTGGCGCTACATGGTGCCGGTGTTTAACGTCACCGCCTTCTGCTTCGCGGCGCAGTACATTGTGCCGGAGATGGCGCGCGGGTTTGCTGATAAACCCGAAAAGCTGCCGAAAGCGATTATCGTCGGGATGGTCATTACCTTTACGCTGCTGGCGCTGGTGCCGCTGTCGGTTATCGCACTGAGCGGGCTTGATAACATCTCTGAAGTGGCGACCATCTCCTGGGGCCGGGCGCTCGGCGAGTGGGCGTTCTTTTCCGCCAATATTTTCGCGCTGTGCGCGATGCTCACTTCTTACTGGGGGCTTGGCGGCAGTTTCCTGACCAATATATTCGACAAATTCCGTCTCGGTGACGACGCGCAGCCGCTTAAACGCCTCGGCGTGCTGGCGGTCGTGGCGCTGCCGCCGTTCGCGCTGGCCTACAGCGGGCTGGTCTCTTTTGTGAACGCGCTCTACTTTGCGGGCGTCTTCAGCGGCGTGATCCTCTCCATTATGCCTATTCTTATTTTGCGCGGCGCGCGCCGTCGCGGGGAGATAACGCCCCGCTGGCAGTGTAGCTGGAGCACGCACCCGCTCATCCAGGGGCTGATTGTCCTGCTCTATGTCGCCAGCGCGATTTACGCGGTGCTCTCTGCCTTCGGTTATCTGCCCGCGGGCTGGTAAAACCCGATAACCCGCCGCGTGGCAGGCGCGGCGGACGTTTTTTCGCCACTTCCCACCATAATTGACGTGAAAAATAGTGATTCCAAATTCATAAAAATGGGGTATGTTTTTAGCAGAGTATGCTGCTTTTTACCGGGCAGCAGGGCTTAAAACTAATATTAAATGCTGCGCTGATAAGCGAAGCGGAAATAAAGTAGCGAAAAACAACAACATCACAACTGCAATAACCACAAGAATGGGGAACCTCAGGATGAAAATGAAGGGCAAAGCGTTACTGGCAGGCGCAATTGCGCTGGCGATGAGCAGCATGGCGATGGCGGAAGATATTAAAATTGCCGTTGTGGGCGCCATGTCTGGCCCGGTAGCGCAGTATGGCGACCAGGAATTTACCGGCGCCGAGCAGGCGGTGGCGGATATCAACGCCAAAGGCGGCATCAAAGGCAACAAGCTGGTTATCACCAAATATGACGACGCCTGCGACCCGAAACAAGCGGTGGCGGTCGCGAACAAAGTGGTGAATGACGGCGTGAAATATGTCATCGGCCACCTGTGCTCCTCTTCCACCCAGCCGGCGTCTGATATTTATGAAGACGAAGGCATTCTGATGATCACGCCAGCGGCGACGGCACCGGAGCTGACTGCGCGCGGCTATCAGTTGATCCTGCGCACCACCGGTCTCGATTCCGACCAGGGCCCGACCGCAGCGAAATACATTCTTGATAAAGTGAAGCCGAAGCGCATCGCTATCATTCATGACAAACAGCAGTACGGCGAAGGCCTGGCCCGCGCGGTGCAGGACGGCCTGAAAAAAGGCGGCGCGAACGTGGTCTTCTTTGACGGTATCACTGCGGGCGAAAAAGATTTCTCCACGCTGGTGGCGCGTCTGAAGAAAGAAAACATCGATTTCGTTTACTACGGCGGTTATCACCCGGAAATGGGCCAGATCCTGCGCCAGGCGCGTTCCGCTGGCCTGAAAACCCAGTTTATGGGGCCGGAAGGCGTGGCGAACGTGTCGCTGTCTAATATCGCGGGCGATTCCGCCGAAGGCATGTTGGTCACCAAACCGAAGAACTACGATCAGGTTCCGGCGAACAAACCGATTGTGGACGCCATCAAGGCGAAGAAACAGGATCCGAGCGGCGCGTTCGTGTGGACCACCTACGCCGCGCTGCAGTCGCTGGCCGCAGGCCTGAACCAGAGCGACGATCCGGCGGCCATCGCCAAATACCTGAAAGCGAATTCCGTCGATACCGTGATGGGCCCGCTCTCCTGGGATTCAAAAGGCGATCTGAAAGGGTTTGAGTTCGGCGTGTTTACCTGGCATGCGAACGGTACCGCGACCGACGCCAAATAATTTTTCGGGCGTCTTTCGCACTACAGTTTTGTAGGGCAGGTAAGCGAAGCGCACCAACCTTACAGGTAAACCCGGCGGGTGCGCAGGCTTACCCGCCCTACAGCCGGAGATTGAAGGGGTTGTAGGGCAGGTAAGCGAAGCGCACCTGCCTTACAGGTAAACCCGGCGGGTGCGCGGGCTTACCCGCCCTACAACGGGGGCCTGAAGGAAATGTAGGGTGGGTAAGCGAAGCGCACCCACCTTATTACGCCACACCTTTTAACAACAGCAACCTGGCCTCACGGCTCCAGCCGCTTCACCCAGCCATCCTGCTGCGCCGCAAATCCCAGCGTCTGCATAAACGCATTCATCACGTTGTAATCTTCCACGCCAATATCCATCACCCACCACTCCGTCATCGACGGGTTATCGCGGATCGTCTCTTCAATCAGGTAATGCCCGACGCCGCGCCGGCGCGTCACTTCGCGCACCCGCAGGGAGTCCATCGCGCCTTCAGTGCCGCGCAGCGTCACGCGCACCGCGCCCAGCAGCCGGTCGTTAAAACGCGCGGCGTAAATTCGGTGGTTCTCATCAAGACGTAACGATTCAGAAGGATATTCCGGCCAGATTTTCGCGAGGTCGATTTTGTCCTGTTCGCTCAGGGTATGCAGACGAAGAATGGTGAGTTTCATAATAGCCTTTCCGCCAGGGATGAATCTCTGAGTTTACCCGATTTTTCAGGGCCGCTGGACGCTCCGGTGAGATCTATTCGGTAGCTGATTAGTTTTTGTCTTATTCATTAGGTAGCGTGAAAGCGCGGGGAATGAAATTTAACCAGCAGATAACGCTGAATGGCAGCGTTTTATCTGGCTAATAATGCCGATATTTTATGCTGACCGTTGCGCTTTTTTTTGTTTATCTCGGGTATATTTCAGAATATTATCTTTGCTTAATAGACTGAAAAATAGATGTTTTAATTATAGTTTCGCTAAAAACCACGCTAACTCATTAAAGAGACAGGTAAAAGTAGCGTTGTCTATTAAAACGACAGAATATTTTTTAACCATAATAAAACTAATCAGCAACACACACATCACGAACGGGGATTCTGAGAATGAACAGCAACGCAAAGCGCTGGCTTGCGGGGATGGTTGCGCTGGCGCTATCTCAGGCAGTCAATGCGATGACCGTCAATACGGCGGTGGGAAGTGGCGTTAGCAGTGCCGCGCCTGCCGCGCTAACAGGTAACCGACACGCTTTCAGCGCGAATGTCATAAACGGGCCGCTGAACTGGGATGAAAAAAGCGATCTGAAAGGATTTGTCTCTGAGGTTTTTGAGCGGCAGACCAACGGGTCGTTAACCGTTCTGCGTAACGAGTCGTAGTCAAGCACACCCGATATTCATCCCGCCTGCTGGCGCGTTGTCCGGCAGGATTTAATAAGGTTACGTTATGTCCGAGCAGTTTCTCTATTTTCTGCAGCAGATGTTTAACGGCGTCACGCTGGGCAGTACTTACGCGCTGATCGCCATCGGTTACACCATGGTTTACGGCATTATCGGCATGATCAACTTCGCCCACGGCGAGGTGTATATGATTGGCAGCTACGTGTCATTTATGATCATCGCCGCGCTAATGATGATGGGCATTGACGCCAGCTGGCTGCTGGTTGGTGCCGCATTTATCGGCGCGATTGTCGTCTCCAGCGCCTACGGCTGGAGCATCGAGCGCGTGGCGTATCGCCCCGTGCGCAGCTCCAAACGCCTGATTGCGCTGATCTCCGCCATCGGGATGTCTATCTTCCTGCAAAACTACGTCAGCCTGACGCAGGGCTCGCGCGACGTCGCACTCCCGAGCCTCTTTAACGGCCAGTGGACCATCGGCAGCAGCGAAAACTTCGCGGCCAGCATCACCACCATGCAGCTGGTTATCTGGGTCGTGACCTTTATCGCGATGCTCGCGCTCACGCTGTTTATCCGTTACTCCCGCATGGGTCGCGCCTGCCGCGCCTGCGCTGAAGATCTGAAAATGGCGAGCCTGCTTGGCATCAACACCGACCGCGTTATCGCGCTGACCTTTGTGATTGGCGCGGCGATGGCGGCGGTGGCGGGCGTGCTGCTCGGCCAGTTCTATGGCGTGATTAACCCCTACATCGGCTTTATGGCCGGGATGAAAGCCTTCACCGCGGCGGTGCTGGGCGGCATCGGCAGTATTCCGGGCGCGATGATTGGCGGCCTGATTCTGGGCGTCACCGAATCGCTCTGCTCGGCGTACCTGAGCACGGAATATAAAGATGTGGTGTCGTTTGCCCTGTTGATCGGCGTCTTGCTGGTGATGCCGACCGGTATTCTGGGTCGCCCGGAGGTAGAAAAAGTATGAAACCGATGCATTTTATGGCGGCGCTGCTGGCCGCCGCCATGTTCTTCCTGCTGGCCGGGATTTTTATGGGCGTTCAGCTGGAGCTGGACGGTACGCGTCTTGTGGTCGATACCGCCGACAGCATTCGCTGGGAGTGGATTGCCATCGGCACCGGCGTGGTCTTTTTATTCCAGCTTTTACGTCCGCTGTTCCAGAAGGGCCTGAAAAACGTCTCCGGGCCGAAATTTATTCTGCCGGCGATTGACGGCTCGACGGTGAAACAGAAGCTGTTCCTGCTGGCGCTGCTCGTTGTTGCCGTGGCGTGGCCGTTTATGGTGTCGCGCGGAACGGTGGATATCGCCACGCTGACCATGATTTACGTGATTCTGGGCCTCGGCCTGAACGTGGTGGTGGGGCTTTCCGGCCTGCTGGTGCTCGGCTATGGCGGTTTTTATGCCATCGGCGCTTATACCTTCGCGCTGCTGAACCACTACTACGGGCTGGGCTTCTGGACCTGTCTGCCGCTGGCGGGCCTGGTGGCTGCCGCCGCCGGTTTCCTGCTCGGCTTCCCGGTGCTGCGCCTGCGCGGTGACTATCTGGCGATCGTGACCTTAGGCTTTGGCGAAATCGTGCGTATTCTGCTGCTGAATAACACGGAGATTACCGGCGGCCCGAACGGCATCAGCCAGATCCCGAAACCGACCTTCTTCGGCCTGGAATTCAGCCGCACCGCGCGCGAAGGCGGCTGGGATACCTTCAGTAATTTCTTTGGCGTGAAATATGACCCGAGCGACCGCGTGATTTGGCTCTATCTGGTGGCGTTGCTGCTGGTGGTGTTCTCGCTGTTTGTCATTAACCGCCTGCTGCGTATGCCGCTCGGCCGCGCCTGGGAAGCGCTACGTGAGGATGAGATCGCCTGCCGTTCGCTCGGCCTGAACCCGACGCGCATCAAGCTGACCGCGTTTACCATCAGCGCCGCGTTCGCGGGTTTCGCCGGAACGCTGTTCGCGGCGCGCCAGGGTTTTGTCAGCCCGGAATCGTTCACTTTCGCGGAATCGGCATTCGTGCTGGCGATTGTGGTGCTGGGCGGCATGGGCTCGCAGTTCGCGGTGATCCTGGCGGCTATCCTGCTGGTGGTCTCGCGCGAGCTGATGCGTGATTTGAACGAATACAGCATGCTGGTGCTGGGCGGCCTGATGGTGCTGATGATGATCTGGCGTCCGCAAGGATTGCTGCCCATGACGCGCCCGCAGCTGAAACTGAAAAATGGTGTGAGCAGTAAAGGAGAGCAGGCATGAGTCAGCCTTTATTATCCGTCAGCGGCCTGATGATGCGCTTTGGCGGCCTGCTTGCCGTCAACAATGTCTCTCTTGAGCTGCGCGAGCGTGAAATCGTCTCGCTGATTGGCCCGAACGGGGCCGGTAAAACCACGGTGTTTAACTGCCTGACGGGTTTTTATAAACCGACCGGCGGCACCATTATGCTGCGCGACCAGCATCTCGAAGGCCTGCCAGGCCAGCAGATCGCCCGGATGGGCGTGGTGCGCACCTTCCAGCACGTACGTCTGTTCCGTGAAATGACGGTGATTGAAAACCTGCTGGTGGCGCAACATCAGCAGTTAAAATCCGGGCTGTTTTCGGGCCTGCTGAAAACCCCGGCGTTTCGCCGCGCGCACAGCGAAGCGCTCGATCGCGCCGCCACCTGGCTTGAGCGTATCAATCTCTTGCAGCACGCCAACCGGCAGGCGGGCAACCTGGCGTATGGCGACCAGCGCCGTCTGGAGATTGCCCGCTGCATGGTGACGCAGCCTGCGATCCTGATGCTCGACGAACCGGCGGCGGGCCTGAACCCGAAAGAGACCAAAGAGCTGGACGAGCTTATCGTGGAGCTGCGCAACCATCACAACACGACCATTCTGCTGATTGAGCACGACATGAAACTGGTGATGGGCATTTCGGACCGTATTTACGTGGTAAACCAGGGGACGCCGCTTGCCAACGGCACGCCGGAGCAGATCCGCAACAACCCTGACGTGATTCGCGCATACCTGGGTGAGGCATAAGATGGAAAACGTGATGTTATCTTTTGACAGGGTGAGCGCGCACTACGGCAAAATCCAGGCGCTGCATGAGGTCAGCCTGCATATCCGCCAGGGCGAAATCGTCACCCTGATCGGCGCGAACGGCGCCGGTAAAACCACGCTGCTCGGCACGCTGTGCGGCGATCCGCGCGCGAGCACCGGGAAAATCGTCTTTGATGGTAAAGACATTACCGACTGGCAGACCGCGAAAATCATGCGCGAGGCGGTGGCGATTGTGCCGGAAGGCCGCCGGGTCTTTTCCCGCATGACGGTGGAGGAGAACCTGGCGATGGGCGGCTTCTTTGCCGATCGCACGCAGTATCAGGAGCGCATTCAGCGCGTGTACGATCTCTTCCCGCGCCTGCACGAGCGCCGCATCCAGCGCGCCGGTACGATGTCCGGCGGCGAACAGCAGATGCTGGCGATTGGTCGCGCGCTGATGAGCCAGCCGCGTCTGCTGCTGCTTGACGAGCCGTCGCTTGGCCTGGCACCCATTATCATCCAGCAGATTTTCGACACCATCGAACAGCTGCGCAAAGAAGGGATGACGATTTTCCTGGTCGAGCAGAACGCCAACCAGGCGCTGAAGCTCGCCGATCGCGGCTATGTGCTGGAGAACGGTCACGTGGTGCTGGAAGACACCGGCGAGGCGCTGCTCGCCAACGAAGCGGTGCGCAGCGCGTATCTGGGCGGTTGATTCACCTGTACGGCCCGGCGGCGTAATGCATGCCGGGCACACGCCATATTTAAGCCGGGCAAGGCATTTTCGCCGCCCGGCTTTTGTTTTATGTACGTCTTAGTTGTACAATTAACTTGTACCTTAAAGGAGGGCGTATGCGTACCATGAACTATAGCGAAGCGAGACAACAGTTGGCTTCTGCGCTGGAATCAGCGGCGGCCGGTAGGCCAGTCACCATTACCCGCCGTGGCCATAAATCAGCGGTGATCATTAGCGCAGAAGAATTCGAGCGTTATCAGGCCGCGAAGCTGGACGCGGAATTTGCGGAGATCATGGCTGTGCACGGTAATGAAATCAGGGAGCTTGCGGATAAATAATGACGATTCATTTTATCTCAGCGGAAGAGATAGTCCGTTTCCATGACCGTCTGTTGCAGGTCACGCCGGGCGTTACCGGTATGCCTGATCCAGGGCGGGCCGAAGCGCTGATGTACCGCGTGCTCAATAAATATGAGTATGAGGGCGTTAACGATATCTGGCTGCTGGCCGCCATGCATTTGCTGGCGATTGCGCGCGGCCATATTTTTAACGACGGTAACAAACGTACGGCGCTATTCATTACACTGTTGTTTCTTAAGCGAAACGGTATTGATGTGGCGGCAAATCCGGCTTTTGTTGAGATGACCGTCAACGCGGCGGCAGGGCGTCTGACGCTGGAAGAGATTGCTGCCCAGCTTCGCGCTTAACTCACGTCATCAGACCATCACCGGCGCGTCATTTCTCTGCCGCTTTCGCGTCACCATCTTGTCATTATCCAGTTATTTTTCTGTCATACGCGCATGTCATGTTAGCTCGCGAGCATAAAACGCGTGATTTCGCGCATCTCAAACGACGCATAATCAGAGAGATAACAGACATGACAGCTTCGTTACGACGTACAGCAATTTGTGTGGCTCTGGGATGGGCGCTGAGCAGCCAGGCGATGGCCGCCACTACCATTCCGTTCTGGCATTCGATGGAAGGCGAACTGGGTAAAGAGGTGAATTCACTGGCGCAGCGGTTTAACGAGGCGCACCCGGAGTACAAAATCGAGCCGGTCTACAAAGGTAACTACGAGCAGAGCCTCGCGGCCGGGATCGCCGCTTTCCGTACCGGCAACGCGCCCGCGATTTTGCAGGTTTACGAAGTAGGTACCGCCACCATGATGGCGTCCAAAGCCATTAAGCCTGTGTACGAAGTGTTCAACGATGCTGGCATTAAATTCGATGAGTCGCAGTTTGTGCCGACGGTTGCCGGTTACTACACCGACGCGAAAAGCGGCCATCTGCTCTCCCAGCCGTTCAATAGCTCCACGCCTGTGCTCTATTACAACAAAGACGCGTTCAAAAAAGCGGGCTTAGACCCTGAGCAGCCGCCGAAAACCTGGCAGGATCTCGCAGCCTATACCGCGAAGCTGAAAGCCTCTGGCATGAAGTGCGGCTACGCCAGCGGCTGGCAGGGCTGGATCCAGATTGAAAACTTCAGCGCCTGGCATGGCCTGCCGGTCGCCACCAAAAACAACGGCTTTGACGGCGCTGACGCGGTGCTGGAATTCAACAAGCCGGAGCAGGTGAAACATATCGCCCTGCTTGAAGAACTGAACAAGAAGGGCGATTTCAGCTATTTCGGGCGCAAGGATGAGTCTACCGAGAAGTTCTACAACGGCGATTGCGCTATCACCACGGCCTCTTCCGGTTCGCTCGCAGATATCCGCCACTACGCCAAATTCAATTACGGCGTGGGTATGATGCCCTACGACGCCGACGTGAAAGGCGCGCCGCAGAACGCCATTATCGGCGGGGCGAGCCTGTGGGTGATGCAGGGCAAAAATAAAGAGATGTACAAAGGCGTGGCGGAGTTCCTGAACTTCCTCGCGCAGCCGGAAATCGCGGCCGAATGGCACCAGAAAACCGGTTATCTGCCTATCACCAAAGCTGCTTACGATCTGACCCGTCAGCAGGGCTTCTATGAGAAGAACCCGGGCGCGGATATCGCGACGCGTCAGATGCTGAACAAGCCGCCGTTGCCGTTCACCAAAGGGCTGCGTCTGGGCAATATGCCGCAGATCCGCACCGTGGTTGACGAGGAGCTGGAAAGCGTCTGGACCGGCAAGAAAACTCCGCAGCAGGCGCTGGATTCCGCCGTTGAGCGTGGTAATCAGCTGTTGCGCCGTTTCGAGCAGTCAACGAAATCGTAACGCTGTAAGCGCGCTGGCGCGGCGGGTGTCGTTTCGAACGGCGGGTGCGCTTCGCTTACCCGCCCTACACGGGACCAGAAATCGTACCGCTGGTAGCGGGCTGGCGCGGCGGGTGTTGTTTCGGGCGGCGGGTGCGCTGCGCTTACCCGCCCTACACAGCACCAGATTAGTAGGCCGGGTAAGGCGCAGCCGCACCCGGCATTTTTCAGGAAAGCGTTTCTTTATGTCATCATCCCGTCCGGTGTTTCGTTCAGGCTGGCTGCCGTATGCATTACTGGCGCCGCAGCTGATTATCACCGTCATCTTTTTTATCTGGCCTGCGGGCGAGGCGCTCTGGTACTCCGTACAGAGCATCGATCCGTTCGGGCTTTCCAGCCAGTTTGTCGGGCTCGCGAATTTTACCCAGCTGTTTCACGACAGCTACTACCTGGATTCCTTCTGGACCACCATAAAATTCAGCGCGCTGGTGACCATCAGCGGCCTGCTGATATCGCTGTTTTTCGCGGCGCTTGTGGATTACGTGGTGCGCGGCAGCCGTTTTTACCAGACGCTGATGCTGCTGCCTTACGCCGTCGCGCCCGCCATCGCCGCCGTGCTGTGGATTTTCCTCTTTAACCCCGGACGCGGGCTTATTACCCATGTGCTTGAGCAGATGGGTTACTACTGGAACCACTCGCAAAACAGCGGCCAGGCAATGTTCCTGGTGGTCTTCGCCTCAGTCTGGAAGCAGATCAGCTACAACTTTCTGTTTTTCTTCGCCGCGTTGCAGTCGATCCCGCGCTCGCTGGTGGAGGCCGCCGCCATCGACGGCGCAGGCCCGGTGCGCCGCTTCTTTAAACTGTCGCTGCCGCTTATCGCGCCGGTGAGCTTTTTCCTGCTGGTGGTAAATCTGGTCTATGCCTTTTTCGACACCTTCCCGGTTATCGACGCCGCCACCGCGGGCGGGCCGGTGCAGGCTACCACTACGCTGATTTACAAGATTTACCGCGAAGGGTTCGCCGGGCTCGATCTCTCCACCTCCGCCGCGCAGTCGGTGGTGCTGATGGTGCTGGTGATCATCCTCACCGTGGTGCAGTTCCGCTATGTGGAAAGTAAGGTGCGTTACCAATGATTGAAAACCGCCCGGGGCTGACAATTTTCAGCCATACCCTTTTGATCCTCGGCATCGCCGCCATTCTCTTTCCGCTCTATGTGGCGTTTGTCGCGGCGACGCTCGATAACCAGGCCGTGTTCGCCACGCCGATGACGCTTATCCCCGGTACGCACCTGTGGGAAAACCTGAAAGATATTTGGATTAACGGCGTCGGGGCTAACAGCGCGCCGTTCTGGCTGATGCTGCTGAACAGTTTCATCATGGCGTTCAGCATTACCGTCGGGAAAATCGCGGTGTCGATGCTCTCGGCGTTCGCTATCGTCTGGTTTCGCTTTCCGCTGCGTAACCTCTTCTTCTGGATGATTTTTATTACGCTGATGCTGCCGGTGGAAGTGCGCATTTTCCCGACGGTGGAAGTGATAGCCAACCTGAAGATGATGGACAGTTACACCGGCCTGACGCTGCCGCTGATGGCGTCCGCCACCGCCACCTTTCTGTTCCGCCAGTTCTTTATGACGCTGCCTGACGAACTGATGGAAGCGGCGCGTATCGACGGCGCGTCGCCGATGCGGTTTTTCCGCGATATCGTGCTGCCGCTCTCGAAAACCAACCTCGCGGCGCTGTTCGTCATTACGTTTATCTACGGCTGGAACCAGTATCTCTGGCCGCTGCTGATTATCAGCGATCCGTCGCTCGGCACGGCGGTGGCGGGCATTAAAGGCATGATTTCGGTGGGCGAGGGCAGCACGCAGTGGAATCAGGTGATGGCGGCGATGCTGCTGACGCTTATCCCGCCGGTGGTGATTGTTTTAGTGATGCAGCGCGCGTTTGTTCGCGGGCTGGTGGATAGCGAGAAATAAGATGGCAGGACTCAAATTACAGGCAGTCACCAAAAGCTGGGACAACGGCAAAACGCAGGTTATTCAGCCGCTGACGGTGGACGTCGCAGATGGCGAATTTATCGTGATGGTCGGTCCGTCCGGCTGCGGCAAATCGACGCTGTTGCGTATGGTGGCCGGGCTTGAGCGCGTGAGTAGCGGCGATATCTGGATAGACCGCCAGCGCGTCACCGAGATGGAGCCGAAAGAGCGCGGCATCGCGATGGTCTTCCAGAACTACGCGCTCTACCCGCATATGAATGTCGAAGAGAACATGGCCTGGGGCCTGAAAATTCGCGGCATGGGCAAAGCGCACATCGCCGAGCGCGTTAAAGAAGCGGCGCGCATTCTGGAGCTCGACGGGCTGTTAAAACGCCGCCCGCGTGAGCTCTCCGGCGGCCAGCGCCAGCGCGTGGCGATGGGCCGCGCCATCGTGCGCGATCCGGCGGTGTTCCTCTTCGATGAGCCGCTGTCAAACCTCGACGCCAAACTGCGCGTGCAGATGCGCCTTGAGCTGCAACAGCTTCACCGCCGCCTGCGCACCACCTCGCTGTATGTAACGCACGATCAGGTCGAAGCGATGACGCTCGCCCAGCGCGTGATGGTGATGAACAAAGGCGTGGCGGAGCAGATAGGCACGCCGGTGGACGTCTACGAAAAACCCGCCAGCCGCTTTGTGGCGAGCTTTATCGGCAGCCCGGCGATGAACCTGCTGGAAGGGCGAGTGAATGCCGAAGGCACCCATTTTGACGTTGACGGCGGGCTTTCCCTGCCGCTCGGGCGGCTGCATAAAACGCTCGCCGGGCGCAAGGTGACGCTGGGTATCCGCCCGGAACATATTGCGCTAAGCTCACAGGCCGCAGGCGGCGTGCCGCTGCCGCTCGATACGCTGGAGATGCTGGGCGCGGATAACCTCGCGCATGGCCGCTGGGGCAGCCAGAAAGTGGTGGCGCGCCTGGCGCATCAGGAGCGTCCGCAGCCGGGCAGCCAGCTGTGGCTGCACCTGCCGGAAAATCATCTGCACTTTTTTGACGGTGAAACAGGACAACGTTTATGAGCAACTGGCCATATCCTCCCATCGTCGCCCACCGCGGCGGCGGCCGACTGGCGCCGGAAAACACGCTGGCGGCGATTGAAACCGGCGCGCGCCTGGGCCACGCCATGATTGAATTTGACGTCAAACTCACGAAAGACGGCCAGATTTTCCTGCTGCATGACGACACGCTGGAGCGCACCAGCAACGGCTGGGGTGTGGCGGGCGAACTGAACTGGGATGAGCTGCTGAAAGTGGACGCCGGTAGCTGGTTTAGCAGCGCGTTTAAAGGCGAGAAACTGGCGCTGCTGAGCGACGTGGCGCAGCGCTGCCGCGAGCACCGCATGATGGCGAATATCGAAATCAAACCGACGACCGGCACCGATGCCGACACCGGGCGCGTGGTGGCGCTGGCCGCGCGCGCACTCTGGCGCGACATGACCGCGCCGCTGCTCTCGTCGTTTTCCATCGAGGCGCTGGAAGCGGCACAGCAGGCCGTGCCGGAACTGCCGCGCGGGCTGCTGCTGGACGAATGGCGCGACGACTGGCAGGCGCTGACCACGCGTCTCGGCTGCGTCTCCATTCACCTGAACCATAAGCTTTTGGATCAGGCGCGCGTCATGCAACTGAAAGACGCCGGTTTGCGTATTCTGGTTTATACCGTGAATTCGCCCCGGCGCGCGCTGGAGTTGCTCGCCTGGGGCGTGGACTGCATCTGTACCGATGCGATTGATGAGATCGGGCCGGATTTTCGCGCTTAAGGCGCGACGCTACCCTGCGTATTCAGCGTGGTGCCGTTCTGGCGCAGCATATCGCCATTCTGACGTTGTTCAATCATGTGCGTCTGCTGTGTGCTGTTCAGCGTCGCGCCGTTGCTGTTGAGCATGTGCTGCGAACTTCCGCTGCTGCTGTTGAGCATGCCGCCATTGGTGTTCGGCAGCACCTGTTCTCTCTGCGGGTTCAGCATTCCCGGCTGGTTCTGCTGAATACGCTCGACGTTGTTGTTCATCTGGGTCTGCAACTGCTGCTGTTGCAAGCGGCTTTGCGTCTGGATCTGCTGATTGAGCATCCCCTTCTGCTGAAGCTGCTGGCTTTGCATTTGCGTCTGCAAACGCTGCTGGCTGGGGTTCACATACCCCGGCTGGTTTGGGTTGTTGATGACGTTGATCGGTTGGGCAAGCGCCGCCAGCGGAAGCGCTGCGGCAATCAGTAAATAGCGTTTCATGGTGTTTCCCTCCCCTGTGGAAGATCTTTTCAGTTTACCTCCTCTGTGCCGGCACGATGATCTTTTAAGAGTTGTGAACCAGACTTATTGCGGGGAGCGTCCCGGATAATAAGCGGAGAACAATAATGATGATGCAGTGGAAAACCGTACGCCAGAGCGTGATAGCGGCGCTGGCGGTCACCTTTTGTTTAACGGCGGGGGCTGCGCCGCCGCCGGTTTCAGCCCCTGCGCCAGCGCCGGTCTCTTATGGCGTGGAAGAAGATGTCTTCCATCCGGTGCGGGCCGAACACGGCATGGTCGCCTCGGTGGACGCGGCAGCGACGCAGGTGGGCGTCGATGTGCTAAAGCAGGGCGGTAACGCGGTGGATGCGGCGGTCGCGGTGGGCTTCGCGCTGGCGGTGACGCATCCGCAGGCCGGTAATCTTGGCGGCGGCGGCTTTATGATGCTGCGCACTAAAGATGACAAAGTGACGGCGATCGATTTTCGCGAAATGGCGCCGGAGAAAGCCACGCGCGATATGTTCCTCGACGCGCAGGGCAACGCCGACAGCAAAAAATCGCTCACGTCGCATCTCGCCTCCGGTACGCCGGGCAGCGTCGCAGGCTTTGCGCTGGCGCTGCAAAAATATGGCACGATGCCGCTCGATAAAGTCATTCAGCCCGCCATTGCACTTGCGCGCGACGGCTTTACGGTCAACGACGCGCTCGCTATCGATTTAAAAACCTACGGCGTGGAGACGCTCCCGAACCACCCGGCCAGCAAGGCGATTTTCTGGAAGCAGGACGGTAATCCCTACCAGAAGGGCGACAAACTGGTGCAGGCGAATCTTGCAAAGAGCCTGGAGCTTATCGCTAAAGATGGCCCGGACGCCTTCTATAAGGGCCCGATTGCCGACCAGATAGCCGATGAGATGGCGAAAAACGGCGGGCTTATCACCAAAGCCGATCTGGCGAATTACAAAGCGGTGGAGCGCACGCCTGTGAGCGGCGACTACCGCGGTTATCAGGTCTATTCGATGCCGCCGCCGTCGTCGGGCGGGATCCACATCGTGCAGATCCTCAATATTCTTGAGAATTTCGACCTGCATAAATATGGCTTCGGCAGCGCCGACGCGATGCAGATTATGGCCGAGGCGGAAAAATACGCCTACGCCGACCGCTCCGAGTATCTGGGCGATCCGGATTTCGTGAAGGTGCCGTGGCAGGCGCTGACCAGCAAGGCCTACGCGAAATCGCTGGCGCAGCAAATTGATATCAATAAAGCGCGGCCGTCGAAGGAGATTAAACCGGGCAATCTCGCGCCTTATGAGAGTAACCAGACCACGCATTTTTCGGTCGTCGATAAAGACGGCAATGCGGTGGCGGTGACTTATACGCTTAACACGACCTTCGGCAGCGGCATTGTGGCGGGCGACACCGGCATTCTGATGAATAACCAGATGGATGATTTCTCCGCCAAACCGGGCACGCCAAACGTCTATGGCCTGGTAGGCGGCGATGCGAACGCGGTGGGGCCGAAGAAACGCCCGCTGTCGTCGATGTCGCCGACGATTGTCGTCAAAGACGGTAAGACATGGCTGGTAACCGGCAGCCCCGGCGGCAGCCGCATTATCACCACCGTATTGCAGATGGTGGTGAACACGATTGATTACGGCATGAACGTGGCGGAAGCCACCAACGCGCCGCGATTCCATCACCAGTGGCTACCGGATGAGCTGCGGGTGGAGAAGGGCTTTAGCCCGGATACGCTGAAGCTGTTGCGTGAGAAAGGGCAGAACGTGGCGGTGAAAGAGGCGATGGGCAGCACCCAGAGCATTATGATTGGCCCGGACGGGGCGCTTTACGGCGCGTCCGACCCGCGCAGCGTCGATGATTTAACGGCGGGGTATTAAGGTAGCGCCGTGTCGCGCCCTGTAAATGGTGAGGGCGTCATGTAAATGGTGGGTGACCCACCCTACAAATTTGCATATCCCCGTGTAGGGCGGGTAAGCCATGCGCACCCGCCATGTTGTGTCCTGTAAACGGCGCAGGAACCGTTAACCCGCCTTCATCCGCGCCATAAAATACGCGTCCACATACTCGCCGTTGCGCAGGCCGTAACGCTTGCCGGTGCCCTCTGTCTCAAACCCGAATTTACGGTACACCGCCAGCGCCGGCGCATTATCGACAAACACCGTCAGTTCGATTCGCTCGATGCGCAGCCAGTTATCGCACAGATTAACCATTTCGCGCATCAGCGCCGACGCCACGCCGCGGTTACGCCAGCCAGGGTGAACGCTCATCCCGAAGGTCGCCACATGGCTGCGGCGCGGGTTTTGCTCCACCGTTAAGGCCAGATGCCCGACGACCTCGCCATCCATACACGCCACCAACTGACGACGCCCCGGCTGCGGCGCGCCGAGCCGCTCACGCCACATCGCGAGCGACGGATGCGGAATTTGCAGCGTGTTGTAGATGACTTCCGACATCGTGTGGATCTGCTGCAACGCCTGCGCATCTTCTGCTTCCGCATGTCTTACGACGATTTCATTCATGACGTGCTCCCTGTGGTCGACGGTTGAAAGGCGAGGGCGCGTGGTTTACCCGCCCTACGAAATAATCTTCAACATCAAGGGTTTTTTCCTGCGGGTCAATTCCTAAATTTTTTTCAAAAAAGGCTGGACACATGCGAATGATAATGATTATTATTGTCATGCGTTCAGGGGGAACCCCAACGGATCATCCTGAAAGCACGACATTGCTCACATTGCTTCCAGTATTTCTTAGCCAGCCGGGTGCTGGCTTTTTTTTTGCCTGGTAATCTATGGTTAATGCCATCTGTTACTCTTAAAAAGGACCGGGCAATGACGATAAATTGCGCTTTTATTGGTTTTGGCAAAAGCACCACCCGCTACCATCTTCCCTACGTTTTACACCGCAAAGCGACGTTTCACGTCGCGCATATCTTCCGCCGTCACCCCAAACCGGAGCTGGAAAGCCACCCGCGTTATCAGCACATTCACTTTACGAGCGATCTGGATGACATCCTGAACGATGACTCGGTAAAACTGGTGGTGATCTGCACGCATGCCGACAGCCACTTTGACTATGCGAAGCGTGCGCTGGAAGCCGGGAAAAACGTGCTGGTGGAGAAACCATTCACGACAAGCGTCGCGGATGCGCGTCTGCTGCTGGATCTGGCGAGGAGCAAAGGGCTTGTGGTCACGCCGTATCAGAACCGCCGCTTTGATTCGTGTTTTCTTACCGCACGTAAAGTGATTGAGAGCGGCAAGCTGGGCGAGATTGTCGAAATTGAAAGCCATTTCGACTACTACCGGCCTGAAGCGGAAACCAAACCGGGACTGCCGGAAGACGGCATGTTTTTCGGGCTCGGCGTGCATACGATGGATCAGATTATCTCGCTGTTTGGCCGCCCCGATCACGTCAGCTATGACATCCGCAGCCTGCGCAACAAAGCGAACCCGGACGATACCTTTGAGGCGCAGCTGTTTTATGGCGATCTGAAAGCCATCGTCAAAACCAGCCACTACGTCAAAATCGACTACCCGAAATTTATCGTTCACGGCAAAAAGGGCTCGTTTATCAAATATGGTATCGACCAGCAGGAGACCAGCCTGAAAGCCGGAATTATGCCGGGCGAACCCGGCTTTGCGGCGGATGAGAGCATCGGACATCTGGAGTATGTCAACGCGCAGGGCGAAACGGTGCGCGAAGAGATTAAACCGGAGGTGGGCGACTATGGCCGCGTCTATGACGCGCTCTATGATACGCTCGTCAACGGCGTGCCAAATTACGTCAGAGAATCTGATGTGCTCACGAACCTTGAGATCCTCGAACGCGGTTTCGAGCAGGCGTCTCCCGCTACCGTAACCCTTGCGAAATAAGGCCTGTCGGCTCCTCTGTTCTTGTTCACAAAATTTGAACAGAGGAGTCAATTTTCACCCTCTATGATCGCGGACGTAACAGGTCCACACTTACCCCATCAAATCGCTAAGGGGGTACACGATGATCTATTTACGCAAAGCACAAGACCGCGGCCACGCCAACCACGGCTGGCTGGATTCCTGGCACACCTTCTCGTTCGCTAACTATTACGACCCAAATTTCATGGGCTTTTCCGCCCTGCGGGTGATTAACGACGACGTGATCGACGCAGGCCAGGGGTTCGGTACGCACCCGCATAAAGACATGGAAATCCTGACCTACGTGCTGGAAGGCGCGGTGGAACATCAGGACAGCATGGGCAACAAAGAGCAGGTGCCTGCCGGGGAATTCCAGATAATGAGCGCCGGGACCGGCGTGCGCCACTCGGAGTACAACCCGAGCGCCACCGAGCGTCTGCGCCTGTACCAGATCTGGATTATTCCGTCTGAAAACGGCATTGAGCCGCGCTACGAGCAGCGCCGCTTTGACGCCGCCCAGGGCCGCCAGCTGGTTCTGTCGCCGGATGCCCGCGACGGCTCGCTGAAAGTGCATCAGGATATGGAACTGTCGCGCTGGGCATTGCTGAATGGCGAAGACGGTGAGTATGCGCCCGCCGCTGGTCGCCGCGTCTGGATCCAGGTTGTGAAGGGCGATGTGACCATTAACGGCACCCGCGCGACCACCAGCGACGGTCTGGCCATCTGGGATGAAGCGACGCTTGCAATCCACGCCGACAGCGACAGCGAAATCCTGCTGTTCGATCTGCCGCCGGTCTGATAAATCCTGAACCTCTCTCGCAACCTTCCTCTAAACAGGGGAAGGTTGTTGCGCGTCCGTGATAAACTGGTTATTACCCATGACCTTATCCCCCCTTCAGGACGATGAAAAAGAGAAGACCGGTACTTCAGGATGTGGCCGATCGCGTCGGCGTGACCAAAATGACCATCAGCCGCTACCTGCGCAACCCCGAGCAAGTCTCGCTGGCGCTGCGCAGTAAAATCGCGGCGGCGCTGGATGAGCTTGGCTACATTCCCAACCGCGCGCCGGATATTCTCTCCAATGCAACCAGCCGCGCCATCGGCGTGCTGCTGCCTTCTCTGACCAACCAGGTTTTCGCCGAAGTCTTACGCGGTATCGAAAGCGTCATTGACGCGCACGGCTACCAGACCATGCTCGCCCACTACGGCTACAAGCCGGAGCTGGAAGAGGAGCGCCTGGAATCGATGCTCTCCTGGAATATCGACGGCCTGATTTTAACCGAGCGCAACCACACGCCGCGCACCCTCAAGATGATTGAAGTGGCGGGCATTCCGGTGGTGGAGCTGATGGACAGCGTCTCGCCGTGTCTGGATATCGCCGTGGGGTTTGATAACTTCGACGCCGCCCGCCAGATGACGGCGGCCATCATCGCGCGCGGCCACCGCCACGTGGCGTATCTCGGCGCGCGTCTCGACGAGCGCACCATCATGAAACAGAAGGGCTACGAGCAGGCGATGCTCGACGCGGGCCTCACGCCTTACAGCGTGATGGTGGAGCACTCTTCGTCTTTCTCGACCGGCAGCGAACTGCTGCGCCAGGCGCGCCGGGAGTATCCGCAACTCGACAGTATCTTCTGCACCAATGACGATCTCGCGATTGGCGCCGCGTTCGAGTGCCAGCGTCTGGGGTTGCGCATTCCTGACGATATGGCGATTGCCGGTTTTCACGGCCACGATATCGGCCAGGTGATGGAGCCGCAGCTCGCCAGCGTGCTCACGCCGCGCGAGCGTATGGGACGCATCGGCGCGGAGCGTTTGCTGGCGCGCATTCGTGGCGAAACCGTTACGCCGCAAATGCTCGATCTCGGTTTTACCCTCTCGCCAGGCGGCTCGATTTAATCCCACAAATTTGAACTGGCTCACACTTATTCATGCTGAGCACCTGCGGAAATTGCTAATTTTCAGTGTGAGCCAGACAATGTTACCGTTAACAGTTACCCGTAACATTATCCGTAATGCCTTTGCCAGGGGAGTACTGCAATGAGCACGACCAATCATGATCACCATATTTATATCCTGATGGGCGTTTCCGGCAGCGGGAAATCCGTTGTCGCCAGCGAAGTCGCGCATCGTCTGAAAGCCGCGTTTCTCGATGGCGACTTTCTGCATCCGCGCCGCAATATTATGAAAATGGCGGCGGGCGATCCGCTTAACGATGACGACCGCACGCCGTGGTTGCAGGCGCTCAACGACGCCGCTTTCGCCATGCAGCGCACCAACAAAGTGTCGCTCATCGTCTGCTCGGCGCTGAAAAAACGCTATCGCGATATTCTGCGCAGCGGCAACCCGAACCTCTCTTTCATCTGGCTGAAAGGCGATTATGAAGTGATCGAAAGCCGCCTGCGCGCGCGCAAAGGGCACTTCTTTAAGCCGCAAATGCTGGTGACGCAGTTCGAGGCGCTGGAAGCCCCGCAGGAAGACGAAAAAGATGTGCTGATTGTGGATATCAACCCGTCGCTCGACGACGTTATCGACAGCACGATCGCGCTTATCAACAAAGGCGAGTAAGTCGTGAATACATTAACCCTCGTTTTAACGGCAGTAGGGTCCGTTTTGCTTCTGCTGTTCCTGGTGATGAAGGCGCGCATGCACGCCTTTGTCGCGCTGATGGTGGTTTCCATCGGGGCCGGGCTTTTCTCCGGCATGCCGCTCGATAAAATCGCCGCCACGATGGAAAAAGGCATGGGCGGCACGCTCGGCTTTCTGGCGGTGGTAGTGGCGCTGGGCGCAATGTTCGGCAAAATTCTGCATGAAACCGGCGCGGTCGATCAGATTGCCGTCAAAATGCTGAAATCTTTTGGCCACAGCCGCGCGCATTACGCCATTGGGCTCGCGGGCCTGATTTGCGCGCTGCCGCTGTTTTTCGAAGTGGCGATTGTGCTCTTGATTAGCGTTGCGTTCTCTATGGCGCGCCACACCGGCACCAATCTTGTGAAGCTTGTGATCCCGCTGTTTGCGGGCGTCGCGGCCGCCGCGGCGTTTCTGCTGCCGGGGCCTGCGCCAATGCTGCTCGCCTCGCAGATGCATGCCGATTTCGGCTGGATGATTTTAATTGGTCTGTGCGCGGCCATCCCCGGCATGCTGATCGCCGGGCCGCTTTTCGGTAATTTCATCAGCCGTTATGTCGAGCTCTATACGCCTGACGACATCAGCGAGCCGCACCTCGGCGAAGGCAAGCTGCCGTCTTTCGGCTTCAGCCTCTCGCTCATTCTGCTGCCGCTGGTGCTGGTGGGCCTGAAAACCATCGCCGCGCGTTTTACCGAGCAAGGTTCGACGCTCTACGAATGGCTGCAGTTTATCGGCCATCCGTTTACCGCGATCCTGGTCGCCTGTCTGGTGGCGATATACGGCCTGGCGCGCCGTCAGGGCATGGAAAAAGAGAAAGTCATGGCGATCTGCGGCCAGGCGCTGCAACCGGCGGGCATTATTCTGCTGGTGATTGGCGCAGGCGGCGTGTTCAAACAGGTGCTGGTGGATTCTGGCGTTGGCCCGGCGCTCGGCGGTGCGCTGACCGGCATGGGCCTGCCGATTGCGCTGACCTGCTTTGTGCTGGCTGCCGCGGTGCGCATTATTCAGGGCTCCGCGACCGTCGCCTGCCTGACGGCGGTAGGCCTGGTAATGCCGGTTATCGAACAACTGCACTTCTCCGGCGCGCAGCTTGCCGCGCTGTCTATCTGCATCGCAGGCGGCTCGATTGTGGTAAGCCACGTCAACGACGCCGGTTTCTGGCTGTTCGGTAAGTTCACCGGCGCCACCGAAGCGCAAACGCTGAAAACCTGGACGATGATGGAAACGCTGCTCGGCACCACCGGCGCGATTGTCGGGATGATTGCATTTACGCTGCTTTCCTGAATCATCAACAAAAAAGGCTTCCCGTAGGAAGCCTTTTTTATTTTTCGCTGTTTTCGGAAAAGTAGTACTTTCTCGTCAGATAGAGATTTTGAATGTCAGGATTGTACAGACTCTGATAGGTAATATTTTCTTTATCCAGACCGTCCAGTCCTTTAGTGCCGCCAATCATTTCAGGCCATTCATCGCGGCTGGAAATATCCACGACAAAGGGTTGTAAATAGCCATCAAGACAGCCTTTGCTCGGGGCGTCAATTTCAGCACTCAGCGCGCTCAGGTAATCATCTTTGTGGGTTCTGGACCAGTCTATAGAAAAACCCGCACGGTAAGAGAGTTCCATATAGAACAGCAAAAGCGTTCTGCCATTACCGTCAAGAAAAGGATGCGCCAGCGCCAGGACGCCCATCACTTCCCCCGGCCGTTTCCTGAACCGCTTACTGTCAGAGGCTAATTGCAATGCATAATCGACGGCACGTTTAATCTCTTTCGGATGCGCAAAAACCGTATGGCGGGGATTTTCCGCGCTTCCTTTAAATATGGCGAGATCGGGGGCAAGCTCATGGCGATCGTGACCTGCCCAGGGATAGAAGCCTGAAAAAAGGATCTCGTGAACCTTTAAAATAGCAGCGTAATCAAGGGTGGCTTGCTCAGCCAGAAACTGGAGCGCTTCTTCGATTCCCAGTTCAAAAACGAAATGCTCGGATTGCTTAACGTCAGCAGGGTTTTTCAACCCGAAGGTATTTTGTAAGTAACCCGCCGTTTCGAAGTCACCAAAAGGATCGAAGATCACGCACGCACTTTCCTTGTAGACTGACGCTTTTCTTCCAGATAATCCGCCTGCAGTGACAGGCTTTCGGCTTTAGTCAGCACGCCTTTTCTTTTGAGATTAACAAGCAGTTGCTCGACGTTATCAAGAACCACCGTATCGCCAGCGAGACGGGTAATCGCCGTCGCCATACGGCTCGTACTGTCACAACTGGCTGAAATATTATGAACAGCAGCAAGGTGGCGAACCTTGCTGGCAACGCTGGGAGACGCATTTTTCGGCATAAAAATTACCTCCGGTATTGTACAAATTTTAGCACATCGCGTTTGGGGTTCCTAACCCTTCATCCACGCCCGGATGCCATCCAGGAACATCTGGGTGGCGAGCATCACCAGCACCAGCCCCATCAGGCGCTCCAGCGCGTTGACGCCTTTCTCGCCGAGCAGCCGTAAAAAGAGCGAAGACTGCAACAGGATGACAAATGTGCCGCCCCAGGCGAGCAGCAGCGCGATGACTAAATGCCCCATCTGGTTCGGGTACTGGTGCGACAGCAGCATCAGCGTCGCGAGCAGCGTTGGGCCTGCGACCAGCGGGATCGCCAGCGGCACGATAAACGGTTCTTCACCGGCGGGAAGGCCAGTGCTGTTGCCTTCGTGGCTCGGGAAAATCATCTTGATAGCGATAAGGAACAGAATAATGCCGCCGGAGATAGAGACGGTTTCGGCGCGCAGATTCAGGAACGCCAGGATCTTCTCGCCCGCGAACAGGAAAATAAGCATCAGCAGCAGCGCGATAAACAGCTCGCGTACCATAATCGCCCGACGGCGTTTCGGCTCGGTATGCTTGAGCACCGACATAAAAATCGGCAGGTTGCCCAGCGGATCCATAATCAGGATCAGCAGGACGGCGGCGGAGAGAATGTCATTCATAAAAGCGTCCTGATAACGGTAAACGTGACGCCTGATTAGCTCTGTTTCTGATGTTCAGGCGATCATTGATTAATTTCACTTGCCACTTTAGCTGCATTTTGTATGGTGAAAGTATCTCCGGGGTTCTCCCGGCACGCACACAAAGCACATCTCGCAGGAACACGGGTTATGAAAAATGTTGGTTTTATCGGCTGGCGCGGTATGGTCGGCTCTGTACTCATGCAACGCATGGTGGAAGAGCGCGATTTTGACGCCATTCGTCCTGTCTTTTTCTCTACTTCCCAGCTTGGCCAGCCCGCGCCCACCTTTGGCGCACAGGGCGGCGGCACGCTTCAGGATGCTTACAATCTGGAAGCGCTGAAGGCGCTGGACATTATCGTGACCTGCCAGGGCGGCGATTATACCAACGAAATCTATCCAAAGCTCCGTGAAAGCGGCTGGCAGGGCTACTGGATTGACGCGGCGTCCTCGCTGCGTATGAAAGATGACGCCATTATCATTCTCGACCCGGTTAACCAGCATGTGATCACCGACGGGCTGAATAAAGGCGTGAAAACCTTTGTTGGCGGCAACTGCACTGTTAGCCTGATGCTGATGTCGCTGGGCGGCCTGTTTGCGGAAAACCTGGTGGAGTGGGTGTCTGTCGCCACATACCAGGCGGCGTCCGGCGGCGGCGCGCGCCATATGCGCGAACTGCTGACCCAGATGGGCCTGCTGCAACAGCACGTGGCGGCGGAACTCGCCGACCCGGCTTCCGCCATTCTCGATATCGAACGCAAAGTCACGCAGCTTACCCGCAGCGGCGAACTGCCGGTGGATAATTTCGGCGTACCGCTGGCGGGCGGGCTTATCCCGTGGATCGACAAACAGCTCGATAACGGCCAGAGCCGCGAAGAGTGGAAAGGCCAGGCGGAGACCAACAAAATCCTCGGCACGTCATCAACCATTCCTGTAGATGGCCTGTGCGTGCGTATCGGCGCGCTGCGCTGCCACAGTCAGGCGTTTACGCTGAAGCTGAAAAAAGATGTCTCGATTGCCACCATTGAATCGCTGCTGGCGGGCCATAACGACTGGGTGAAAGTGGTGCCGAACGACCGCGATATTACCGTACGTGAATTAACGCCTGCGGCGGTCACCGGCACGCTCAGCACGCCGGTCGGACGCCTGCGTAAGCTCAACATGGGGCCGGAGTATCTCTCGGCGTTTACCGTCGGCGATCAGCTTCTGTGGGGCGCTGCCGAGCCGCTGCGGCGTATGCTGCGTCAGCTGGCGTAAATAACCTTAATAAAAGAGCGCTCCGGCGCTCTTTTTTAATGTCCGTCACTAAAGAAAAGACGAATGTTTCATATTTTCTGAGGGGGAACAGAATCCCCTGGCTATGCTTAGCATAAGACGAGTCCTACTCGTCATACTTCCAGGTGGAACGGCACAGCCGCAGGAATGCTTCAGGCTCTGCCCGTTCAGGTCATTAAGAGTGTCGCTACCGGACGCGAAGGCGTAAGGCTGGAATGGGGCGACACCAAATAAACAGGATGATAACCATGTCTGATCGTGTCTCAAGAGACGTGATTAATGCGCTGATTGCGGGCCATTTTTCGGATCCTTTCTCCGTTCTGGGCATGCACACCACCGACGCCGGGATCGAAGTCCGTGCGCTGCTTCCCGACGCTACTGAAGTCTGGGTCATCGAACCCAAGACCGGGCGTAAAGTGGGCAAGCTTGAGTGTCTGGATTCTCGCGGTTTTTTCAGCGGCGTGATGCCGCGTCGTAAAAATCCTTTTCGCTATCAACTGGCCGTGGTCTGGCACGGGCAGCAAAATCTGATTGATGACCCGTATCGCTTCGGGCCGCTGCTTCAGGAGCTGGATGTCTGGCTGCTTTCCGAAGGCACACATTTACGTCCTTATGAAACGCTCGGCGCGCACCCGGATACGATGGACGGCGTCACCGGCACGCGCTTTTCCGTCTGGGCACCCAACGCGCAGCGTGTCTCCGTGGTGGGGCAGTTCAACTACTGGGATGGCCGCCGCCACCCGATGCGTCTGCGTAAAGAGAGCGGCATCTGGGAACTCTTCATCCCCGGCGCGCACAACGGTCAGCTCTACAAATATGAAATGATCGACGCGAACGGCCATTTGCGCATGAAATCCGACCCGTATGCGTTTGAGGCGCAGATGCGCCCGGATACCGCGTCGCTTATCTGCGGCCTGCCGGAAAAAGTCGAGCCGAACACGGCGCGTCAGGATGCTAACCGCTTCGATGCGCCGATCTCGATTTACGAAGTGCATCTGGGTTCATGGCGTCGCCATACCGATAACAATTTCTGGCTAAGCTACCGCGAGCTGGCTGACCAGCTGATCCCGTATGTAAAGTGGATGGGCTTTACCCATATCGAACTGTTGCCGGTTAACGAACACCCGTTCGACGGCAGCTGGGGCTATCAGCCGACCGGGCTGTACGCGCCGACGCGCCGTTTCGGCACGCGCGAAGAGTTCCGCTATTTCATCAACGCCGCGCACGCCGCGGGGCTGAACGTTATTCTCGACTGGGTGCCGGGCCACTTCCCGTCCGATGATTTCGCGCTGGCGAATTTTGACGGCACGGCGCTCTATGAGCACAGCGACCCGCGCGAAGGCTATCACCAGGACTGGAACACGCTTATCTACAACTATGGCCGCCGCGAAGTGAGCAACTTCCTGGTGGGCAACGCGCTCTACTGGACGGAGCGTTTCGGTATCGACGCGCTGCGTGTGGACGCCGTCGCCTCAATGATTTATCGCGACTACAGCCGCAAAGAAGGCGAGTGGATCCCGAACCAGTACGGCGGGCGCGAAAACCTGGAGGCGATGGAGTTTCTGCGCAACACCAACCGCATTATCGGCGAGCAGGTCAACGGCGCGGTGACGATGGCGGAAGAGTCCACCGATTTCCCTGGCGTCTCACGGCCGCCGGAATCGGGCGGGCTTGGCTTCTGGTACAAGTGGAATCTGGGCTGGATGCACGACACGCTCGATTACATGAAGCTCGATCCGGTCTACCGCCAGTACCATCACCACAAAATGACCTTCGGGATGATTTACAACTACACCGAAAACTTTGTCCTGCCGCTGTCGCATGACGAAGTGGTGCATGGCAAAAAATCGATTCTCGACCGTATGCCTGGCGACGCCTGGCAGAAATTCGCCAACCTGCGCGCCTACTACGCGTGGATGTGGGGCTTCCCGGGTAAAAAACTGCTGTTCATGGGCAACGAGTTTGCGCAGGGGCGCGAGTGGAACCACGACGCCAGCCTCGACTGGCATCTGCTGGAAGGCGACGACAACTGGCACCACGGCGTGCAAAGACTGGTGCGCGATCTCAATTCCACATATCGCCACCACAAAGCGCTGCATGAACTTGATTTCGATCCTTATGGCTTCGAATGGTTAGTGGTAGAGGATAACCAGAACTCGGTATTTATCTTCGTGCGTCGCGATTCGCAGGGCAATGAAATCATTGTCGCCAGTAACTTCACGCCGGTAGTGCGCCATAACTATCGCTTTGGCATTAACCAGCCGGGCGAGTGGCGCGAAATCCTGAATACGGATTCGCAGCACTATCATGGCAGCAACGCCGGGAACGGCGGCAAGGTGCGCAGCGAGGCCATCGCCAGCCATGGGCGCGACAACTCGCTCTCCCTGACGCTGCCGCCGCTTGCCACTATCTGGCTGGTCAGAGAGGCAGATGATGCAGCTTAACGCAGGCCATTCCGCTCCGCCTGGCGCCTGGTTTGACGGCGCGGGCGTGAATTTCACGCTGTTTTCCGCGCATGCGGAAAAGGTGGAGCTGTGCCTGTTTGATGCAAGCGGCAACGAAACGCGTTACGCGCTGCCTGCGCGTAGCGGCGACGTCTGGCACGGTTATCTGCCGGGCGCGCGTTTTGGCCTGCGCTATGGCTACCGCGTGCATGGCCCGTGGAACCCGGCGCAGGGCCACCGCTTTAACCCGGCGAAACTGCTGCTCGATCCATGCGCTCGCGGCGTGGAGGGCGATGTTATCGACGATCCGCGCCTGTACGGCGGCATCGACACGCCGGACCCGCGTGACAACCGCGACGCGATGCCGAAATCGGTCGTGATGGATGACCGCTACGACTGGGAAGACGACGCGCCGCCCAACATCGCCTGGGGCGAGACGGTGATTTACGAGGCGCACGTGCGCGGTTTGACGCGCCTGCACCCGGACATTCCGCCTGCCCTGCGCGGTACCTATGCGGCGCTCGGCCACCCGGCGATGATCGCCTGGTTCCAGCGGCTCGGCATTACGGCGCTGGAGTTACAACCTGTTGCGAAATTCTGTAGCGAGCCTCGGCTGCAACGTCTCGGCCTCGCTAACTACTGGGGCTACAACCCGCTGGCGCTGTGGGCCATTGAGACGCGTTACGCCTCGCAGCCCGCGCCGCAGGCGGCGCTCAATGAATTTCGCGACGCCGTCAAAGCGCTGCATAAAGCGGGTATCGAGGTCATTCTCGATGTGGTGCTTAACCACAGCGCCGAACTGGATCTCGAAGGACCGACCTTCTCCCTGCGCGGAATTGATAACCGTAGCTATTATTGGATACAGGACGACGGCGATTATCACAACTGGACCGGCTGCGGTAACACGCTGAACCTGAGCCATCCGGCGGTGGTGGATTATGCCCTGGGCTGCCTGAAATTCTGGGTGGAGCAGTGCCACGTTGACGGTTTCCGGTTCGATCTGGCGACGGTCATGGGCCGCACGCCGGAATTTCGTCAGGATGCGCCGCTTTTTGAGGCGATGCGCCGCGACCGGTCGCTGTCCGCGGCGAAGCTTATCGTTGAGCCGTGGGATATCGGCCCCGGCGGCTATCAGGTGGGCAACTATCCGCCGCCGTTCGCCGAGTGGAACGACCGCTTTCGCGACGATATGCGCCGCTTCTGGCTGCGAAGCGAGCTGGATGTGGGCGAAGTCGCTACGCGCGTCGCCGCGTCGGCGGATGTATACCGCAGAAACGGCCGTGAGCCGTGGGCGTGCGTCAATCTGGTGACGGCGCATGACGGTTTTACGCTGCGCGACTGCGTGTCGTTTAACGGCAAGCATAACGAAGCGAACGGCGAGGATAACCGCGACGGCGCGTGGGAAAACCACAGCAATAATCACGGTTATGAGGGCCTGGGCGGCGGGCAGAGCGTTCAGGACGCGCGGCGTGCGACCACGCATGCGCTGCTGGCCTCGCTGCTGCTGTCGCAGGGCACGCCGATGCTGCTGGCGGGCGATGAACAGGGCCACAGCCAGCATGGCAATAACAACGCGTATTGCCAGGATAACGAACTGACCTGGTTTGACTGGTCGCAGGCGGACGAAGGGCTTGTCGCGTATACCGCGGCGCTGATTCGCCTGCGCAGACAGATCCCGGCGCTCACCGCGTCACGGTGGTGGGAAGAGAACGACGGCAACGTCCGCTGGCTGAACGCCGCAGGCGCGCCGATGCGACCCGAGGAGTGGCACAGCGGCGCACGCCAGCTGCAAATCCTCTTGTCCGATCGCTGGCTTGTTACCCTTAACGGCCGCGATGAAGTAAGCGAGATCGTATTACCTGAAGGGGAATGGCGCGCCGTTCCTCCATTTGCCGGAGAGGATAATCCGGTTGTCATGGCTGTATGGCATGGGCCTGCGCACGGTGTGTGCGTCTTCCGGAAGTCATAAACAGGAGTTCGTCATGGTCAGGCTTGAAAAGAAAGATCCGTTGATGCTGGCAAGGCAGTTGCCGTTGAAATCCGTGGCGCTGATTCTGGCTGGGGGCCGCGGCACGCGGTTGAAAGACTTGACCGCGACCCGCGCCAAGCCCGCCGTTCATTTCGGCGGTAAATTCCGCATTATCGATTTCGCGCTGTCGAACTGCATTAACTCGGGCATTCGGCGCATTGGGGTGATTACGCAGTATCAGTCGCACACGCTGGTGCAGCACATCCAGCGCGGCTGGTCGTTCTTCAGTGAAGAGATGAATGAATTCGTCGACCTTCTGCCCGCCCAGCAGCGCGTACACGGCGAAACCTGGTATCGCGGCACCGCAGACGCCGTGACCCAGAACCTCGACATCATTCGCCGCTACAAAGCGGAGTATGTGGTCATCCTCGCGGGCGATCACATCTACAAGCAGGACTACTCGCGCATGCTTATCGACCATGTCGAAAAAGGCGCGCGCTGCACCGTGGCCTGCCTGCCGGTGCCGGTGGCGGAAGCACGTGCATTTGGGGTGATGGCGGTGGATGAAAACAGCAAAGTCATCGACTTCGTGGAAAAACCCGCCAACCCGCCTTCAATGCCAGGCGACGATACTAAAGCGCTCGCCAGTATGGGCATCTATATTTTTGATGCCGACTATCTTTATGAGTTGCTGGAAGAGGATGACAAAAACGAATCCTCCAGCCATGACTTCGGGAAAGACATTATCCCGAAAGTGACGTACAGCGGCGAAGCCTACGCGCATCCGTTCCCGCTTTCATGCGTGCAGTCCGACCCGAACGCCGAGCCGTACTGGCGCGACGTGGGAACGCTTGAGGCGTACTGGAAGGCGAATCTCGATCTCGCCTCGGTGACGCCGGAGCTGGATATGTATGACCAGGACTGGCCGATTCGTACGCACATGGAGTCGTTGCCGCCTGCCAAGTTCGTGCAGGACCGCTCCGGCAGCCACGGCATGACGCTGAACTCGCTGGTCTCCGGTGGCTGCATAATTTCCGGATCGGTGGTGGTGCAGTCAGTGCTGTTCCCGCGCGTGCGCGTGAACTCGTTTTGCAATATTGATTCTGCGGTGCTGCTGCCTGATGTCTGGGTTGGCCGCTCCTGCCGCCTGCGTCGCTGCATCATCGACCGGGCCTGTGTTATCCCTGAAGGAATGGTGATTGGCGAAAACGCCGAAGAGGATGCTCGCCGTTTCTACCGCTCCGAAGAGGGAATTGTTTTGGTGACCCGCGACATGCTGGCGCGTTTGTCAGCCTGAGTCGCACAAGGATTATGTGCGCACGGACGAGAATTTCCGCGCGCGATGGTTTCGCGTTCGGCGCGCCTGTTGCGCTGTGACTTTCAACGGGAGAGATAATGCAGGTCTTACATGTATGTTCTGAACTTTTTCCGCTACTGAAAACGGGTGGTCTGGCGGATGTCCTTGGCGCGTTGCCTGCTGCGCAGATTGCCGAAGGGGTGGATACGCGCGTGCTACTGCCAGGCTTCCCCGATCTCCGTCGCGGGGTCGCGGATGCCAAAGTGATTACGCGTCGTGACACCTTCGCCGGGCGTATCTCTTTGTTATACGGACACTTCAACGGCGTCGGCATCTATCTTATCGATGCGCCGCATCTCTATGATCGTCCGGGCAGCCCTTATCACGACACCAACCTTTACGCCTACGCCGACAACGTGATTCGCTTCGCCCTGCTGGGCTGGGTGGGCAGCGAGATGGCGGCCGGGCTGGATCCGTTCTGGCGGCCTGACATCGTTCACGCGCATGACTGGCATGCGGGCCTGACGCCTGCGTATCTGGCGGCGCGCGGGCGTCCGGCGAAATCCGTGTTTACGGTGCATAACCTCGCCTATAAAGGCATGTTTTATGCGCATCACATGGATGAAATCGGATTGCCATGGTCGATGTTTAATATGAATGGGCTGGAGTTCAACGGCGAGATTTCGTTCCTCAAGGCGGGCCTCTACTATGCCGATCACATTACGGCGGTGAGCCCGACCTACGCGCGCGAAATCACCGAGCCGCAGTTCGCCTATGGCCTCGAAGGGTTACTCAAACAGCGCCACAGCGAAGGGCGGCTGTCGGGCATCCTGAACGGCGTGGATGAAAATATCTGGAACCCGGCGCACGACTTATTGCTGGCCTCGCGCTATACCCGCGATACGCTGGAAGAGAAAGCGGAAAACAAACGACAGTTGCAGATTGCGATGGGCCTGAAGGTGAATGACAAAGTGCCGCTGTTTGCGGTGGTCAGCCGCCTCACCAGCCAGAAAGGGCTGGATCTGGTGCTGGAGGCGCTGCCGGGCCTGCTGGAGCAGGGCGGACAACTGGCGCTGCTGGGCGCAGGCGATCCGGTGCTTCAGGAAGGCTTCCTCGCCGCCGCGGCGGAACATCCGGGCCAGGTCGGCGTGCAGATTGGCTATCACGAGGCGTTCTCGCACCGCATTATGGGCGGGGCGGATGTGATTTTAGTGCCGAGCCGCTTTGAGCCGTGCGGGTTAACGCAGCTCTACGGCCTGAAATATGGCACGCTGCCGCTGGTGCGTCGCACCGGTGGGCTTGCGGATACCGTTTCCGACAGCTCGCTGGAGAACCTGGCGGACGGCATCGCCAGCGGTTTTGTCTTTGAAGACAGCAACGCCTGGTCGCTGCTGCGGGCTATCCGGCGCGCTTTCGTATTGTGGTCCCGTCCGTCTCTCTGGCGTTTTGTACAGCGTCAGGCGATGGGGATGGACTTTAGCTGGCAGGTCGCGGCGAAATCCTACCGCGAACTTTATCAACGCTTGTTGTAAAGGAACACGTCGATGAATGAACCCTTTAGCTATGCGTCGCCAACCCTGAGCGTGGAGGCGTTAAAGCACTCTATCGCTTACAAGCTGATGTTCACCATCGGTAAAGATCCGGCCATCGCTAACAAACATGAGTGGCTGAACGCCACGCTGTTTGCGGTGCGCGATCGCATGGTGGAGCGCTGGCTGCGCTCTACTCGCGCGCAACTCTCACAGGAAGTGCGACAGGTTTACTATCTGTCGATGGAGTTTCTGATTGGCCGCACGCTCTCAAACGCCCTGTTGTCGCTTGGCATCTATGAAGATGTGCGGGACGCGCTGGAGGGGATGGGCCTGAGCCTGGAAGAACTCATCGACGAAGAAAACGACCCCGGTCTTGGCAACGGCGGCCTCGGGCGCCTTGCCGCCTGTTTCCTGGATTCGCTGGCGACGCTCGGCCTGCCGGGCCGCGGCTATGGCATTCGCTACGACTACGGCATGTTTAAGCAAAACATCGTTGATGGTCGCCAGAAAGAATCGCCGGATTACTGGCTGGAATATGGCAACCCGTGGGAGTTCCAGCGCCACAATACGCGTTATAAAGTGCGCTTCGGCGGGCGTATTCAGCAGGAAGGCAAAAAGACCCGCTGGGTGGAAACTGAAGAGATTATCGCGGTTGCCTCTGACCAGATCGTTCCCGGCTACGACACCGATGCCACTAACACACTGCGGCTCTGGAGTGCCCAGGCCAGTAGCGCGATTAACCTCGGTAAGTTTAACCAGGGCGACTACTTTGCGGCGGTGGAAGATAAAAACCACTCCGAGAACGTGTCGCGCGTGCTTTATCCGGACGATTCCACCTATTCCGGGCGCGAGCTTCGTCTGCGTCAGGAGTATTTCCTGGTCTCGGCGACGGTGCAGGACATTTTAAACCGCCACTACATGCTGCATAAAACCTACGCCAACCTGGCGCAGAAAGTGGCGATTCACCTGAACGACACCCACCCGGTATTGTCGATTCCGGAGCTGATGCGCCTGCTTATCGACGAGCATAAGTTCAGCTGGGACGAAGCGTTCGAAGTAACCTGTCAGGTATTCTCCTACACCAACCATACGCTGATGAGCGAGGCGCTGGAGACCTGGCCTGTGGATATGCTCGGCAAGATCCTGCCGCGCCATCTGCAGATCATTTTTGAAATTAATGATTACTTCCTGCGTACCATTCAGGAGCAATACCCGAACGATACCGGGCTCTTAAGCCGCGTGTCGATTATCGACGAGTCGGGCGGGCGTCGCGTGCGTATGGCCTGGCTTGCGGTCATTATCAGCCACAAAGTAAATGGCGTGTCTGAACTGCACTCGAACCTGATGGTCCAGTCGCTGTTTGCCGATTTCGCCAACATCTTCCCGATGCGCTTTTTGAACGTCACTAACGGCGTGACGCCGCGCCGCTGGCTGGCGCTGGCGAACCCGTCGCTCTCCGACGTGCTGGATGAGAATATCGGGCGCACCTGGCGCACCGATCTCAGCCAGCTGAGCGAACTGGAACAGCACATCGACTACCCGACGGTGAACCAGCAGGTGCGCGAAGCCAAGCTTGAGAACAAAAAACGCCTGGCGATTTACATCGCGCAGCATCTCAATGTCGTGGTCAATCCGAAAGCGCTCTTTGACGTGCAGATCAAGCGTATTCACGAGTACAAGCGTCAGCTCATGAACGTGCTGCACGTCATTACGCGCTATAACCGCATAAAAGCCGATCCGGATCTGGAGTGGGTGCCGCGCGTGAATATTTTCGCCGGTAAAGCTGCCTCGGCGTATTACATGGCGAAGCATATTATTCACCTGATCAACGATGTGGCAAAAGTGATCAACAACGACGCGGACGTGAAGGATCGCCTGAAAGTGGTGTTTATCCCGAACTACAGCGTCAGCCTTGCGCAGCTCATCATTCCGGCAGCCGATCTCTCGGAGCAGATTTCTCTCGCGGGTACTGAGGCGTCCGGCACCAGTAACATGAAGTTTGCGCTCAACGGCGCGCTGACCATCGGCACGCTCGATGGCGCGAACGTAGAGATGCAGGAGCATGTCGGCGAAGAGAACATTTTCATCTTCGGTAACACAGCGGATGAAGTGGAAGCGCTGCGTCGCGCAGGCTATAACCCGCGCGATTACTACGAGAAGGATGAAGAGTTACGCCAGGTACTGACCCAGATAGCGACCGGAGTGTTCAGCCCTGAAGAGCCGGGCCGCTACCGCGATCTGGTGGATTCGCTGATTAACTTTGGCGATCACTATCAGGTGCTGGCGGATTACCGCAGCTACGTGGATTGTCAGGAGAAGGTGGACGAGCTTTATCTGCAGCCGGAAGTATGGACAACCCGCGCGATGCATAACATCGCGAACATGGGCTACTTCTCCTCAGACCGCACCATTCAGGAGTACGCGGAAAATATCTGGCACATCACGCCTGTACGCCTGTAAGATCGACGCGTTATCAACACAACCAGAGTGGCGACGCTCTGGTTTTTTTATGGGTGCGAAAGGCAAGGATGACGAAGAAAACAACATGGGCGGGCGCGCTGCTCGTCTCGCTGGCAGGCGCGCCACTACTGGCTCAGGTATACGGCGCGGTGGCGGATTTCGCGCTTTCAGGCGTGATGCGCACATATGCCTCAGCGAACATCGGTATCGCCGTACTGCTGATGCTGCAAGGCGTGTCGCTGGCGCTGCTTGGCAAACACCAGGCGACACGACGCCCCGACAGCGCGCGGGTGTTCTGGGCGGTGCTTGTCTGGTATCTGCTGTGTGCCGCCGTGTTCAGTACCAGGGCGGGGTTTTTGCCAGACGTGCCGCGGGGGGCGCTATTCTTTGCCGGCTGGCTCCCGAGCGCATACGTCTGGCTGCTCGCGAAGGACGTTTTCTTTGTATGGCCGCTGTGGCTGCCCGCCGCCGCGCAGGCTGTTGTGCTTGCCGGATTTTATTACGGACGCCGCCGCGCCCGTCACGCGTGATAGGGTGTGTCCAGCCGCGTGTGGCTTACGCCTGTGGCACCCACCACGCAGTTGCGGCCCGCGCGTTTGGCCTGATAAAGCGCCTCGTCGGCCTGGTTTTTCAGCGTCTCTCCACTGGCGTCGTCACCTGTTATCGTGGCGGTGCCAGCGCTAATCGTCAGTACTTTCTCCACCATCGGCGTCGCCGGATGCGCCAGCCGGGCTTGCTGAATCGCCTGAAGCGCGCGCATCGCCACCTGTTCAGCAGCATATGCGTTCGCACCCGGCAGAATAATGGCAAACTCTTCGCCGCCGTAGCGCGCCACTCTGTCAGATTTGTGCAGCGGCAGATGATGCAGAATTTCACCCACCGCTTTCAGGCACTCATCGCCCGCGACATGGCCCAGCGTGTCGTTGTAGCTTTTAAAATAGTCGATATCGCACATCACCAGTGACACCGACGCGCCGGTTGCCTGCGCGCGCGTCATACATTGTTCCAGATAAATATCGAACTGGCGACGATTAGGCAGCCCGGTTAAGCCATCCAGCAGCGCCAGATCCTGAAGAATATGATTAGAGCGCGTGAGATCGTCACGCAGCACAATAAGTTCGCGCTGATAGCGCAGGCTGGCGCGGATCTGGCGCAAGACCAGCACGCCGAATACCAACACCACACCAAGCAGCACGGCGTTAAGCGCCAGTGTCGGAATATTGTTACGCCACCAGGCGGCGCGAAGCTCATCGACGTCATAACCGGCCGACACCACCAGCGGATAACGCGCAAGCGTGGCGTAACCGAAAATGCGTGGCACGCCGTCGATCGCCGATTTCCAGGCGCCGCCACCGGTCGGGGCGATTTTCAGCATCCGCGTAAACAGCGGGCTGGAGGAGAGGGTGCGGTTAATATAGGAATCGGGGAAAGGGCGCACATACAGTACCGTGCTGTCGGTGAAGGTGATCCCCAACGTGTCGCCTGGCCCCATTTCGTAATAGCCATAAAACTGGCGGAAATAGTCGAGTTTCACCGTTGCCAGTAACACGCCGCGAAAGCGACCTTCCGGGGTATTCAGCCGCATCGAAACTGGCACAACCAGTTCCCCCGTAGCGCGGCTGCGGATCACATGGCCGATGCGTATGCCGGTGTCGCTGTGCTGGCTGTGCCAGACGAAATAGTCGCGGTCGGCGCTGTTCGCCTGCGCCGGAAAGCCGCTCGCCGAGGTGGCGAGCCAGTCGCCGCGGGTGTCGTAGACAAACAACCCCTGCAGTTGCGTCAGCTGGCGCTGTTGTTGGGCGAGCAGGCCGCGCGGGCCGTTCCATTCGGCAGGCTGCAGGAAAATATCGTCCGCACGCCGCGAGAGATCATCCAGCGTCAACTGAACCTGGAAAAACGTATCCTCTGCCTGCCGCGCCAGCGAAATCGCCTGGTTACGCGCCTGACGCTCTGTCTCCTCGACACTGTGCCGCCACGATTGCCACAGCGATCCGCCGCTGACCGCCATCACCAGCAGCGAAATCAGCAGTAAAAAAGCCAGCATTACGGCATCCGGCGAACGGGATGTTGCCTTGCGCAAGCGGCGCTCTCCTGAGAGGGGGTTTAATAACCCATAGTAATACGATGTTATTAATTGTAGCGACAGAAATACACGTTAATGCGGGGAGTTAGCAGATAAAAAGACGCGGCCGCGCAGGAGAAGACACGGCCGCGAAAGGGGAAGGGGTTACGACGCCAGCGACAGCTTCACATTGGCTTTTTTGCCGACGTTTTCAGTGAGCCACTGCGCCACGCGCGACTGTTCTTCACCGTTCAGCCACATGCCGAGTTTGGTACGACGCCAGATGGCATCATCCAGACGGCGCACCCATTCGTGCTCGACCAGATAGCGCAGTTCCGCTTCGTAAAACTCATGGCCGAAGTGTTCGCCAAGCGCGTGGATATCTGCAGCATCGCCCAGAATCAGCTCGCTGTTGCTGCCGTAGGTACGCGCGTAGTGGCGCGCCAGCGTTTCACTGATGAACGGGTAACGACGACGCAGCTGTGCGGCGTAGTCGTCGCGCTCGCCCTGGAAAGCGCCACCCGGCAGCACGGCGTTGCGGGTCCACGCCGGGCCGATATTGCTGTAATAGGACGACAGTTTTTCCATCGCGTGTTCGGCAAGCTTACGGTACGTCGTGAGTTTACCGCCGAAGACCGACAGCAGCGGCGCTTTGCCGTTCTCATCGTGAATATCGAGCGTGTAATCACGCGTGATCGCCTGCGGCGAATCCGATTCGTCATCGCACAGCGGACGCACGCCGGAATAGGTCCAGACCACGTCATCACGGGCAAGCTGTTTTTTGAAGTGCGCGTTATAGACTTTGAGCAGATAGCTGATTTCGGATTCGTCGATCGCCACTTCTTTCGGGTCGCCTTTATATTCGACGTCGGTAGTGCCGATTATCGAGAACTCATCCATCCACGGGATAACAAACACGATACGCTTATCTTCGTTTTGCAGGATGTAAGCCTGTTTCTGGTTATGCACGCGCGGCACCACGATATGGCTGCCTTTGATCAGGCGGATACCATAAGGCGATTTCAGTTTCAGGCCGTCATCGAAGAAGTTTTTCACCCACGGGCCGGTGGCGTTCACTAAGCCGCGCGCCTGCCAGGTATAGGTTTCGCCGGTATCGATATCTTCCGCTTCCACGATCCACCTGCCGTTTTCGCGACGCGCGGAGGTGGCGCGGGTGCGAGTCAGCACTTCGCCGCCTTTTTTAACGACCATCTGGGCGTTCGCCAGCACCAGACGCGCGTCGTCGACCCAGCAGTCGGAATATTCGAAACCGCGCACGATTTCCGGCTTCAGCACGGAATCCGAACCAAAACGCAAACCGGTGGAACCCGGCAGACTGGTGCGTTTGCCGAGGTGATCGTACATAAACAGACCGGTGCGGATCATCCACGCCGGGCGAAGATGCGGGCGGTGCGGCAGACGAAAGCGCATCGGGAACGCGATGTGCGGCGCCATTTTCAGCAGCACTTCACGTTCTGCCAGCGCTTCGCTGACCAGACGGAACTCGTAATGTTCCAGATAGCGCAGCCCGCCGTGGATCAACTTGGAGCTGGCGGAAGAAGTGGCGCACGCCAGATCCTGCGCTTCCAGCATCAGCACAGAGAGTCCACGCCCTGCGGCGTCTGCCGCGATACCGGCACCGTTGATGCCCCCACCTATCACAATCAGATCTTTGGTTTCCATGCTGCTGCCCTCACGCACTTTCGTTAAAGCTCATAAATGTTCGTTATCGCTCATAATAGCAAACAAACGCGCTTTTGATAACAACAAAAAAACATTTCCGTGTGATGTGAATAACATTATGGCGTTACAGACGGAGGAAGCCTTACACTTACGTTATTATCGGCATAGCGCCTCGCGCGGTTGGCCGGTCTTACGCCCCTTTAAAGATGAAAGAGATCACCATGGATCAGTTTGAATGTATTAATGTCGAAGAAGCGCACCAGAAACTGCAGCAGGGGAACGCCGTGCTGGTGGATATTCGCGATCCGCAAAGTTATGCGATGGGCCACACGCCTGGCGCGTTTCATTTAACCAACGCCACGCTGCCCGCCTTTATGCAGCAGACCGATTTCGACGTGCCGGTGCTGGTGATGTGCTATCACGGCAACAGCAGCAAAGGAGCGGCGCAGTATCTGCTTCACCAGGGCTATGACCAGGTCTACAGCGTGGACGGCGGTTTCGACGCCTGGCATCGCCATTTCCCGGCGGAAGTGGCGCACGGCGAGAGTTAAGCATCGTCTGCGCGTCGTTCGCAGGTATACTGTTTGCCTCATGTGGAGATACCTTTCTGAAAAGAACGACTTGCTATGTTGATGATTAACTCGTTTGACAACCCGCGTCTTGCACAGGCGTTTGTTGACTATATGGCCACCCAGGGCGTGATACTGGAAATCCAGCGGCATGACACCTGGGATATCTGGCTTGCCGATGAGGCGCAGGCGGAAAGGGTCAAAGCGGAGCTGAGCTATTTTCTCGCGCATCCGGGCGATCCGCGCTATCTCTCCGCGAGCTGGCAGACGGGGCAACTGAACGCCGGTTTGCGCTATCGCTCGTATCCGTTTATGGCGAGCGTGCGCGCCCACGCAGGCCCGCTGACGCTTGGCATGATGGCGCTGTGCGTCGTGGCGTATCTCGCGATGAGCATCATTGGTTCTCCGCAAGTGGCCGTCTGGCTTGCATGGCCGTTCGATCCCTCTCTCAAATTTCAACTCTGGCGCTATGTCAGCCCGCTGCTGTTGCACTTTTCCCTGCTGAGCCTGATCTTCAATCTGCTATGGTGGTGGTATCTTGCCGGTCCGCTGGAGCGTAGCGTCGGCAGCGGTAAACTGCTGACGCTAACGCTGGTGACGGCGCTGGTGGGCGGCGTTATTCAGTATCAAATTGCCGGCCCGTGGTTCGGCGGCCTCGGCGGCGTGGTCTATGCGCTGGTGGGCTATGTCTGGCTGCGCGGGGAACGCGAGCCGGAAAGCGGGCTTTATCTGCCTCGCGGCATTCTGGTGTTTATGCTGCTGTGGCTCGCTATCGGCGGCCTGGGGCTGTTTGGCAACAAGACGGCGAATGCCGATCTGGTGGCGGGGATGCTGATTGGCCTGGCGATGGCCATGACAGATACCCTGCATGCGCGAAAACGAAAATAATACGGCAACACGTCAGGAGAAGGGTGTGAAGCAAACACAACGTCACGATGCCATTATTGAACTGGTAAAAAAACAGGGCTATGTGAGTACCGAAGAGCTAGTGGAGCAGTTTGCCGTCAGCCCGCAAACCATCCGTCGCGACCTCAACGATCTCGCAGAACAAAATATGATCCTGCGCCACCACGGCGGCGCGGCGTTACCGTCAAGCTCGGTCAATACCTCCTGGCATGACCGCAAGGCGACCCAGACGGCGGAAAAAGAGCGTATCGCCTATAAAGTGGCAAGCCAGATCCCCAACGGCGCAACGCTGTTTATCGATATCGGCACCACGCCGGAAGCGGTGGCGCACGCGCTGTTGAATCATGAGAATCTGCGCATCGTGACCAATAACCTGAACGTGGCGAATACGCTGATGGTGAAGGACGATTTCCGTATCATTCTGGCGGGCGGCGAGCTGCGCAGCCGCGACGGCGGGATTATCGGCGAGGCGACGCTCGATTTTATCTCTCAGTTCAGGCTCGATTTCGGCATTCTGGGTATCAGCGGCATCGACAGCGACGGCTCGCTGCTGGAGTTCGATTATCACGAAGTGCGCACCAAGCGCGCGATTATCGAGAACTCGCGCCACGTGATGCTGGTGGTGGATCACTCCAAGTTTGGCCGCAACGCGATGGTGAATTTAGGCAGTATCAGCCTTGTGGACGCGGTTTATACCGACACCATGCCGCCCGCCGGCGTGATGCAGGTGATTAACGCCAATAAGGTGCAGTTAGAGTTGTGTTGAGGCCTTTGCGGTGAGGTGGGGTTTGCGGCGTGGTTGTTGGTAGAATGGCGGGTGCGCCTCGCTTACCCGCCCTACGATTCAGTTCATCGTAATATTATGTAGGGTGGGTAAGCGAAGCGCACCCACCGCGTACCCGCATTAATCGCCCTTATCAATGCCGCTTTTAAACCCCATACCCCATCATCTTCAACAACTGCTGGGCGTGCTGAACGGCGTCCTGACGGTGCGCCACGCCAAGCTTCTGATACAAATTGCGGATATGCGTTTTAATCGTGGTCGCCGCCACATCAAGCTCACCGGCAATCTGATCGTTGCTGTAACCGGAGTAGATAAGCCCCAGCACCTGCCATTCGCGTTGGGTCAGCGGGCTGGTGCGGATCAACTCCGGCACTTCCGGGTGATTCAGCAGCTTATTGACGAAGTTCTCGTCAAAATGCGCGAACTTGTGGCGATGATGCTGGTTAATGTCGCGCAGAATGCGCTGCGCGCGATGCTGTTCAATCTCTGGCAGCGTATTGAGCTGCAACAGCTGACGCAACTGCTGCGCCATTGCTTCGCCTTCAATCACGAAATGGCTGATAAACCCGGTGCGGTTGGCCAGCGTTAACGCTTCCATCAGCACGCGCTGGGCGTCGCTTTTCCGCCCGGCGTTCCAGTAAAGCTGATTCAGCAACAGCAGGTTGCGGTTGATATCGCTCATCAGCCGCAGGCTGCGGGCGTTTTCGTTGAGCTCTTCCAGCACCATCTCCGCGGGCTCGTAATCGCCAAGCAGGATCTGCACGCGGGCGATATTGCGCCACTGGCTTTGCAGGAAATGGTTATTGGCGAAGGCCGGTTTAGGCGTCTGGCGCAGCCAGGCCGCGGCGGCGGCTTTGTCGCCGGTCATCTGCCAGTAGATCACCCGCACTTTGTCGGCATTAGAAACCCAGTCGCTGTGGTAATGGCCGTTACCGAGCAGATTTTCGAGACGATTCAGATGGCTGCGGGCGTTGTCGAGATCGCCGCGCGCCAGCGAGCACTGCACCAGCAGCGCCAGGCACTGCAACTGCTGCTGCGGCTGGTAGTTCGCCAGCACAGTCATTCCGGTGCGCGCGCAGGCTTCCGCTTCATCCAGCCGCGCCCAGGCCCACAGCAGCTGCGCGCGAATACGCAGCAGGAACTCATGCAGCGGCAGCTGTTCGAGATGCTGCTCCTGGATAAGCGTAAAGGCTTTTTCCTGCGTCTCCCAGGCCGCCTGCAAAAAGCCCTGGGCGAAGAGAATTTCGCTCTGCTGGATAAGGCTCCAGAGTGCGTAGTGCCAGACATCGTGACGGCGCGCCATCAGTTCGGTCTGCTGCATCACCGACAGCGATTTCGTTAAATCGCCTTTGCAGTGCAGCACTTCGCCGTGGACGGATGTCGCCACGATGCGGCTGTAGAAATTCGCCAGCGGCAGCGTCTCCAGCGCGACCATCGCCAGCCGCTCGGCCTCGTCCGGGTCGCCGTCGTTAATCGCCACCTGCGCGCGCAGGGCGTTGAATTCGCCATGCAGCGTGTCGTCCATTTCGCCTTTCATCTCCTGCTCGGCGCGCGCCAGCAGGGTGTTGACTTCGCTGTAGCGGTGCTGGCTTTGCATCAGCCAGGCCTGCAACAGCACGAGGCGCGGATTGGCCAGCAGGCTTTCCCAGGGCAGGGCTTTTAAAGACTGTTCCAGCAGAGTGAGTTCACTGTGGTTGAACAGCCCCCAGGCGTGATTAAGCAGGATGTCGCGCAGCATACTGGCGTCGCCCGCCGCGAGCGCGTGGTGAATCGCCTCGCTCGGGAACCCCTGCGCCATCCAGCTCTCCGCCGCGGCGCGGTGGATATCCGGCAGCTCGGTCGACAGCTCCCACTGGCAGCGCTGACGCAGAAAACTACCGAACAGCGGGTGATAGCTGAACCATTCACCGGAATCATCCATCCGTTGCAAAAACAGCCCCTGGCGTTCGATCTCTTCCAGCCGCATCTGGCCGTTTTCTTCGCCGGTCACGCGCACGATCAGCGCGTCGTTCATTGAGCGCAGCAGGGCGCTTTTCAGTAAAAACTGTCGGGTGTCGTTATCGACGTTATTCAGCACTTCGTCGACCAGGTAATCGGACAGGTGGCTGGCGTTAATGCCTGCCAGCCGGCGCGCCGACTGATGCACCGCGCCGGTATTCTGACGTGCCGAAAGCGCAATGAGTTGCAGCGCGGTGGCCCAGCCTGCGACGTCGTCGCAAAGACGGTTGCTTTGCGCCGGTTCGATGGGCTGGCTCAGGCGGCAGTCGAAAAACTGGCGCGCTTCCTGGTGCGTAAAGGCGAGCTGCTGGCTACCGATTTCGAGCAACTGCTCGCGCACGCGCAGGTTAGCGATACCCAGTTGCGGCAGGTTGCGCGAAAGCACCACCAGCGTCAGATGATCGGGCTGATGGCGCAGGAAGAAGCGCATCGCCTCATGAATAACCGGATTGGTGATGAGATGGTAATCATCAATCACCAGAAAGAGCGGGCGCGGCCAGTCCGCCAGTTCGATGAAAAGCTGCGCAAAAAGGGAAGAGAGGCTCGCGTACTGGCGTTTCTGGGCCATCACTTCGCTGCTGGCACAGTGGCCACCGGTCGCCTGCTGAATAGCGGCGATAAGGTAGCTGGCGAAGCGCTCCGGTTGGTTATCGCCTTCGTCAAGCGAATACCAGCCCAGCTCCGTCTTACCTGCGGCCCACTGGGAAATCAACGTCGTTTTTCCGTAGCCGGCGGGGCTGGTGATTAGCGCCAGCCGGTAGTTGCTAGCGCCGGATAATTTAGCCAGCAGACGTTCACGAACCACAGTGTGTTCAAGACGAACCGGGCGACTTAACTTAGACGGTATCAACATAGGATCACTTCACTGTGCAGGAGGCAAAGAGATGACGATTTTTTTTGAGCTTCGTAATTAATACTAAATTAAGGTCGGACAGAATCAGCATGAATGCAAGTTATGTCCTTTTTTGGGCACGTTAAAGTTGCACTCTGTCACATTTCCATTTTTTCTGTGAATATTTCACCCCCGTTCGCCTGCAAAGGCCGTTGGCTCTGGCTTTGCGTTAAGGCGTGGATGAGTTTTATTTCGTCACTGGCACAGTAAACCTTGCAAACCTGCCATATTTTCAGTGGGTTTTGTGCGCAGAATCACCGTAAAAATGCGCCGGAAGGGAGCTGAAGCGTTATTTTTAGTGAGAATTCGTTTCCGCTGTAACAGCGCTTCCGCTTTCGCATGCTCTCAAGGGGAATATGTCGAGTGAAGCGGTACGTTTTGCAGATGTTCCCGCAGGTTTTACCGCTTTTTGTGGGGGTTTTAGTGCCGTAGATCACAGTTTTTGCTACTCCCCGTTTCTCCTCCCTAGCTAATCCTGCGCAGGAGGAGGAATTCACTCAGGGGGCGGGGCAAACTAGCGAAAATTCTCCTTATTTTTGCTACAGGACTCCGATTTACTATGTCACAGCCCACCTTTAATCCGACCGAATTCGAGGCTGCGCTGACCCGTCAGTGGCAGCGTTTTGGTTTACACAGCGCCAAAGAAATGACGCAGCGCCAGTGGTGGCAGGCGGTCAGCGGCGCGCTCTCAGACATGCTCGTGGCGATCCCGGCGCATCAGCCGCAGGCGAAACAGCGCCACGTGAACTACATCTCGATGGAATTCCTGATTGGCCGTCTGACCGGCAACAACCTGCTCAATCTCGGCTGGCACGATGAGGTGAGCCGCATTCTGGAAAGCCACAATATCCATCTGGGCGATCTGCTGGAGCAGGAAACGGACCCCGCGCTCGGCAACGGCGGTCTGGGGCGTCTGGCGGCTTGCTTCCTGGATTCGATGGCGACCGTAGGACAATCCGCGACCGGGTATGGCCTGAACTACCAGTACGGCCTGTTCCGCCAGTCTTTTGAAGACGGCAAGCAGATGGAAGCGCCGGACGACTGGCACCGCCGCAGCTATCCGTGGTTTACCCATAACGAGGCGCTGGATGTGCAGGTCGGCATCGGCGGTAAAGTGGTCAAAGAGGGAAAAACCGCGCGCTGGGTGCCAGGGTTCATCATCACCGGCGAAGCGTGGGATCTGCCGGTGGTGGGCTACCGTAACAGCGTGGCGCAGCCGCTGCGTCTGTGGCAGGCGACGCACGCCCATCCGTTTGATTTGACCAAATTTAACGACGGCGATTTCCTGCGTGCCGAGCAGCAGGGCATCGACGCGGAAAAACTGACTAAAGTTCTCTACCCGAACGACAACCATCAGGCGGGTAAAAAGCTGCGCCTGATGCAGCAATATTTCCAGTGCGCCTGTTCCGTTGCGGATATTCTGCGCCGTCATCATCTGGCGGGCCGCAAGCTGGCCGAGCTGCCGGATCACGAAGTCATCCAGCTCAACGACACGCACCCGACCATCGCCATCCCGGAACTGCTGCGCGTGCTGATCGACGAGTATCAGCTGAGCTGGGACGACGCCTGGGCGATCACCAGCCGCACCTTCGCCTACACCAACCACACTCTAATGCCGGAAGCGCTGGAGTGCTGGGACGAGCGTCTGATCCGCACGCTACTGCCGCGTCATATGCAGATAATCAAAGAGATCAACACGCGCTTTAAAAAGCAGGTAACCAAAACCTGGCCTGGCGACGAGGCGGTCTGGGCGAAACTCGCAGTAGTACACAACGGCCAGGTGCGCATGGCGAACCTCTGCGTGGTGAGCGGCTTTGCGGTGAACGGCGTGGCAGCGCTGCACTCCGATCTGGTCGTCAAAGATCTGTTCCCGGAATATCACCAGCTCTGGCCGAATAAATTCCACAACGTGACCAACGGCATTACGCCGCGCCGCTGGATCAAACAGTGCAACCCGGCGCTGGCGGCACTTATCGACAAAACGCTGAAAAAAGAGTGGGTAAACGATCTCGACGCGCTGGCTGGCCTTGAGAAATATGCCGACGACGCGGCATTCCGCAAAGCTTACCGCACCATCAAGCAGGAAAATAAACAGCGTCTGGCGGCGTATATTCACGCCCGCACCGGCATTGAAATCAACCCGAACGCGCTGTTTGACGTGCAGATCAAACGCCTGCACGAGTACAAACGCCAGCATCTCAACCTGCTACACATCCTGGCGCTGTATAAAGAAATTCGCGAAAACCCGAACGCGAACCGCGTGCCGCGCGTCTTCCTGTTCGGCGCAAAAGCCGCGCCGGGTTACTACCTCGCGAAGAATATCATCTACGCTATCAACAAAGTCGCGCAGGCGGTGAATAACGATCCGCAGGTCGGCGATAAGCTGAAAGTGGTCTTCCTGCCGGATTACAACGTCTCGGTCGCCGAGATGATGATCCCGGCAGCGGATATCTCTGAGCAGATCTCGACTGCCGGCAAAGAGGCATCCGGCACCGGCAACATGAAGCTTGCGCTCAACGGCGCGCTTACCGTTGGCACGCTGGATGGCGCGAACGTCGAGATTGCCGAGCAGGTGGGTGAAGAGAATATCTTTATCTTCGGTCACACGGTTGAAGAAGTGAAAGCGCTGAAAGCCAAAGGGTATGACCCGGTGAAATGGCGCAAGAAAGACAAACTGCTGGATGAAGTGCTCAAAGAGCTGGAAAAAGGCGTCTACGCAAACGGCGACAAACACGCTTTCGATCAGATGCTGCATAGCCTCGGGAAACAGGGCGGCGACCCGTACCTGGTGATGGCGGACTTCGCGGCCTATGTTGAAGCCCAGAAGCAGGTGGATGTGCTCTACCGCGACCAGGAAGCCTGGACTCGTGCGGCAATCCTCAACACCGCGCGCTGCGGCATGTTCAGCTCTGACCGCTCCATCCGCGATTATCAGCAACGTATCTGGCAGGCAAAACGCTAAAAGGAGCCGCCATGGAAAGCAAACGCCTTGACTCCTCCGCCCTTGCGGCGGGGATTAGCCCTAACTACATCAATGCGCACGGCAAACCGCAGGCGATTGGCGCTGAGACCAAACGGCGTTTGCTGGAAGCGATGAACCCGGAGGCCGCGCCGAAAGCGGCCGATAAATCGCCGCTGCCGCCGGTAAAAGTGGTGGCAAAGAGCCGCCGTATGCAGTTAACGCCGCAGGGCCGCGGCGATTACCACTGGCTGCTCACCAGCGAAACCGGCGAGCAGTTTAGCGGCAACGCGCGCGGCGGCGAGGCGCTGACGCTGCCGGCGAAGCTTGACGAGGGGTATCACACGCTGACGCTCACGCGTGACGACAGCCGCTGGCACTGTCGGCTTATCGTCGCGCCGAAGCGCTGCTATGAGCCGCAGGCGCTGCGTGAGGGTAAAAAACTCTGGGGCGCGTGCGTCCAGCTTTATACGCTGCGCTCGCAAAATAACTGGGGCATCGGGGATTTCGGCGATCTGCAAGCGATGCTGAATGAAGTGGGCCCGCGCGGCGGCGCGTTTATCGGTTTAAACCCGATTCACGCGCTCTATCCGGCGAACCCGGAGAGCGCGAGCCCGTACAGTCCCTCTTCTCGCCGCTGGCTTAACGTCATTTACATCGACGTGAACGCGGTGGAGGATTTCCGGCGCAGCGATGAGGCGCAGGCGTGGTGGAAGCTTAAGTCCACGCAGCAGGCGCTGAAAGCGGCCCGGGAGTCGCAGTGGGTCGATTACTCGACCGTGACCATGCTCAAGCTCACCGCGCTGAAAATGGCCTGGGCGCGCTTCTCCACGCGTGGCCCGGATGATGACGATGTGGTGGCGTTTCGCGATTTCGTGGCGCGCGCGGGCGAAAGCCTCTACTGGCAGGCTGCGTTCGACGCCATCCACGCCTGGCAGGCGCAGGAAGATCCGATGCGCTGGGGCTGGCCCGCCTGGCCGAAAGCGTATCAGAACACCAGCAGCCCGGAAGTGCAGGCGTTTTGTAAAAACCGCGCTGATGAGGTCGATTTTTACCTCTGGCTGCAATGGCTCGCGTATGAGCAGTTTGCCCGCTGCTGGCAGACCAGTCAGTCGCACGGTATGCCGATCGGGCTGTATCGCGATCTGGCGGTCGGCGTGGCGGAAGGCGGCGCGGAAACCTGGTGCGACCGTGAGCTGTACTGTCTGAAAGCATCGGTTGGCGCGCCGCCGGATATTCTGGGGCCGCTCGGTCAGAACTGGGGCCTGCCGCCGATGGATCCGCACGTGATGCAGGCGCGCGCTTACGAGCCGTTTATCGAACTGCTGCGCGCCAACATGACGAATTGCGGCGCACTGCGCATCGACCATGTGATGTCGCTGCTGCGTCTGTGGTGGATCCCCTATGGCGAAACGGCGGATAAAGGCGCTTATGTGCAGTATCCGGTCGACGATCTTCTGGCGATCCTCGCACTCGAAAGCCAGCGCCACCGCTGCATGGTGATCGGCGAAGATCTCGGTACGGTTCCGGCGGAAATCGTCGGCAAGCTACGCGACAGCGGCGTCTATTCGTACAAAGTGCTCTACTTTGAAAACGAAGGCGGCAGCCGCTTCCGCGCGCCGAAGCGCTGGACGTCGCAGGCGATGGCGGTCGCGACCACTCACGATCTGCCGACGCTGCGCGGCTACTGGGAAAGCGGCGATTTAACGCTTGGGAAAACGCTCGGGCTTTATCCCGACGAAGAGGTGTTAAAGGGACTGTACGCCGATCGCGAGCGGGCCAAACAGGGGCTGCTGGAGAGCCTGCACCAGCATGGCTGCCTGCCGAAACGCGCAGGGCATCACGCCGCGCGCATGAAAATGGGCGCCACGCTTAACCGCGCGCTCCAGCGCTATATCGCCGACAGCAACAGCGCGCTGCTCGGTCTGCAGCCGGAAGACTGGCTGGATATGGCGCAGCCGGTCAACGTGCCGGGCACCAGCGACCAGTATAAAAACTGGCGGCGCAAGCTCACCGTCGGGCTGGAAGCGATGTTTGCTGATGACACCGTGAACCGGTTGATTAAAGATCTGGATAAACGTCGCCGCGCCGCGTCGGCGGGTAAGCCAGCAAAACGTAAGTAATCGCTCGCCCCTGCGTCGCATACACCGCGCAGGGGCGACTATTTTTCACAGATGCAATAAAAAGCTTGCGTTGTGTGAGCCATCATGCGTTAATGCACTCCTCGGTTTGCGAGACAGACCCGTCGAAAAGCAGTTTAGTAAAGCAGTTCTCATTTCAAGTGTTATCCCAAGATATCCCTTCTTTTTGAGTCTCCTCCATAAGCGCTAAGTAAATTCTGTTATGCAGGCCACGCAACGCCGTAAGGCTCAATGATTTTTTAAGGTGATAACATGTCTGACAAAATGACTGGTTTAGTAAAATGGTTTAACGCGGAAAAAGGTTTCGGCTTCATCACTCCGGACAACGGCAGCAAGGACGTTTTCGTTCACTTCTCCGCTATCCAGAACAACGGCTTCAAAACCCTGGAAGAAGGCCAGAAGGTCTCTTTCTCCGTTGAAAGCGGCGCGAAAGGCCCGGCAGCTGCGAACGTAACTGCCATCTAATCGCTCGCTCTGCGCGGTTTCCGACAGCGATGACGGGTCAGCCCTGAGCAGTGAAATCGACGCAAAAAAACCCGCCTTGTGCGGGTTTTTTTATTCCGAGGATACGCGAAAAAAAAGCCCGCTGAAAGCGGGCTTTTTTAATGGCGGGCGATAGCGCTTAGTAGTAAGAGTGCTCGCCGCGCTGGTGTTCGGTGAGATCGCGCACGCCTTTGAGTTCCGGGAACTCGTTCAGCAGTTGCTTCTCGATACCTTCTTTCAGGGTCACGTCCACCATAGAACAGCCGTTACAGCCGCCGCCGAATTGCAAAATGGCGTAGCCTTCGTCGGTGATTTCCATCAGCGTGACACGACCGCCGTGGCCTGCCAGCTGCGGGTTAATCTGCGACTGCAGCATATACTCCACGCGCTCCATCAGCGGTGCGTCATCCGCCACTTTACGCATTTTCGCGTTAGGCGCTTTCAGCGTGAGCTGCGAGCCCAGCTGGTCGGTCACAAAATCGATTTCCGCATCTTCCAGATACGGCGCGCTCAGTTCGTCGACATACGCGGTGAGCAGGTCGAATTTCAATGCGGTATCCGTAGCTTCCACGGCGTCGGGCGGGCAGTAGGACACGCCGCATTCAGCATTCGGGGTGCCTGGATTGATAACGAATACGCGGATCTGCGTCCCTTCTTCCTGGCTTGCCAGTAGCTTGGCAAAGTGTGCCTGGGCGGCATCGGAAATACGGATCATAGCAATGGCCTAATAGTTGACTATTTTAGTTGGTTATAATACGCCCATCATCGAGGCTCTACAAGGTTCGACACAGGCACCATACCTGGACAGTCGCCGCGCCGTTGCGCTTAAGCAGGCGCGCGATTTGGGCAACAGTACTCCCTGTTGTGACGACATCATCCACAATAACGATATGGAGACCCGCCACCGGTAATTCAACCCGGAAGGCGTTTTTCAGGTTGCTGCGCCGCTGGCGGGCGCTGAGCTGCCGTTGGGGCGGAGCCGCTTTGATTCGCGCTACCACGCCCGGCGCGTAGCGTATCCCAAGCCAGCGTGACAGCGCCCTGGCGATAAGTGCGCTTTGGTTAAAACCACGCCGCCAGGCGCGTGTGCGGTGTAGCGGCACGCTGATGATAAGATCCGCTTTGGGAAGGGCGTCTGCGCGTTTCGCCGCCAGGATTTTTAACAGCAACAAACGGGCGAGTGCCGGCGCAAGCGCGGTACGTCCCTGAAATTTCAACTGATGCACCAGCCCGCTTACCGGCGGCGCGTAATCGCTCGCGGCGAGCAGCCGTTGCCAGACGGGGGGCTTTTGCAGGCAGCGGCCGCATGGTTGCGTCTCAAGCGCGGCAGGCATGCCGCACTGTGGGCACACCGCCACCTGCCGCCGCCGCTGGCAGCGCGAACAAATTCCCCATCCCGGCACGCGCAGCGGCATCCGGCATAGCCAACACATCCCCGGTATTGTTAGCATGACGACCTCCTTGTACATCAATCATGAGAAGAGTAACGGATGAACGACATCTGGTGGCAGACCACGGGCGAAGGAAATTGTCATCTTGTGCTGCTGCACGGGTGGGGGCTGAATGCCGAAGTGTGGCGTTGCATTTCGCAGGAATTAAGCTCGCACTTTACGCTGCACCTGGTGGATCTGCCGGGTTACGGGCGCAGCCAGGGCTATGGCGCGCTGACGCTCGACGAGATGGCGCGCCTGGTGGCGAGCCGCGCGCCCGAACGGGCCATCTGGCTCGGCTGGAGCCTCGGCGGGCTGGTGGCAAGCCAGGTCGCGCTCAATGAACCATCGCGGGTTGACGCGCTGGTGACGGTCGCTTCATCGCCCTGTTTTCAGGCGGGCAACGACTGGCCCGGCATCAAGCCGGAAGTCTTAAGCGGTTTTCAGCGTCAGCTGAGTGAGGATTTTCAGCGTACGGTCGAGCGTTTTCTCGCGCTGCAAACGCTCGGCACCGAGACGGCACGCCAGGACGCGCGCGTGCTGAAATCCATCGTACTGGCGCAGCCGATGCCTGGTGCTGACGTATTAAACGGCGGGCTGGAGATCCTGAAAACCGCCGATCTGCGCGAGGCGCTCACCGCCTGGCAGGGGCCGTTTTTACGCCTTTACGGGCGTCTCGACGGGCTGGTGCCGCGCAAGGTCGCAGCGCTGCTTGATGCACGTTTTCCTGACAGCGAATCGCAGGTATTTGAGAAAGCGGCTCATGCGCCGTTCATCTCTCACCCGCGCGAATTCTGCGATGCGCTGCTGGCGCTGAAGGCTCGCCTGGCAAACCGGTAAAAGCGCGCCATACTTTAGATGTCATTGTTATCGGGCGTTTTTATCCCGCCCTTCACATCATCTGAGCAGGGAGTCATTCATATGAAATTACGCACCGGTATGCTGTTGTCTGTGGTTGTGGGGTCGCTCTCTTTTGGCGCGATGGCGGCGGAAGAGCTGCAAAAAGATAAAGTCAAAGAGATGAATCTCACCAAAATCGGCACTATCGTCTCTGACAAAGGCACCGCGCCGATGGATGCGAAAGCCGAACTGGTTAAGAAAGCCGATGAAATGGGTGGCAAATATTATGTCATCACCAGCGGCGAGAAAACCGGCAAAGACATTCACGCCACGGCGGACGTGTATAAATAACGCGTTTATCAATAAAAAGGGCGGGCATCAGGCCCGCCCTGTCTGTTAGCGCAATTGCCACACCTCTTTACGGCACGCCTTGCCTTCCGGGCAGTGGCGACAGCTACCGCTCAGGCAGCCCGACAGCCACTCCTCCTGACGTTCCGCTTTTCCCATCGCTTCCAGGCGACTGAGCATCGCGTTGACCAGCGGCAGCGGCGTCGCGAGCTGTTCGCTGATACGCTGCGCGTCCATTCTTCCCGAGAGCGCCAGCAGATCGCGCACTTCGATTAGCGTTGCCATCAGTGGCACTCTCCGGCGGTGGTTTCGCAGCAGCGCGCCTCGCGGCGTGGCGCCAGCAGGCTGACATCGACCCGGCTACGCGCCCGGCGCAGCGCGGTCAGCAGCGCGATGTTAAACAACACCACCGCCAGCATCGCCGTCAGGCTAAAGAGCGGATGCGCCTGGAAAGTCGCGCCCTGGTAGAACAGGGTCGCCAGCGAATACGCGATATTCAGCCCCCAGAGAATCGAAAAGCCCATCCAGCCGCGGCTCGATTCACGAGCGATAGCGCCCATCACCGAAATGCAGGGGATATAGAGCAGCACGAAGATCAGATAACTATAAGCGGCGGCTTCGCTACCAAATTTCGCACTCATCACGCCCATCGCGCCCGTTGCCATTTCGCCGTCGCCTTTGCTTGCCTCAATCGGGTTCGCCAGCACGCTCAGGCTAAAGGTATCTTTCAGGCTCTGCCAGGTTTCCGCCAGCGCGGCGGTCAGTTCGTCCTTCAGACTGAAACTGGCCGCGTCAAATGGCGCTTCATGAATATTCTCGGCGGTATAAAGCGTGTTCAGCGTGCCGACGACCACTTCTTTCGCCATCGCGCCAGTGAATAACCCAACGGTGGCCTGCCAGTTATCTTCATGAACGCCGATCGGCGTTAAAAGCGGCGTCAGTACACGGCTGACGGAAGCCAGCGCGGAGTCGTTAATGTTGTCCACGGCCTTGCCACTGAACGAAAAGCTATTCAGCGCGCCAATGAACACACTGACAATGACGATGACTTTCCCCGCGCGCAGTACAAAGCCTTTCAGACGCTGCCAGGTTTGCAGCAGCAGGCTTTTCAGGTGCGGCACGTGGTATACAGGCAGCTCCATCACGAACGGCGTGGCTTCGCCTCGCATGATCGTATATTTCAGCATCAGGCCGGTCAGGATGGCCATCACAATGCCGAGCAGATAGAGCGAGAAGACCACCAGCGCGCCCTGCTGACCAAAAAAGGCAGCGGCAAACACGGCGAAAATCGCCAGACGCGCGCCGCAGGACATAAACGGCGCCATCATAATCGTCATCAGCCGTTCGCGCGGCGCATCCAGCGTACGGGCACCCATTACCGACGGCACGTTGCAGCCAAAGCCGACGATCAGCGGAACGAACGATTTACCCGGCAGGCCCAGCGCCTGCATCAGGCGATCCATCACAAACGCCGCGCGGGCCATATAACCCGAATCTTCAAGAAATGACAGAAACAGGTACATCATGCCTATCTGCGGCACAAGCGGCAGCACGGTATTTATACCGCCACCAATCCCCTGGGCCAGGAACAGCGTCAGCCAGGCGGGAAAATGCAACGTATAGCCGACCCATTGCAGCCCGTGAATGAACACGGCTACAGAACCCGCGTCGAAAATTGGCTGCAACGCGCCGCCGATGTTAATGGCGAGCAGAAACATCAGATACATCACGCCAAGAAAAATGGGCAGGCCCAGAAAGCGGTTGAGAATGATGTTATCCAGCGCGGCCGTGAGGCGGTGCGGTTCGGCGGTAAGGCTGTTGCTGACCGCATCGCAAATCGTCGAAATGCTCTGGTAGCGGGCGTCAACGATGTGCAGCGCCGGGTCGTTCAGCTCGCTTTCAAGCTGTGCCTGGATTTGCGGAAGCCGTGCCGCGGCATCGCCCGCGATGCCGCGGCTGTAAATATCGCCTTCAAGCATTTGCAGGGCGAGCCAGCGGCGCTGCTGGAGGGTGAGTTCGTGAGGCATCGCCGCCGCCAGCGTTTCGGCCGCGTCAACGAGCGGGGCGGGGTAATGCACACGCTCGATAGTCTCGTTGCGCGTGTGGCGATCAATCGTGAGCTTCAGGCTGTCTATCCCGCGTGCGCGGGTGGAGACCAGCGGCACCACCGGGCAGCCGAGGCGTTTCGCCAGCGCGTCGATATCAATGCGAATATTTTGCTTTTCAGCGATATCGAGCATGTTGAGCGCGACCACGCACGGGATGCCGAGCTCCAGCAGTTGCAGCGTCAGGTAGAGGTTGCGCTCAAGGTTGGAGGCGTCCACCACGTTTATCAGCATGTCCGCCTCGCCGCTAAGGATGTAGTGGCAGGCGATCTGTTCATCGAGCGAGGTTTGTGAGGAGATGGTGGTCAGAGAGTAGGTGCCAGGCAAGTCGACCAGCGTTACCTGATGATCGGTCGTCGCGAAGCTGCCTTCCTTGCGTTCGACCGTCACGCCGGCCCAGTTGCCCACGCGCTGCCGCGCACCGGTGAGCTGGTTAAATAGCGTGGTTTTGCCGGAATTGGGATTGCCGATTAAGCCGATGGTTAATTTTTTCATTTGCGTTAACTCAACACAGAAATAGTTCAGCGGGCTGCTTCAACCTGCAAAAGCGCCAGATCTTTTTTTCGCAGTACCAGGCTTACGCGTCGGGTTTCGATATGAATCGGGTCACCCAGCGGAGCCACGCGTTTTACCTCAAATGATGAGCCCGGCAGCATGCCGAGTGACAATAGTTTCTGGCGATAGGCCGGGCTGATTTCCCGGGCGAAACCCGTAATTTTCCAGCTGCTATTAGGTGTGAATTGCATAGGACCTGCTTATTCCGAATGCGCTCAGCGGCGGTGAACAGTGGCGATACAACGGCCGGGAGCCGATTATTGCGCGGGAAGGCGTTGTTTATCTGCTTAAGATGGTAATGAGAATGGTTTTTATCTTCAATAGAATATTGCAGCGCGGCGAGACTTTCTGAAGTTTATTTGTTCTGGCGCAAAAAATGCGGCATGGGGTATTTGCAATAAAAGTTTTCAATTTATTTATGCTTTATTTTTCATTTAATTAAATTTAAACGTACATACAATTTATTCCTCTGCGCGTTCGGCAGGTTATTTATTAGTGCCTGTTGTTATTAAAATGAAAAATGTAACCGCGCACATGTTGGCGTTTATTTCCGGATGTGAGGCTTTTTAAGGCGGCGAGGTGTTTTACCTGTCGAAGAAAGGCGGGTGCGCTGCGCTTACCCACCCTACAAATACGCAAACTGCCCTTTATGAATTGGCGGGTGCGCTGCGCTTACCCACCCTACAAATACGCAAACTGCCTTTTATGATGTGGTGGGTGCGCTGCGCTTACCCACCCTACAAATACGCAAACTGCCCGTTATGATGTGGCGGGTGCGCTGCGCTGCGTTTACCCACCCTACGGAACCAAAAAGCCTGCCGAAACGTAGGGCGGGTAAGCGCAGCGCACCCGCCAATGGCACCCTCCAAAAATAATAAAAAAGGCCAGTTTCCCGACCTTTCTTGTTCCATAACTGCGGATTACCGCTTTTTACCGAACGCGGCGGCGAGCGCGTCGCTCATCGCGCTGTTGCCGCCTGCGTTGCTGTCGCGCGCCGGTTTACGGTTATTCTGGGCCGGACGCTTTTGCGTCTCGCGGTTATTACCGCCGCCGCGCCGCGCGTTGCCTTCGCCGGGTTGCTCGTCAAGACGCATGGTTAGCGCGATACGCTTACGCGGCAAATCGACTTCCAGCACTTTCACCTTTACGATATCGCCCGCTTTCACCACGGTGTGCGGATCCTCGACGAATTTGTCGGAGAGCGACGAGATATGCACCAGACCATCCTGATGCACGCCGATATCCACAAACGCGCCGAAATTGGTCACGTTGGTCACCGCGCCTTCCAGCACCATGCCTGGCTGCAGATCGTTCATCGTCTCCACGCCTTCGGCGAACTGAGCGGTTTTAAATTCCGGACGCGGGTCGCGGCCGGGTTTTTCCAGTTCTTTGATAATGTCGGTCACGGTCGGCACGCCGAAACGCTCGTCGGTAAAATCTACCGCCTTCACGTTACGCAACGCGCTGCTGTTGCCCATCAGATCGCGCAGCGACTGCTCCGTCGCCGCCAGAATGCGCTCCACCACCGGATAGGCTTCCGGGTGAACCGTTGAGGCGTCGAGTGGGTTATCGCCGTGGTTAATACGCAGGAAGCCCGCGCACTGCTCAAATGCTTTCGGCCCCAGACGGCTGACTTTCAGCAACTGCTGGCGGTTGCGGAACTGACCGTTCTCATCGCGCCAGGCCACAATATTCTGCGCCATCATGCGCGTCAGGCCCGCCACGCGGGTCAGCAGCGGCACCGACGCGGTGTTGAGATCGACGCCCACAGCGTTCACGCAGTCTTCCACTACCGCATCGAGTTTGCGCGCCAACTGGCTCTGGCTAACGTCATGCTGATACTGGCCCACGCCGATAGATTTCGGGTCGATTTTCACCAGTTCTGCCAGCGGATCCTGCAGACGACGCGCGATAGAGACCGCGCCGCGCAGCGATACATCGAGATCCGGGAACTCCTGCGCCGCCAGCTCAGAGGCGGAATACACCGACGCACCCGCTTCGCTGACAATCACTTTCTGCGCCGTCACTTTCGGGAACTGCTTCTGCACGTCGAGGAAGAAACGCTCGGTTTCGCGCGAGGCGGTGCCGTTGCCGATAGCGACCAGCTCCACATTGTGCTTCTCGCACAGCGCGGCGATGACGACCGCCGCTTTTGCCGCCTGGCCGGTGTGCGGATAGACGGTATCGGTCGCGACCAGTTTGCCGGTGGCGTCAACCACCGCCACTTTAACGCCGGTACGCAGGCCCGGATCGAGGCCCATTGTGGCGCGCAGCCCTGCAGGCGCGGCCATCAGCAGGTCATGCAGGTTACGGGCGAACACGTTAATCGCCTCGTCTTCGGCGCGCTCGCGCAGCGTGCTCATCAGCTCGGTTTCCAGATGCATCAGCACTTTGATGCGCCAGGTCCAGCTCACCACGCCTTTACGCCAGCTGTCGGCCGGGGCGTTATTCAGGCGCAGCCCTAAATGATCGGTAATAATCTGTTCGCAGTAGCTTTCGCGCGGCGGCTCGTCGAATTGCGGGTCAGCGTTCAGCGAAAGCTGCAATACCCCCTCGTTGCGTCCGCGGAACATTGCCAGCGCGCGGTGCGACGGCACCGAGGCGATCGGTTCGTGATGGGCGAAGTAGTCGCGGAATTTCGCGCCTTCTTCCTCTTTGCCTGGCACCACGGTGGACACCAGATGCGCGTTTTTCCACAGGTAGTCGCGCACTTTGGCGAGCAGCGCCGCGTCTTCGGCAAAGCGCTCCATCAGGATATAACGCGCGCCGTCGAGCGCGGCTTTGGTGTCGGCCACGCCGTTATCGGCGTTAATAAATTTTGCGGCTTCCGCTTCCGGGTCGTGAGACGGCTCGTTCCACAACAGGTCAGCGAGCGGCTCAAGGCCCGCTTCAATCGCTATCTGCCCGCGGGTACGGCGCTTCGGTTTGTAAGGCAGGTAGAGATCTTCAAGCTCGGTTTTGCTCTGGGTGCCGGTAATGGCCGCCTGAAGTTCATCGGTCAGTTTGCCCTGATCGGCAATCGATTTGAGGATAGCCGCACGGCGCTCTTCGAGTTCGCGCAGATAACCCAGACGCGTCTCCAGCTGGCGCAACTGGGTGTCGTCCAGACCGCCGGTGACCTCCTTACGATAGCGTGCGATAAACGGCACGGTGTTCCCTTCATCAAGCAGGCGAATGGCAGCGTCTACCTGTTCAGCCCTGGCCTGAAGCTCACTGGCGATAATACGACTGAGCGAATCATTCATCATGGCAATATCATCTGTTATGTACAAAAAGTCAGGGCACAGTTATACGGACTGAAAGGTAAAAATGCCAGCCGTAGCCGCGCCCGCGGCGGGTTTCGGAGCTATCCGCAAAGGGCTTACTTCACATACTCAATGGCGTTTACATACCAGGTGGCTTCGCCGCCCGGCGTCTGGACGGTCGCCACGTCGCCTTCCTCTTTTTTGAGCAGCGCGCGGGCCATGGGGGAATCGATAGAGATGTAATCTTTGCGCCCGAAAATCTCGTCATAGCCGACGATACGAAAACGCTTCACGTCGCCGTCGTCATTTTCCACCTCAACCCAGGCGCCGAAAAAGACTTTGCCTTCTTGCTGCGGCGAATAATCGACGATTTTCAGGTTCTCAAGGCATTTGGTGAGATACCGCACGCGGCGGTCGATTTCGCGCAGGCGCTTTTTGTTGTACTGGTAATCGGCGTTTTCACTGCGATCGCCAAGGCTTGCCGCCCAGGTCACTTTTTTGGTGACTTCAGGCCGCTCCTCGCGCCACAGATAATCGAGCTCTTTTTTCAGTTTTTCGTAGCCTTCGCGGGTTATTAACGGCGTTTTCATCGGCTGGCCTTCGCTGAGAATTTTAACGTCCGTACCTTAGCGGGCGCGCTGGCGAATGTGAAGCGCCTGGCGCGCGAAAACGCGCTTGTCCCACATGCCAGAAACAACCCGGCCAGCATACGAAATGCGCCAGTTCGTTTATGATGAAAGCTGAGGTTGGCAGCGTCGTCATATCGCCCCCTGGAGATACGTCGGTTTTGTGATGAAAAGTGAAGATAAGCTGCTGTTAAATATGCTTTGTAACAATTTCGACTACAATATATACCAGATTTAACTCACCGGCTGACGCACACTTTTTTAGAATGGCGTTACAACTGTTTGAGCCTTTGGGAGTAAACACAATGCAGGAAAATTACAAGATTCTGGTGGTGGATGACGATATGCGCCTGCGCGCGCTGCTTGAGCGTTACCTCACCGAGCAGGGCTTCCAGGTGCGCAGCGTGGCAAACGCCGAACAGATGGACCGCCTGCTGACCCGCGAGTCCTTCCACCTGATGGTGCTTGATCTGATGCTTCCTGGTGAAGACGGGCTTTCTATCTGCCGCCGCCTGCGCAGCCAGAGCAACCCGATGCCTATCATCATGGTCACCGCGAAAGGCGAAGAGGTCGATCGTATCGTGGGGCTGGAGATTGGTGCCGACGACTATATTCCTAAACCGTTCAACCCGCGTGAACTGCTGGCCCGTATCCGCGCGGTTCTGCGCCGTCAGGCCAACGAACTGCCGGGCGCGCCGTCGCAGGAAGAAGCGATTATCGCCTTCGGGAAATTTAAGCTTAATCTCGGTACCCGCGAGATGTTCCGCGAAGATGAGCCGATGCCGCTTACCAGCGGTGAATTCGCCGTCCTGAAAGCGCTGGTCAGCCACCCGCGCGAGCCGTTGTCGCGCGATAAGCTGATGAACCTGGCGCGCGGGCGTGAATACTCCGCGATGGAACGCTCCATCGACGTGCAGATCTCCCGTCTGCGCCGCATGGTGGAAGAAGATCCGGCGCATCCGCGCTATATCCAGACCGTCTGGGGCCTGGGCTACGTCTTTGTGCCGGACGGCGCTAAAGCATGAGGAAACTGCGCTTCTCGCCTCGCAGTTCTTTTGCCCGCACGCTGCTTCTTATCGTCACCCTGCTGTTCGCAAGCCTGGTGACGACATACCTGGTGGTGCTTAACTTCGCCATCCTGCCGAGCCTCCAGCAGTTTAATAAAGTCCTGGCCTACGAAGTGCGTATGCTGATGACCGATAAACTGCAGCTGGAGGACGGGACGCAACTGGTGGTGCCGCCGGCGTTTCGTCGGGAGATCTACCGCGAGCTGGGGATTTCGCTTTACGCCAACGAGGCGGCGGAAGAGGCGGGTTTGCGCTGGGCGCAGCATTATGAGTTCTTGAGCCAGCAGATGGCGCAGCAGCTTGGCGGCCCGACGGAAGTGCGCGTCGAGGTCAATAAAAGCTCGCCGGTGGTGTGGCTGAAAACCTGGCTGTCGCCCAACATCTGGGTGCGCGTGCCGCTCACCGAAATCCATCAAGGCGATTTCTCGCCGCTGTTTCGCTATACGCTCGCGATTATGCTGCTGGCGATTGGCGGCGCCTGGCTGTTTATCCGCATTCAGAACCGGCCGTTGGTGGAGCTGGAGCACGCCGCGCTGCAGGTCGGTAAAGGCATTATTCCGCCGCCGCTGCGCGAATATGGCGCTTCCGAAGTGCGTTCGGTGACGCGCGCGTTTAACCATATGGCGGCAGGTGTGAAGCAACTGGCGGATGACCGCACGCTGCTGATGGCGGGCGTCAGTCACGATTTACGCACGCCGCTGACGCGAATTCGCCTCGCCACCGAAATGATGAGCGAAGGCGACGGCTATCTGGCGGAATCTATCAATAAAGATATCGAAGAGTGCAACGACATCATCGAGCAGTTTATTGACTACCTGCGCACCGGGCAGGAGATGCCGCTGGAAACCGCCGATCTTAACGCGGTGCTGGGCGAGGTGATCGCCTCGGAAAGCGGCTATGAGCGTGAGATAGAAACAGCGCTGCAAAGCGGCGAGATCCCGCTGCGCATTCATCCGCTCTCCATCAAGCGCGCCGTGGCGAATATGGTGGTCAACGCCGCGCGCTACGGTAACGGCTGGATCAAAGTGAGTAGCGGCACAGAACTCAACCGCGCCTGGTTTCAGGTGGAAGATGACGGGCCGGGCATTGAGCCTGCCCAGCTCAAGCACCTGCTGCAGCCGTTTGTGCGCGGCGACAGCGCCCGCAGCACCAGCGGTACCGGGCTGGGGCTCGCGATTGTGCAGCGTATTATCGACAATCACCATGGCCTGCTGGATATCGGCAAGAGCGAGCGCGGTGGGTTACGCATTCGCGCCTGGCTGCCGGTGCCGGTAGGCACGACGGTGGTTAAAAACAGCTAATTTTCTACTCTTCACATCATAAAAAAACGGCTCCTTTACGGAGCCGTTTTTACATTTAACCCGTTAGCGCTGTGGGCCTGCGCTCACCAGCGCGGCGCCGGCAGGCGTGTCGGTGTATTTCTCAAAGTTGCTGATAAAGAGCTGCGCCAGCTGCTGCGATTTTTCCTGCCACTGTTCCGGCGAGGCGTAGGTATTGCGTGGGTCGAGAATGCGCTCATCGACGCCCGGCAGGCTGGTCGGAATCGCCAGATTAAACAGCGGCAGCGTAAAGGTTTCCGCGTCGTCCAGCGAACCATTGAGGATGGCGTCGATAATCGCGCGGGTGTCCTTAATGGAGATGCGTTTGCCGGTGCCGTTCCAGCCGGTATTGACCAGATACGCCTGCGCGCCCGCCGCCTGCATACGTTTTACCAGCACTTCGGAGTACTGCGTCGGGTGAAGCATCAGGAACGCCGCGCCGAAACAGGCCGAGAAGGTCGGGGTCGGCTCGGTCACGCCGCGCTCGGTGCCCGCCAGTTTCGCCGTAAAGCCGGAGAGAAAGTGATACTGCGTCTGGCTGGCCGTCAGGCGCGATACCGGCGGCAGAACGCCGAACGCATCGGCGGTCAGGAAGATAACTTTCGTCGCGTGGCCCGCTTTCGACACCGGCTTCACGATGTTATCGATGTGGTAAATCGGGTAGGAGACGCGGGTGTTTTCGGTTTTAGAGGCATCGTCAAAATCAATGCTACCGTCGTCACGCACGGTGACGTTTTCCAGCAGCGCGTCGCGGCGAATGGCGTGATAGATATCCGGTTCGGCTTCTTCAGAGAGGCGAATGGTTTTGGCATAGCAGCCGCCTTCGAAGTTAAACACGCCGTCATCGTCCCAGCCGTGTTCGTCATCGCCAATAAGGCGGCGTTTCGGATCGGTGGAAAGCGTCGTTTTGCCGGTGCCGGAGAGGCCAAAGAATACCGCTACATCGCCTTTTTCACCGACGTTCGCCGAGCAGTGCATCGAGGCGATGCCTTTCAGCGGCAGCAGGTAGTTCATAATCGAGAACATGCCTTTTTTCATCTCGCCGCCGTACCAGGTGCCGCCAATCAGCTGCATCCGTTCGGTCAGGTTAAAGGCTACAAAGTTCTCGGAATTCAGCCCCTGCGCCTGCCAGTCCGGGTTCGTGCATTTCGCGCCGTTCATTACGATGAAATCCGGCTCGAAGCCTTCCAGTTCATCCTCGGACGGGCGAATAAACATGTTTTTAACGAAATGCGCCTGCCAGGCCACTTCGGTAATAAAACGCACCGACAGGCGGCTGTCCGGGTTAGCGCCGCAAAAGGCGTCGATGATGAAAAGACGTTTACCGGAGAGCTGCTGCGTCACCAGGCCTTTCAGATGCTGCCAGGTTTCCGGCGTCAGCGGTTTGTTGTCGTTTTTGCCTTTGCCGTTATCGGACCACCACAGCGTATCGCGCGTGGTGTCGTCGCGAACGATGTATTTATCCTTCGGCGAACGGCCGGTAAAAATGCCCGTGTCGACGGCGACCGCACCCAGATCCGTCAGTACCCCGCGCTCGTAACCCTCAAGCGACGGGTCGAGCTCTTCGCGATAAAGGGTGTCGTAATCGGGGTTATAAACCACCTCCTGGACGTCGTTAATACCGTAAGCCTTGAGATCCTGCGGGGTTATGCCTGTAACTCGCATTTCACTGCTCCTTAGCCAATTTATACTATCTGAAAGTGTAGGGTCATTCCGGGGACGTTAACCGCGACAGGCTTCATAGATTTACGTTACTGATGGGTTGCCAGGCGCGCCATAGTGGAAAATTCTGTGAGACCGGTCACGACGGGTCTCAGAGTATGGCAACATTTTATCTGTGTACGCGTTAATTGTTCCGAATATGTTATAAAAGCCACCCGCCAAACCCGCACTTTGTGACTGTAAGCGCTTTCCTGAAGAAAATTATCTTTTCTGTGAAAACCAAAACCGGCGGGGGATCGCACAGGATAAACAGACTTTTGCGGATACGCGTCCGGCTCTGGCCTGCGAAACGCGTCTTTTCCCACTTCACGCTCACTTCACGCAAAGGCGTTATCTTCACCGCGTGAATGCGTTTTTAAAGGATTATCGTCATGTCTGAACTTCATCCCCTGGCACCCGCGACGCGCTGGGGCATCGTGATTATTGCCGCGCTCTGCGGCCTGCTGATGTTTTTAACCGGTCCGCACAGCCTGATAGCGATGAGCCAGGGATCGGCGCTGGTGCTGCACTCGCTGGCCATCACACTCTGCGCGAGTGTGGCGCTGGCGGCGACTCGCCTGCGCGCGCTGCGTTTCTGGTGGATGACGGGCGCGCTGCTGGTGCTGGTAGGCGTGATGTCGGGCTGGATGCGCTGGTCTGTTTCGGGCGTTGATGAGCTGGACGCGGGTGAAATGATCGCCACCTGGTATTTCCACCTGGCGGCCACGCTCTTTATGGCGCTCCCCTGGCTGCAGCGTGACAGTACGTCCGGCGCGCCTGTTTCACGCCGCCTGGCGCTGTGGAATAACGGCGTCGCGCTGCTGATGGCGCTGGCGCTCGCCGGTGTGTTCTGGGGCGTGCTGCTGCTGTGGGCGAAACTCTTTAACGCGGTGGATATCCGCTTCTTTGACATTCTGTTTTTCGACACGCCGCTCTTTGTTTATGTCATGGCGACGGTTTCCGGCGCGGTATGCTTGCTGCTGTGCCGCAGCCAGACGCGCATCACCGAGGCGCTGATGCGTTTTCTGACGCTGGCGGCATCCGGCCTGCTGACGCTCGCCGCGCTTATCGCGCTGCTGTTTCTCGCGACGCTGCCGTTTGTTGGCCTGAGCGGCCTTGCGGCGCGCACCTCCTGTAACGCGCTGCTGAATACGCTGGCGCTGGTCTTGCTCGCGCTTTCCGGGCTGGCCTGCGCGCCGTCGCCGCATAAAGCGCTGCGTCTGCTGAACAGCACCGGCGTTGTCGTCACACCGCTTTTCTCGGCGCTCGCCGGGTGGTCGCTGTGGCTGCGCGTACAGCAATATGGCTGGACGCCGTGGCGCGTTTACGCGGCGCTTATCACGGCGACGGTGCTGTGCTGGGCGGTGTGCGCCACGCTGCAGGCGATTAGCCGTATGAAGGGCAATGAACCGGCAGGCGATCGCGGCGGCCGTGTTGTCATGCTCTTCTCGCTCGCACTGCTGGTTTTAAGCCATACGCCAGTGCTCGACCCGTGGCGCATCAGCGTGGAGAGCCAGATGGCGCGTTATGAGAGCGGGGCGCAAAAGGCCGACCTGATGAGCCTCTATATGCTGCAACACGCCGGACGCCGCGGCCAGGCGGCACTGAATGAACTTCGCCATAACCCGGCTTTTATGGCCGATAAAGAGAATCGTCAGGCGCTGCGCGATCTGCTGGACAGCGACTCGACGGTGGCCGATGACGACCTGCGCGACGCCATTACGCTTGCCGCAGGGGCGCAGGCACCTGCAGAGAGCTGGTGGCAGTGGGTCAGCAAAGAAGACACCTACAGCGTGCGCGGCTGTTTATATGAGAAGGGCAGTTGCGTTGTGGCGGCGCTCGATTTGAACCATGACGGGCAAAATGAAGTGCTGCTGTGCAGTAGCGACACGCGAAGCTGTAGCGTCACGATGCGCGAGAACGGCCAGTGGCGGCAGGCGGGCTGGAGCCAGGAGATTCCCGGCAGTCTGACGCGCGAAAAATTCGACAAGGCGCTGCGCGAAAATCAGATCAAAGGAAAAGAGAAAACCTGGCAGGATGTGGAAATTGGCGGGGTGAGGATCCCGATAAACTATCAGTAAGCGTAAAAAAAGCGCTTCCCGCAAGGCGGCGGGAAGCGTCAGCAGGCTTTAGTGTACCTGCGGATCGGCCGGGGAGGCGTTTTTACGGATCCCGGCGATATCCATCGCGTCGAACACATAGTGGGTGCCGCAGTAGTCGCAGTGCATATCCACTTCGCCGTCTTCTTCCAGAATCTGCGCGACTTCTTCATCCGGCAGCGTGCGCAGCGCATCGGCGCAGCGCTCGCGCGAGCAGGTGCATTTGAACTCCACCGCCTGCGGATCGTAAACGGTCACTTCTTCTTCGTGGTAGAGACGCCACAGCACATCGTTGGCGGGCAGCGTGAACAGCTCGTCCGCCTTGATGGTTTCGGTCAGCGTCGCCAGATGGTTGAAATCATCCGTCTGGGCGTCCTGCGCTGGCAGCACCTGCAACAGCATGCCGCCAGCGGCAGGCTGGCCCTGCGCTTCACCGGTGCGGATAAACAGACGGGTCGGCAGCTGTTCGGAGCGCATGAAGTAATCTTCCAGACACGCGGCCAGCGTATCGCCTTCCAGACCGACGACACCCTGATAGCGCTCGCCTTCTTCCGGCGTAATGGTGATGACCAGATAGCCATTGCCCACCAGCGTTTTCAGGTCGGCGTCCGCCGGGACATCGCCCTGCACGCGCGCGACGCCGCGCATCTGCTGGCGGTTGTTGCCGTTAATGACGGCAAGCGTCATCGGGCCGTCGCCCTGCAACTGAACGGTGATATCGCCCGCGAATTTCAGCGTCGCGGTCAGCAGGCTGGTGGCGACCAGCAGCTCGCCGAGCAGGGTTTTAACCGGCATCGGATAGTCATGGTTTTCAAGGATCTGTTTCCAGGTTTCTGAAACCGTCACCAGTTCGCCGCGCACGGCATAATTTTCAAAAAGATAGCGGTGTAGTTGGTCGTGTTGAGCCATTATTCTCTCTCCTGGCGTGACGGTTATTCGCTGTCGCCAAATTTAAATTTGATCAGATCGCGGCGCTCTTTTTTATCCGGGCGGCGATCCGGATGCGGCATGGAAAGGGCGTTGAGTTTACGCGCCAGCGCGAGTTTTTCGCGCTTTTCGATACTTTCTGCCGTCTCTTCGTACAGCAGTACCGCCTCGCTTGCCGGTCGTCGCTGATCGGTAATGCCTTTTACCACCAGCGTGCGTTCATCGTTTCCCTGGCGCAGCGTTAATACCGCGTTCGGTTCGATAATTTTACTCGGCCTGGTCCGTTGCCCGTTGTAGTGCACCTTGCCGCCTTCGATCATCTCGCGGGCCAGCGTGCGGGTTTTATAGAAGCGCGCCGCCCAGAGCCATTTGTCCAGGCGAACCCCTTCGGTGGATTTCTCTTTCATCACGACTCCTCGGTTTGCAGCGAGGGGATCAGACGCCGGTAATCGCCAAGCGCCGGGTGGCGCTGATAGCTTTTATCCGCAACGCCTGAATCGGGATTGGTGACGCCAAGGCAGTAGCGAATACCAAACCGCGCGGCGGCATCGAGAATCGGCTCGCTGTCGTCAATAAACAGCGTGCGCGACTTATCAAGGCCGGTGTGCCGGGCAACGGCCTGCCATAACCGCTGATCCTCTTTTGGATAACCAAATGTGTGGGTGGAAAGTAATAAATCAAGGTGCTGAGCAAGCCCGGTATGCTCAAGCTTGACCGCCAGATTATGCGGATGCGCGTTGGTCAGCAAAATACGCCGCTTGCCGCAGGCTTTCAGCGCGTCGAGAAACGGCACGGTATCTTCACGTATCAACGCGCGCGGCCCTTGCTCGGTCGTCATGGCGCAGATATCGAGCCCCAGGCGCTCGCTCCAGTAATCCAGACAGTACCAGTTTAGCGTATGCTGCACGGCGTGATATTCGGCGCGGATATGGTTGTGGGCGTCATCCAGCGAGATGCCGCGCTGCTGGCTTAGCGTTTCGGGCACCAGCTTCTGCCAGAAGAAGGTGTCGAATGCCAGATCCAGCAGCGTGCCGTCCATATCCAGCAGAACGGTATCAACGTCCTGCCAGGCGATATCAATAGTCATGGGAACTCCCGCCTGAGGAAAAAGGGGCGACAGGTTACCATAAACCTGTCGCCGCCGGATTATCAGAACAGGGGGCGAATATCCGCGGAAGGGACCAGTTGCGGGTTGAAGCAGTTTTCGTAGTAGCGCTGAATTTCTTCGATACGGGTGCGGCTGCGCTGCCAGCGGCGCAGCGCGACGACGCCGTTATACAGCGCACAGATGAGCATCACCAGCATCAGGAGTGTGGTGCCGAAATAGCGCCACAGCCCGGCGCTGTCAGGGATACTGCTGAGCGTCACATGCTGGGTGCCGTTGGCGTCGGTGCGCAGGCTGGTAACGACGCCTTCCGCATGGAATGGCGTCTGCATCAGCATACCCGCCAGCCGCTGGAACTCTTTCCACTGCTCCTGCGGCGGCAAATCATACAGCGACGTCGGCGGCAGTGGCTGGTTCACCATATCTTTGCCTTCATCGCTGATAATCATAAAGCCGCCCGGTGGCGGGCTGTTGAGCGACTGCGCGGCGCGGCTGGTTTCACGTACGAAGAACGGCGCGGTGGAAGCAATCACCAGATTATCGAGCGATTCAGCGCTGACCGGGCGCAGCAGGACGTTAATGCCGTCGAGCTTGCCTTCGCTGGCGCGTTTCACGAGCGACGGCCAGTCTTTGGTGTTGCCGAGGTTCACCAGCGCGTTTTTCAGCCTGACGCACTCTTCTTCGCCGGTACACAGCGCTTCGGTTTTCAGCACGATCTCCGCGAAATCATCGAGCAGCACCATGCCCGATTTCTGAATCGCCGACGCCAGCTGCGGGTTGATTTTGGTGTCGCCTTCCTGCGGATGCAGCTGGCGGTTTACTGCTTCTGCCAGCGCCGTGGCTTTGGTCACCGTGTCGGATTCCGGCAGAGGCAGCGGGCTTGCGTTATTCCAGAGAATTTGCGAGCAGTCGAACGGCATAAACGGGTAATTCTGGCGGGTGGTATAGCGCCCCGGCAGATGAATATTACACATGCCTGTGCCGTTAATCCGCAGCGTATCACCAACGCGCAGGCCAGCTTCTTCAAGCTTCGCCACGCTGGTCGCTTCGACCGTTTGTGCGCCTTTAAGCCAGGAGATAGTCAGCTTAAACGGCATATCGAGCGGCACCCAGATAGTCAGCAGCAGCAATACCAGCAGCGCGCCTGCGCCGATCACTGCGCTGCGCAGCCAGTGCTGAAGCGGGAAATGTTTTACTTCGTCATGCAGCGACAGAAAACGACCCTGGCGCACCACATGCCTGTCCATATAGATATCGATATCCGTTTTCTGGCCTAAATCATGCGCGATAAACGGCTGCCAGTGCGGCGGATAGATCAGGTCGATAATGCCGAGCGAAATATTATTAAGCTGTTCCTGGTTGGTTTCGCCAAACAGCCCCCAGCGTTTCGGTGTGCCCCGCAGACAATGGATTTCGCGCAGCGCTGTTTTCGCCGGCGGCGCATACAGCCCCCACAGGCCTGCGCCCAGCAGCAAAATGGCGCCGCCAGCCAGCCAGGGCAGCATCATCGGCGGCGTGACGAGGCAGAAGAAAAAAAGTACAAACGCGGCGCAGATCAGCAGCGCCTCGCGCAGTCCATCCGGACGCCCGAGCGCATGCTCCTCCTGCGTCTCCTGCCGGATATTCAGCAGCTCAATCTGTTCGCTCTCTTCGCCGCGAATGGACGCCAGGCCAGATGCCGGGCCTTCCAGCACGTAGCCGCGGGCTTCATGCACATGTTCCTGAATAGAATGGCCATTCAGAGAGATAACCAGCGGCAGCGTCGCGGTGCGGATAAGCTCGACGCTATTATCATCAGTGATGTATTGCTCGCAGAAGGGCGGCAGATGCACTTCTACCGAGTCCAGATAGTAACGCCATTTGTTCGGATCGTCAGACGAGAGGCCGTAGCGGGTAATAGCCCGACGGATGCAATAGACGGTGCTGCTTTGCGGCGTCAGCGTTAACCGGACTGGCGGCTTAATGGCGCCGGTCGGCGTCGGCGAATCCTGAAAACGCGAGAGCGTTTCCAGATAGCTTTCGATGGCGCTACGCTCTTCACTGCTGAGTTTACGGGTAGTGGCACCAGCAAAAACCTGGGCGGGTAAACGAGGATGACGGGGGCGAATTTTGCGCTTTATCCACCAGCCTGCAATGACGATGCAGGCCAGCATAGCAGCGACTAAAATCAACAAGGTGCTCATGCTTTCCCCATCAAATCACGGTACTCGATGCAAATGTAAACAAGTATTGCCTATGCAACATTAAGGCAGAACAATGAACAAAAATCGACAGGTATGGAGTCAACTTGAGTGAAATTATTTGAGGCATACCAGCGGTAAATCAATGTTAGCAAAGCGGGAAGCGTGGAAATATCAGCAAATTCTTATTTTAAATTCAACCTCTTGACATAAATGGGTATTTAGGTTTTACGTGCGCGTGAAGTTGCAGGAATGTAAATAAAAAACGATTCACATTGCCCGAACCGTGCGGTGTGTCGCACAATGAGCAAAGATATGGTTACCCGGTGGCCGGTTAATATGAATAAACCTCTGCAAAAACCCACTATTTTAAATATTGAAACGGTCGCCCGTTCGCGTCTTTTCAGCGTTGAGCAGGTAAGTCTCGCCTTCAGCAATGGCGAGCAGCGCGTCTATGAGCGTATGCGTCCTTCGGAGCGCGAGGCGGTGATGATCGTGCCCATCATTGACGAGCATCTGGTTTTAATCCGTGAATATGCTGTCGGCACCGAATCCTACGAGCTGGGCTTTTCCAAAGGGCTTATCGATCCGGGTGAAAATATTTACGAAGCGGCCAATCGCGAATTAAAAGAGGAAGTCGGCTTTGGTGCGAACCAACTGACGTTCCTGAAAAAACTCACTATGGCGCCGTCTTATTTCTCCAGCAAAATGAATATCCTGGTGGCGGAAGATCTCTATCCGGAAACGCTGCAGGGCGACGAGCCGGAGCCGCTGATTCAGGAGCGCTGGCCGCTCGCGCATATGATGGATCTGCTGGAAGATCCGGATTTCAGCGAGGCCCGCAACGTCAGCGCGCTGTTCTTAGTGCGCGAATGGCTGAAGATGCACGGCAGGCTGTAATCGCCTTACAAAAAACGCCCGGCAAAGGGCGTTTTCGTCAGCGTGATACTTAAAAAAAACGCCCCATGACGGGGCGTTTGTTGTTTTATCAGAACAGCTCGTGGGTTTCCCCGTTATCGATAATCGTCGTGCCGACTTCATGCACCGCCTGCTGGGTCGGCTGCGTGCCTTCGATAAAGTACTCTTCACGGCTGTTGCCGCCATTCGCCAGCTGGCCGGTACTGCGGTCGATATTGACCGTCACGATGCCCGGCGGCGGCGTTAACGGCTCTTCCGGCACGCCTTCCAGCGCGGCCTTCATATACGCATCCCACGCAGGCTGCGCGCTTTTCGCACCGCCCTCATAGCCGGAGATCTGGTCTTTAATCGCACCCGAGGCCGTGGTGCGGCCGAGATCGCGGCGGTGATCGTCAAAGCCAATCCACACAGACGTCACCACCCCCGGACCATAACCGGAGAACCAGGCGTCTTTCGAGCTGTTGGTCGTACCGGTTTTACCGCCGATATCGCGACGTTTGAGATCGCGTCCGGCGCGCCAGCCTGTTCCCTGCCAGCCCGGCTCGCCGAAGATATTGCTGTTCAGCGCGCTTTTAATCAAAAACGACAGCGGCGTGCTGATGACGTGCGGCGCATACTGCGGTGCCGGGCTCTGCGCGACCAGATCGCGGTTTGCCTGCTCAAGCTGTGGCATCGGCACCGGCGCGTTCTGCTGTTCGGCAGAGGTGGCGACGTTTTCCACGTCTTTGTTTTCCAGCACGTTTGATTTCGGCGTTTCGCCGTAAATCACCGGGATATCGCAATCCGGGCAGGCGATTTTCGGCTTCGCTTCAAACAGCGTTTCGCCCTGAACATTGGTGATTTTGCTGATAAACCACGGGTCCACCAGGAAGCCGCCGTTCGCCATTACCGCATAGCCGCGCGCGACCTGTAACGGCGTGAAGGACGCGGAGCCGAGCGCCAGCGATTCGGTATGCACGATATTCTGCGCCGGGAAGCCGAAACGCTGAAGATATTCCGCCGCGTAATCGACGCCCATCGCGCGCATGGCGCGAACCATCACCACGTTTTTCGACTGGCCCAGGCCCTGGCGCAGACGAATCGGCCCAGCATATTCCGGCGGAGAGTTCTTCGGACGCCAGTCAGAGCCCGCACCGGCATCCCAGCGCGAAATCGGCACGTCGTTCAGAATGCTCGCGAGCGTCAGGCCCTTGTCCATCGCCGCCGTATACAGGAACGGCTTAATATTCGAGCCGACCTGGCGCAGCGCCTGGGTCGCACGGTTGAACTTGCTCTGATTGAAATCAAAGCCGCCCACCAGCGCCAGTATCGAACCATCTTTCGGGTTGATGGAAACCAGCGCCGAGTTGACATCCGGCACCTGCGCGAGCCACCAGCTGTCATCGACCTTACGCACCCAAATCTGCTGACCTGCCTGCAACACGTCGGTGACGCGGCGCGGCGTCGGGCCCTGCGCGGTATCGGAGCGGTAAGGGCGCGCCCAGCGCACACCGTCCATTTTCAGCGACACCGAGGAGTTATCGGCAAGCAACGCCGTCGCTTCGTCAGGATTCGCCGAGGTGACTACCGCAGGCAGCAGCGGCCCGTAGGTCGGCAGGTTTTTCAGCGAATCGGTGATTTTCTTGCTGTCCCACGCCACTTCGCCCACGCGCCACAGCACGTTAGACGGGCCGCGATAACCGTGGCGCATGTCGTAATCCATCACGTTGTCGCGCACCGCTTTCTGCGCGGCCTGCTGAATGCGGCGGGTAATGGTGGTGTAAACCTTATAACCGTCCTCGTAGGCGTTTTCGCCGTAACGGCTGATCATCTCCTGACGCACCATTTCTGTCAGGTACGGCGCGGAAAACGCGATTTCCGGCGCGTGATAATTGGCGTTAATGGTTTCGCTGCGCGCCTCGTCATACTGCGACTGGCTGATATAGCCCTCGCTCAGCATACGTGAGAGCACGACGTTACGGCGCGCCGTGGCGCGCTCAAGCGAGTAGAGCGGGTTGAACGTCGATGGCGCTTTCGGCAGGCCAGCTATCACGGCAATTTCGCTTAAGGAGAGTTGATCCACCGTTTTGCCGAAATAGACCTGAGCAGCCGCGCCCACGCCGTAAGCGCGATAACCGAGATAAATCTTGTTCAGGTAAAGCTCAAGGATCTCATCTTTCGTCAGCAGTTGCTCAATACGCACCGCGAGAAAAGCCTCCTTGATTTTACGCATCAGGGTGCGTTCCGGGCTAAGAAAGAAGTTACGCGCCAGCTGCTGCGTAATGGTACTCGCGCCCTGTGAAGCGTGACCGGAGAAGAGCGCCACGCTCGCGGCACGGAAAATACCGATAGGATCGACGCCGTGGTGATCGTAGAAGCGGCTGTCTTCTGTCGCGATAAACGCTTTCACCATTTCCGGTGGGATCTGATTGAGCGTCAGCGGGATACGGCGCTTTTCGCCGTACTGTGCGATCAGCTCGCCGTCAGCGCTATAGATCTGCATAGGAATTTGCAGCCGCACATCTTTCAGCGTGGCGACGTCAGGTAACTGGGGCTCAATAAATTTATACAGGCCGTATATCGAGCCGGCTCCCAGCAGAATGCAAAAGACTGCAAGGAAGAATAAATACTTTACGAACTTCACCGAGGATTTCCCATTTAGTTTCTGTTGGGCAGTTTATAAACAACCGCGCGGTAGTATAAAGGCAAGCCTGAAGCATTGATATGGCATTTTCATTTTGCGCGACAGGGAGAACGTCAAAAATGATCGTCGGGAAATGGCAGATAGGCTTGCATATTCAATCAGATAGCATCGTTGCCGTGGCGCTGGTGCGAAAGCGAGGCGGCTGGCGACAGCAGCGCTGGTGGAGATTCCCGCTGGCCCCTCATCACGACGGCGAACCGCGCCGCCAGGCGTTAATCGAGGCGCTGACGCCGTGGCGCGCGCAACTGCCGCGCTACTCCTCCATCCGGCTTGGGTTTCCGGCGCAGCGCACGTTACAGCGCGAACTTCCCAGGCCTGCGACCACGCTGTGCGAGCCAGAGTGCGAGGCCTGGCTTGGTGCCGTGGCTGCCCGTCAGCTCTCTTTGCCGCCCGACGCGCTGGCGTTTGATTATACCGAACGCCAGGACGGCTATGCCGTAACCGCCGCGCGCGCTGCGGAAGTGGCGGAGCTGATGGCGTGCGCCCGCGCGCTGCGTTTTACGCCCGCCGCGCTGACGCCGGATGCGAGCGCGCTGGCCTGCCTCTTGCCCTATACCGCTGATGCCTGTCAGGCCATCGTGGCGCAGACGGGCACGCAGTGGCTGTGGGCGATGCGCGATCGCTGGGGCGTCTGTGCAACGCCAGGCGTGGAAGGGCTGAGATCGCTCGGCGCGCAGCTTGGCATACAGGCACAGGAAATCGCGCTGTGCGGTGCATCCTGGCAAGAAGGCGACTGGCAGGCGTTTGATCCGTGGCAGGTTATCACCTGGCCCTGTCTGCCAAAGCCCGAAGACACCGGGTGCTTCGCCGTCGCGCTTGGTCTGGCGCTGGGAGCGGCGTGATGAGGCGGCATATTAATCTTCTGCCGTGGCGGCATGTCAGGCGGCGCACCCGGCTGATGCGCTGGGGCGGTTTTTTTCTTCTCGCAGCGCTGGTGGTTCTGCTCGCGTCTATGGCGGGCCATTACGTCATCAGGCACCAGCAGCGCGCGCTGCAGCAACAGCTTGATGCGCTGCTCATTACGCTGACGGAGCAGAAATCGCGGCTGCGAGAGGCGCAGCGCGCCGCGGCGGAATATGAGGCATTACGCGCGCGCTGGCAGCGTCGTGAAAGCGACCGCCAGGAGGTCGCGGCATGGCGGCAGCGTCTGCTGACGCTTGCCGATGCCTTGCCGTCATCGCTCTGGCTCACCACGCTGCGTTTTCATGATGACTGTCTCGAGCTCACCGGCAATGCGTATGAGCCCCAGGCGCTCAGCCTCTTTGAGGAAAACGTGCGAGCGCTTGCGCCTTTTACGCAGATAACGCCGGGGGAAACGCGCCGGGAGGCGGAGGGCTACTGGCACTTTTCGCTCTCATTGCAAAAGGAGTCTGCCGATGCGGCTTCTCATTGATCGCTGGCTTTCCGGTCCCTCATCGCGGCGTGCCGCGTGCGCTGGCGTCTGGATAGCGCTGCTGGTCGCGGCGGCTTACGCAGGGCTGATGCCTCTCACCAGGGACTTTCGCCAGCTGCAAGCGCAGCTTGAACAGCGCCGGGCTGAACTGCAAACGCTTAAGCAGCGGCAGGCTGCGCAATCTGGCGAGCGAGACGCTGTGGCAGCGCTTGAGGCACAACTTGCCATGAAGCCCTTTTCGCCGCTGGCGGTGGATCCCGGCCCCGAAGGGCATCTTATTCACTGGCAACCGCAAGGGGATACCGGCGAGCTGGAACTGGCATTAGCCTGGCCGCATGTGCCTGATATTTTTGAGGCGCTCGCGCAAAGCGACATGCTGGCGCACGGTTTTACGCTGAGCAGAGAGGGCGACCAACGCCTGCGGCTCATGCTACAGCTGGAGCGCGCCCATGAGAAGTAGCGCGCTATGGATCTTACTGATGCTGGCGAGTTGCCCGGCCTGGGCTGCGCGAGACCCTTTTGCGCCGCCGCAGGCGCGCTGTCAGCTGCATCAGGCCGATCTCTGGCGTTACGGCGGCATGGTGAAAAGGGGCGAGTCGGTGCGGGTGCTGTTACAGACGCCGGAGAAAACGTGGCTTCGCGTCAGCCCAGGCGCGACGCTCCCGACCGGCTGGCAGCTTACCGGTGTTGAGGCCAATAAGGTGATGTTAAAGAGTGGCGACGGGTGTCGCCCTTCGGTTCTGGTATGGACACTTAAGGATACGCATCATGATAAGGAAATCCCCTCCTTTATTATTACTCGCGGCGACAACCGTCTTCGCCGCGCCCACGAGCCCGGGCGTCTCGCTGGTGGCGGATGAAACGCCGGTCGTCCAGCTATTACAGGCGCTGGCTGAAAGCGAGCAGTTAAACCTGGTGGTCGCGCCGGGTGTGGAGGGCGTCGTCTCTTTGCATTTGCAGGATGTGCCCTGGCAGCAGGCGTTCCAGATGGTGACGGAGAGCGCGCGGTTGCGCTGGCATAAAGAGCGCAACACTTTGCGCGTCTACCCTGAAAGCTGGGAGCAGCAAAATCAGGCACAGCGGGACGCCGCGCGCCAGCAGCAGGAACGGAATCTGCCGCTGGTAAACGACACCTTCACACTGCGTTATGCCGAGGCTTCGGAGCTTGCCGCCGCGATGGCCGCGCTCGGCGATAAACTGATAACCCCGCGCGGTAGCGTCACGGTAGATAAGCGCACTAACCGCCTACTGGTATGTGATACCGCCAACGCGTTGCGTCAGGTACGGGAGTGGGTCGCGAAAATGGATATCCCGGTAGGTCAGGTGGAACTGGCCGCGCATATCGTCACCATTAACCAGCAGAGCCTGCGTGAGCTTGGTGTTAAGTGGAGTACCGCGGATGCCGACGGCCCCACGACGCTCTATCACCCGACGACCATTTCCGCGGATCTGGCAGTGGCGAATGCGACCACGCGGCTTGGTTTTAATATCGGGCGTATCGATGGGCGCATGCTGGAGTTTGAGCTTTCGGCGCTGGAGCAAAAACAGAAGGTGGAGATTATCGCGAGCCCCCGGCTGTTAGCGGCACATCAACAGCCAGCCAGCATCAAGCAGGGCAGTGAAATTCCGTATCAGGTGTCGAGCGGCGAAAGCGGGGCGACCTCCGTGGAGTTCAAAGAAGCGGTGCTGGGGATGGAGGTAACGCCCACCATTGGGCAGGACGGGCGTATTAAGCTTAAGCTGCGCATTAGCCAGAATATGCCGGGCCAGGCGCTACAGCAGGCCGATGGCGAAGTGTTAGCGATTGATAAACAAGAAATCGAAACGCAGGTTGAGGTCAAAGACGGCGAAACGCTGGCGCTTGGTGGAATTTTCCAGCAAAAAAATAAAGCGGGGAATGAACAGGTGCCGGTTTTGGGAAATATTCCGCTCTTCGGGAGTCTTTTTCGCCACGACGGTAAAGATAACGAAAAACGTGAACTGGTGGTGTTTATTACGCCGCGCATCATCAACGGGGCCTGAGTTCACAGGAGTTTTTAGCCATTATCGTCGCCGGATGTTTGACGCAGGGGTGGAATTAGCATACAAGGAGTACCGATTTGAGAGTCGGTCAAAGGCGGTGCATCCGTTGTTGTTTTTTCACTCCTGTGCGTCAGACGCGGTGATTTATTCGGTTGCCAAACTACCTTGAGTGTTGAGATAATTTTTGATCTGACTCTCGCACTATCGCTTAAGAGGTTTCAGTTCATTTCCCGCAGCTCAGGGTTATTGCACGCGGGTTTATCATCAACGAATTGTCTTAGTAGTACCGAAAAAATGGCAGAGAAACGCAATATCTTTCTGGTTGGGCCTATGGGTGCTGGCAAAAGCACTATTGGGCGTCAGTTAGCACAACAGCTCAACATGGAATTTTACGACTCCGATCAGGAGATCGAAAAACGTACCGGAGCTGATGTCGGCTGGGTCTTCGATGTAGAAGGCGAAGAAGGTTTCCGCGATCGCGAAGAAAAAGTCATCAATGAACTGACGGAAAAGCAGGGTATTGTACTGGCGACCGGCGGTGGCTCTGTCAAATCCCGCGAAACCCGCAATCGTCTCTCCGCGCGTGGTGTGGTGGTCTATCTGGAAACCACTATCGAAAAGCAGCTCGCCCGTACTCAGCGTGATAAAAAACGCCCGCTGTTGCAGGTTGATACGCCGCCGCGTGAAGTGCTCGAAGCGCTCGCCAACGAACGTAATCCGCTGTATGAAGAGATTGCCGACGTCACCATCCGTACTGACGATCAGAGCGCAAAAGTCGTGGCTAACCAGATTATCCATATGCTGGAAAACAACTAATTCCGGCGAATCCTTACTCACCTGCGGGTAAAGCACAGAAGGTTACTGAACGTCATGGAGAGGTTAACGGTTACTCTCGGGGAACGTAGTTACCCTATCACCATCGCAGCCGGATTGTTCAACGATCCGGCTTCCTTTTGGCCTTTGCGTGCAGGTGATCAAACCATGCTGGTCACCAATGAAACGCTGGCACCGCTGTGGCTGGATAAAGTCCGCTCCGCGCTGGAGCAGGCGGGCGTGAAGGTTGACCAGGTGATTTTGCCCGACGGCGAGCAGTATAAAAGCCTGGCGGTACTGGAAACCGTGTTCAGCGCGCTGCTGGAAAAACCGCATGGCCGCGATACCACGCTTATCGCGCTGGGCGGCGGCGTTATCGGCGATCTTACCGGCTTTGCCGCGGCGTGCTATCAGCGCGGCGTGCGCTTCATCCAGGTGCCGACCACGTTGCTTTCGCAGGTCGATTCCTCCGTTGGCGGCAAAACCGCCGTTAACCATCCGCTTGGCAAAAACATGATAGGTGCCTTCTGGCAGCCCGCCTCCGTGGTGGTCGATCTCGACTGTCTGCAAACCCTGCCTGCGCGTGAGCTGGCCTCCGGGCTCGCTGAAGTCATCAAATACGGCATCATCCTTGACCGCGATTTTTTCCTCTGGCTGGAGGAGAATATCGACGCGTTGCTGGCACTCGATGGCGCGGCGATGGCGTACTGCATCCGCCGCTGTTGCGAGATCAAAGCCGATGTCGTCGCGGCGGACGAGCGCGAAAGCGGTATGCGCGCCTTGTTGAACCTGGGCCATACTTTTGGTCACGCGATCGAAGCGGAAATGGGTTACGGCAACTGGCTGCATGGCGAAGCGGTCGCCGCAGGCATGGTGATGGCGGCGCGTGCCGCCGAGCGTCTCGGCCAGTTTGAGACGCAGGATGTCGAGCGCATTATCGCGCTGCTCAAGCGCGCGGGACTGCCGGTCACCGGCCCTGAATCCATGCCGCCGCAGGCGTATCTACCGCACATGATGCGTGATAAAAAAGTTCTGGCTGGCGAGCTGCGCTTAGTGCTGCCGCTGGCTATCGGGAAGAGTGAAGTGCGCGGCGGAGTGCCGCACGATCTGGTTTTAAGCGCGATTGCTGATTGTCAGCAGGCGTGAATGAAAAGTACTGTTCGCCAGTCAATGGCGTTTTTACTATCGGGCAATAGCGTGGCGCAGGCCGCAATGAGCCTTCGAGTGGGGTGTTAAATGGATGAATTCAAACCAGAAGACGAGCTGAAACCCGATCCCAGCGATCGTCGTCCTGGTCGTTCTCGTAAATCTGCTGAGTTCGATAACGAACCGCAAATCAACATTGATGACGTTGATCTTGATGCAGACGATCGTCGTCCGGCGCGAGCGCGTCGCGAGCAGGCGCAAGAGACTTACGAAGCGGATGAATCGCTGGCGGATGATGAAGAAGTCCAGGAACGTCGTCCGCGCAAGCGTAAAAAAGCGCCCCCGAAAGGGCCCATTTCTCGCCAGCATCTGATGATGGCGCTCGGTATTTTTGTTCTGGTGCTGCTGATTATCGGCATCGGTTCGGCGCTGAAAGGCCCGGACGCCACGAAAACCGACGACGCGCAGGCGCAAAACGCCGAGAAGAATATCGATCTCTCCGGTAACGCAGGCAGCGCGTCAGATCAGGCCAACGGTGCGCAGCCGCAGCCGGGCAACACCTCTGCCGCAAATCAGAACAGCGCTAACGCGCCGCAGGATATCTCTCTGCCGCCGGTTTCCTCAACGCCGACTCAGGCGGAATCCCCGTCTGCGCCGCAAGGCCAGCAGCGTGTCGAAGTTCCGGGCGATCTGAACAATGCGCTGACGCAGCAGCAGGGCCAGATTGATAACACCGTGGCAGGCTCTACGCTTCCCACCGAGCCTGCAACTGTCGCGCCGGTGAACGGCAACGCCGCCGCCTCTCAGCCGTCGCGCGACACCGCGCAAAGCGAGAAACCTGCGCGTCATAACGCCACTACCACCACGCGTCCTGAGCGTAAGCAGATGGTGATTGAGTCTGAGCCGCGTAAAACGCAGACTACCCAGAGCAAACCGCAGCAGACACCGGCGAAAACCGCCACCACGGAGCAGAAGCCAGCCAGCACGCCGAAACGCAGCGAGCCTGCGACCGGCACCGCCTCCGCACCGGTAAAAGCGCCAGCGACCACCGCCACGCAAGCGCCGAAGAGTACGCCTGCCGCGAGCCAGCCTTCTGCCCCTGCGGGTGGTGCGAGCGCGGGTAATGTCGGTGCGCTGAAATCCGCGCCGGGCAGCCACTACACGCTTCAGCTGAGCAGTTCGTCGAACTACAACAACCTGAACGCGTGGGCGAAGAAAGAGAATCTCAAAAACTACGTGGTCTATCAGACGACCCGTAACGGTCAGCCGTGGTATGTGCTGGTAAGCGGCGTGTATGGCTCGAAAGATGAAGCGAAACGCGCGGTTTCTTCGCTGCCAGCCGACGTGCAGGCGAAAAACCCGTGGGCTAAGCCGATTCACCAGGTCCAGGCCGATCTGAAGTAATGAGTAAAGCGCAGTATGCTGTCGGAGCCTCCTCCACAGCGTGGGAAGGTATGAGTTAATCAGGCAGCATGAAAAAATATCGCGCTTTTCTTAAATGGGCAGGGGGGAAATACCCCCTGCTCGATGATATCAAACGTCACCTCCCTGAAGGGGAGTGTCTTATCGAGCCTTTCGTTGGCGCCGGGTCGGTTTTTCTCAACACCGACTATTCGCGCTATGTGTTATCAGATATCAACAGCGATCTGATAAGTCTCTACACCACGGTTAAAGATAAAACTGACGATTACGTCAGCGAAGCGCGTCTGCTGTTTACCGCCGAGCATAATCAAGCCGAGGTGTACTATCAGTTGCGTGAAGAGTTTAACCAGAGCCGGGACGAGTTCCGCCGCGCGCTGCTCTTTTTGTATCTTAACCGCCACGGTTACAACGGGCTGTGCCGCTATAATCTGCGCGGCGAGTTCAACGTGCCGTTTGGTCGTTACAAAAAGCCCTATTTCCCGGAGACGGAGCTGTACCATTTTGCGGAGCGCGCCCAGAACGCGCTATTTATCTGCGAATCCTACGACGCCAGCATGGCGCGGGCGCAGCAGGAAAACAGCGCGGTGGTCTATTGCGACCCGCCTTATGCGCCGCTTTCCGCTACCGCGAATTTTACGGCTTACCACACGAACAGCTTTAATCTGGAACAGCAGCGGCATCTGGCGCAGCTTGCGGAAGGGCTGCAAAGTCAGCGCATTCCGGTGCTCATTTCCAACCACGATACCGAGCTGACCCGCCAGTGGTATCAGCAGGCGAAGCTGCATAAGGTGCGGGTACGACGCAGCATCAGCAGCAATGGCGGCACGCGCAGAAAGGTGGACGAACTGCTGGCGCTCTACGAGGCCTGAGCCGGTTCCGCCCGCCATACACACAAGACTTAATGGAGAAGCGGATGAAACAGTATTTGATTGCCCCCTCGATTCTGTCGGCCGACTTTGCCCGGCTGGGTGAAGACACCGCACGGGTGCTGGCCGCCGGTGCCGACGTCGTCCATTTCGATGTTATGGATAACCACTATGTGCCAAACCTCACCATCGGGCCGATGGTGCTGAAGGCGCTGCGCGATTACGGTATTACCGCGCCCATCGACGTGCATCTAATGGTAAAACCGGTGGATCGCCTGATCCCCGATTTCGCCGACGCGGGTGCCAGCATCATTACGTTCCACCCGGAAGCCTCCGAGCATATCGACCGTTCGCTGCAACTGATCAAAGAACACGGCTGCAAAGCGGGCCTGGTTTTTAACCCGGCGACGCCGCTGAGCTATCTCGATTACGTGATGGATAAACTGGACGTGATTCTGCTGATGTCGGTCAACCCCGGCTTCGGCGGTCAGTCATTTATCCCGCAGACGCTGGAGAAGCTTAAAGAAGTGCGCCAGCGCATCGACGCCTCAGGGCGCGACATCCGCCTGGAAGTGGACGGCGGCGTGAAGGTCAGCAATATCGGCGCTATCGCCGCGGCGGGTGCCGATATGTTTGTCGCGGGTTCCGCTATCTTCAACGAGCCGGATTATCAGAAAGTCATCAACGATATGCGTAGCGAGCTGGCAAAGGTTTCTCATGGATAAGCTGCAAAAAATCCGCGCTGTCGCTTTCGATCTCGACGGTACGCTGGTAGACAGCGCGCCGGGCCTGACCTGGGCGGTGGACAACGCGCTCTATGCGCTGGAACTGCCGACCGCGGGCGACGCGCGCGTCATTACCTGGATTGGCAACGGTGCCGATGTGCTTATTGAGCGCGCGCTGACCTGGGCGCGTCAGGAGAAAGCCGCGCTTCGGGCCGCCGCGGGTAAACCTGCGCAAACCGACGACATCCCGGAAGAAGAGCAGCGCCGCATGATGCGCCGTCTGTTTGACCGTTATTATGGCGAGGCCGTCGAGGCGGGCAGCGCGCTGTTCCCGGATGTGGCCGAGACGCTAGACGCGCTGCGCCGTCATGGTCTCGCGCTCGGGCTGGTCACCAATAAGCCGACGCCGTTTGTGGCCCCGATGCTGGAATCGCTCGGTATCGCAGACCATTTCAGCATTATTATCGGCGGCGATGATGTGCAGAATAAAAAACCGCACCCGGAGCCGCTTCTGAAAGTTATGGACGCGTTGCAGGTGACAGCGCAGGAGTTGCTCTTTGTCGGCGATTCACGCAATGATATTCATGCGGCGCAGGCCGCTGGCTGCGCAAGCGTCGGCCTGAGCTATGGCTATAACTACGGTGAAGCGATAACGTTAAGCCACCCGGATTTCGTCTTTGACCATTTCCGCGACTTACTGCCCGCGTTCGGGCTCCCCCACAGTGACAATCAGGAATTGAAAAATGAGTAAGCCCATCGTTTTTAGTGGCGCACAGCCATCCGGAGAACTGACCATCGGTAACTACATGGGTGCGCTGCGTCAGTGGGTTAACATGCAGGACGACTACCACTGCATCTACTGCATCGTGGATCAGCATGCCATCACTGTGCGTCAGGACCCGGCCGCGCTGCGCAAAGCCACGCTGGATACGCTGGCGCTCTACCTCGCCTGCGGCATCGACCCGAAAAAGAGCACCATCTTCGTGCAGTCTCACGTGCCGGAGCACGCGCAGCTGGGCTGGGCGCTGAACTGCTACACCTATTTCGGCGAACTGAGCCGCATGACGCAGTTCAAAGATAAATCCGCGCGCTATGCGGAAAACATCAACGCCGGTCTGTTTGATTACCCGGTGCTGATGGCGGCGGATATCCTGCTGTACCAGACCAATCTGGTGCCGGTGGGCGAAGATCAGAAACAGCACCTGGAGCTGAGCCGCGATATCGCGCAGCGCTTTAATGCCATCTACGGCGACATTTTCCGTGTGCCGGAGCCGTTCATCCCGAAATCGGGCGCGCGCGTGATGTCACTGCTGGAGCCGACCAAAAAGATGTCTAAGTCGGATGACAACCGCAATAACGTCATCGGCCTGCTGGAAGATCCGAAATCCGTTGTGAAGAAAATCAAACGCGCGGTGACCGATTCCGACGAGCCGCCGGTAGTGCGCTACGATGTGGCGAACAAAGCGGGTGTCTCTAACCTGCTGGATATCCTCTCCGCCGTGACCGGCCAGAGCATCCCGGAGCTGGAGCAGCATTTCGAAGGCAAAATGTATGGTCATCTGAAAGGCGAAGTGGCGGATGCCGTCTCCGGTATGCTCACAGAGCTTCAGGAGCGCTATCACCGCTACCGCAACGACGAAGCCTTCCTGCAAAGCGTGATGAAAGAAGGGGCCGAGAAAGCCCGCGCGCACGCTGGCGAAACGCTGAAGAAAGTGTATGAAGCCATCGGGTTTGTGGCGCAGCCGTAATAAAAAACCGGGTCAGCCCGGTTTTGCGTGTCACAGTGAAACCACCTCTCAGGAGGTGGTTTTTTATTGCTCAGCGCAGGTGTATTACTGCTCTGCTGCCGGGCCGCAGCCGCCGATCATTTTCGAAATAGAAATCGCCGGATGAAGCAGATAGTCATAGCTGCAGGTTTTGTTTTTATTTTCGACATGGCCGGTACAGGCGGTCAGTGAGGAGAGTACGGCGGCCAGCATCGCGAGTTTAATGACGTGTTTCATTATGCATCCCTATAGATAAAGTGTCCTAAATAGCTGATATGAATGTCTTTTATGACGCTTCATAACGGGACGACTTTATGCGGCTTCAGGCAGGGGAAGTCAACGTCAGTAACAGGACTTGCACAACAGGAAAAACCGCGCGGGCGCGGGTGTTCAGCGCCGCTGGTTGTCGATGGTCAGCGTGACGCGATTAGCGCGGCAGAACAACTCGGAATAGTGCACGGGTTTCTGGTGCTGGTCGTAGGCGATTTTACTGATGCGAAACAGCGGCTCGCCCAGCTCGCATTTCAGCCACTGCGCTTCGGCTTTGGTGGCGGTGAAAATGTCGATGGTCTTTTTATCGCTCACCACCTGCGTATCGAAGCGTTCCTGAAACAGCTGATAGGTTGACGCGCCGGCGCTGTAGATCTCGTCAAACTGCGGGTAACGGGAGAGCGGGATCCACGAGGCGTCGATAAACAGCGGTTCGCCATCGAGATACATCACCCGGCGCAGCAGGAACATTTCGCCGCCACCCGGAATATTCAGGCGTTCGCAGAACGGGTCGGCGCTGACGCGTGTCTGTTCAATCACTTCTTCTTTGGTGGGCTTGCCCTGCGATACGCCGAAATCGGTAAAGCCGCTCACGGTCAGCAGGGCATTTTCCACTTTCTTGCTCTGCACGAACGTGCCTTTACCCTGCCAGCGGATCAGAACGCCATCTTTCACCAGATCGCTAATCGCCTTGCGAATGGTAATGCGGCTGACGTTATAGAGCGTACACAACTCGCTTTCAGTAGGGATCTGCTGGCCGGCCTGATAAACGCCTTGCCCGATGTCATCAAGCAGACGCTGGCGGACGGTGGCGTAAAGGAGTTGATGAGAGTAGCGCTCCGTAGCTGGCATGTATCGACCTTGAAGTTGTAGAAAACGTGCGGATGATTATAAGAGCGTTTATTGAGGAGTGACAGGGCGTTGGCGTGAGTTGCGTCACGCCAACGCAGACCTTACCAGGCACCGTGATAGCCAAGCGTTCTCGCCGCGCACTGCGTACCCTGTTTCATGGCATCGATGAGCGGCAGCCCGGCGGCGACAGCGCACAGGAAACCGGCGATGTAAGAATCTCCGGCGCCCATCGTATCCACCACCTCAACCTGCTCCGGCGGCATGCGCCAGAACCGCGCGCCATCCCACGCCAGACTGCCGTTCTCGCCGAGCGTGGCGATGGCGACGCCCGCGCCGCATGCCACCACCGTTTGCAGACGGTCACGCAGCCAGGGCGTCTCGTCATGCGCGGAGGCAAACGCATAATCCAGATGCTCCGGCAGCGTGCGCCACAGCGGGCTTTCCCATTTGTCGGCAAAATCAAATGACAGCGTCTTACCGGCGGCGTGAAGCGCCGGAAAAGCAGCGTCGGCATGGCCCCAGATGGCGGAGTGAATCATATCGAACCCTGTGAGCCAGCGCAGATCCTTATCGCTCACCGTAAAGCCCGCCATCACGCCTTCGGTGTAGTCGCCAAGAATGCGGTCATTGTTGCGAAGCTCCACCTGGGTCTGCGCCGTGACGCCCGGTCTGGTATGCAGGTGTGAGATATCGACACCGTGGCGCGCCAGATCCTGTTTTAGCATGTCGCCATAGTCGTCATCGCCGACCCAACTGACGCAGGCGGGCCGCATTCCGTAGCGGGTGCTGTACACCGCCACGTTAACCGCGTTGCCGCCGGAGAACGCTTTGCCAAGCTGCGGGTAGATATCCACGCAGTTATCGCCGACTGTCGCCAGTGTTTTCATAGCGCCTCCTGTGGCAGCAGGTCGCGAAAGCGCGACAGCGCCTGGCGAGCGTAAAGCCGCGGCTCATTCATATACATTGTCACCAGCTCGATAGTGCAATAGCCGTCGTAGCCGCGATCGATAATGTCGCGCATCAACTCGCGCAGCGGCATTTTGCCTTCGCCGGGGATGTAGTGGCTGTCGCTCGCGCCGTCGCTGTCGACGATATGCAGATGACGCAGCTTATCGCCGAGCTTGTCGAAGTAACTCATCACCGGCTCGCCCTGCACAAACGGCGCGCAGATATCGACCATGCTGTAGAAGCGCGGCGACGGTACCAGCGAGAGCGCCCGCAGCACGTCGTTCGCGTTGCACACGACGTTGGATTCATAAGGTGTCAGCGGCTCCAGCAGCAGATCGATGCCGATCTCTTCGGCGAATTCACACAGCTCGCGCAGGTTATCGGCGAGGCGCTGCCAGATGGCATCAGGCCCGGTGAGATAGCCCGCGTGGGCCGCGGAAATCAGCGTAAAGCCTGCGTCCATCTCTTTGGCCATCTCCATCGCGAGCTTGATCATGTCGAGGCTTTCGCGGCGCATCCGCTCGTCGCCCAGCATCATGTTATAGGGATAGCCATTGGTTTCCGGCGTGTAGCCGATGATCGGCATCTGATAAACGCGCGACAGTTCTTTCACCTGGTGAATGCCGCCTGCTTTGAGATCCGGCGCAAACGCGTGCGGCCTGCCGCCCCACAGCTCCAGCCCGTCATAACCCAGTTCGTGCGCGTCGCGAAAGGCGTGCTCCAGCGGCAACCGTTGATGCCCGCAGGTAAACATACCCGTTTTCATAATCCTTCTCCTTGCACCAATATCCGGCCCCCGCAGGGGCCGGGCGGGGATTAATATTCAACAATGCCGCCGTAGTAGCGACGGTCGTCCGGGTTGTGGTCTTTGTAGATGGAGAGGTAGTAGCAGAGCCACTCCATCGGCACGAACATCAGGAACGGCGCGAGCCACGGGTGCAGCCCCTGGGAAATCTCCGCGTAGTCGATGACGATGACGTTATCGGTACGCTCGCGTACAAAGCGGATCGCGCGCTCGGTGGTGTGGCGGCTCTCATCGTTGCCAAGCAGGAACAGGAACGGCACGCCCGGTTCGACAATCTCCAGCGGCCCGTGGCGGAATTCGCCGCTCTCGATCACCGAGCCATGCGTCCAGGTAAACTCCATCAGCGTCACGATCCCCTCTTTGTAGCCGAGCGGGCGCAGCGGGCCTGCGGAAACGGTGTAGATCATCGGCCACTGCGACGCCTGCTCGCCGAGCTGGCGGCCTTTGTCTTCCCAGGTGCGCACCAGATGGCCCAGCGCCTGCGGCAGCTTGCGCAAGTCATTTTTGATTTTGCCGATCTCCGCGTGCGGCGCCTGACGGGTGATCATCTCCAGCACCACGCTGTAGCAGAGCAGCAGATGAATTTCCCAGATGCAGTCGGCTTCATACGCCACCACGTGTTCAGCGGCCTGCACGATCGGGCTGTCCGGGCGCTTGGTGAACGCGGCGGTCAGTGCGCCGCAGGCCGCACCCAGCTCCAGCGCCTTAATGACTTCTTCGGTTTTGCCGTAGTCGGAGACGCCAATCACCGCGCACTTCGCATCGAGGCGGTGCGGCGTGTTGTCGCAGAACTCCCAGCCAGAAAGCGCGTAAACCTGAAGGCTTGAGTAACGATCCGCCAGGTGCTTCGCCGTCTGTGCCGCGTTTAGCGGCGAGCCGCAGGCGACGAAATAGATGCGGTCAATACCGCGCTGGATCATCTCATCCACGATGGCGTGTACGTGCGGCACATCCTTTTCCAGAATTTTTTCTACCTCCTGAACCATATTTTCGGTAACCAGGAAATCCACGGTGCTTTTATCGATATTCAACATGAAACAACTCTCCAGACAGGGTTAAGAAACATGAGCCAGACGGCGGTTGCGCTTTTCCCAGAAGGCGTAAGCGGGCAGGCCGGTGGCGATAACAATCAGGGCGCAGATAAGGCCGGGAACCGGCGCCCACACGAAGGTGGAGGCAACCAGAATCAGGCTTGAGGCGATGGCGGCGAAGGTCATGAGGCCGAAGGCCGGGGTGCGCCACAGCGGTTGGTAATCCTCACGCTTGCGACACCAGATGATGGAGCCGAAGGTGAGCGTGTTTTTAAAGCACATCACCAGGGTGAAATAGCCGAGCAGGCTGGTGAGGTCTGACACGAAGATGAAGAAAATGCCCAGCGCGCACTGCAAAATGATGGAGACATCCGGCGTGTTGTATTTCGGGTGCACGTGGCCGAAGCATTTGAAGAACAGGTTGTCTTTCGCCATCGCGTATTCGAGACGCGGCTGATACATCACGCAGCTGGAGAGCGAGCCTAAAATAACAATCATGGCGGTAATGGCGACAAATACGCCCGCCACGCTGCCGAGCGCCGGAATGTAAGTCAGCGCGTCGGAAATCGGCGTTTCGGAGGCGGCGAGCTTGTCGAACGGCATCAGCCCGGAGATAACCAGCGCCAGCAGCGAATAGAGCACCAGGACCAGCAGGCAGGAGCCAATCAACGCCCGCGGCATGGTTTTGCCGGGGTTTTTGATTTCGCCGGTCATGTAGCAGATGGACGCCATGCCGGTGTAGGACCAGCTGGTAGCCGAGATCCCCGCCAGCAGCGCCATGATGCCCGCCGCCGCGCTGGTGGTGGCGTTGGTGGCTGGCGCTGTGAAGTTATCGCCCTTCAGCCAGAAGACGCCGATGCCAATCACTATCGCGAAAGGAATGATTTTGGCGATGGTAATCAGCGTCTGGAACGTCGCGCCGCCTTCCACCGAGCGCAGGTGCAGCAGCATAAACGCGAGGATAAGCGCCGTTGCGACGAGCTTGCCGGTAAGCGGATCGAGCGGCACCAGAAACCCGAAGTTACTGACAATGGCGAGCGCCATGATGGAGAGCGACGGCGCGTCGTTGGCCCAGAAGCTGGCCCAGCCGGAGAGGAACGCCAGCGGGCGGCTACCGGCGTTTTTGAGATACACGTAATCAGCGCCGTTCTCGGGGTAAGCGGTAGAGAGCTCCGCGTAAACGCACATCTGCGGGATCACAATCAAACCACCAATGACAAACGCGAGCACCGTGAGCCACGGCGTGCCTGCCGCTTTCGCCACTTCACCAACCGAAACGAAAATACCGGAACCGACGGTCGTTCCGACGGAAATGGCCAGCACGGCCCAGAAGCCGAGCTTGCGTTGGAGTTCCTGGCCTTCCATATCGTTACCTTTTTAGTATTGAACAGGGTTGTAGGATTCAGAGCGCGTCGCCCGGATGAAGGCAGCAGGAGGCCGCACGACCCGTCAGATGGGGGCGCGGAATGCCGTCAGGCTGTTTTCATGATGAGATGACGCATAACGAATATAACAACACATAATGAATTGTGTTGGCGAGGCAGATCACAAAATCACCGCATGTTAGCGATATGTAATATATTTTAATGCTATGTCTTTGAAAGATAAGGAAAGAAATTTTCAGGCCAGCGGGGCTGGCCTGAGAGGGGTTATTTAGACGAGAACCAGTTGAGTTTATCGCGCAGCGCCACGACACGGCCGACAATAATCAGGCTCGGGCTTTCCACGCGTTGCGCCAGCGCGCCAAGCTCGGTCAGCACACCGGCCACCACGCGCTGTTTGACGCTGGTGCCGTTTTCCACCAGCGCTACCGGCATCTGCGGATCCATGCCGTGTTCAATCAGTTTTTCCTGGATGGCGGCGGCCTGGTTTAACCCCATGTAGAACACCAGCGTCTGTTTTTCGGCGGCGAGATTATGCCAGTCAAACTCACCGCCGTTTTTCAGATGTCCGGTGATAAGCCGCACGCTCTGTGCGTAATCGCGGTGGGTCAGCGGCAGCCCGGCGTAGGCTGAACAGCCCGACGCCGCGGTGATGCCCGGTACCACAGAGAAAGGAATGCCCGCGTCGCAGAGCGTTTCCAGCTCCTCGCCGCCGCGCCCGAAGATAAACGGATCGCCGCCTTTCAGGCGCACCACGCGTTTGCCGCGCTGGGCTTCGCGCAGCAGGATCTGGTTTATCTCCTCCTGCGGTACGCAGTGATAGCCCGCGCGTTTGCCGACAAACACGCGATCGGCGTCGCGGCGCACCAGATTCATAATCTCATCGGAGACCAGACGGTCGTAGACCACGATATCCGCCTGTTGGATCTGCTGAAGCCCCTTGAGCGTCAGCAGGCCCGGATCGCCAGGGCCCGCGCCCACCAGTACGACTTCGCCGCGATCGTCAAGCGGTTCACTCAGCAGCGTTTCGGTAATACGGGTGACGGCCTGTTCATCGTCATTGGCGAGCGACTGCGCGAGGCGGTCGTTAACGAAGAATTTTTCCCAGAAGCGGCGGCGTTCGCTCATGGAGGTGAAAGTTTGCTTCACGCGGCGGCGCAACTGTCCGGCATATCCCGCGACTTTACCGAGGTGTTGAGGCAGCAGCGCTTCGAGCTTTTCGCGCAACAGGCGTGCAAGCACGGGTGACGTGCCGCCAGAGGAGATGGCCACCATCAGCGGCGAGCGGTCGATAATCGAGGGCATGATGAAGCTCGCCTGTTTCGGCGCATCCACCACGTTGCAGAAGATACGGCGCGCTTCGGCGGCCTCGCTGACCTGATTATTTACCGCGTCATCGTCCGTGGCGGCGATAGCCAGCCAGCAGTCGTCGAGCAGGCTTGCGTTAAATTCGCCCTGCACCAGGCGCAGCATGCCCTGTTTTGCCCAGGCTTCAAACTGCGGCGCGAACGCGAGCGCGTTGACCGTAAGCGCTGCGCCTGCCTCCAGCAGCAGACGCGCCTTACGTTCTGCGACATCGCCGCCGCCGACCAGCAGGCAGGCGCGATGACGTAACTGACAAAATATCGGCAGGTGATCCACGGCGTATCCTTCTTCTCGGGCTTAATGAGCGGGTTGTGGGGCGGTGTGGGCGACAGGCTGCGGGCGCTTCGCTTTCAGGGAGCATATCAGTAACCCAAACCCGTGAACACGGCGTCAGAAGGCGTATTCGCGGGGATTACCCCCAACAGGTTATGCGCGATACCCCTGAATATGAAGGGCCTCTGGCCCAATACGCTACCAACGCTTCCGGAATGTGAACGCTGGTAGCGTTTTCATAAGTAGCGCTTTTGGCTGGCTTCCTTAAAACACCGTGGTGGATGCGCTGCGCTTATCCACCCTACGAACTGACGCTCTTACATGGCGCAGGTGGATACACAGCGTGTATCCATCCTGGGATATTTACGCCTTCACCTGTACCTGACCGTCTTTCACGCGTGCCTCAAAGTGCGGCACAGAACGGCTTTCGTCTTCCATACACAGCCCATCGCGCAGGCGGAAGCGCTGCTTTTTCAGCGGGCTTGCCACCCATAACTCGCCCTGATGTTCGGCGATGATGCCGCGTGACAACACGCTGGCCTCAAAGAACGGGTCGATATTGCTGATGGCATATACCTCGTCGTTCGCGCGCGGGCGGAAAATCGCCACCTGGTGTTCGCCGACCAGCGCGCAAACGCCGGTCGCCGGAATGATCTCATCGAGCGAACAAATCGTGTTCCACTGACTCATACGGTTTCCTCCACGAAGGTGACAGGGATGCGCTCATACGGCGTGGCCGGACGGTGCTGCTGGCGCTCCGGCACCACCTGCACGTTAGGGTCACGGCGATCGCTGTTCACGAAATGTTTAAAGCGGCCCTGCGCCTGCGGATCGTTGACCGTTTCGGTCCACTCGCAAATCACCGCCTCGCGCAGACGCGTCATTTCGGCTTCGAGCTGGCTGTTCAGGCCCAGCTTGTCGTCAATGATGACGCTTTTCAGGTAGTCGATGCCGCCTTCCATATTGTCCAGCCACGGCGCGGTACGGGTCAGTTTGTCTGCGGTGCGGATGTAGAACATCATGAAGCGGTCGAGATAGCGCACCAGCGTTTCTTTATCGAGATCCGCCGCCAGCAAATCCGCATGACGCGGTTTCATGCCGCCATTACCGCAGACATACAGGTTCCAGCCTTTTTCGGTAGCGATAATGCCGACATCTTTGCCCTGCGCCTCGGCGCATTCACGCGTACAGCCGGAGACGCCGAATTTCATTTTGTGCGGCGTGCGGATGCCTTTGTAGCGGTTTTCCAGCTCAACGCCGAAGCCCACACTATCGCCGACGCCATAACGACACCAGGTGCTGCCGACGCAGGTTTTCGCCATGCGCAGCGCTTTGGCGTAGGCGTGGCCAGTTTCGAAGCCTGCGGCAATCAGCTGACGCCAGATCTCCGGCAGGTCGTCTTTCTGCGCGCCAAACAGGCCGATACGCTGAGAGCCGGTAATTTTGGTGTAGAGGTTAAATTCGCGGGCGATACGGCCCACTTCCATCAGTCCTTCCGGGGTGATTTCGCCACCTGCGGAGCGCGGGATGACGGAGTAGGTGCCATCTTTCTGGATGTTCGCGAGGAAGTTGTCGTTGGTGTCCTGCAGCGGCGTGTGCTGCGGCTTGAGAATGTATTCATTCCAGCAGGACGCCAGCAGCGAGCCGACGGTCGGCTTACAGACTTCGCAGCCGTAGCCTTTGCCATATTTCGCCAGCAGTTCCTCGAACGATTTAATGCCTTCAACGCGAATGAGGTGATACAGCTCCTGACGGGAGAACGCGAAGTGCTCACACAGGTTATTGTTCACTTCGATGCCCTGTTTCGCCAGTTCAGCGTTCAGCACCTGAGTCACCAGCGGGATACAGCCGCCGCAGCCGGTACCGGCTTTGGTTTCGGCTTTCAGCGCCGCGACGGTATGGCAACCTTTGTTGATAGCGGCGATCAGCGCCCCTTTGGTCACGTCGAAGCAGGAGCAAATCTGCGCGCTGTCCGGCAGTTTATCGACGCCGATAGACGGCTTACCGCTGGCGGCGTGCGCCGGGAGGATCAGGGAATCCGGGTTTTCCGGCAGCTCGATGCCGTTCAGCACCAGTTGCAGCAGGTTGCCGTAATCACTGGTGTCGCCCACCAGCACCGCGCCGAGCAGCGTTTTGTTGTCTTCGCTGACGATAAGGCGTTTGTAGATCTCTTTGCTTTCGTCGAGGAACACATAGCTGCGTGATTTCGGCGTGCGGCCATGTGCGTCGCCGATGCCGCCGACGTCAACGCCCAGCAGTTTCAGCTTGGCGCTGAGATCCGCGCCTTCAAACTGATTGCCCGCGTTGCCGAGAATATGGTCAACCGCCACCTGCGCCATTTTGTAGCCCGGTGCGACGAGGCCATACACGCGGCTGTTCCAGCTGGCACATTCGCCAATGGCGTAGATATCCGGGTCGGAGGTCTGGCACTGGTCGTTAATCACAATGCCGCCGCGCGGTGCTATTTCAAGGTCGCACTGTTTCGCCAGTTTGTCGCGCGGGCGGATACCGGTGGAGAACACGATGAAGTCGACTTCCAGCTCGCTGCCGTCGGCAAAACGCATCGTTTTACGCGCTTCAGTGCCCTGCTGGACAATCTCCTGGGTGTTTTTGCTGGTGTGAACTCGCACACCCATGCTTTCGATTTTACGGCGCAGCTGCTCGCCGCCCATCTGGTCGAGCTGTTCGGCCATCAGCATCGGTGCGAATTCAATCACGTGCGTTTCGACGCCTAAGTTTTTCAGCGCGCCCGCGGCTTCCAGACCGAGCAGGCCGCCACCAACCACCGCGCCGCGTTTGCTGCGACGCGCGCAGGCTTCAATCGCGTTCAGATCTTCGATGGTGCGGTAAACGAAGCAGTCCTGGGTGTCGGAGCCTTTAATCGGCGGGATCCACGGGTAGGAGCCGGTCGCCATGATCAGTTTGTCGTAGAAGACGGTGCGCCCGGCGCTGGAGTGGATCACTTTCTCCTGGCGGTTAATGGTGATGGCGCGCTCGCCCACCAGGACTTTCACACCGTGCTTGTCGTAGTAGCCTTCACGGACCAGCGACAGCTCTTCCGCGGTGTGATGGGAGAAATAAGAGGAGAGGTGCACGCGGTCATAGGCGATGCGCGGCTCCTCACAGAAGACGGTGATGTCGAACTGGCCTGGTTCGGCTTTATCGAGAAGGTCTTCGATAAAGCGGTGACCAACCATGCCGTTACCGATAATAGCGAGTCTGACTTTGCTCATTTTTGCCTCGATTTCTTTTCTATTACCGCCTACCTTAACGATTCAGCACCCTCGCTTATTGATGTAAATCAATTACATCTTTGTATACCCCTTAATGGTTATATTGTTGATTTTAGTGGTATTTCCTAAGTGCAGGAATTAACAGAGGTTTCGCGGGTGTCGGTTTTTTGTGCCGCAATGGCGCAAATTTTCACCAGAAGTATTGATGGCGTGAAGGCGTTAAAGTGAGGCGGGAGAAGAGGGCAAACCGCAAAGGGCGAGGGAAACGAAAGAGGAAAAGCGTCCCCTCCCGGCAGGGAAGGGACAGATAAGACTTAGTGCGCCGCTTCTGTCTTCGCGTGCTGGCGATGGCGGGTAACAAAGCCCAGCGCGAAGCACATCACGAACACCACAGCGTAAAGGCCGTTGGCGGTAAACAGCGCCGCCTGCGGGCCGTGATTTGCCACAATCGGGCCCGTCACGATAAAGGTCAGCATGGTGCCGACGGTGCCGCAGGTCAGGATGAAGTTAACCAGTTTCGGCGAGGAGACTTTGGTCTGCTGCGAGCCGAGCGTAATGATGGTGGTGTAAATCGCGCTGGAGAAGAAGCCCAGTGCCAGAATGAACCACGCCATATGCTCCGGCTTGCTGGTGATGAAAAAGTACATCAGCACCGTGGCGAGACCCGCCAGCACGGTCAGAATGCGCTGCAAATCAAAGAAGCGCAGCACGAAGCTGAAGACCCACATGCCGACCATGTAAGACATCCAGAAGTTGCTCACCAGCGTGCCGGCGTCGTTCAGGTTCATGCCGAGGCCTTTGGTGGCGTATTCCGGCACCCAGCCGATAAAGCCGAGCTGTCCCAGAATGTAGCAAAGCGCCGCGATGGAGAGGAACAGCACGCCCACGCCCCATTTCTCTTTCACGACCGGCTGGTTGTTCTTCACGGCGTGTTTGCCGAGCACCGGGAAATCACAGCCGAACGTCAGGATGAAAATCGCGACATAAACCAGACCAATGCAGGCGTAGACCCAGTACCACTCGATGCTGCGCGCCAGCAGGAAGGCGGCGACCATCGGGAAGATCATCCCGGCCATGCTGAAGAAGGAGTCGGTAAACAGCAGGCGTGAGCCGCGCTGACGGCCTTCATACATATGGGTAATCAGGAACGTCCCGATCGACATCGTGATCCCGCTCACCAGGCCAAGCACAAACATCGCGGCGGAGAAGAGTGTGAGGCTCTGGCTGAACATCAGCGCCACCACGGCAAGCACCATTAACACGAAGCCAAAGCGCAGCTGGGTTTTCAGCGGCACGATTTCCATCAGCCAGGCGTTTAAAAAGATAGAGATCAAAATCCCGGCGTTCAGGAAAGTGAAGGTGTTACTCATGCTGGATACGGGCAGTTTGAAATATTCTGCGATATTTCCCATCACCATCCCGGTGACGATTACCAACGCGCCAGTAAGGGCGTAGGAAAAAAAGCTGATCCATGTGAGCTTAATACGATTGCTGTTAGTCATGACTGGCCTGTGAATAGAAGTGTAAAGCGCGTTGACGGCGCCGGGAACCCAGGCATTCTAGGTGGTATTGTGATCCAATAAAACATTCATTGATCACATGTCGTGTAAAACGACATGCTTTATATGACGGGGCTCACAGAATTTCACGCATCAGATCCGATGAGCGCTTTTTCGCTGCGCGCTGGTTCGTAAATCCAGGTAAATCGCTGGCACGTCATGCAATCGCTATTTAGAATCGACCCACTCGCTTATTTCTGCTTCGTAAGGAATTCTTCATGCTCAAATCCACTCTGGCGGCTGTTGCGGCTGTATTTGCTCTCTCTGCCCTGTCTCCTGCTGCGCTGGCGGCAAAAGGCGACCCGCACGTTCTGCTGACGACCTCTGCGGGAAATATTGAGCTGGAGCTGAACAGCCAGAAAGCGCCGGCGACCGTGAAAAACTTCGTTGATTACGTCAACAGCGGTTTTTATAACAACACGATTTTCCATCGCGTGATCCCGGGCTTTATGGTGCAGGGCGGCGGCTTTACTGCGGATATGCAGCAGAAGCCGACCAACGCGCCGGTGAAAAACGAAGCGGATAACGGCCTGCCAAACGCGCGCGGCACCATCGCGATGGCGCGCACCGCAGAGAAAGACAGCGCCACCAGCCAGTTCTTTATCAACGTGGCGGATAACGCGTTTCTGAACCACGGCCAGCGCGATTTCGGCTACGCCGTTTTCGGTAAAGTCGTGAAGGGCATGGATGTGGCGGACAAAATCGCCCAGGTCCAGACCCACGACGTCGGCCCGTATCAGAATGTGCCGTCCAAACCGGTCGTTATCCTCTCCGCGAAAGTCCTGCCGTAATCTTCCTCACGCGGGCTTTGCGGCCCGCGTTGCTTCTCCTTCCGGCAAACCCGCCTGTTGCTGCTTATACTTGTGGCACACGGGGTTACGCTCAGGGAGGCAAAATGCCAAAGAAACTCACCGACAAACAAAAGTCCCGTCTCTGGGACGCGCAAAAGAATCATAATTTTCAGGCCAGCAACCGGCTGGAAGGCATTGAGGTGCCTCTGGTGACTTTGTCCCGCGAAGAAGCGCTGGCGCGCATTGACGAGCTAAGGGGGCATTATGAGCGATAAATTCGGCGACGGGCGCGACCCTTATTTCTGGTCCGGCAGCGATGTGCTGCGCAACCGGCTGAACATTCATGCCGCGAAGGATCTGCAGCATGCCGAGCGTGAACTGACCTCGCTGCGCGCGGCGACGCTGGAACTCGGCCCGGTACAGCGCGGGCTGCCGCACCTGTGCGCCATTCACCGCCAGCTTTTCCAGGATATCTACGACTGGGCGGGCGAACTGCGTGAAGTGGACATCTATCAGGGTGAAACCCGCTTTGCGCATTTCGAATATCTGGAGACAGAGGGCAACGCGCTGATGCAGGCGCTGGAAGATGAGGACTATCTCATTGGTCTGGAGCCCGAGGCGTTTGTCGCGCGCCTCGCGCACTACTACTGCGAAATCAACGTGCTGCATCCGTTTCGCATCGGCACGGGCCGCGCTCAGCGTGTGTTCTTCGAACAGCTGGCGCTGCATGCGGGCTACAGCCTTGACTGGCGCGGCGTGGAGGTTGAGGCGTGGCGCGCCGCCAACCAGGCGGGCGCGATGGGCGATCTGGCACCGCTTGAGAAAATCTTCGCAAGCGTAGTGAGCGAAGCGCGGGAAAGCGAGTAAACTGACGCGGTTCTTTTTTCCGGAGCCGCCATGTTACTGCTTATCGACAACTACGATTCTTTCACCTGGAACCTGTTTCAGTATTTCAGCGAGCTGGGCGCGGAGGTGGTGGTCAGGCGCAACGATGAACTGACGTGCGACGATATCGAGGCGCTCGCCCCGGCGCGCCTCGTGATCTCTCCCGGCCCCTGTACGCCGAATGAAGCCGGTATTTCACTGGCGGCGATCCGGCGTTTTGCCGGTCGCCTGCCGATCCTCGGCGTTTGCCTCGGGCATCAGGCCATCGGACAGGCCTTCGGCGCGGCCGTGGTGCGAGCCGAAAAGGTTATGCACGGCAAGACCTCGGTAATTTCGCACACCAACAGCGGCGTGTTTGCGGGGCTCAACAACCCGCTGACCGTGACTCGCTATCACTCGCTGATTATCGACCGCGCCACGCTGCCTGCGGAGTTTGAGATAACCGCCTGGACGGACGCGGGCGAGATCATGGGTATTCGTCACCGCCACCTTGCGCTGGAAGGCGTGCAGTTCCACCCGGAAAGCATTCTCAGCGAGCAGGGCCATCAGCTACTGGCGAACTTCCTTTTGCGCTGAATTTTTATTGCCTTTTAGTGATTTTTTATTCATATTTTGTGCTTATCTTTTCATGTGCGATGGCACATTTACTGGATGGGCATGAAATGGCAACTGAAAAAACAGCAATTACGCGCGCCACCTTTGATGACGTGATCCTGCCGATTTATGCACCGGCTGAATTTATCCCGGTGAAAGGCAAGGGCAGCCGCGTGTGGGATCAGCAGGGCAAAGAGTATGTCGATTTCGCGGGCGGTATCGCGGTAACGGCGCTCGGGCACTGCCACCCGCGGCTGGTAGAGGCGCTGAAAGCGCAGGGCGAAACGCTCTGGCATACCAGCAACGTCTTTACCAACGAGCCTGCGCTGCGCCTGGGCCAGAAGCTGGTGGACGCCACCTTCGCCGAGCGCGTGGTGTTTATGAATTCCGGCACCGAAGCCAACGAAACCGCGTTCAAGCTCGCCCGCCACTACGCCATCACCCGCCACAGCCCATACAAAACCAAAATCATCGCGTTTTATAACGCCTTTCACGGACGTTCGCTGTTTACCGTCTCCGTGGGCGGCCAGGCGAAATACTCCGACGGTTTCGGCCCGAAACCGGCTGATATCATTCATGTGCCGTTTAACGATCTTGATGCGGTCAAAGCGGTGATGGACGACCACACCTGCGCGGTCGTGGTCGAGCCGGTGCAGGGCGAGGGCGGTGTGACCGCCGCGACGCCGGCCTTCCTGCACGGCCTGCGCGAGCTGTGTGATGCGCATCAGGTGCTGCTGGTGTTCGATGAAGTGCAGTGCGGCATGGGCCGCAGCGGCAAGCTGTTTGCTTATATGCATTACGGCGTAACGCCCGACATCCTGACCAGCGCCAAAGCGCTCGGCGGCGGCTTCCCGGTTAGCGCGATGCTCACCACTCATGATATCGCCTCGGCGTTTCACGTCGGCTCGCACGGCTCCACTTACGGCGGTAATCCGCTCGCCTGCGCGGTGGCGGGCGAAGCGTTTGATATCATCAACACTCCGGAGGTGCTGGGCGGCGTAGCGCATAAACGCGAGCAGTTCGTACAGCATCTGGCGCAGATTGGCGAGCAGTACGGCTTATTCAGCGATATTCGCGGTATGGGCCTGCTGATCGGTGCCGAGCTGACGCCCGCCTTCCACGGACGCGCGCGCGATCTCCTCTACGCCGCGGCGGCGGAAGGGGTGATGGTGCTGAACGCCGGGCCGGACGTGCTGCGTCTTGCGCCGTCGTTGCTGGTGGAGCGCGCGGATATCGACGAAGGCATGGCCCGCTTTGCGCGCGCCGTCGCGCGCGTGGTCAACGGCTAATCATGGTGACTGGCTCAGGCGTCGTCTGAGCCAGATCCCGTGATGCGGGCGCTGACGCCACGCCACGGAAGAGATGGTATGCATGGTGCGCAGGTGATCGAGAATGCGCAGCAGATGATGTTCCATCACGCCCGGTGCCCCTTCCGGTAAGACGTCTTCGCCCTCCAGTACCGCCTCGTTTTGCGTATCGCCCGGCGCGTCATGCTCAAGCCGCTGCTGGCAGCGCTGTAGCGCAATCTCACACGCCTGTAAGTAGCGCGCTGCGGTTTCTGGCGGCAGCGCGGTTTGCTCGCGCGCCATCGTCGTTATCGCGTTGATGTGCTCGACAATAAACTGGCTGTGCGTCACCCACAGGCGCATATCCTCCAGATAACGGCTGTTAAAGCCGGGCTCCTGCATAGCCTGATTGAGCGAGTTATAGAGCGCGTTATGCGCCTGGTTGACCTGCATACGCTGCCAGGCGAGCGGGCCGGGTTGCGGGTCGCCGCTCAGGATCAGGCGCAGCGCCTCCTGGTCTGCCTCCAGCGCGTCATGCGCGTTCTGGCGCAGCAGGCCGCTTTGCCACTGGGGCCAGAGCCAGACCATGCCGCCGAACGCGATAAGACAGCCGGACAGGGTGTCTATCAGGCGCGCCACGATGTACTGCTCGCCGTTGAGCGTCAGGATTTGCAGCGAATAGACCGCCGTGACGGTAAAGCCAATCATCGCCCAGCCGTAGTGTCGCCGGATTATCAGATAACTGATTAACGTCACTAGCAGCATGCCGAGCAGGGTATAGCCCTGCGGCACTTTCAGGTGCAGCGTGATGCCCGCGATAATCAGCCCCGCCAGCGTGCCGCCCGCCCGGTGCAGGATACGCACGCGCGTCGCGCCATAGCCGTTTTGGGTGACGAACAGCACCGTCATCAGGATCCAGTACGGCTTCGGCAACTGGAAGGCGCTCCCTAACAACCCCGCCGCCGCCAGCATCACGCCCAGACGCGCGGCGGTGCGCAGCGCGGCGGATTTCAGCGACAAATAGCTTTTCAGCGCCCGCAGCAGCGGCAGGCGGCGCTTACCGCTGTCCATCAGGTCACGGGCGTAGAGCGGGCGCTGGGTGCGCAGCACGCGTGCGATGCGGCTGAAATGGTATTCGCAGAACTGGCCAACCGGGTTATCCGGGTGCTGGCGGGCGATTTTCGCCAGCGCCTCGACCTGCTTATCCATCGAGAAGCGGTGCGAATAGCGGTGGTAGAGAATGTCGTCAGAGAGCGTGCGCAGCCGCGTGGCGACGGTCTGCGCCGTCCAGCGCAACACCGCTTCGGCGTGGCTGCGCTCCACCAGTTTTTGCACTTCGCCGGGCTGATGCAGCGACACCGAGATGTGCTCCTGGAGATCCAGCGCCACCTGAAACGTGCGCAGCAGGCGCTTGTAACCGTTCTGCTTAGTGGCGGAAAGCATCTGCAACTGCTGATAGCACTGGCTTATTTGATCCACCACTTTTTGCTGATGCACCAGCAGCGGCGGCAGCGCCTGTTCCGGCTCGGTGTGGCGCGTCAGCAGGCTGTATTTGGCTTCGCAGTAGTCGGCGAGGCTTTTATAAATCAGGCTTAACGATTCACGCAGCGGCTGCTCGCGCCACAGCCAGAACCAGAAACCGTTAAACGCGCCATACCAGAGCGTGCCGAGCACATAGAGCAGCATAGGCTGCCAGATGGGCATATTGCCGGCGAGGCTTAACGTAAAGATGGCCGCGATGAGCGAGGCGGGCAACAGACGCGCATGCAGCGGGCTGATTTCCGCCGTCACGCCAAGCAGCAGCGCCAGCATCAGCAGAATGAGCGGCAGCGGCACAGACTGCAGCAGCAACAGCTGCACCGCCAGACTGCTCAGCGCAAACAGCGATGCGCCGATGATCAAGCGTTTAAAAAAGCGTTTGTGCGGGGTATCGAGACCGGCAATGTTGCAGCAGGCGGGAACGAGCGAGAACAGCAACCCTTGTTGAAGATGGCCCAGCATCAACCCGACCGCCACCGGCAGGCTTAAGATGAGCGTTTGCCGTAAAGCGTAATTAATTTCAGGGTGATAGATAAGACGACGCCACATAGGGGAGAAGTATAGATACAAAAACGGCGTGTTACCGAAGCGACACGCCGTTTTTTGCTTTTTTAGCGGGTTCCGTAAACCACGATGGTTTTGCCGTGGGCGGATATCAAGTTTTGATCTTCGAGCATTTTCAGAATGCGGCCAACGGTTTCGCGGGAGCAGCCGACGATCTGGCCGATTTCCTGACGCGTGATTTTGATCTGCATCCCGTCCGGATGGGTCATCGCGTCCGGCTGTTTCGCCAGATTCAGCAGGGTCTGCGCGATGCGGCCAGTCACGTCGAGGAAGGCGAGGTTGCCCACTTTCTCAGAGGTAACTTGCAGGCGGCGAGCCATCTGCGAGGAGAGACGCATCAGAATATCCGGGTTAACCTGGATCAGCTGACGGAATTTTTTGTAGGAGATTTCAGCCACTTCACAGGCAGTTTTAGCGCGAACCCAGGCGCTGCGTTCCTGACCTTCCTCGAACAAACCCAGTTCGCCGATGAAGTCACCCTGATTCAGGTACGAGAGGATCATCTCCTTGCCCTCTTCATCTTTGATCAGCACTGCCACTGAGCCTTTAACGATGTAATACAGCGTCTCCGCTTTTTCACCCTGGTGAATCAGCGTGCTCTTAGATGGATACTTATGAATGTGGCAATGTGACAAGAACCATTCAAGAGTCGGGTCTGTTTGCGGTTTGCCAAGCACCATGCGCGGTTATCCTCTGTTTTAAACTGGCTCCAAAGACAGGGCGCGTAACCCCTGTCTGGCTTTGCATTCATCATCTTCCCGAGTCCTGGGAAGTTGGCTGTCCGTGGACGTCGCAGCCGATAAATTATCTTCTCCTCTGCATACATGCGTAACATCAATGTATCGCCGCTGCATCCAGACTGTTTTAGCATAGCTTTTCTCAGGTGTCTCCTGTTGTCTCGTTTCAGCTTGACGCAGGTCGCCCTTCCATTGCCTCTGACGTCGCGCGCGCGTAATCTGTCAGAAAAATGAATAGCCTGGAGTGATTAACATGCATGCACGAGTGAAATGGGTGGAAGGGTTAACCTTCCTGGGCGAGTCCGCCTCCGGGCATCAGATCCTGATGGACGGCAACTCTGGCGACAAAGCGCCGAGCCCGATGGAAATGGTTTTGATGGCCGCAGGTGGCTGCAGCGCGATTGATGTTGTCTCTATTCTGCAAAAAGGTCGTCACGACGTGACCGACTGCGAAGTGAAGCTGACGTCAGAGCGTCGCGAAGAAGCGCCGCGTCTGTTTACGCATATCAATCTGCATTTTGTGGTGACGGGCAAAGCCCTGAAAGACGCGGCAGTGTCGCGCGCGGTGGATCTGTCGGCAGAGAAGTATTGCTCAGTGGCGCTGATGCTCGGCAAAGGGGTCAATATCACCCATTCGTATGAAGTGATTGAAGCGTCATGAGATGACGGACGGCCCGGCAGGCGCAGCGCCACCGGGCATCGCCGTCACGCTATCTGTTTTCCTTCCATCAGCCGCTGCACCAGCGGCAGCATAATAAGCTCCATCGCGAGCCCCATCTTCCCGCCCGGCACCACCAGCGTATTGATATGTGAGATAAACGAGCCCTGCAGCATCGCCAAAAGCCACGGATAATCGATGTTATCCAGATTGCGGAAGTGAATGACCACGAAGCTTTCATCAAGCGACGGAATGCCTTTCGCGGCGAACGGATTGGAGGTGTCCACCGTCGGCACGCGCTGGAAGTTAATATGGGTGCGTGAGAACTGCGGCGTGATGTAGTTAATGTAATCTTCCATCGAGCGCACCACGGAATCCATCACCGCCTCGCGCGAGTGGCCGCGCTCGCTGGTATCGCGGATGAGCTTCTGTATCCACTCCAGGTTGACGATAGGCACCACGCCCACCAGCAGATCGACATGCTTCGCCACGTCATGCTGCGGCGTCACCACGCCACCGTGCAGCCCTTCGTAAAACAGCACGTCCGTCGGCTCCGGCAGCGGCTGCCACGGCGTAAACGTGCCGGGCACCTGATTCCACGGCACCGCTTCGTCATAGGTGTGCAGATATTTACGCGACTGTCCTTTGCCGGTCAGCCCGTACTCCACAAAGGTTTGCTCCAGCAGGCCGAAATCGTTCGCCTCCGGGCCGAAGTAACTGATATGGCGGCCAAGATCGCGCGCTTTGCGAATAGCCATGTCCATTTCCGGGCGCGTGTAGCGGTGAAAGCTGTCGCCTTCCACTTCGGCGGCACGGAGATTCAGCTGGGCGAAAATTTTACGAAACGCGAGGCTGGTGGTGGTGGTTCCCGCGCCGCTGGAGCCTGTGACGGCGATAACCGGATGTTTGGCAGACATAGCGAGACAACTCCCTGAAGCGGCGGGGCAAGGCTCCGCCTGGCAACGTTAACCGCGAAACTGCGAACGCGGCATGATATTGACCGTTTCGTGCAGCTCAGACCACACCAGAACGGCTTCGCCACTTTGCAACTGACGCCGCACGTCGGCGACCTTTTGCTCAAGCGAGCGTTCATGTTCACCATAATCGGTGCCTTCGCGCAAGACGAAGGCTTCAATCAGGCGCTCCAGGGTGTCGGGCGCGATCTCTTGCCAGGGAATGATCATTTATCGGTCCAGATAAGACGTTAACCAGTCAGGAATGCGCTGTTCCAGCCACATTTTGGGCTGACGCAGCGTGCCGCCGACAAAGCCCACGTGACCGCCATGCTCTGTCAGTTGATATTCAATATTAGCAGGCAGCGTGGTGGTGTCGGGGATCACGTGATGATCCATAAACGGGTCGTCTTTGGCGTGGATAATCAGCGTCGGACGGGTGATGCTGGCGAGGCGCGGCATCGCGCTGCACTGGCGATAGTAATCGACGGCATCGCTAAAGCCGTGAATTTTCGACGTGATCAAATCATCGAAATCGCGGATGCGGCGCAGGCGCTTAAGCTGGGCGAGTTCAATCGGCAGCGTGCCGGGCCAGGCCTTCAGCTTGCGGGTGGCGTTGGCTTTCAGCAGGTTCAGCAGATAGAACTGATAAAAGCGTGAAAAGCCTTTTTCCATATGGTTGCAGCAGTGTTCGAGCATAAACGGCGCGGACACAATCACGCCTGCCGTCAGCGGGAAGCTGGCGTCAATCTCCGCCATCAGGCAGCCGAGCATATTGCCGCCGAGCGAATAGCCCACCGCCGCTGTCGGCACGGTGCCGTAGCGCTCATCCAGCCAGCGCAGGAAAAAGGTGCCGTCTTCGGTTTCGCCCGAATGATAGATGCGCCCCAGTTTGTTTGGCACGCCGCTACAGCCGCGAAAGTGCATCACCATGCCGAGCCAGCCGCGCGCTTTCGCCGCATGGATAAGGCCGTGGGCGTAAGGGCTGTGCAGGCTGCCTTCCAGACCGTGAAACACCACCAGACGCGGTTTATGACGCGCCTGGTCAGGGTTTTCGCTAAACGCCAGGTCGACAAAATCGCCGTCCGGCAGATCCAGACGCTGCCAGTGCGGCTCAAACTGCAAACGGCGGCGCAGCACGCGCGGCAGCATGGTTTGCAGGTGTGGATTGCTGACTCCCGGCATTGGCTGAAAGTGTGAGGAATCGGTGTTCAGTGCAGGAAGTTCTGCGGGAGTAATGTCGGCCATAGCTGATGTCTTTTATTAGTTCGCTAATTACTATACCGGTTGTGATTCATTTTGTTGATGCTTTGGTGCGGATCACTCGGCCAGTAAATTGCGCGAGAACAGGTGAATATCAGCATCCGGCTTACGTCGCCAGAGCCTGGCCTTACGCGCGCCGGTGGCGACGCTCTCGCCGGTCTCTTCAAACATGCCGGACGCCTCAAAGCGCCGGATCAGGCTTTTACGCTGGATGGGCTGGCCGAGAATAATCTCCGTCGCCTCCTGAAGCTGGCTCAGTGTAAAACACTCCGGCAGACAGTAGACCGGCAGGAGCGAATACATTGTTTTCTGGCGCAGGCGGCGCAGGGCGGCCTCGATAATCGTCTGGTGATCGAACGCCAGCTCGATAGCGTCAAGCTCCGCCACCGGCACCCACTGCGCATCGCTGACGGAGGCGATATGCGGCTGACAGTCGACCCAGGCGATAAGCGCAAACCAGGCGGTGGTGAGGCTCCAGCCGCGCGGGTCACGCTCCGGGCCGGAAAACGTCTCCAGTTGCTCAAGCCATGACGGGCGCACGCCGGTTTTCTCGGTGAGCTTACGCAGCGCCGTCGCGTGGGTGGAATCATCTTTCTGCATATCGATAAACCCGCCGGGCAGCGCCCAGCGGCCCTGCTGCGGCTGACGGGCGCGCTGTACCAGCAGCACGCAGAGCGCCTGATCGTGCAGGGTGAACAGCACGCTGTCGACGGTCACCAGCGGGGAAGGGAACCGCGCAGGGTCATAAGTTTCCAGATATTCCGCTTCAGTGGTCATGCACCGCTCCGTTTAATTGTCTCAGAGACAAGTTTATCAGCCCTGAACGCCGGGACAAAGCAAACCTGTAATGTTTTAATTTTCAGCAACATGCTATTTTTTAGCCAGTGCGGCGAAAATTTCGCTTGCTTATTAGTGTCTCTTGGACAATATTAAATGTGTCGCAAGGACATAAACTAATTAACCGGGGGCGAAAATGATGCAGCCGCAACTGATGGTAGACGGACAAGAGATTGCAACACAGACCGGGCGTTTTCCTGACGGCGCCGTGTGGGCGAAAGTGACCGGCGAACTGCCGCGCGTCGCCTCGCTGATGCGTATTCGCGCCGCCGCCATGAAAACGATGGACGATTTCATGCTGCTGGCGCAGCTTACCGACGCGGTGCGCCAGCACTGTGACGTGCGCTTCAGCCATCTGGAACTGCCGTGGCTGCCGTATGCCCGCCAGGACAGGCACATGCAGCCGGGTGACAGCTTCGCGCTGAAAGTCTTCGCCCGCCAGCTGAACACCCTCGGTTTCGACAAAGTGATCGTACTCGACCCGCACAGCGAAGCCGCTGCCGCCGCGATTGAAAATCTGGTGGCTATCCCGCAGGAGCGTTGCCTGTTACAAAGCAAGACGCTGGAGCGTGCCCTGAAGGCCGGCGAGTTAATGCTGGTGGCACCCGATGCCGGGGCGCTTAAAAAAATCCATGCCGTCGCGCAGGCGGCGGGCGTTCATGAATTTGCCATTCTGACCAAACAGCGCAACGTCGTGACCGGCGAGCTGACCGGTTTTCGCCTGGTGGACGGTGACGTGAAAGGCAAAGCGGTGCTGATTGTGGACGATCTCTGCGATGCGGGCGGCACGTTTATCGGCTCAGCCCTGGTGCTGCGTGACGCCGGGGCAAGCAGCGTCAGTCTCTACGTCACCCACGGCGTGTTTTCTAAAGGCGTCGAAAACCTGCTGAATAACGGCATTGATAAGCTGTATACGACCACCTCCTTCGCGCCCGCTGAACTGGCGCAGGAACGGGTAGAAATGATTGATATCAATACAATTTATAACGCGTAAGGAGAAGGGCGATGAACATGAATCCGATTCTGGCTATTGATGGCTACAAAGTGTCGCACCGCGAGCAGTACCCGGCAGGCACCACTAAAGTCTATTCCAACTTTACGCCGCGCAGCGACCGTCATTTCCACTCTCCTGTCGCGGACGGTAAACTGGTGTTCTTCGGCCTGCAGGGATTCCTGCAATGGTTCCTGGTCGATCTGTTTAACGAGCAGTTCTTCGCGCGCCCTGAGGCGGAAGTGGTAGGCGAGTATCAGGCGGTAATGGACAGCTATATCGGCAAGGGCGCTGTCAGCGCGGATCACATTCGCGCGCTGCATCAGCTTGGTTATCTGCCGCTGCATATCAAAGCGCTGGATGAAGGCAGCAAAGTGGCGATGAAAGTGCCGGTGCTGACCATTACCAATACCCTTCCGGAATTCTTCTGGCTGGTGAACTACCTGGAAACCGTGCTCTCGGCGGAGCTGTGGAAATCCTCCACTAACGCCACTATCGCGCATCACTACCGGACTATCTGCGAGCGCTGGGCAGAGAAAACCTGCTCTGACGTAAGCCACCTCGATTTTCAGTGCCACGATTTCTCGTTTCGCGGCATGTCCGGCCTTCAGGACACCGCGCAGGCGGGCTGCGGCCACCTGCTGAGCTTTAAAGGCACCGATAATATTCCGTCGATGCTCTACGCCCGCGATTACTACACCCAGGGCCAGGAGTGCTTTATTGCCGCGTCCATCCCGGCGACCGAGCACAGCGTGATGTGCATGGGTGAAAAAGAGAGCGAAATCGAGACGTTCCGCCGCCTGATTTGCGATCTCTACCCGAACGGCTTTGTCTCGATTGTCTCGGACACCTGGGATTACTGGCGCGTTATCACGGAATATACCCGTGAGCTGAAAACGCAGATTATGGCGCGTGAAGGCCGCGTGGTGTTCCGCCCGGACAGCGGCGACCCGGTGGAGATCCTCTGCGGCACCGGTGCCGATGACGACACGCGCGCCGATCGCACGCCGGAAGAGAAAGGCTCTGTAGAAGTGCTGTGGGAAATTTTCGGCGGCACCGTGAATGACAAAGGCTTCAAAGTGCTCGACCCGCATGTGGGGCTGATTTACGGCGATTCCATTACGCTTGAGCGCGCCGAAGAGATCCTGCGCCGTCTGGCGGCGAAAGGCTTCGCCAGCTCTAATGTGGTGTTCGGCGTCGGTTCGTTTACCTATCAGTACAACACCCGCGATACCTTCGGGTTTGCGATGAAAGCGACATACGGCGAAGTGAACGGCGTGGGCCGCATGATTTTCAAAGAGCCGAAAACCGACAGCGGACTGAAACGCTCAGCGCGCGGGCTGCTGCGCGTCGAGCGTGACGACAACGGCGACTATCAGCTGTTTGACGAACAGACGCTGGAACAGGAACAGCAGGGTGAACTGAAAACCCGTTTCCTGGATGGCAAACTTCACGGCGTGGAGCATCTGGAAACCCTGCGCCAGCGCCTCGCGGCGCAGCGTTAATCCAGCGCACCGGGCGTTCGCGCCCGTGTAGTATCCCTTCTGACGGCGCCTGCGTATGCAGGCGCACATTCATTAAATTACACGTAACCGTCGGTTTTCAGCATTTTGTCGAGCGTGCTCATTTCAATAGCGAGTTCGGTCTTATCGTTTTCTAACAGGCGGGCATGATGCTGGCTGAAGGCGGAATGCAGCGTTTTCAGCATGGCGGCGCTGCGGGCGTTAATTTCAGCGGCGTCGCTATTCTCCACTTGCTGCTCCACAAGACGATGGCTTTTCAGCGTAATCTCCCTTACCGCAGGCAAATAGCGCTGCAGGAATTTGGTTCCCGGCTCCACATCTTTAGGATCGGTTTCAATACAGTGCATGATCAGATGCGTGTAATTGATGATGCCGTCAATTTCCGTCTGCTGCTCCGGTGCCAGTCCTTGTAAAGAGACCAGATAATTGATCTCACGTTGAGGGTCGAACTCGGCAGACGACTTCTGCACTGCCTGAGGTTGCCCGACGGCGGGCGTGGCCGTTTTCCCGAAGCGTTTATTTTTGAATGCTGCGATGCGCTGGCGAAGAGCATTGTAAATCGGCGTCCAGCCCATCCCGATGGCGACAAGGGCGACGGCGAAAATCAGATACCCTGGCGATAATGACTGCGTGCCAAAAGCCTCGAAGTAAGCCTGACAGGCTATCCCTCCAACAGCGAGATACCAGATATAGATTTTTTGAAAGGGCTTCAGGTTGCGCAGGAGATAGGTCACCAGCGCCACGCTGCCTGCCCAGAAGGCGAAGCCGGCATTCGCCCCCGGCCAGAAAAGCCCCACAAGCACACCGACGGTAAACGCCACGCGATCGTAAAACAGCGTGCGGGCAAGCAGGATAAACCCCATCCAGCACGAAACAGAAAGCGCGCTCCTGAAGGCATCGGAGGTGTCATGCGTTCTTGCTACGGCATCCGCCAGCTGTGTTGTCACGAAGCTTGAAGAAAATAGCAGAATAAACAGCTGGATAACGACACGCTTCCAGCGTTTGTTATGAAACGCGTCTAAAAAAGTAGCCATGCTTTTTCTCATCACATACGGGACGCGGCGACATCCGCATCCGGCGGGAAAGATTTATGCCTGATGCGCAGTGCTGCTGGCGATATTTGACAGGCGCGTGCGCAGTTCGTCTTCCATCACAGAGAGCTCTTTTTCAACGCTCTGACGGCTTGCGCGGGCATTGCTGGCGATAGCGACAGACTCTTCAAGGGTCGTTAACAGACGAGTATGGACATCGCGTAGCGTGTCGATATCCACGACAGAACGTTCCACTTCGCGAGCCGTTTCTATTGTGCCGGTCTGAAGTAACTCTGCGTTGCGGCGCAGCATGTCATTAGTGGTATCTGCGACATCTTTCTGTAGTTTTGTCGCCTGCCGCTGGGTATTCAGCGATAGCGCCAGCACCAGTTGGGTTTTCCACACCGGGATGGTGGTAAGCAGGCTGCTCTGGATTTTCTCCGCCAGCGACTGGCTGTTGCTCTGCATCAGGCGAATCTGTGGCGCGGTCTGGACGGCAATCGTGCGGGAGAGCATCAGATCATGAAGACGACGCTCAAAGCGTTGAATATTGGCGGCCAGGTCGCGCGCGGTCTGCATCTGCAGCGCATCACCAGACGCCTGCTGCTGGGCGAGGGGCAGGTCGGTGTTCTGTAACTGAGCGATTTTTAGCTTGCCGGCGATAATATGCAGATTGATTTGCTGGTAATAGTCGCGATTGCGAATAAAGAGCTGCTCAAGCGTGGAAATATTACGCAGTAAATCGACCATCGCGTCTTCGAGCTTACCGGAGATGTTTTCCACCTGACGGGCCAGCGTTTGATAGGTTAATAGCGTGTGCTCAAGGCGATTAAACAGCTTGCCGACCAGGGGCACGGAAGCCAAAAAGCCGGGTTTTTCACTGAACGCGGTTAGATCCACCGCTTTAACTTTACTCAGCAAATCGGTCAACTGTTCACCCACGACGCCAGCATCCTTCGCCTGCACTTGCTCAAGCAGGGCATCGGAAAACCGGGAGATCTCACCCATGGTTTTCGCACCCCAGGAAAGCGACATCACGGGATCGGTAATGTCTATCTGGCTGACGAGCTTTTCGACTTCCTGCTGTTGTTCAGGGGTTAATACTTCCCCTGCAGGTAAAATATCTTGCGTTGCCGCCGGCAGGGGCGACAGGTCAGTGACCGGGGTCGTATCTGTCATTAACGGTTTCCTTTTTATCGTCGCCACGGCGGCGGCAGTATTACCCCGACGCCTGGCAGGCAGGGGAGAGTCATCAGACAGAGCGACAGTTTTTATCGACGGGCTAAGGGATAACCGCGCTGCATAATACGCGTTGCCTGTGTGCAGAATGCCTGGAGAGTAAGCAAAGATGATCTTTGTTTCAACGGTTTTGAAAGGGTATTAATTGCCGTATGCAATTGGCATATTTCTGAATGTGCGTCTCAGGGCGGTATAACGCGTAATCAAAGATGGCCCGCTGCGCCGGGTTTACAGGTTTAGTCTGCGCCCGACGCAGCCCTTGCCACGCTGGCAGGCGGGCTGCCAGCGTGGAACGTTACGGCTGATTTAACATCTGCTCCAGCGATTCCTGGGCGTCCAGCCAGGCCATTTCGCACTCTTCCAGCGCGGCTTTGGTTTTCGCCTGCGTTTGCAGACACTCATTCATCTCCGCTTTGCGAGCCGGATCGTAAATGGCGCTGTCGGCGAGCTTCTCTTCGACGCCCGCAAGCGTGGCGTTGAGCTTTTCCATCTCTTTTTCCAGACGCGTTATCTCTTTACGCAGCGGCTGCGTCTGGGTGCGCAGCTCCGCCTCGCGGCGCTTCTGATCTTTGCGCGCCTGCGCGCTGTTGCCGTTCTCTTTTTCGCGGCTGGCGTCGTCGCTCTGGCTCTCCTGCTTCTGCACGTCGCTGAGCCACTGCTGGTAATCGTCCAGATCGCCGTCGAACGGTTCGACTTTGCCGTCGTGCACCAGATAGAGATCGTCGGTGGTGGAGCGAATCAGGTGACGGTCGTGCGAGACCACCACCAGCGCGCCTTCGAATTCGATCAGCGCGTCGGTCAGCGCCTGGCGCATATCGAGATCCAGGTGGTTGGTCGGTTCATCGAGCAGCAGCAGATTAGGGCGCTGCCAGACGATCAGCGCCAGCACCAGACGCGCTTTCTCGCCGCCGGAGAACCGCTCGGTAACTTCCGTAACTTTATCGCCCTGGAAGCCGAAGCCGCCGAGATAGTCGCGCAGCTGCTGTTCGGTTTCACGCGGGGCGATGCGCGCCAGATGCTGCAACGGCGATTCGTCGGCGCGTAAAAACTCCAGCTGATGCTGCGTGAAGTAACCAAGCTTGATGCCTTTGGCAAGCCCAATGTCACCGCTGACTGGCGCAAGTTCGCCTGCCAGCAGTTTGATGAGCGTCGATTTGCCTGCGCCGTTGCGCCCCAGCAGACCGATGCGCGAGCCAGGCACCAGGTTGAGCTTGATAGAGTTCAGAATGATGCGCTCGCCATAACCGGCGCTGACTTTTTCCATTTTCAGCAGGGGATTAGGCAGGCTCTCCGGCGCGCGGAAGCTGAAGTGGAATGGGTTATCCACGTGGGCAGGCGCAATCAGCTCCATGCGCTCCAGCATTTTAATGCGGCTCTGCGCCTGCTTCGCCTTAGACGCTTTCGCTTTAAAGCGGTCGATAAAGCTTTGCAGATGCGCGACGCGCTGCTGCTGGCTTTCATACGTTGCCTGCTGCTGGGCAAGACGCGTGGCGCGCTGGCGCTCGAACGAGCTGTAGTTGCCGGTGTACTCGAACATATTTTGCTGTTCGATATGAATGATTTTGTCCACCACCGGATCCAGGAAATCGCGGTCGTGCGAGATAAGGATCAGCGTGCCGTTATAGCTTTTCAGCCATTTCTCCAGCCAGATGACCGCGTCGAGATCGAGGTGGTTGGTCGGTTCGTCAAGCAGCAGCAGATCGGAGCGGCAAATCAGCGCCTGCGCGAGGTTAAGACGCATGCGCCAGCCGCCGGAGAAATCGCTCACCGGGCGCGTCAGCTGTTCATTGCTGAAGCCCAGCCCGTGCAGAAGGCTCGCGGCGCGCGAGCGAATGGTCCACGCGTCGATGGCGTCCAGCTTGCCGTGCGCCGCGGCGATGGCGTGACCGTCGTTGCGCTCGGTGGCCTCGTTCAGCTCATGCTCAAAAGCGCGGTATTCGCGGTCGCCGTCAATCACATACTCCATGGCGGGCTGCGCGAGCGCAGGCGTTTCCTGATTCACCCAGGCGAGCTGCCAGGTGCCGGGGTAGGTGAAACTCCCGCCGTCGGCGCTAATCTCGTTTTTCAGAAGCGACAGGAGCGTGGATTTGCCGCAGCCGTTTTTGCCCACCAGGCCCACTTTCTGGCCCGGATTGATCGTAGCGGTGGCGTTGTCCAGCAGCACGCGAGTGCCGCGACGAATTTGTAACGAGGAGAAAACAATCATAAGGCGCCGTAGATTCAGACTATGTTAAATTGTCATTATATTCATGTAACGTGATGCTTTGGGCACCGCGTGGGGCCGCCATGGTAGCCCAAAATAGTAACAATGACGACGCCCTGGAGGGGAATGATGTCACAGACAGCGAAAGTTTTGCTGCTGTATGCCCATCCGGAATCTCAGGACTCGGTGGCCAACCGGGTTTTGCTTAAGCCGGCTCTGCAATTACCAAATGTCACGGTGCATGACCTCTATGCCCACTATCCCGATTTCTTTATTGATATCAGCCATGAGCAGGCATTGCTGCGCGATCACGATGTGATTGTTTTTCAGTTCCCGCTTTATACCTATAGCTGTCCGGCGCTGCTAAAAGAGTGGTTCGACCGCGTGTTAAGCCGCGGTTTCGCGAGCGGCGTGGGTGGCAATCAGCTTGCCGGCAAATACTGGCGCTGCGTCATTACGACCGGCGAGCCGGAGACGGCCTATCGCCCGGACGGGTTTAACCGCTACGCCCTGAGCGACATCCTGCGGCCTTTCGAGCTGACCGCCGCCATGTGCCGTATGCACTGGATGACACCGCTGATTATTTACTGGGCGCGGCGTCAGTCGCTTTCCGAACTGGCGTCTCATGGCCGCGCGTATGAACGCTGGCTGGCGGACCCGTTAACGCCGGGAGGCTTTTGATGGAAGGTTCGGATCTGCTGCTGGCAGGCATTCTGTTTCTTTTCGCCGCGGTAGTGGCGGTGCCAATCGCGGCGCGCCTGGGTATCGGCGCGGTGCTCGGCTACTTGCTGGCGGGAATTGCCATCGGCCCGTGGGGGCTTGGCTTTATCAGCGACGTCGACGAGATCCTGCACTTTTCAGAGCTGGGCGTTGTGTTTCTGATGTTCCTGATAGGGCTTGAACTGAACCCGTCAAAACTCTGGAAACTGCGGCGCTCTATTTTCGGCATCGGCGCTGCCCAGGTGTTGTTAAGTGCGGTAGTGCTGGCGGGGCTGCTGATGCTCACTGATTTCGCGTGGCAGGCAGCCGTGGTGGGCGGTATCGGCCTTGCGATGTCGTCTACCGCGATGGCATTGCAACTGATGCGCGACAAAGGCATGAACCGCACCGAAGGCGGCCAGCTAGGATTCTCCGTGCTGCTGTTTCAGGATCTCGCGGTGATCCCGGCGCTGGCGATGGTGCCTTTACTGGCCGGCAACGGTGATGAACACCCGGACTGGCTGAAAATTGGCATGAAAGTGCTCGCGTTCGCCGTCATGCTGGTGGGCGGGCGTTATCTCCTGCGCCCGGTGTTTCGGTTTATTGCCGGTTCCGGCGTGCGCGAGGTGTTTACCGCCGCCGCGCTGCTGCTGGTGCTGGGCTCCGCGCTGTTTATGGATTTGCTTGGGCTTTCTATGGCGCTCGGCACGTTTATCGCGGGCATTCTGCTGGCCGAGAGCGAATATCGCCACGAACTGGAAATCGCCATCGAGCCTTTCAAAGGGCTGCTGCTGGGGCTGTTTTTTATCTCCGTCGGCATGGCGCTGAATCTGGGCGTTCTCTATACCCATATTTTGTGGGTCGTGATGAGCGTGGTGGTGCTGGTGAGCGTCAAAATGGCGGTGCTGTACGGTCTCGGGCGTTTTCAGGGGCTGCGGCGCACCGAGCGGCTGCCGTTCGCGGGCGTGCTGAGCCAGGGCGGGGAGTTCGCGTTTGTGCTCTTCTCCAGCGCCTCGTCGCAGAAGCTTTTCCACAATGACCAGATGGCGCTGCTGCTGGTGACGGTAACGCTCTCGATGATGACCACGCCGCTGGTGATGAAAGGCATTGACCGGCTGCTGGCGCGCCACTTTAACGTACCGGATGAAGATGCCGAAATGCCCTACGTGGAAGATGATAAGCCGCAAGTGATTATCGTCGGCTTCGGGCGTTTCGGGCAGGTGATTGGCCGCCTGCTGATGGCCAACAAAATGCGTATTACGGTGCTGGAGCGCGATATCAGCGCGGTCAACCTGATGCGAAAATATGGCTATAAGGTTTACTATGGCGACGCCACCGAGCTTGAGCTGTTGCGCGCCGCCGGGGCCGAATCCGCGCAGTCTATCGTCGTCACCTGTAACGATCCGGAAGATACGATGCGCATCGTGCATCTCTGCCAGCAGCACTTTCCGCAGATGGAGATCCTGGCGCGGGCGCGCGGGCGCGTTGAGGCGCATGAGCTTTTGCAGGCTGGCGTGAAGCAGTTTTCGCGCGAGACGTTCTCCAGCGCGCTGGAGCTTGGGCGTAAAACCCTGATTTCGCTAGGCATGCATCCACATCAGGCGCAGCGCGCACAGCTCCATTTCCGCCGTCTTGATATGCGGATGCTGCGCGAACTGATGCCGGTACATACCGATAACGCGCAAATTTCCCGTGTCCGCGAGGCGCGTCGCGAGCTGGAGGAGATTTTCCACCGTGAGATGCAGCAGGAACGACGCCAGCTCGACGGCTGGGACGAATTTGAATAGAAGGTGAACCTATGGCTGTGCGTAAACGTTTTATTGCCGGGGCCGTCTGCCCGAAATGCCAGGCGCAGGATTCTCTCGCCATGTGGCGTGAAAATCAGGTCGATATTGTCGAGTGCGTAAAGTGCGGGCATCAGATGCGCGAGGCGGACAAAGAAGTTCGCGAGAAGGTTCGCAAAGATGAGCAAGTCATAGGGATTTTTCATCCCGACTAGCGAGATGCCCCAGGTTTCTTTAAGCTAAAGGGTACACAGGCGTCGATTTGGGCTACAATCGGCGCCAGTCTTTTTTCCTCACTCAGGAGATATCATGAAAGTAGCAAAAGACCTGGTGGTCAGCCTGGCCTATCAGGTACGTACAGAAGACGGTGTATTGGTTGATGAGTCTCCGGTGAGTGCGCCGCTGGACTACCTGCATGGTCACGGCTCCCTGATTTCCGGCCTGGAAGCAGCGCTGGAAGGCCATGACGTTGGCGATAAATTCGATGTGAACGTAGGCGCTAACGACGCTTACGGCCAGTACGATGAAAATCTGGTACAGCGCGTACCGAAAGACGTCTTCATGGGCGTTGACGAGCTGCAGGTTGGCATGCGCTTCCTGGCGGAAACCGATCAGGGCCCGGTACCGGTAGAAATTACCGAAGTGGGCGACGACCACGTTGTGGTTGACGGCAACCACATGCTGGCGGGCCAGAACCTGAACTTCAACGTGGAAGTCGTTGCTATCCGCGAAGCGACCGAAGAAGAACTGGCTCACGGCCACGTTCACGGCGCGAACGGCCATCATCATGACCACGATCACGACCATGACGGTTGCTGCGGCGGTCACGGCCATAGCCACGAGCACGGCAAAGGCGGTTGCGGTAACGGCGGCTGCGGTTGCCACTAAGCCTGATAAAAAAGGGGCGCTCCGGCGCCCCTTTTTACTGCCCGCGATTTACCCGTCAGTAATGCGGCGGCGGTGTTTCTTCCGCCTGCGATGCGATCATTGACGGCTGCGAGGCTTTGATTTTCTCCACCATAATTTTGAGCTGTTCGCGCATCTTCGCGAGCTCCAGCTCATGCTTTGTGATGGCGGCGTTTAAGTCTTCAATAGTGGTTTCCTGAAACGCCAGCCGGCTCTCCAGTTCAGCGATACGGTGTTCAGTCGATTCGTTGTGCATGATGTTTCCCCCTTTGCGTCGCGATTCTACGCAACTTTTCCGGATTCTGCCGGGTTGCTTCAACAGAAAGAAACTTATTTAAACAAATTAAGTCTGAAATAACGCCCGAAACGGAAAAGTGGTTATGTTGATTTCCGCTGCGACGTTTTATAGTACGACTTTCGTTTTTAAGATAACCCTGGGGTGAGAGGCCCCAACCCTGGAGATAATGGATGAAATCACTGTTTAAAGTAACGCTGCTGGCGACCACGATGGCTGTGGCGTTCAACGCGCCTCTGACTTTTGCTGCGCCAGCCACACAGCAGCAGACGCCTGCTGCCGCTGACAGCAAAGCTGCATTCCAGAACGATGATCAGAAATCGGCTTACGCGCTGGGTGCATCACTGGGCCGTTACATGGAAAACTCCCTGAAAGAGCAGGAAAAACTGGGCATCAAACTGGATAAAAACCAGCTGATCGCCGGTGTCCAGGATGCGTTTGCTGATAAGAGCAAACTCTCTGACCAGGAAATCGAGCAGACTCTGCAGGCTTTTGAAACTCGCGTAAAAGGCGCCGCTCAGGCGAAAGTCGAGAAAGACGCGACTGAAAACGAAGCGAAAGGCAAAGCCTTCCGTGACAAATTCGCCAAAGAGAAGGGCGTGAAGACCTCTTCTACCGGCCTGCTGTATAAAGTTGAGAAAGAAGGCACCGGCGCTGCGCCGAAAGAGAGCGACACCGTTGTGGTTAACTACAAAGGCACGCTTATCGACGGTCAGGAGTTCGATAACTCCTACAAGCGTGGCGAGCCGCTCTCTTTCCGTCTTGATGGTGTGATCCCGGGCTGGACCGAAGGCCTGAAAAACATTAAGAAAGGCGGCAAAATCAAGCTGGTCATCCCGCCTGAGCTGGCTTACGGCAAAAACGGCGTTCCGGGTATTCCGGCTAACTCCACCCTGGTGTTTGACGTAGAACTGCTGGATATCAATCCGGCGGCGAAAGCAGACGCCGCACCGAAGGCCGCCGCGGGCGATAAAGCCGACGACGCTGCCAAAGCGAAGTAACGCTTCGCAGACCGCCGCCTCCGGGCGGCGGTTTTTTTATCCGGGCCACGTATAATAAAAGCTGGCTAGTGTTGCGCCCGCTGTATTACTTTAGCGAGTTACGTAACAACTGAATGATGAGTCTGCCCAGACCTTGAGAGACGACAGGCTCGCTGTAAAGGGTGGTATGTTTTCATGTCCAATTCGCTATTAACCAATGAGGCCAGCGAACTCGATCTGCTGGATCAGCGTCCCTTCGAACAGACCGACTTTGATATTTTGCGTTCCTACGAAGCGGTCGTGGACGGGTTAGCGATGCTCATCGGCTCCCACTGTGAAATTGTGCTGCATTCCCTGCAGGATCTGAAATGCTCGGCTATCCGCATCGCTAACGGCGAACACACAGGACGCAAAATCGGCTCGCCGATTACCGATCTGGCACTGCGTATGCTGCACGATATGACCGGCGCTGACAGTAGCGTCTCAAAGTGCTATTTCACCCGCGCGAAAAGCGGCGTTCTGATGAAATCGGTGACTATCGCCATCCGTAACCGGGAACATCGTGTGATCGGTCTGCTGTGCATTAATATGAACCTGGATGTGCCGTTCTCCCAGATTATGAGCACCTTTGTACCGCCGGAAACGCAGGAAGTGCCGTCTTCCGTGAACTTTGCCTCGTCCGTGGAAGATCTTGTGACCCAGACGCTGGAGTTCACCATTGAAGAGGTGAACGCGGACCGCAATGTCTCGAACAACGCCAAGAACCGCCAGATTGTCCTTAACCTTTACGAGAAAGGCATTTTTGATATTAAAGACGCTATTAATCAGGTGGCCGACCGGCTGAATATCTCCAAGCACACGGTTTATCTGTATATCCGTCAGTTCAAGAACGGTGATTTTCAGGGGCATGAACGTTAATGCGCTTTACCTTGATGGTTACCGGCCCGGCCTATGGCACGCAGCAGGCGAGCAGCGCCTTACAGTTTGCGAAAGCGTTGCTGGCGGAAGGGCACAGCCTTGAAAGCGTCTTTTTTTATCGGGAAGGGATCTACAACGCGAATCAGTTCACGTCGCCCGCGAGTGACGAGTTCGATCTGGTGCGCGCCTGGCAACAGCTTCACGACGAAAACGGCGTCGCGCTGCATATCTGCGTGGCGGCTGCGCTGCGTCGCGGAGTGACAGATGAAAATGAAGCGCGAGCGCAGGGCCTTACCGGTGCGAACCTTCAGCCCGGCTTTCAACTGAGCGGCCTGGGCGCGCTGGCTGAAGCCGCGCTGACCTGCGACAGGGTGGTAGAGTTTTAATGAAACAGGTGGCTTTTGTCTTTACCCAGGCACCGCATGGCACCTCGGCGGGCCGCGAAGGGCTCGACGCGCTGCTGGCAATGTCTGCGTTAACGGAAGAGATTGGCGTCTTTTTTCTGAGCGACGGCGTTTTTCAGATTCTGCCGGGTCAGCATCCACAGGCGGTCCTGAGCCGCGATTATATCTCTACGTTTAAAGTTCTGCCGTTGTACGATATTGAGCGCTGCTATATTTGCCGGGAATCGCTGCAGGAGCGCGGGCTTAGTGAAGAACACGCCTTTGTGATTGATGTCGAGGCGCTGGACGCCGCAGCGCTGCGCGAACGCCTCGATGGTTACGACGTCGTGCTGACATTTTAAGGAACGCCATGCTGTATACGCTTTCTCGCTCGCCCTGGCAGGTGGATATTCACGCGCTGCTGCGCCTTGTGCGTTCGGGCGATGACATTCTTCTGATGCAAAACGGCGTGGTCGCCGCGCTTCACGACAGCCGCTATCTCGCCGTGCTGCTGGCGTCGCCCGCCCGGGTTGTCGCCTTAGAAAACGATGTGGAAGCTCGCGGCCTTGTCGCTCAAATTTCGAGCAGCATCGATACGATTAGCTATACTGAGTTCGTCAACCTTACCGTAAAACACGCAAGTCAGATGGCCTGGTAACGTGCGAACGCTGTATATTTCTTGACACCCTTAAAGCACAGCCCTAAAATTCCGCGTCCTCATATTATATGAGGGCGATTTATTACGTGTTTACGAAGCAAAAGCTATAAAACCAGGAGCTATTTAATGGCAACAGTTAACCAGCTGGTTCGCAAACCTCGCGCTCGCAAAGTTGCTAAGAGCAACGTGCCGGCGCTGGAAGCTTGCCCGCAAAAACGTGGTGTATGTACTCGCGTATATACCACCACTCCGAAAAAACCGAACTCCGCACTGCGTAAAGTATGCCGTGTTCGTCTGACTAACGGTTTTGAAGTGACTTCCTACATCGGTGGTGAAGGTCACAACCTGCAGGAGCACTCCGTGATCCTGATCCGTGGCGGTCGTGTTAAAGACCTCCCGGGTGTTCGTTACCACACCGTGCGTGGCGCGCTTGACTGCTCCGGCGTTAAAGACCGTAAGCAGGCTCGCTCCAAGTATGGCGTGAAGCGTCCTAAGGCTTAATGGTTCTCCGTTAAGTAAGGCCAAACGTTTTAACTTTAATGTCAAACTAAACTCGTAGAGTTTTGGACAATCCTGAATTAACAACGGAGTATTTCCATGCCACGTCGTCGCGTCATTGGTCAGCGTAAAATTCTGCCGGATCCGAAGTTCGGATCAGAACTGCTGGCTAAATTTGTCAATATCCTGATGGTAGATGGTAAAAAATCTACTGCAGAATCAATCGTATACAGCGCGCTGGAGACCCTGGCTCAGCGCTCTGGTAAATCTGAACTGGAAGCTTTCGAAGTCGCTCTCGAAAACGTGCGCCCGACTGTAGAAGTTAAGTCTCGCCGCGTTGGTGGTTCTACCTACCAGGTTCCGGTTGAAGTCCGTCCGGTTCGCCGCAATGCTCTGGCAATGCGTTGGATCGTTGAAGCTGCTCGTAAACGCGGTGATAAATCCATGGCTCTGCGCCTGGCGAACGAACTTTCTGATGCTGCAGACAACAAAGGTACTGCAGTTAAGAAACGTGAAGACGTTCACCGTATGGCAGAAGCCAACAAGGCGTTCGCACACTACCGCTGGTAATCCCTGCGGCATGTTAGTCACCAGACGGGCGCTTCAGGTAAGCCGCCCGCTCTGGGTAACTTATCCTGAACGCCTAAGGCAATAGAGGAATCAAATGGCTCGTACAACACCTATTGCACGCTACCGTAACATCGGTATCAGTGCGCACATCGACGCCGGTAAAACCACTACTACCGAACGTATTCTGTTCTACACCGGTGTAAACCACAAAATCGGTGAAGTTCATGACGGCGCCGCAACTATGGACTGGATGGAACAGGAGCAGGAGCGTGGTATTACCATTACCTCCGCTGCGACTACCGCATTCTGGTCTGGTATGGCTAAGCAGTATGAACCGCATCGTATCAACATCATCGACACCCCGGGGCACGTTGACTTCACCATCGAAGTAGAACGTTCCATGCGTGTCCTTGACGGTGCGGTAATGGTTTACTGCGCAGTTGGTGGTGTTCAGCCGCAGTCTGAAACCGTATGGCGTCAGGCTAACAAATACAAAGTTCCGCGTATTGCGTTCGTTAACAAAATGGACCGCATGGGCGCGAACTTCCTGAAAGTTGTTGGTCAGATCAAAACCCGTCTGGGCGCGAACCCGGTTCCGCTGCAGCTGGCGATTGGTGCTGAAGAAGGTTTCACCGGTGTTGTTGACCTGGTGAAAATGAAAGCCATCAACTGGAACGATGCAGACCAGGGCGTAACCTTCGAATACGAAGATATCCCGGCTGACATGCAGGACCTGGCTGACGAATGGCACCAGAACCTGATCGAGTCCGCAGCTGAAGCTTCTGAAGAGCTGATGGAGAAATACCTGGGTGGTGAAGAACTGACTGAAGAAGAGATCAAAAAAGCTCTGCGTCAGCGCGTTCTGAACAACGAAATCATCCTGGTAACCTGTGGTTCGGCGTTCAAAAACAAAGGCGTACAGGCGATGCTGGATGCGGTAATTGATTACCTGCCATCCCCGGTTGACGTACCTGCGATCAACGGTATCCTGGACGACGGTAAAGATACTCCGGCTGAGCGTCACGCTAGCGATGAAGAGCCGTTCTCTGCACTGGCGTTCAAAATCGCTACCGACCCGTTCGTTGGTAACCTGACGTTCTTCCGCGTGTACTCTGGTGTGGTTAACTCTGGTGATACCATCCTGAACTCCGTGAAATCCGCACGTGAGCGTTTCGGTCGTATCGTACAGATGCACGCTAACAAACGTGAAGAGATCAAAGAAGTTCGCGCAGGCGACATCGCGGCTGCAATCGGTCTGAAAGACGTGACCACTGGTGACACCCTGTGTAACCCGGATCACCCGATCATTCTGGAACGCATGGAGTTCCCAGAGCCGGTAATCTCTATCGCGGTTGAACCGAAAACCAAAGCTGACCAGGAAAAAATGGGTCTGGCTCTGGGCCGTCTGGCTAAAGAAGACCCGTCTTTCCGCGTATGGACTGACGAAGAATCTAACCAGACCATCATCGCTGGTATGGGTGAGCTGCACCTCGACATCATCGTTGACCGTATGAAGCGTGAGTTCAACGTTGAAGCTAACGTAGGTAAACCTCAGGTTGCTTACCGCGAAGCGATTCGCAGCAAAGTTACCGACATCGAAGGTAAACATGCTAAGCAGTCTGGTGGTCGCGGTCAGTACGGTCACGTTGTGATCGACATGTACCCGCTGGAGCCGGGCTCTAACCCGAAAGGTTACGAGTTCATCAACGACATTAAAGGTGGTGTGATTCCTGGCGAATACATCCCGGCCGTTGATAAAGGCATCCAGGAGCAGCTGAAGTCTGGTCCGCTGGCAGGTTACCCGGTAGTAGACATCGGTATCCGTCTGCACTTCGGTTCTTACCACGACGTTGACTCCTCTGAACTGGCGTTTAAACTGGCAGCTTCTATCGCCTTTAAAGAAGGCTTTAAGAAAGCAAAACCAGTTCTGCTTGAGCCGATCATGAAGGTTGAAGTAGAAACTCCGGAAGAGAACACTGGTGACGTTATCGGTGACTTGAGCCGTCGTCGCGGTATGCTGCGTGGTCAGGAATCCGAAGTAACTGGCGTTAAGATCCACGCTGAAGTTCCGCTGTCTGAAATGTTCGGATATGCAACTCAGCTGCGTTCTCTGACCAAAGGTCGTGCATCATACACTATGGAATTCCTGAAGTATGATGATGCGCCGAACAACGTTGCTCAGGCCGTTATCGAAGCCCGTGGCAAATAAGCCTCAGGGTTAAAACCAAAGTCCCGTGCCCTCTCGGCGAGGGGGCACTATAGTAAGGAATATAGCCGTGTCTAAAGAAAAATTTGAACGTACAAAACCGCACGTCAACGTCGGTACTATCGGCCACGTTGACCATGGTAAAACTACCCTGACCGCTGCCATCACTACCGTTCTGGCGAAAACCTACGGTGGTTCTGCTCGTGCATTCGACCAGATCGATAACGCGCCGGAAGAAAAAGCTCGTGGTATCACCATCAACACCTCTCACGTTGAATATGACACCCCGACTCGCCACTACGCGCACGTTGACTGCCCGGGCCACGCCGACTACGTGAAAAACATGATCACCGGTGCTGCTCAGATGGACGGCGCTATCCTGGTTGTTGCTGCGACTGACGGCCCGATGCCGCAGACCCGTGAGCACATCCTGCTGGGTCGTCAGGTAGGCGTTCCGTACATCATCGTGTTCCTGAACAAATGCGACATGGTTGATGACGAAGAGCTGCTGGAACTGGTTGAGATGGAAGTGCGCGAGCTGCTGTCTCAGTACGACTTCCCGGGCGACGACACCCCGATCGTTCGTGGTTCTGCTCTGAAAGCGCTGGAAGGCGACGCTGAGTGGGAAGCGAAAATCATCGAGCTGGCAGGTCACCTGGATTCCTACATCCCGGAACCGGAGCGTGCGATTGACAAGCCGTTCCTGCTGCCGATCGAAGACGTATTCTCCATCTCTGGTCGTGGTACCGTTGTTACCGGTCGTGTAGAGCGCGGTATCATCAAGGTTGGTGAAGAAGTTGAAATCGTGGGCATCAAAGACACCGCGAAATCCACCTGTACTGGCGTTGAAATGTTCCGCAAACTGCTGGACGAAGGCCGTGCGGGCGAGAACGTAGGTGTTCTGCTGCGTGGTATCAAACGTGAAGAAATCGAACGTGGTCAGGTACTGGCTAAGCCGGGCTCCATCAAGCCGCACACCAAGTTCGAATCTGAAGTGTACATTCTGTCCAAAGATGAAGGCGGCCGTCACACTCCGTTCTTCAAAGGCTACCGTCCGCAGTTCTACTTCCGTACGACTGATGTGACTGGCACCATCGAACTGCCGGAAGGCGTGGAGATGGTAATGCCGGGCGACAACATCAAAATGGTTGTTACCCTGATCCACCCGATCGCGATGGACGACGGTCTGCGTTTCGCAATCCGCGAAGGCGGCCGTACCGTTGGCGCGGGCGTGGTTGCAAAAGTTCTGGGCTAATTGCTACAGAATTGAAAAGGGCGCTTCGGCGCCCTTTTTTGTTTTATAAGGAAAAGTAGTTTGAAAACATTCATGTCTTCAAAAGAAGCCCATTCTGCATCAGAAAACTCTACTCCAGTCTCGTTGTAATCGTAACTATTCTCATTTACACTCTGTGCATAAACTGAACGGGAGTCATCATGTACGTTTGTTTGTGTAACGGTATCAGTGATAAAAAAATACGGCAGGCGGTACGCCAGCACCATCCCCAGTCCTTCCAGCAGCTTCGTAAATTCATGCCGATTGGTAATCAGTGCGGCAAGTGTGTCCGGGCCGCGCGTGAAATTATGCAGGATGAACTGCTGCAGATTCCGGAATACCAGGAAATTGCGTAAGCTCAGATTTTGACTTCCTCGCCAGCCCATCTACGCTTCATGTAGTGGAAGCGGAGGGAAGCAAAATGAAAGGTGATATTAAGATAATAAATTATCTCAATAAATTATTGGGAAATGAGCTTGTCGCAATCAATCAGTACTTTCTCCATGCAAGAATGTTCAAAAACTGGGGCCTCATGCGCCTCAACGACGTTGAGTATCATGAATCCATTGATGAGATGAAGCACGCCGATATCTATATCGAGCGTATTCTCTTTCTTGAAGGTATCCCAAATCTTCAGGATCTTGGCAAGTTACACATTGGCGAAGACGTAGAAGAGATGCTGCGCTCCGATCTCAATCTTGAGATGGAAGGGGCGAAAGATCTGCGTGAAGCCATCGCCTATGCCGATTCAATTCATGACTACGTCAGCAGGGACATTATGATTAAAATCCTTGAAGACGAAGAGCATCACATTGACTGGCTGGAAACCGAACTGGATCTTATCGGTAAAATTGGCCTGCAGAATTACATCCAGTCCCAGATTAAAGAGCAGAGCTAACGTTCATAGAGTCAGTATCTGGAATGTGACGCCACTGCACACTAACCCCGCTATCGCCAGAAAGGGCCCAAAAGGTAGCGGGGTTTTACGTACGGATGCTTTGCCTTTTATGTAATAAACTATCAATGCGGCCGCAAGCCCAAGTAAAGAAGCAATGGTAAGTAGAACACCAAGCAGTTGCCATCCGTGCCAGGCGCCAAGTGCACCCAAAAATTTCACATCCCCATACCCCAACCCTTCATAACCACGCAGCCAACGATAAGCCCAGTAGAAAAAGCATAATGAAAGGTATCCGGCCAGCGCTCCGGTGACAGCATCCGCCAGATGCTGTGGCGCAAATATAAGCTGGTAAGAAAGCCCTATCCACAAGAGAGGGCAGGTAAGGTTGTCAGGTAGAAGACCGTCACGCACATCTTTTACCACCAGCCCTGCATTCAACAGCATATACGCTGAAATCCATATCGCGATCATTCTTCTTCCCTGAGTGCGCCTTCAATGAACTCATAACATACGCTTCCCGGAAGACACGCCAAACGGTGTTCATGCAACAATGCGCGTAGTTTCCATAAAAGAAATGAAGAGAATTGGCGTGATACACCGAATTTCGAGACAGTACGAAAGAATGTTTAATTTCTAATCAGCGCTTGCGTCAGCGCCAGATTTACGTATAATGCGCGGGCCTGTCATCAATGACGGCTGGTTCGATATGAACCCTGATAGCTTCTTTTTGGCTATCAAACAATGCCCCCAATCGGGGGGCTACGTAAGAACGATTACACTCTCCCATCAATCGTAATGGGTTCGAGGAGTAATCATTTTCGTCTATAAAATAATTGGAGCTCTGGTCTCATGCAGAACCAAAGAATCCGTATCCGCCTGAAAGCGTTTGATCATCGTCTGATCGATCAATCAACCGCGGAAATCGTCGAGACTGCTAAGCGCACTGGTGCGCAAGTCCGTGGTCCGATCCCGCTGCCGACCCGCAAAGAGCGCTTTACCGTTCTGATCTCCCCGCACGTTAACAAAGACGCGCGCGATCAGTACGAAATCCGCACTCACAAGCGTCTGGTTGACATCGTTGAGCCAACCGAGAAAACCGTTGATGCTCTGATGCGTCTGGATCTGGCTGCCGGTGTAGACGTGCAGATCAGCCTGGGTTAATCAGGTCATTGAGCGATTGAGAGGTTGAAACAATGATTGGTTTAGTCGGTAAAAAAGTGGGTATGACCCGCATCTTCACTGAAGAAGGCGTTTCTATCCCAGTAACCGTAATCGAAGTTGAAGCAAACCGCGTTACTCAGGTTAAAGACCTGGCTAACGACGGCTACCGCGCTGTGCAGGTTACCACTGGTGCTAAAAAAGCTAACCGTGTAACCAAGCCGGAAGCGGGTCACTTCGCTAAAGCTGGCGTAGAAGCTGGCCGTGGTCTGTGGGAATTCCGTCTCGCTGATGGCGAAGAATACACCGTAGGTCAGAGCATTAGCGTTGAGCTGTTTGCTGAAGTTAAAAAAGTTGACGTAACTGGCACCTCTAAAGGTAAAGGTTTCGCCGGTACCGTTAAGCGCTGGAACTTCCGTACCCAGGACGCTACCCACGGTAACTCCTTGTCTCACCGCGTTCCGGGTTCTATCGGTCAGAACCAGACTCCGGGCAAAGTGTTCAAAGGCAAGAAAATGGCAGGTCAGCTGGGTAACGAACGTGTAACCGTTCAGAGCCTGGACGTAGTACGTGTTGACGCTGAGCGCAACCTGCTGCTGGTTAAAGGTGCTGTCCCGGGTGCAACCGGTAGCGACCTGATCGTTAAACCAGCTGTGAAGGCGTGAGGAGATAGCAATGGAATTAGTACTGAAAGACGCGCAGAGCGCGCTGACTGTTTCCGAAACTACCTTCGGTCGTGATTTCAACGAAGCGCTGGTACACCAGGTTGTAGTTGCTTACGCAGCTGGTGCTCGTCAGGGTACTCGTGCTCAGAAGACCCGTGCTGAAGTAACTGGCTCCGGTAAAAAACCGTGGCGCCAGAAAGGTACCGGCCGTGCGCGTTCTGGTTCCATCAAGAGCCCGATCTGGCGCTCTGGTGGCGTGACCTTCGCTGCGCGTCCGCAGGACCACAGTCAAAAAGTTAACAAAAAGATGTACCGCGGCGCGCTGAAAAGCATCCTGTCCGAACTGGTACGTCAGGATCGTCTGATCGTTGTCGAGAAGTTCTCTGTAGAAGCGCCGAAAACCAAGCTGCTGGCACAGAAACTGAAAGACATGGCTCTGGAAGATGTGCTGATCATCACCGGTGAACTGGACGAAAACCTGTTCCTGGCCGCACGTAACCTGCACAAGGTTGACGTACGCGATGCTACAGGTATCGACCCGGTTAGCCTGATCGCCTTCGACAAAGTCGTAATGACTGCTGATGCTGTTAAGCAAGTTGAGGAGATGCTGGCATGATTCGTGAAGAACGTCTGCTGAAGGTGCTGCGCGCACCGCACGTTTCTGAAAAAGCGTCTACTGCGATGGAAAAAACCAACACCATCGTTCTCAAAGTTGCTAAAGACGCGACTAAAGCAGAAATCAAAGCTGCTGTGCAGAAACTGTTTGAAGTCGAAGTCGAAGTCGTTAACACCCTGGTAGTTAAAGGGAAAGTTAAACGTCACGGACAGCGTATCGGTCGTCGTAGCGACTGGAAAAAAGCTTACGTCACCCTGAAAGAAGGCCAGAATCTGGACTTCATCGGCGGCGCTGAGTAAGTCGGAGGAGTAATACAATGGCAGTTGTTAAATGTAAACCGACATCTCCGGGTCGTCGCCACGTAGTTAAAGTGGTTAACCCTGAGCTGCACAAGGGCAAACCTTTTGCTCCGTTGCTGGAAAAAAACAGCAAATCCGGTGGTCGTAACAACAATGGCCGTATCACCACTCGTCACATCGGTGGTGGTCACAAACAGGCCTACCGTATTGTTGACTTCAAACGCAACAAAGACGGTATCCCGGCAGTTGTTGAACGTCTTGAGTACGATCCGAACCGCTCCGCGAACATCGCGCTGGTTCTGTACAAAGACGGCGAGCGCCGTTACATCCTGGCCCCTAAAGGCCTGAAAGCTGGCGACCAGATTCAGTCTGGCGTTGATGCTGCAATCAAACCAGGTAACACCCTGCCGATGCGCAACATCCCGGTTGGTTCTACTGTTCACAACGTAGAAATGAAACCAGGTAAAGGCGGTCAGCTGGCGCGTTCTGCTGGTACCTATGTTCAGATCGTTGCTCGTGACGGTGCCTATGTCACCCTGCGTCTGCGTTCTGGCGAAATGCGTAAAGTGGAAGCTGACTGCCGCGCGACTCTGGGCGAAGTTGGTAACGCTGAGCATATGCTGCGCGTTCTGGGTAAAGCAGGTGCTGCACGCTGGCGTGGTGTTCGTCCGACCGTTCGCGGTACGGCGATGAACCCGGTGGATCACCCACATGGTGGTGGTGAAGGTCGTAACTTTGGTAAGCACCCGGTAACTCCGTGGGGCGTTCAGACCAAAGGTAAGAAGACCCGCAGCAACAAGCGTACTGATAAATTCATCGTACGTCGCCGTAGCAAATAATTTTAGAGGATAAGCCATGCCACGTTCTCTCAAGAAAGGTCCTTTTATTGACCTGCACTTGCTGAAGAAGGTAGAGAAAGCGGTGGAAAGCGGTGACAAGAAGCCCCTGCGCACTTGGTCCCGTCGTTCAACGATCTTTCCAAACATGATCGGTTTGACCATCGCTGTCCATAATGGTCGTCAGCACGTTCCAGTATTTGTTTCCGACGAAATGGTCGGTCACAAACTGGGTGAATTCGCACCGACCCGTACTTATCGCGGTCACGCGGCTGATAAAAAAGCCAAGAAGAAATAAGTAGGAGGAAGAGATGGAAACTATCGCTAAACATCGCCATGCTCGTTCTTCTGCTCAGAAGGTTCGCCTGGTGGCTGACCTGATCCGCGGTAAGAAAGTGTCGCAGGCTCTGGATATTCTGACCTACACCAATAAGAAAGCGGCTGTATTGGTTAAGAAAGTCCTGGAATCTGCCATTGCTAACGCTGAACACAACGATGGCGCTGACATTGACGATCTGAAAGTCACGAAAATTTTCGTAGACGAAGGCCCGAGCATGAAACGCATTATGCCGCGTGCGAAAGGTCGTGCAGATCGCATTCTGAAGCGCACCAGCCACATCACTGTGGTTGTGTCCGATCGCTGAGACTCTGGAGACTAGCAATGGGTCAGAAAGTACATCCTAATGGTATTCGCCTGGGTATTGTAAAACCATGGAACTCTACCTGGTTCGCGAACACCAAAGAATTCGCTGACAACCTGGACAGCGACTTTAAAGTTCGTCAGTACCTGAACAAGGAACTGGCTAAAGCGTCTGTATCTCGTATCGTTATCGAGCGTCCGGCTAAAAGCATTCGTGTGACCATTCACACTGCTCGCCCGGGTATCGTTATCGGTAAGAAAGGTGAAGACGTCGAAAAACTGCGTAAGGGCGTAGCGGACATCGCTGGCGTGCCTGCGCAGATCAATATCGCCGAAGTTCGTAAACCTGAACTGGACGCAAAACTGGTTGCTGACAGCATCACTTCTCAGCTGGAACGTCGTGTTATGTTCCGTCGTGCTATGAAGCGTGCTGTACAGAACGCCATGCGTCTGGGCGCTAAAGGTATCAAAGTTGAAGTTAGCGGCCGTCTGGGCGGCGCTGAGATCGCACGTACCGAATGGTACCGTGAAGGTCGCGTTCCGCTGCACACTCTGCGCGCTGACATCGACTACAACACCTCCGAAGCGCACACCACTTACGGTGTAATCGGCGTTAAAGTGTGGATCTTCAAAGGTGAGATCCTTGGTGGTATGGCTGCTGTTGAACAACCGGAAAAACCGGCTGCTCAACCGAAAAAGCAGCAGCGTAAAGGCCGTAAATAAGGAGCGTCGCTGATGTTACAACCAAAGCGTACAAAATTCCGTAAAGTGCACAAAGGCCGCAACCGTGGTCTGGCGCAGGGTACGGATGTTAGCTTCGGCACTTACGGTCTTAAAGCTGTTGGCCGTGGTCGTCTGACTGCCCGTCAGATCGAAGCAGCACGTCGTGCAATGACCCGTGCAGTTAAGCGTCAGGGTAAGATCTGGATCCGTGTATTCCCGGACAAACCGATCACCGAGAAGCCGCTGGAAGTGCGTATGGGTAAAGGTAAAGGTAACGTAGAGTATTGGGTTGCCTTGATTCAGCCGGGTAAAGTCCTGTACGAAATGGACGGTGTGCCGGAAGAGCTGGCCCGTGAAGCATTCAAGCTGGCAGCAGCGAAACTGCCGATTAAAACCACCTTTGTAACTAAGACGGTGATGTAATGAAAGCAAAAGAGCTGCGTGAGAAGAGTGTTGAAGAGCTGAACACCGAGCTGCTTAACCTGCTGCGCGAGCAGTTCAACCTGCGTATGCAGGCTGCAAGTGGCCAGCTGCAACAGACTCACCTGTTGAAGCAAGTGCGTCGTGATGTCGCACGCGTTAAGACTTTACTGACTGAGAAGGCGGGTGCGTAATGACCGATAAAATCCGTACTCTGCAAGGTCGCGTTGTTAGCGACAAAATGGAGAAATCCATTGTTGTTGCCATCGAGCGTTTTGTGAAACACCCGATCTACGGTAAATTCATTAAGCGTACGACCAAACTGCACGTACATGACGAGAACAACGAATGCGGTATCGGTGACGTGGTTGAAATCCGCGAATGCCGTCCGCTGTCCAAGACTAAGTCCTGGACGCTGGTTCGCGTTGTAGAGAAAGCGGTTCTGTAATAGAGTAGCGCTCTCTAACAGAATAAACGGCTCAGCGATGAGCCGTTTATTTTTTCTACCCATATCCTGTGAGCGGTGTTATAATGCCGCGCCCTCGATTATGGGGATTTTTAACGACCTGAAGTTAGGTCCCGAAGTAGTAGTTGACATTAGCGGAGCACTGAAATGATCCAAGAACAGACTATGCTGAACGTCGCCGACAACTCCGGCGCGCGTCGCGTAATGTGTATCAAGGTTCTGGGTGGCTCGCACCGTCGCTACGCAGGCGTCGGCGATATCATCAAAATTACCATCAAGGAAGCAATTCCGCGCGGTAAAGTTAAAAAAGGTGATGTGCTGAAGGCGGTAGTGGTGCGCACCAAGAAGGGTGTTCGTCGCCCTGACGGTTCTGTCGTTCGCTTCGATGGCAATGCTTGTGTTCTTCTGAACAACAACAGCGAGCAGCCTATCGGTACGCGTATTTTTGGGCCGGTAACTCGTGAACTTCGTTCTGAGAAGTTTATGAAAATCATCTCTCTGGCACCAGAAGTACTCTAAGGAGCGAATCATGGCAGCGAAAATCCGTCGTGATGACGAAGTTATCGTGTTAACCGGTAAAGATAAAGGTAAACGCGGTAAAGTAAAAAATGTCCTGTCTTCCGGCAAGGTCATTGTTGAAGGTATCAACCTGGTTAAGAAACATCAGAAGCCGGTTCCGGCCCTGAACCAACCGGGTGGCATCGTTGAAAAAGAAGCTGCTATTCAGGTTTCTAACGTTGCAATCTTCAATGCGGCAACCGGCAAGGCTGACCGTGTAGGCTTTAGATTCGAAGACGGCAAAAAAGTCCGTTTCTTCAAGTCTAACAGCGAAACTATCAAGTAATTTGGAGTAGTACGATGGCGAAACTGCATGATTACTACAAAGACGAAGTAGTTAAAAAACTGATGACTCAGTTCAACTACAATTCTGTCATGCAAGTCCCTCGGGTCGAGAAGATCACCCTGAACATGGGTGTTGGTGAAGCGATCGCTGACAAGAAACTGCTGGATAACGCAGCAGCTGACCTGGCAGCAATCTCCGGTCAAAAACCGCTGATCACCAAAGCACGCAAATCAGTTGCAGGCTTCAAAATCCGTCAGGGCTATCCGATCGGCTGTAAAGTAACTCTGCGTGGCGAACGCATGTGGGAGTTCTTTGAGCGCCTGATCACTATTGCTGTACCGCGTATTCGTGACTTCCGCGGCCTGTCCGCTAAGTCTTTCGACGGTCGTGGCAATTACAGCATGGGTGTCCGTGAGCAGATCATCTTCCCGGAAATCGACTATGACAAAGTCGATCGCGTTCGTGGTTTGGATATTACCATTACCACTACTGCGAAATCTGATGAAGAAGGCCGTGCTCTGCTGGCTGCCTTTGACTTCCCGTTCCGCAAGTAAGGTAGGGTTACTTCATGGCTAAGCAATCAATGAAAGCACGCGAAGTAAAGCGCGTAGCTTTAGCTGAAAAATACTTCGCTAAACGCGCTGAACTGAAAGCGATCATTTCTGATGTGAACGCTTCCGACGAAGACCGTTGGAACGCTGTTCTGAAGCTGCAGACTCTGCCGCGTGATTCCAGCCCGTCTCGTCAGCGTAACCGCTGCCGTCAAACTGGTCGTCCGCACGCTTTCCTGCGGAAGTTCGGGTTGAGCCGTATCAAGGTCCGTGAAGCCGCTATGCGCGGTGAAATCCCGGGTCTGAAAAAGGCTAGCTGGTAATTGTCACCAATTGAATCACGGGAGTAAAGACAGATGAGCATGCAAGATCCGATCGCGGATATGCTGACCCGTATCCGTAACGGTCAGGCCGCGAACAAAGCTGCGGTCACCATGCCTTCCTCCAAGCTGAAAGTGGCAATCGCCAACGTGCTGAAGGAAGAAGGTTTTATTGAAGATTTTAAAGTTGAAGGCGACACCAAGCCGGAACTGGAACTGACTCTCAAGTATTTCCAGGGTAAAGCTGTTGTAGAAAGCATTCAGCGTGTCAGCCGCCCAGGTCTGCGCATCTATAAGAAAAAAGATGAGCTGCCGAAAGTTATGGCCGGCCTGGGTATCGCGGTTATTTCTACCTCTAAAGGTGTTATGACTGATCGTGCAGCGCGCCAGGCTGGTCTTGGTGGCGAAATTATCTGCTACGTAGCCTAATCGGAGGAAAAAATGTCTCGTGTTGCTAAAGCACCGGTCGTTATTCCTGCCGGCGTTGATGTAAAACTCAACGGTCAGGTTATCACGATCAAAGGTAAAAACGGCGAGCTGACTCGTACTCTCAACGATGCTGTTGAAGTTAAACATGCAGATAATGCTCTGACTTTCGGTCCGCGTGATGGTTACGCAGACGGTTGGGCTCAGGCTGGTACCGCGCGTGCCCTGCTGAATTCAATGGTTATCGGTGTTACCGAAGGCTTCACTAAGAAGCTGCAGCTGGTTGGTGTAGGTTATCGTGCAGCGATCAAAGGGAACGTAGTAAACCTGTCTCTGGGTTTTTCTCACCCTGTTGATCATCAGCTGCCTGCGGGTATCACTGCAGAATGTCCGTCTCAGACTGAAATCGTGCTGAAAGGCGCTGATAAACAGCTGATCGGCCAGGTTGCTGCTGACCTGCGCGCCTACCGTCGTCCTGAGCCTTACAAAGGCAAGGGTGTTCGTTACGCCGACGAAGTCGTGCGTACCAAAGAGGCTAAGAAGAAGTAAGGTAACACTATGGATAAGAAATCTGCTCGTATCCGTCGTGCGACCCGCGCACGTCGCAAGCTCAAAGAGCTTGGTGCGACCCGCCTGGTGGTACATCGTACCCCGCGTCATATTTACGCACAGGTAATCGCCCCGAACGGTTCTGAAGTTCTGGTAGCCGCTTCTACTGTAGAAAAAGCTATCGCTGAGCAACTGAAGTACACTGGAAACAAAGACGCCGCTGCTGCAGTTGGTAAAGCTGTTGCTGAGCGCGCGCTGGAAAAAGGCATCAAAGATGTTTCTTTTGACCGCTCTGGTTTCCAATATCATGGTCGTGTCCAGGCACTGGCAGATGCTGCCCGTGAAGCTGGCCTTCAGTTCTAAGGTAGAGGTGTAAGATGGCTCACATCGAAAAACAAGCTGGCGAACTGCAGGAAAAGCTGATCGCGGTAAACCGCGTATCTAAAACCGTAAAAGGTGGTCGTATTTTTAGCTTCACCGCTCTGACTGTAGTCGGTGATGGCAACGGCCGCGTTGGTTTTGGTTACGGTAAAGCACGCGAAGTTCCGGCAGCGATCCAGAAAGCGATGGAAAAAGCTCGTCGCAATATGATTAACGTCGCGCTGAACCACGGCACCCTGCAGCACCCGGTTAAAGGTGCTCACACGGGTTCTCGTGTATTCATGCAGCCGGCTTCCGAAGGTACCGGTATCATCGCCGGTGGTGCAATGCGCGCCGTTCTGGAAGTCGCTGGGGTTCATAACGTTCTGGCTAAAGCCTATGGTTCCACTAACCCGATCAACGTGGTTCGTGCGACTATTGATGGCCTGGCCAACATGAAGTCCCCGGAAATGGTCGCTGCCAAGCGTGGTAAATCCGTTGAAGAAATTCTGGGGTAATTGACCATGGCAAAGACTATTAAAATCACTCAAACCCGCAGTGCAATCGGTCGTCTGCCGAAACACAAGGCAACGCTGCTTGGCCTGGGTCTGCGTCGTATTGGTCACACCGTTGAGCGCGAGGATACTCCTGCTGTTCGCGGTATGGTCAACGCGGTTTCCTTCATGGTTAAAGTTGAGGAGTAAGAGATGCGTTTAAATACTCTGTCTCCGGCCGAAGGCTCCAAAAAGGCGGGTAAACGCCTGGGTCGTGGTATCGGTTCTGGCCTCGGTAAAACCGGTGGTCGTGGTCACAAAGGTCAGAAATCTCGTTCTGGCGGTGGCGTACGTCGCGGTTTCGAGGGCGGTCAGATGCCTCTGTACCGTCGTCTGCCGAAATTCGGTTTCACTTCTCGTAAAGCAATGATCACTGCAGAAGTTCGTCTGTCTGATCTGGCTAAAGTAGAAGGCGACGTAGTAGACCTGAACACGCTGAAAGCGGCAAACATTATCGGCATCCAGATCGAATTCGCGAAAGTGATTCTGGCTGGTGAAGTTACTCGTCCGGTAACTGTTCGTGGCCTGCGTGTAACTAAAGGCGCTCGTGCTGCTATCGAAGCTGCTGGCGGTAAAATCGAGGAATAAGTAGCAGATGGCTAAACAACCGGGATTAGATTTTCAAAGTGCCAAAGGTGGCCTTGGCGAGCTGAAACGCAGACTGCTGTTTGTTATCGGTGCGCTGATTGTGTTCCGAATTGGCTCTTTTATTCCAATCCCTGGTATTGATGCCGCTGTACTTGCCAAACTGCTTGAGCAACAGCGTGGCACCATCATTGAAATGTTCAACATGTTCTCTGGTGGTGCTCTTAGCCGTGCTTCTATTTTCGCTCTGGGTATTATGCCGTATATTTCGGCCTCTATTATTATCCAGCTGTTGACCGTCGTTCACCCGACGCTGGCAGAAATGAAGAAAGAAGGGGAGTCTGGTCGTCGTAAGATCAGCCAGTACACCCGCTACGGTACTCTGGTGCTGGCAATATTTCAGTCGATCGGTATCGCTACCGGTCTGCCGAATATGCCTGGTATGCAAGGCCTGGTAATTAATCCGGGCTTTGCATTCTATTTCACCGCTGTTGTGAGTCTGGTTACCGGGACAATGTTCCTGATGTGGCTGGGCGAACAGATTACTGAACGCGGTATCGGTAACGGTATCTCAATCATAATCTTCGCTGGTATCGTTGCGGGACTTCCGCCGGCCATTGGCCATACCATCGAGCAAGCGCGGCAAGGCGACCTGCACTTCCTCCTGTTGCTGTTGGTTGCAGTATTAGTATTCGCAGTGACTTTCTTTGTTGTGTTTGTTGAGCGTGGTCAGCGCCGTATCGTCGTGAACTATGCAAAACGTCAGCAAGGTCGTCGTGTCTATGCTGCACAGAGCACACATTTACCGCTGAAAGTGAACATGGCTGGGGTTATTCCGGCGATTTTCGCTTCCAGTATTATTCTGTTCCCGGCGACCATTGCGTCATGGTTCGGGGGCGGTACTGGTTGGAACTGGCTGACAACAATTTCGCTGTATTTGCAGCCTGGGCAACCGCTTTATGTGTTACTCTATGCGTCTGCAATCATCTTCTTCTGTTTCTTCTACACGGCGTTGGTTTTCAACCCGCGTGAGACAGCAGATAACCTGAAGAAGTCCGGTGCATTTGTACCAGGAATTCGTCCGGGAGAACAAACGGCGAAGTATATCGATAAAGTAATGACACGCCTGACCCTGGTTGGCGCGCTGTACATTACTTTCATTTGCCTGATCCCGGAGTTCATGCGTGATGCAATGAAAGTTCCGTTCTATTTCGGTGGGACGTCCTTACTTATCGTTGTTGTTGTCATCATGGACTTTATGGCTCAAGTGCAAACTCTGATGATGTCTAGTCAGTATGAGTCTGCATTGAAGAAAGCGAACCTCAAAGGCTATGGCCGTTAATGGTCGCTTGAGAAGTTACGGAGAGTAAAAATGAAAGTTCGTGCTTCCGTCAAGAAATTATGCCGTAACTGCAAAATCGTTAAGCGTGATGGCGTCATCCGTGTGATTTGCAGTGCCGAGCCGAAGCATAAACAGCGTCAAGGCTGATTATCTCGCATATTTTTCTTGCAAAGTTGGGTTGAGCTGGCTAGATTAGCCAGCCAATCTTTTGTATGTCTGTGCGTTTCCATTTGAGTATCCTGAAAACGGGCTTTTCAGCATGGGACGCATAATCAATATAGTAGGAGTGCATAGTGGCCCGTATAGCAGGCATTAACATTCCTGATCATAAGCATGCCGTAATCGCATTAACTTCGATCTACGGTATCGGCAAAACCCGTTCTAAAGCTATCCTGGCTGCAGTGGGTTTCGCTGAAGATGTTAAGATCAGTGAGCTGTCTGAAGAACAAATCGACACGCTGCGTGACGAAGTTGCCAAATTTGTCGTTGAAGGTGATCTGCGCCGTGAAGTGAGTATGAGCATCAAGCGCCTGATGGATCTTGGTTGCTATCGCGGTTTGCGTCATCGTCGTGGTCTCCCGGTTCGCGGTCAGCGTACCAAGACCAACGCACGTACCCGTAAGGGTCCGCGCAAACCGATCAAGAAATAATCGGGGTGATTGAATAATGGCAAAGGCACCAGTTCGTGCACGTAAACGTGTAAGAAAACAAGTCTCTGACGGCGTGGCTCATATCCATGCTTCTTTCAACAACACCATCGTTACTATTACTGATCGTCAAGGTAACGCTCTGGGTTGGGCAACTGCCGGTGGTTCCGGTTTCCGTGGTTCTCGCAAATCCACTCCGTTCGCAGCTCAGGTTGCAGCAGAGCGTTGCGCAGAAGCCGTGAAAGAATACGGTATCAAGAACCTGGAAGTTATGGTTAAGGGACCGGGTCCGGGCCGCGAATCTACTATTCGTGCTCTGAACGCCGCTGGTTTCCGCATCACTAATATTACTGATGTGACTCCGATCCCTCACAACGGTTGTCGTCCGCCGAAAAAACGTCGCGTATAACGCCCGTTTTTAGGAATGTTGGAGAAAGAAAATGGCAAGATATTTGGGTCCTAAGCTCAAGCTGAGCCGTCGCGAGGGCACAGACCTGTTCCTTAAGTCTGGCGTTCGCGCGATCGATACCAAGTGTAAAATTGAACAAGCTCCTGGCCAGCACGGTGCGCGTAAACCGCGTCTGTCTGACTATGGTGTGCAGTTGCGTGAAAAGCAAAAAGTTCGCCGTATCTACGGTGTGCTGGAGCGTCAGTTCCGTAACTACTATAAAGAAGCCGCGCGTCTGAAAGGCAACACCGGTGAAAACCTGTTGGCTCTGCTGGAAGGTCGTCTGGACAACGTTGTATACCGTATGGGCTTCGGCGCCACTCGTGCAGAAGCACGTCAGCTGGTTAGCCATAAAGCCATCATGGTAAACGGTCGTGTTGTTAACATCGCTTCTTACCAGGTTAGTCCGAACGACGTAGTCAGCGTTCGTGAGAAAGCGAAAAAGCAGTCTCGCGTGAAAGCCGCTCTGGAGCTGGCTGAGCAGCGTGAAAAGCCAACCTGGCTGGAAGTTGATGCTGGCAAGATGGAAGGTACCTTCAAGCGTAAGCCTGAGCGCACCGATCTGTCTGCGGACATTAACGAACACCTGATCGTCGAGCTTTACTCCAAGTAAAGCTTAGTACCAAAGAGAGGACACAATGCAGGGTTCTGTGACAGAGTTTCTAAAACCGCGCCTGGTAGATATCGAGCAAGTGAGTTCGACGCACGCCAAGGTGACCCTTGAGCCTTTAGAGCGTGGCTTTGGCCATACTCTGGGTAACGCACTGCGCCGTATTCTGCTTTCATCGATGCCGGGTTGCGCGGTGACCGAGGTTGAGATTGATGGTGTACTGCACGAGTACAGCACCAAAGAAGGCGTTCAGGAAGATATCCTGGAAATCCTGCTCAACCTGAAAGGGCTGGCGGTGAGAGTTCAGGGTAAAGATGAAGTCGTACTTACTCTGAATAAATCTGGCATTGGCCCTGTAACCGCAGCCGACATCACCCACGACGGTGATGTCGAAATCGTCAAGCCGCAGCACGTGATCTGCCACCTGACCGATGAAAACGCATCTATCAGCATGCGTATCAAAGTTCAGCGCGGTCGTGGTTATGTGCCGGCGTCTGCCCGAATTCATTCGGAAGAAGATGAGCGCCCAATCGGCCGTCTGCTGGTCGACGCTTGCTACAGCCCTGTAGAACGTATCGCCTACAATGTTGAAGCAGCGCGTGTAGAACAGCGTACCGACCTGGACAAGCTGGTCATCGAAATGGAAACCAACGGCACAATCGATCCTGAAGAGGCGATTCGTCGTGCGGCGACCATTCTGGCTGAACAACTTGAAGCTTTCGTTGACTTACGTGATGTACGTCAGCCGGAAGTTAAAGAAGAGAAACCAGAATTCGATCCGATCCTGCTGCGCCCTGTTGACGATCTGGAATTGACTGTCCGCTCTGCTAACTGCCTTAAGGCAGAAGCTATCCACTATATCGGTGATCTGGTACAGCGTACCGAGGTTGAGCTGCTCAAAACGCCTAACCTTGGTAAAAAATCTCTTACTGAGATTAAAGACGTGCTGGCCTCCCGTGGTCTGTCTCTGGGCATGCGCCTGGAAAACTGGCCACCGGCAAGCATTGCTGACGAGTAACCGGATCACAGGTTAAGGTTTTACTGAGAAGGATAAGGTCATGCGCCATCGTAAGAGTGGTCGTCAACTGAACCGCAACAGCAGCCATCGCCAGGCTATGTTCCGCAACATGGCAGGTTCTCTGGTTCGTCATGAAATCATCAAGACGACCCTGCCGAAAGCGAAAGAGCTGCGTCGCGTAGTTGAGCCGCTGATTACTCTTGCCAAGACTGATAGCGTTGCTAATCGTCGTCTGGCATTCGCCCGCACTCGTGATAACGAGATCGTGGCAAAACTGTTTAACGAGCTGGGCCCGCGTTTCGCGAGCCGTGCCGGTGGTTACACTCGCATTCTGAAGTGTGGCTTCCGTGCTGGTGACAACGCTCCGATGGCATACATCGAGCTGGTTGATCGCGCCGAGCCGCAAGCAGAAGCAGCTGCAGAGTAATTTGCAGTGAAGTGAAAAAACCCGCCTCGGCGGGTTTTTTTATATCTGTTGTTCTTTGCGCCAATCGCCTATGCTTCATTCTCGTTCTTCTTTCTCATTCCCTGCCAGGAGGCCGCTATGTGGTTAATGGAACAGTGGGCTGAGCGCCATATTCTGGAAGCCCAACAAAAAGGCGAATTCGACAATCTACCCGGTACTGGCGAGCCGTTAGTGCTGGATGACGATTCACATCTTTCCCCGGAACTACGCGTGGGTTACCGACTGCTGAAAAATGCAGGCTTTCTTCCTCCCGAGCTTGAGGCGCGCAAAGAAGCGCTTATGCTTAACGATCTGCTGGCGGAGATTAACGAGCAACATCCGGATTACCACCACGTTTGTAAAAGACTGACGTTACTTGAACTGAAGTTAAAGCAGGCCGGGCTTAGCACCGACTTTTTACATGGCAGTTATGCCCGCGCCGTCGCCAGTAAAATGGAGGAGCAATAATGTACCGTATCGGAGAGCTTGCTCGTCTGGCTGACGTCACGCCTGACACCGTGCGTTACTATGAAAAACAAAAGATGATGGAGCATGAAGTCCGCACCGAAGGTGGTTTCCGGCTCTATACAGAAAACGATTTACGGCGCCTGCGCTTTATCAGACACGCGCGGCTGCTCGGCTTTACGCTTGAGGCGATACGTGAGCTGTTATCGATCCGTATCGATCCTGAGCATCACACCTGTCAGGAGTCCAAAAGCATTGTTCAGGCGCGGCTGCATGAGGTGGACAGCCGGATACAGGAATTACAAAACATGCGCGCTTCGCTGCAAAAGCTAAATGATGCGTGCTGCGGAACGGCACACAGCAGTGTTTATTGCTCGATCCTGGAGACACTCGAGCAAGGCGCCAATGGAGAGAACGGCCAACATTGATCTTTTTTCTGAGCAAGCCTACACTTGCCGCGAATTTACCATAGGAGCAATAAATGAACCGATACAAACATACGAAGGGGCAAATTCAGGATAACGCGATTGAGGCCCTGCTACATGATCCACTGTTTCGCCAGCGCGTTGAAAAGAATCAAAAAGGGAAAGGCAGCTATCAGCGTAAAGCGAAACACGGTAAGAGAGGTAACTGGGAGGCCAGTGGCAAACAAGCAAATCGCTTTTTTACCACTGGCCTTCTGCTTTCAGGAACGGTTAAGGACGATGTTCGTTCTGTTGTTTCAGCAAATCACGGATTTCGGTGAGTAATACTTCTTCTTTGCTGGGGCCCGGCGCTTCCTTCGGTTTTTTCTGGTGTAATTTATTAATCACCTTAATGGCCAGGAAAATAGCAAAGGCAACGATGACAAAGTCGAATACGTTCTGAATAAACACGCCATAATGCATGATGACCGCCGGCGTATCGCCAACAGCAGGACGTAACGTCAAAGCGAATTGCTTAAAGTCGATACCCCCAATCAATAAGCCCAGCGGCGGCATAATGATATCGGCAACAAGTGATGAGACAATCTTACCGAAAGCCGCACCGATAATGACACCCACTGCCAAATCCACCACATTTCCGCGCATCGCGAATTCACGAAATTCTTTAAAAAAGCTCATTCTTCTACTCCCTGGATTTCAAAGCCTACCTAAGTCTAACAAAGGAAATATGATTTTCCATTTTCGCACCGCTTTGCCAATTACTTTTTAGCCATGAAAATAATGCGGATAATAGGGTGCAGAAATAATGATGGCGGCCGCAGCCGCCAGATAATTATAAAAAGAACGGGCTTGGCTGGAACAGGCGCTCAACATCCGTAACGAATTTTTTATCGGTCAGGAACATAATCACGTGATCGCCTTGCTCAATGCGTAAATTGTCATTGGCAATCATCACATCATTACCGCGCACGACGGCGCCAATGATAGTGCCTGGCGGCAGTTTAATATCATCAATGACCCGCCCGACAACCCTTGAGGTCGTTTCGTCGCCGTGCGCCACGGCTTCGATAGCTTCAGCCACACCGCGGCGTAGTGAGGATACGCTGACGATATCGGCTTTACGCACGTGGCCGAGCAGCGCGGAAATGGTGGCTTGCTGTGGCGAGATAGCAATGTCGATCACGCTTCCCTGAACAAGATCCACATAAGCGCGGCGCTGAATAAGCACCATGACTTTTTTAGCGCCCATACGTTTGGCGAGCATGGCGGACATGATATTCGCTTCGTCATCGTTCGTGACGGCGATAAAAAGATCAACCTGATCGATATGCTCTTCCGCGAGCAGTTCCTGATCCGACGCATCGCCATAAAAAACGATCGTATGCTGAAGTTTCTCGGCAAGTTCCGCGGCGCGTTGCTGATCGCGTTCGATAAGCTTAACGCTGTAGTCTTTTTCCAGCCGCTGCGCGAGCCCTGCGCCGATGTTACCGCCGCCGACCAGCATGATGCGTTTATACGGCTTTTCAAGGCGCTGAAGTTCGCTCATTACGGCGCGGATATGCTGAGATGCGGCGATAAAAAAGACTTCATCGCCTGCTTCCACAATAGTGGAACCCTGCGGTCGGATCGGCCTGTCGTGGCGAAAAATAGCGGCTACGCGGGTGTCGATATGCGGCATATGTTCGCGCATGGTCGACAGCGCATTGCCGACCAGCGGCCCGCCATAATAAGCTTTCACTACCGCGAGGCTAACTTTACCTTCGGCGAAATTCACTACCTGCAGCGCGCCCGGATATTCAATCAGCCGGTAAATATTATCAATGACCAGCTGCTCCGGGGCGATCAGATGGTCGATGGGCACGGCTTCAGGGGTGAACAGGCGCTCGGCATCCCGAACATAATCTGGTGCGCGGATACGTGCGATGCGGTTAGGCGTATTGAAAAGCGAATACGCCACCTGACAGGCAATCATATTAGTTTCATCTGAGCTCGTGACCGCGACCAGCATATCAGCGTCATCGGCACCGGCTTCACGCAGAACGCGTGGATGGGAGCCGTGTCCCTGCACAACGCGCAGGTCAAACTTATCCTGAAGGACGCGAAGGCGATCGCTGTTGGTATCGACAACGGTAATGTCGTTATTCTCGCCCACCAGGTTTTCCGCCAGGGTGCCGCCCACCTGACCGGCACCCAAAATGATAATTTTCATTGTTGTGCTTTACCCATGCGGGGCCGCCAGCAGGCCCGGTTACTTTTTAATTAGCTTAGCGTAAAAGAAGCCATCGCCTTCGGTTGCGCCTGGTAGATTCTGAATGCCGGGCGTTTGTGTCGATCCCGTACCGTCCAGCTGCGCATCCGGCGTCCGGGATAAAAATGCCCGGATCTGTTCGCTGTTTTCTTCCGGCAAAACGGAACAGGTGGCATACAGCAATGTACCGCCCGGTTTCAGATGCGGCCAGATAGCCTCGAGAATTTCAGACTGTAATTGCGCCAGTTCATTGATATCAGAATCACGGCGCAGCCATTTGATATCCGGGTGGCGGCGGATAACGCCGGTGGCGGAGCAGGGCGCATCAAGAAGGATCCGGTCGAATTGCGTTTCGCCGCACCAGGTTGACGGGAAACGACCATCACCCACTTTAACGTCGGCCTTCATCTTCAGGCGTTTGAGGTTTTCATAGACGCGGGAAATACGCTGGGCGTCCACATCGACGGCCATTACGCTGGCCTGCGGCGCGGCTTCCAGAATATGCGTGGTTTTACCGCCAGGTGCAGCGCACAGATCGAGAATCGTCTCACCGTTTTGCGGTGCTAACAATTCGACGCAGCCCTGTGCCGAGGCGTCCTGCACCGTAACCCAGCCCTGCTCAAAGCCAGGCAGCGCGCTCACCGGCGCTGGTGCATCAAGGCGTACGGCGTCCGGGTAACGCGGGTGGATATGCCCCGTCATTCCGTTTTCTTCCAGCAGCTTAAGCCATTCGTCGCGGGAATGATGTTGACGGTTGACGCGCAGCCACATCGGTGGCCGTTCGTTATTGGCTTCCACAACGGCTTGCCACTCTCGGGGCCAGGCAGTTTGAAACCTGTTCAGCAACCACATCGGGTGTAACCAGCGGGCATCCTGACCGGAAAATTCAGCCAGCAGTTCGTCCTGCTGACGCTGGAACTGACGCAGCACACCATTAATCAGCCCTTTAAACTGCATGCGCTTGATAGCGACTGCGCCTTCTACCGTCTCAGCCAGCGCCGCGTGCGGCGGAATACGCGTATAAAGAAGCTGATACAAGCCCACCATAATCAGATAATGAATGGTGCGTTGCTTACCCGTCATCGGGCGTGACATCAGTTTATTGATAAGCCATTCGAGCTGCGAGAGCGTGCGAAGCACGCCGAAACAGAGTTCCTGCAAAAGCGCTTTGTCTTTATCAGAGACTTTATGCTGGAGCGGCGGCAGAACGGTACTGAGGGACTGGCCTTTTTCGACTACCTGTTCGATAGCCTGCGCCGCCAGACTGCGGAGATTAATGGATTTTTTCATAGCCACGGGCAGGTTAACCTGCGTCTGAAATAAAAAGGCCCGGAAAACCGGGCTGTTAATGCCGACACTCAGGCGAGAATGGCGCCTGGCGTAAACCACTCCCGGCGGGAGTTTAAAAGATCCTGCGCTGACATCGGTTTTTTACCGGCAGGCTGGAGTGATTCCAGATTAAGGATGCCGTCCGTCGTCGCGACCTGGATACCCTGTTTACCGGCATCAAGTATAGTGCCAGGCGTTGCATGGCTCTGCTGACGGATAACTGACGCCTTCCAGACTTTGACAGGCTGCTCATCAATCATGAAAAAGCTGACCGGCCAGGGGTTAAACGCACGGATACAGCGTTCAAGCTGAGCTGCAGAAAGCGTCCAGTCGAGGCGTGCCTCTTCTTTACTGAGCTTGTCCGCATACGTCGCCTGGGCATCATCCTGCTTTTCAGGAACTGCGCGGCCCGCTGCCAAATCCTCAAGCGTGGCGAGCAGCCCCTGCGGGCCGAGCTGTGCCAGCTTGTCATACAGCGAGGCGCTGGTGTCGTCGGCCGTAATCGGGCAGGAGAGCTTGCGCAACATGTCGCCGGTATCGAGTCCTTTATCCATCTGCATGATGGTCACGCCGGTTTCGGCATCGCCCGCCCATAGTGAGCGCTGAATAGGTGCCGCACCGCGCCAGCGTGGAAGCAACGAGCCGTGTACGTTAATACAACCCAGGCGAGGCATGGAGAGCACTGCTTCCGGAAGGATCAAACCGTAAGCGACGACCACCATGACATCGGCATTCAGCGCGGCCACAAGCTCCTGGTTCTCCGCAGAGCGCAGGGATTTCGGCTGAAAGACCGGAATGTCGTTTTCCTGTGCCAGCACTTTTACCGGCCCGGGCATCAGCTTTTTGCCACGGCCCGCCGGGCGGTCTGGCTGAGTGAACACGCCGACCACCTGATGCGAAGAGGACAACAGCGCGTCGAGATGACGCGCTGCGAAATCCGGCGTACCGGCGAAAATAATGCGAAGTGACTCGGACACGTTATTCCCTGTCTTTATTTAACCTGCGGCTTTCGCCTTCATGCGATCCAGTTTTTCAACTTTCTGGCGAATACGCTGACGCTTCATCGGCGACAGATAATCGATAAACAATTTACCGACCAGATGATCCATTTCATGCTGAATGCAGATGGCCAGCAGGCCGTCGGCTTCCAGTTCAAAAGATTTACCGTCGCGGTCAAGCGCGCGGATTTTGACTTTCTCGGCACGCGGTACAAAAGCGCGTTGTTCCGGAATAGACAGGCAACCTTCTTCGATGCCGGTTTCGCCGGACTGTTCGAGCAGCTCCGGGTTGATAAGCACCAGGCGCTCATCGCGGTTTTCAGAAACATCAATCACGATAATGCGCTGATGAATATCCACCTGCGTTGCGGCAAGCCCAATGCCTTCTTCGGCGTACATCGTGTCGAACATATCATCAACGATACGCTGAATATCTGCATTAACTTCTTTAACCGGTTCAGCGACGATGCGAAGCCGCTCGTCCGGAATATGTAATACCTGCAAAACTGACATAAATTTCCAGAGCTGTATTCAAGAGTTGAAAGGATCTTACCTTCTATTCTAGACAAATCCCCCTTTGATTGACAGCATCAGCAAAGAATCACAGGGATTAGAGAATGGCGTCTGGCGGGGGATAGCGCGATGTCACCAACGGAGATTTGGTTACGCCTGATGGCGGTGTACAGCCTCGGCGGCGAAGTTATGGTTCGGGCTTTCCAGTGCCTGCAAAATATACCCGGCGATCCCACGGATGCCTTACGGCTGGCGGGGCTTAATAGTAAGCAACGGGCACTCTTTTTTAATTACCCGCAGGCCAAGCTTGAGGCTGCTCTGCGCTGGCTTGAAATGCCGGAGCATCATCTGCTTACCGCGCTATCGCCTGAATATCCCGTTGCTCTGAGCGCGATCGAGTGGTTTCCTGGCGCGTTGCTGGTGGCAGGCGATCCCAGGGCGCTGTCCCGCCCGCAACTGGCCGTCGTCGGGAGCCGTCATCATTCGTGGTATGGCGAACAATGGGGAAGCAAACTCTGCTATGCGCTGGCGGAAAGCGGCCTCGTCTTAACCAGCGGGCTTGCCCTAGGCATAGACGCTGTTGCGCATCGCAGCGCGCTGAAGGCGCAGGGAAAAACCATCGCGGTGCTGGGCAATGGCCTTGCGCAGATTTATCCGACGCGCCACCGTAAACTGGCGGAGGAGATCGTAGAACGGGGCGGGGCCCTGGTGTCCGAGTTTCCTTTTGAGGCGCAGCCGCGCCCGGCGCATTTCCCGAGACGTAATCGCATTATTAGTGGCTTAAGCGTTGGCGTGCTGGTGGTCGAGGCGGCGTTGCGCAGCGGCTCGCTGGTCACGGCCCGGTGCGCGCTGGAACAAGGCCGGGAGGTTTTCGCGCTCCCTGGGCCTGTTGGTAATCCCGGTTGTGAAGGCCCGCACTGGCTGATTCAGCAAGGCGCTGTCGCCGTTACGCATCCTCAGGACATTATCGATTATTTACAAAATGAGCTGCCCTGGCTCACGACTGCGAATTATTCACCGGATCAAGAGGAAGGTGCATTGCCATTTCCCGAGCTGTTGGCTAACGTAGGAGATGAGGTTACACCTGTTGACGTCGTCGCTGAACGTGCCGGCCAACCTGTGCCATTGACGGTAGCCCAGCTACTCGAACTGGAGTTAGCAGGATGGATCGCAGCTGTACCCGGCGGCTATGTCCGAGTGAGGAGGGCAGGCCATGTTCGACGTACTAATGTATTTGTTTGAAACCTATATCCATAACGAAGCTGAGATGCGCGTTGACCAGGATAAGCTGACGCGGGACCTGACGGATGCGGGTTTTGATCAGGAAGATATCTTTAATGCGCTGTTATGGCTGGAAAAGCTGGCGGATTATCAGGATGGTCTTTCCGCGCCGATGCAATTGGCGTCGGATCCACTCTCGATGCGTATTTATACCGCAGAGGAGTGCCAGCGGCTGGACGCCAGCTGTCGGGGGTTCCTGCTGTTTCTGGAACAAATTCAGGTGCTGAATCTCGAAACTCGTGAAATGGTTATCGAACGCGTCATGGCGCTGGATACTGCCGAGTTTGATTTAGAAGATCTCAAGTGGGTCATCCTGATGGTGCTGTTTAACATCCCCGGATGTGAAAACGCCTATCAACAAATGGAAGAACTGCTCTTTGAAGTGAATGACGGTATGCTGCACTGATATTTTCAGCGCAGTGGTGAATTATGGCAAGGTCAGCACTCTTTTCAGTGCCCAAACACGAGCCCTGCCCAAAATGCGGGGCTGAACTTCTTATCCGTTCCGGGAAGCATGGTCCTTTCCTGGGATGTTCGCATTATCCTGAGTGTGATTACGTTCGCCCGCTGAAAAGCCAGGCGGACGGTCATATTGTCAAAGTGCTCGAAGGTCAGCAATGCCCGGCATGTGATGCGACGCTGGTGCTACGACAGGGGCGTTTTGGGATGTTTATCGGCTGCAGCCGTTATCCTGAATGCGAACATACCGAGCAAATCGACAAACCTGACGAAACCGCATTGCGCTGCCCGCAGTGTAGCGACGGTCATCTGGTTCAGCGTCGGTCGCGTTTTGGCAAAACCTTCTATTCCTGCGATCGCTATCCGGAATGCCAGTTTGTGATTAATACCAGACCGGTGGCGGGCGAGTGCCCGGAATGCCATTATCCCCTCCTTACCGAAAAGAAAACCGCGCAGGGCATAAAACGCTTTTGCGCCAGTAAACAATGTGGAAAGCCGGTAACGGCGGAAAAAGACAGTGAAGAATAATCAGCCTGCGGACGCGATATCGTTTATCGTCGACGTCCTTAAAAAAGAACAAGTCATCGCTTATCCAACTGAAGCCGTATTTGGCGTCGGGTGCGATCCCGACAGCGAAACCGCTGTAAAACGCCTGCTTGAATTAAAGCAACGCCCGATGGAAAAAGGACTCATCCTGATTGCGGCGAATTTTGATCAACTTAAGCCTTATATAGATGATGCCGCATTAACGGCAGAACAGCGTGAGGCGGTGTTCGCCCGCTGGCCAGGGCCAGTGACGTTTGTTTTCCCGGCGAAACCGTCGACGCCACGCTGGCTGACAGGCCGTTTTGACTCGCTCGCGGTGCGCGTCACGAATCATCCTCAGGTGATTGCGCTTTGCGAAGCCTTTGGCAAGCCGCTGGTTTCAACCAGCGCGAATCTCTCCGGGCTTGAGCCATGCCGCACGGCGCAGGAAGTGCTGGCGCAGTTCGGTGATGATTTTCCTGTGCTGCATGGCGCAACAGGTGGTCGCCAGAATCCTTCCGAGATCCGTGATGCGCTGACGGGTGAACTTTTCCGACAGGGGTAACGCATGGAAACCTACGCTGTTTTTGGTAATCCTGTCTCGCACAGTAAATCGCCGTTTATTCACCAGCAGTTTGCGCAGCAGTTACAGATTGAGCATCCGTATGGCCGCGTGCTGGCACCGCTCGATGATTTTGTGAAGACGCTGGAGGACTTCTTCAGCGCAGGCGGTAAAGGCGCAAACGTGACGGTGCCTTTTAAAGAACAGGCGTTTGCTCGTGCCGATGAACTGACGGAAAGAGCGGCGCTTGCCGGTGCGGTTAATACGCTGAAACGGCTCGAAGATGGTCGTTTACTGGGCGACAATACGGATGGTATTGGGCTTTTAAGCGATCTGGAACGTCTCGGTATGATCCAGCCGCGTTACCGGATCCTGCTGGTGGGCGCTGGCGGCGCAGCGCGGGGCGTCTTGTTGCCTCTGCTGTCGCTGGATTGCGCGGTAACTATTACTAACCGCACTTTTGCCCGCGCGCAGGAACTCGCAACGCTCTTTAGTCATACCGGCAACGTTAACGCCGTCGCGCTTGCGGATCTGGTTGGCCATGAGTTCGATCTCATTATTAATGCCACTTCCAGTGGGATTCAAGGCGAGATCCCGACTCTTCCATCTTCGCTGCCCGGTAAAACAACGGCGTGCTATGACATGTTCTATCAGAAAGGGCTGACGCCATTCCTTTCATGGTGCCAGGCGCAGGGGGCAACGCAACTGGCTGACGGTATCGGGATGCTGGTGGGGCAGGCGGCGCACGCGGTTCTGCTCTGGCATGGCGTCCTGCCGAATGTTGTGCCCGTTATTGATAAGCTCAGACAGGAGCTGGCGCAATGAATCAGGCGATTCAGTTCCCGGATCGCGAGCACTGGGATGAACAGCGGCAGGCCGTTTGTTTTCCGGCGCTGGTCAGTGGGATGGTGCTTACCTGTGCTATTGCGCAGCCTGTGCTGGTGGCTCGCTTCTCAGGCACGTCGCCCGAAGAATGGATAGCCGCTTTTCGTCAGCACCGTTGGGATCTGGAAGAAGAGGCTGAGCAGCTGATCGCTGCTCAGGCCGAAGACGATCAGGGTTGGGTCTGGCTCTCCTGAGCCAGATACTCATCTTTCCACTTCACATAGTTGTTCGCCGAGTAGCGCAGCCCTTCGCGCTCGGTATCTTTTAACGGGCGAATCTGTTTTACCGGGCTGCCGAGATAAAGATAGCCGCTTTCCAGACGCTTATTCTGCGGCACCAGACTTCCCGCCCCTATCATCACGTCATCTTCTATAACGGCACCGTCAAGCACGATCGAGCCCATACCGACCAGTACACGATTGCCAATAGTGCAGCCATGCAGCATCACTTTATGCCCAACGGTAACGTCTTCCCCAATCACCAGTGGATTACCCTCGGGGTTGTATGAAGATTTATGAGTCACGTGCAATACGCTGCCATCCTGAATATTGGTGCGCGCGCCAACCGCAACGTAATTAACGTCGCCCCGAATTACTACCAGCGGCCAGATGCCGACATCATCAGCCAGTCTCACATCGCCAATCACCACGCTTGAGCTATCGACCATCACGCGCTGGCCTGTGGTGGGAAAGGTATTTTTATAAGGACGTAACACAGAAGAAGACATAGTCGCCTCGGTTTCTTATCAATCGTAAGAAGACTTTGGTTGGATTCAGGCGGCTGTGCAAGCGCAAATGTGTTTGTTCGTTGAGCAGATCGCGCGGGATCGCAGCAATAAGAATGAAAAAACAGCAGTTGAAAGAAAAGATCGAAAAAAGGGTTGTGCTGAAAACTGAGATCCCTATAATGCGCCTCCATCGAGACGGCAATGTGAAGCACTTCACGAAATAACCGGCGCGATGAGAGAAAAATCCTGAAATTAAGGGTTGACTCTGAAAGAGGAAAGCGTAATATACGCCACCTCGCGACAGCAGGCTGAATGCCGCGTCGCACCGCTCTTTAACAATTTATCAGACAATCTGTGTGGGCACTCGGGGCACTGATATCTTAACGTCTACGGACGATAAACGAATATC
>NZ_JBSEYN010000003.1:0-606983 GCF_053627815.1 Cronobacter sp. 153480017-3 | reverse complement strand
TCATGCCAATGGCACTGCCCGGTAGCTAAATGCGGAAGAGATAAGTGCTGAAAGCATCTAAGCACGAAACTTGCCCCGAGATGAGTTCTCCCTGAGACTGTAAGTCTCCTGAAGGAACGTTGAAGACGACGACGTTGATAGGCCGGGTGTGTAAGCGCAGCGATGCGTTGAGCTAACCGGTACTAATGAACCGTGAGGCTTAACCTTACAACGCCAAAGAAGTCTGGCGTGTTGAGAGACATTCAGCTTGTGACGGATAAACGTTCATGGCGAAGGCGGTGGACGAAACAGAATTTGCCTGGCGGCTGTAGCGCGGTGGTCCCACCTGACCCCATGCCGAACTCAGAAGTGAAACGCCGTAGCGCCGATGGTAGTGTGGGGCCTCCCCATGCGAGAGTAGGGAACTGCCAGGCATCAGATAAACGGAAAAGCCTCATGCGAAAGCATGGGGCTTTTTTGTATGCCGTATCAGTGATGCTGAACGCTTCTGAGCAGAATAAACGGCTGGAAGCAGATTTCCATATCGCTCCAGAACGTTCAGAAAATAGCTGGCAGGTCGGCTGCCCTCGACAACCAAATGCCGGCGAAAAGCCCCCGCTTTTGTTCTGTTGCATTTCAAAAACCCCCCAATACCCATTCATTACGCCCAGCCCCATACCCCGTGAAACATTTTCACCTTTCATACTCCTGCTCGACATTCTCGCCATTCCTGGTTATTGTTGGCTGTCTGGATGTCTAAACGTATAAACGTATGTTGTGAGGAAAAGGTTATGCCGATTCGGGTGCCTGATGAGTTACCAGCCGTCAATTTTCTGCGCCAGGAAAATGTCTTCGTGATGACGACATCACGCGCCAGCGTTCAGGAGATCCGTCCGCTTAAGGTGCTGATCCTGAATCTGATGCCCAAGAAAATCGAAACGGAAAATCAGTTCCTGCGCCTTCTTTCCAACTCACCTTTGCAGGTGGATATCCGTCTGCTGCGCATAGACAGCCGTGAGTCACGCAACACGCCTGCGGAGCATCTCAATAACTTCTACTGTAATTTCGAAGATATCTGCGACGAAAACTACGATGGTCTTATCGTTACCGGCGCGCCGCTGGGCCTCGTTGAGTTTAACGATGTTGCGTACTGGCCGCAGATCCAGCAGGTGCTGGAGTGGGCAAAAGAGCATGTTACCTCCACGCTTTTTGTCTGTTGGGCCGTACAGGCGGCGTTAAATATCCTCTATGGTATCCCCAAGCAGACGCGCCAGGAGAAAATCTCCGGCGTTTACGAGCATCACATCACGCAGCCACATGCACTGCTGACAAAAGGGTTTGACGATACTTTTCTGGCACCGCATTCACGCTATGCCGATTTCCCGGCAGCGCTCATTCGTGACTACACCGATCTCGATATTCTGGCCGAATCGGAAGAGGGCGACGCCTACCTGTTCGCCAGCAAAGACAAACGTATTGCGTTCGTTACCGGCCACCCGGAGTACGACGCCCTGACGCTTGCCGGCGAATACTTTCGCGATGTTGAAGCAGGTCTGGCACCGCGCGTGCCGTATAACTATTTCCCCAATAACGATCCGACTAAAACGCCGCGCGCCACCTGGCGCAGCCACGGCAATCTGCTCTTTACTAACTGGCTCAACTACTACGTGTATCAGATCACGCCATACGATCTGCGCCATATGAATCCCACGCTCGAGTAATCTCCCGCGTACGCGATCCTTAAGCGTTTCAGCATACTTTATAAGGCACCTTCGGGTGCCTTTTTTATTTCCGAAAACCTCTTCATTATCAAAAATGACTTTAATTGTATTTTAATCAAAAGTTTATGCTGATAAAGAAATTAAAATGGAAATTGTTTTTGATTTTAGAAAAAGAATGAGTAGTCTTAATTGTGCTGTACGAAATCTGAACGTAAGAGATCGCGTACGTCTGCTATGGGGAATCTTTTGGATCAAAACCGAGGAGCGCTGCTATGAATCAACAGGCAATTACCGCAGAACTGGCTTTCAGCCAGCCTTTTGGCGAGCAGGAACGGCAGATCCTGACGCCGGAGGCCATCGAGTTTCTTACCGAACTGGTGGCGCGCTTCACGCCACAACGTAACGATCTGCTCGCCGCACGGCAACAGGTGCAGAAAGAAATTGATGGCGGAAAGCTGCCAGACTTTCTTTCGGAAACAGCTTCCATAAGAAATAGCGACTGGAAAATTCGCGGCATTCCTGAAGATTTGCAAGACCGTCGCGTCGAAATCACCGGCCCGGTCGAGCGCAAAATGGTCATCAATGCGCTGAATGCTAACGTCAAAGTATTCATGGCGGATTTTGAAGATTCCCTGGCACCCGCCTGGAACAAAGTCATCGAAGGGCAGATCAACCTGCGTGATGCGATAAAGGGCGCAATTACCTGGACCAACGAGGCGGGCAAAATTTACCAGCTCAAGCCTGACCCTGCTGTGCTTATCTGCCGCGTACGCGGCCTGCACCTGCCTGAAAAACATGTAACCTGGCGTGATGAACCCGTGCCTGGCAGCCTGTTCGATTTCGCGCTCTACTTCTTCCATAATTATAAAAATCTGCTGGCCAAAGGCAGCGGCCCCTATTTCTACCTGCCGAAAACGCAGTCCTGGCAGGAGGCGGCCTGGTGGAGCGACGTCTTCAGCTATGCCGAAGATCGCTTTAACCTGCCGCGCGGCACCATCAAAGCCACGCTGCTTATTGAAACGCTGCCTGCCGTTTTCCAGATGGACGAGATCCTGCATGCGCTGCGTGACCATATCGTCGGCCTCAACTGCGGGCGCTGGGATTACATCTTCAGCTATATCAAAACCCTTAAAAATCACCCCGACCGCGTCCTGCCGGACAGACAATCCGTCACCATGGATAAGCCCTTCCTGAGCGCTTATTCGCGGCTGCTCATTAAAACCTGTCACCGCCGCGGCGCGTTCGCGATGGGCGGCATGGCGGCGTTCATCCCGAGCAAAGATACCGAACGCAATAACTGGGTGCTTAACAAAGTGAAGGCGGATAAAGAGCTGGAGGCCGCGAACGGTCACGACGGCACCTGGATTGCTCACCCCGGTCTTGGCGATACGGTCATGGCGGTTTTTGACGCCGCGCTTGGCGAGCATAAAAATCAGCTGCATGTACTGCGTGAAAACGACGCGCCCATCACCGCCGCGCAACTGCTTGAGCCATGCCCCGGCGAGCGCACGGAAGAGGGGATGCGCGCCAATATTCGCGTGGCAGTGCAGTACATCGAAGCCTGGATTTCCGGCAACGGCTGCGTACCGATTTATGGCCTGATGGAAGATGCCGCGACGGCGGAAATCTCACGCACCTCCATCTGGCAGTGGATACACCATCAGAAAACGCTCAGCAACGGCAGCACAGTCACCAAAGATCTGTTCCGCCAGATGCTGGCCGAAGAGATGCGCGTCATTCAGGAGGAGCTTGGCGAGCAGCGCTACAGCCACGGCCGTTTTGACGAGGCCGCGCGGCTGATGGAGCAAATCACCACGTCTGATGAACTCATCGACTTCCTGACGCTGCCGGGCTATCGCCTGCTGGCCTGACCCTACACTACACCACCACAACAACACGGAGCATCTGCCATGACAACAACACGTACCCAACAGATTCAGCAGTTAGAGCAGGAATGGACAAACCCGCGCTGGGAGGGCATTCGCCGCCCTTATAGCGCGCAGGATGTGGTGAAATTACGCGGTTCGGTCAATCCGGAATGCACGCTGGCGCAGCTTGGCGCGGCAAGAATGTGGCGTCTGCTGCATGGCGAGTCGAAAAAGGGCTACGTCAACAGCCTGGGCGCGCTGACCGGCGGGCAGGCATTGCAGCAGGCGAAAGCGGGGATCGAGGCCATCTATCTCTCCGGCTGGCAGGTCGCGGCAGACGCCAACCTTGCCGCCAGCATGTATCCGGACCAGTCGCTCTATCCGGCGAACTCCGTGCCTGCGGTGGTTGAGCGGATCAACAACACGTTTCGTCGCGCCGATCAGATCCAGTGGGCTGCGGGCATTGAGCCTGGCGATCCGCGTTATGTCGATTATTTCCTGCCGATCGTGGCCGATGCCGAGGCGGGCTTCGGCGGCGTGCTCAATGCCTTTGAGCTGATGAAAGCGATGATTGAGGCCGGTGCCGCAGCGGTTCACTTTGAAGATCAGCTCGCCTCGGTGAAAAAGTGCGGCCATATGGGCGGCAAAGTGCTGGTGCCCACGCAGGAAGCTATCCAGAAGCTGGTTGCGGCCCGGCTCGCGGCAGACGTTATGGGCGTTCCGACGTTGCTGATTGCGCGCACCGACGCCGATGCGGCGGATCTCATCACCTCCGACTGCGATCCGTATGACAGCGAATTCATTACCGGCGAGCGTACCAGCGAAGGTTTCTTCCGTACCCGCGCGGGCGTCGAGCAGGCGATCAGCCGCGGGCTCGCCTATGCGCCGTATGCGGATCTGGTGTGGTGCGAAACCTCCACGCCGGATCTCGATCAGGCGCGACGCTTCGCCGAAGCCATCCACGCCCGCTTCCCCGGCAAGCTGCTGGCGTATAACTGCTCGCCGTCGTTCAACTGGAAGAAAAAGCTCGATGACAAAACCATCGCGTCTTTCCAGGAGGAGCTGTCGGCGATGGGGTACAAATACCAGTTCATCACGCTCGCGGGTATTCACAGCATGTGGTTCAACATGTTTGATCTCGCCCACGCCTACGCCCAGGGCGAAGGGATGCGGCATTACGTCGAGAAAGTGCAGCAGCCGGAATTTGCCGCGGGTAAAGAGGGCTACACCTTTGTGTCGCACCAGCAGGAGGTGGGCACCGGTTACTTTGATAATGTCACGACCATTATCCAGGGCGGCGTGTCGTCCGTGACGGCGTTAACCGGCTCGACCGAAGAAGCGCAGTTCTGACGCTGCTTTAAGCGTCGCATCCACCGGTTGCCAGCGGCGGGTGCGCCGTTTACCCGCCCTGCAACTCACATGGCGCTATACGTAGGGTGGATAAGCGTAGCGCATCCACCGATCGTAAGCTGTGGGCGCGCGTAACTTATCTGCCATATCTTTTATTTTCACACACGGAGCCTGCCTATGCCGCCGCGTGGACTGGAGCTACTCATCGCCCAAACCATCCTGCAGGGGTTTGACGCGCAATATGGTCGTTTTCTGGAAATTACCGCGGGCGCGCAGCACCGCTTCGAGCAGGCCGACTGGCACGCCGTCCAGCAGGCGATGAAAAGCCGTATCCATCTCTACGATCACCATGTCGGGCTGGTGGTGGAGCAGTTGCGCTGCATTATGGAAGGCAAGGCTACCGACCCCGATTTTCTGCTGCGCGTGAAGCGTCACTACACCGACTTGCTTCCCGATTATCCACGCTTTGAAATCGCTGAAAGCTTTTTTAATTCGGTCTATTGCAGGCTTTATGATCACCGCTCGCTGACGCCAGACAGGCTGTTTATTTTCAGCTCCCAGCCCGAGCGACGTTTTCGCACCATGCCGCGACCGCTCGCGAAAAATTTTTTCCCGGAGCAGGGCTGGCAGCCGCTTCTGACCACCTTGCTCACCGATCTCCCGTTGCGCCTGCCGTGGCAGGATCTGGCGCGCGACGTGCGCTACATCATCGCACATCTCAATGAGACACTCGGTCCGGCGCGCCTTGCGCAGGCGCATCTGGAAATGGCGAACGAACTCTTCTACCGCAACAAAGCCGCGTGGCTGGTGGGCAAACTGCGCCTGCCTGACGCCACGCTGCCTTTTCTGCTGCCTGTCCACCGCAGCGACGACGGCGAACTGTTTGTCGACACCTGCCTTACCGGCAGCGCCGGGGCGAGCATCGTTTTCGGCTTCGCCCGCTCTTATTTCATGGTGTATGCGCCGCTGCCCGCCGCGCTTGTCGAATGGCTGCGCGAAATCCTGCCGGGCAAAACCACGGCTGAGCTCTATATGGCGATTGGCTGCCAGAAACACGCCAAAACCGAAAGCTACCGCGAATATCTCCACTATCTGCGTCACGCCGACGAGCAGTTTATCGAGGCGCCAGGCATTCGCGGCATGGTGATGCTGGTCTTCACGCTGCCGGGGTTTGATCGCGTCTTTAAAGTCATCAAAGACCGCTTCGCCCCGCAAAAAGAGATGAGCGAAGCGCACGTGCGCGCCTGCTACCAGCTGGTCAAAGAGCACGACCGCGTCGGCCGCATGGCGGATACCCAGGAGTTTGAAAACTTCGTCATTGAAAAACGCCGTATCAGCCCGGAACTGATGGCGCTGCTGCAACAGGAGGTCGGGCAGAAGCTCACCGACATGGGCGATAAAATCTCCATCAGCCATCTCTATATTGAGCGCCGGATGGTGCCGCTCAATATCTGGCTGGAGCAGGCGACGGGCCAGCAGCTGCGCGACGCCATCGAAGAGTATGGCAACGCCATCCGCCAGCTCGCCGCCGCCAACATCTTTCCCGGCGACATGCTGTTTAAAAACTTCGGCGTCACGCGCCACGGGCGGGTCGTATTCTACGATTACGACGAGATCTGCTACATGACCGAAGTAAACTTTCGCGATATCCCGCCGCCGCGCTACCCGGAGGACGAGCTCAGCGCCGAGCCCTGGTACAGCGTAGCGCCCGGCGACGTCTTCCCGGAGGAGTTTCGCCACTGGCTCTGCGCCGACCCGAAAATCGGCCCGCTGTTTGAGGAGATGCACAGCGATCTGTTCAGCGCCAGCTACTGGCGCGCGCTACAGACGCGCATTCGTGAAGGGTATGTGGAGGATGTGTACGCGTACCGCCGCCGCCAGCGCTTTTGCGTGCGCTGGAAAAACCACAACGGCCACCCGGAGGCAGCCGTTTCAGCGATTGCGCCCTCTGCGGTGGGCGAGGGCTAAAGCGAAGGCGTCAGAAGGAAAATCTCTGACGCCCGCAGGCCATTTAACGAACGCCGCCGAAAGCCTGTGTCACTTCTTTTGCCGCGCGGATCACCATCGCGCCTAACTCCGTCACGCGATCGTCCGTCATGCGTGAAATCGGGCCGGAAATAGAGATCGCGGCGAACGCCTCGTGGTGCTCGTCGTAAATGCAGGCCGCCACGCAGCGCAGGCCAAGCGCGTGCTCTTCATCATCAAACGAATAGCCGCGCTTGCGCGTCTGGGCGAGATCGTCTTTCAGATGCGCAGGCGCCACCAGCGTCGCGTGCGTATAGGCTTTCAGCCCCTGGCGATGGAGCAGCGCGGAGACATCTTCATCGCTTAACTGCGACAAAAACGCTTTACCGGCACCGGACGCGTGCATCGGCAGCTTGCCGCCAATTGGCGCGGACATGCGCATCAGCTGGGTACACTGTACCTGATCGATAATAATGGCCTGATGGTCGCTCTTATCCAGCACGGCGAGGTTCACGGTTTCGCCGGACTCTTCCATCAGTTTGCGCAGAATCGGGTGGACAATCGCCAGCAGGTTGCGGCTTTGCAGAAAACTGCTGCCGATAATAAAGGCGTGCGCGCCGATAGCCCAGTGGCCTAAATCGCCGACCTGGCGCACAAAGCCCAGCTGCTGCATGGTCGTCAGCAGGCGGTGAGTGGTGGAATTCGGCAATCCGGCTTGCTGCGCCAGCTCCGTCAGCGCCACGCTACCCTGCGATTCAGCTATCCACTCCAGCAGTTTCAGGCCGCGCGTAAGCGACTGCACCTGACCCGTTGCCTGCGGGGCAGCAGCAGCGGCGGCGTTGCGGGGCTTTTTGCCACGTTTAGCGGGTACGGTAGCGACCATAGCGGCCTCCTTTTCTGTATCGTGGAAACCATTTTCGTTTTATTTGGCGATAATGCAACCGCCAGGCAACTCATCGGAGCAGTCAATAATGAACATGTCTCAAGTTGCCGTCGCTCGCCTTCCCCGGCCGATCGCTTTATGCCAGTATGGTTTGCTGGCCTTTCCGGCCTGGGTTTTGTCGAGTATCAGGAGCACATGTGAGTAGCAAATCTGAACAGCTGCACCGGCAATTAGCGGAACGCATTATGGTGCTGGACGGCGGTATGGGCACCATGATCCAGAGCTACCGTCTGGATGAAGAGGATTTCCGCGGCGAGCGTTTCGCCGACTGGCCGTGCGATCTTAAAGGTAACAATGACCTGCTGGTACTCACTAAGCCAGATATCATCGCCGCTATCCACTACGCCTACTTTGAAGCGGGCGCCGATATCATCGAGACCATCACCTTTAACTCGACGACCATCGCGATGGCCGATTACCAGATGGAATCGCTGTCGGCGGAAATCAACTACGAAGCCGCGAAGCTGGCCCGCGCCTGCGCCGATGAATGGACGGCGCGCACACCGGAAAAACCGCGTTACGTGGCAGGTGTGTTAGGGCCTACTAACCGTACAGCGTCGATTTCTCCTGATGTTAACGACCCGGCCTTCCGTAATATTACTTTTGATCAGCTAGTGGAGGCTTACCGCGAATCCACGCGTGCGCTGATTGAGGGCGGCGCAGATCTGATTCTCATCGAAACGGTCTTCGATACGCTTAACGCCAAGGCCGCGATTTTCGCCGTGAAGGCAGAGTTCGAGGCGCTCGGCGTCGAGCTGCCCATCATGATCTCCGGCACAATCACCGACGCCTCAGGCCGCACACTGTCGGGCCAGACCACCGAGGCGTTTTATAACTCGCTGCGCCACGCTGACGCGCTCACCTTCGGCCTTAACTGTGCGCTGGGCCCGGACGAGCTGCGCCAGTACGTGGCGGAGCTGTCGCGCATCGCCGAGTGCTACGTCACCGCGCACCCCAACGCGGGCCTGCCGAACGCCTTCGGGGAATATGATTTAGACGCCGATGTGATGGCCGCGCAAATCCGCGAGTGGGCGCAGTCGGGCTTCTTAAATATCGTCGGCGGCTGCTGCGGCACCACGCCGGAACACATCGCCGCCATGAGCCGCGCGGTGGAAGGTTTACCGCCGCGTAAACTGCCGGATATTCCCGTCGCCTGCCGTCTGGCGGGCCTTGAGCCGCTCAACATCGGCGACGATTCGCTGTTTGTGAACGTCGGCGAGCGTACCAACGTCACCGGCTCGGCCAAATTTAAGCGCTTAATCAAAGAAGAGAAATACAGCGAAGCGCTGGACGTGGCGCGCCAGCAGGTCGAAAACGGCGCGCAGATTATCGATATCAACATGGATGAGGGGATGCTCGACGCCGAAGCGGCGATGGTGCGTTTCCTCAACCTTATCGCGGGTGAGCCAGACATCGCCCGCGTGCCGATTATGATCGACTCCTCGAAGTGGGACGTTATCGAAAAAGGCCTGAAATGCATTCAGGGCAAAGGCATCGTTAACTCGATCTCCATGAAAGAGGGCGTCGAGGCGTTTGTGCATCACGCGAAGCTGGTGCGCCGCTATGGCGCGGCGGTGGTGGTGATGGCGTTTGACGAAGTGGGCCAGGCCGACACCCGCGAGCGTAAAATTGAAATTTGCCGCCGCGCCTACAAAATCCTCACCGAAGAGGTCGGCTTCCCGCCGGAAGATATTATCTTCGACCCGAACATTTTCGCGGTCGCGACCGGCATCGATGAGCACAACAACTACGCGCAGGATTTTATCGGCGCGTGTGAAGACATTAAACGCGAGCTGCCGCATGCGCTGATCTCCGGCGGCGTCTCTAACGTCTCGTTCTCGTTTCGCGGCAACGACCCGGTGCGCGAGGCGATCCACGCCGTGTTCCTCTACTACGCCATCCGCAACGGCATGGACATGGGTATCGTTAACGCCGGGCAGCTGGCGATTTACGACGATCTGCCCGCCGAGCTGCGCGACGCGGTAGAAGACGTCATCCTTAACCGCCGCGCCGATGGCACCGAGCGGCTGCTGGCGCTTGCCGAAAAGTACCGCGGCAGCAAAGCGGATAACGCGGCAGATGCCCAGCAGGCGGAATGGCGCACGTGGGATGTCAAAAAGCGCCTTGAGTATTCACTGGTCAAAGGCATTACCGAGTTTATCGAGCAGGATACCGAAGAGGCGCGCCAGCAGGCGGCCCGCCCGATTGAGGTAATTGAAGGCCCGCTGATGGACGGCATGAACGTGGTCGGCGATCTGTTCGGCGAGGGCAAAATGTTCCTGCCACAGGTGGTGAAATCGGCCCGCGTGATGAAACAAGCGGTGGCGTATCTTGAGCCGTACATTCAGGCCAGTAAAGAAGTGGGCAAGAGCAATGGCAAAATCGTGCTTGCGACCGTGAAAGGCGACGTGCACGACATCGGCAAAAATATCGTTGGCGTGGTGCTCCAGTGCAACAACTACGAAATTATTGATCTCGGCGTGATGGTGCCGACGGATAAAATCCTCAAAACCGCGCGTGAAGTAAACGCCGATATCATTGGGCTTTCCGGGCTTATCACGCCGTCGCTTGATGAGATGGTGAACGTGGCGAAAGAGATGGAGCGCCAGGGCTTTACGCTGCCGCTGCTCATTGGCGGCGCGACCACCTCGAAAGCCCATACGGCGGTGAAAATCGAGCAGAACTACAGCGGGCCGACGGTCTATGTTCAGAACGCCTCGCGCACCGTGGGCGTGGTCTCTGCGCTGCTCTCCGACACGCTGCGTGACGATTTCGTTGCGCGCACCCGCAAAGAGTATGAAACCGTGCGCATTCAGCACGGGCGCAAAAAACCGCGCACGCCGCCGGTGACGCTCGCCGCCGCGCGTGAAAACGATCTGGCGTTCGACTGGGAAAGCTACACGCCGCCCGCCGCGCACCGTCTGGGCGTTGAAGAAGTGACGGCAAGCATCGAGACGCTGCGTAATTACATCGACTGGACGCCGTTCTTTATGACCTGGTCGCTGGCCGGGAAATACCCGCGCATTCTGGAAGATGAGGTTGTGGGCGAAGAGGCGCAGCGCCTGTTTAAAGACGCCAACGAGATGCTCGACAAACTGAGCGCCGAAAAATCCCTGACGCCGCGCGGCGTGGTGGGGCTTTTCCCGGCGAACCGCGTGGGTGACGACATCGAAATCTACCGCGACGAGACCCGTACGCATGTGTTGTCAGTAAGTCATCACTTACGTCAGCAGACCGAGAAAGTGGGCTTTGCGAACTACTGTCTGGCCGATTTCGTCGCGCCAAAACACAGCGGCAAAGCAGACTACCTCGGCGCGTTCGCCGTGACCGGCGGGCTGGAGGAGGACGCGCTGGCGGAGGCCTTCGACGCGCAGCATGATGATTACAATAAAATCATGGTCAAAGCGGTGGCCGACCGTCTGGCGGAAGCGTTCGCCGAGTATCTGCATGAGCGCGTGCGTAAAGTGCTATGGGGCTACGCGCCGTATGAAAACCTCAGTAATGAGGAGCTCATCCGCGAAAATTATCAGGGCATTCGCCCGGCGCCGGGTTATCCCGCCTGCCCGGAGCACACCGAGAAATCGGTTATCTGGGATCTGCTGGACGTGGAAAACCGCATCGGCATGAAGCTCACGGAGTCTTACGCGATGTGGCCGGGCGCGTCAGTTTCCGGCTGGTATTTCAGCCACCCGGAAAGCAAATATTTCGCCGTAGCGCAGATCCAACGCGACCAGGTGGAAGATTACGCGCAGCGCAAAGGGATGAGCGTGAGCGAGGTAGAGCGGTGGCTCGCGGCGAACCTTGGTTACGACGCCGATTAGTTTCGGATTAGGCCTGTAAGACGAACACGCTGGTGGGTGCGCGTTGCTTACCCACCCTACAACCGAAGCGTAGGGCGGGTAAGCGCAGCGCACCCGCCGTTCCCGTCATGATCCAACAACCACCATTTCCGCGATCCTCAACGCGCTGGTGGGTGCGCGTTGCTTACCCACCCTACAACCGAAGCGTAGGGCGGGTAAGCGCAGCGCACCCGCCGTTCCCGGCATCCTCCAACAACCGCTATTTCCGCGCTCATCAACGCGCCGGTGGGTGCGCACGGCTTACCCACCCTACAACTGAAACGTAGGGCGGGTAAGTGCAGCGCACCCGCCGTTCCCGTCATGATCCAACAACCGCTATTTCCGCCCTCATCAACGCGCTGGTGGATGCGCGCGGCTTACCCACCCTACAACCGAAACGTAGGGCGGGTAAGCGCAGCGCACCCGCCGTTCCGTCATGATCCAGCACCCATCATTCCCGCCTAATTCAACTCCCGGTTGACCCTTCATATACCCACCCGCCAATACTTCCTCCGGTTAATTACTTATACTCATCAAAGGAGCGGCATCGCGCCTGCTTCTTAGGAAAACACAACGATAAGGAGAAGCCGTGTTAACGCTGTTACACCTGCTTTCTGCTGTGGCGCTGCTCGTCTGGGGCACTCACATCGTGCGTACCGGCGTCATGCGCGTCTTCGGCGCGCGCTTAAGAAGCGTGCTCAGCCGCAGCGTTGAGAAAAAACCGCTCGCCTTCTGCGCGGGCATTGGCGTGACGGCGCTGGTGCAGAGCAGCAACGCCACCACGCTGCTTGTCACCTCGTTCGTCGCGCAGGATCTGGTGGCGCTGACGCCCGCGCTCGTCATCGTGCTTGGCGCGGATGTCGGTACGGCGCTCATGGCGCGCGTGCTCACCTTCGATCTCTCGTGGCTCTCGCCGCTGCTGATTTTTATCGGCGTCATCTTCTTTCTGGGCCGTAAACAGAGCCGCGCAGGCCAGCTCGGGCGCGTCGCTATCGGCCTTGGGCTGATTTTGCAGGCGCTGGAGCTCATCGTGCAGGCGGTCACGCCCATCACCAACGCCTCCGGCGTACAGGTCATTTTCGCCTCGCTCACCGGCGATATCATGCTCGACGCGCTCATAGGCGCGGTGTTCGCGGTCATCAGCTACTCAAGCCTGGCGGCGGTTCTGCTCACCGCGACGCTCACCGCCACGGATGTCATCTCCTTTCAGGTGGCGCTCTGTCTGGTGATTGGCGCAAACCTCGGCTCCGGCCTGCTCGCGATGCTCAACAACGGTGCCGCCAGCCCGGCGGCGCGACGCGTGGCGCTCGGCAGTCTGCTGTTTAAGCTGGTGGGCAGCGTGCTGGTGCTGCCTTTCGTGCCGCTGCTGGCGCAATCCCTGCACAGGCTGCCGGTAGAGGAATCGGAACTGGTTATCTATTTCCACGTCTTCTATAACCTCATCCGTTGCCTGGTGATGGTGCCCTTCGCGGGCATGATGGCGCGTCTCTGTCAGCGCATCATCCCGGACGCCCCGGAAACCGATCTGCGCATGAAGCCCCGGCATCTTGACCCGAGTGCGCTGGACACGCCAGCGCTGGGCCTCGCCAACGCCGCGCGCGAAACGCTGCGCATCGGCGACGTGCTGGAGCAGATGCTGGAGGTCTACGGCAAAGTGATGCATGGCGAACCGCGTCAGGAGAAGGCACTGCGGCGGCTCGCCGACGACGTGGATGTGCTCTACACCGCCATTAAGCTTTATATGGCGCGCATGCCGAAAGAAGATCTGGCGGAAGATGAGGCGAAGCGCTGGGCGGAAATCATTGAAATGTCGCTAAACCTTGAACAGGCGGCGGATATTCTGGAGCGTATGGGCAGCGAAGTGGCGAATAAATCGCTGGCCGCGCGCCGCGCGTTTTCACCGGAAGGCGTGAAAGAGCTGGATACGCTGCTGGAGAAACTGACCGCCAACCTGAAGCTCAGCCTGTCGGTCTTTTTCGCGGGCGACGTGCAAAGCGCTCGCCGCCTGCGACGCCATAAGCACCGTTTTCGCATTCTCAACCGCCGCTACGCGCACGCGCATGTGGACCGGCTGCATCAGCAAAACGTGCAGAGTATCGAAACCAGCTCGCTGCATCTGGGATTGCTTGGCGATATGAAGCGCCTGAACTCGCTGTTCTGCGCCGTGGCCTACAGCATTCTCGAACAGCCGGATGACGATGAGGAGCGGCTGGAAGAGTAGCCTTACAAAGCCGCTTTTATGATTTAACCGTTAAACCGAGACCCAACGCTTTCATCACTGCCAGCGTGGTTTTAAGCGTTGGGTTGCCTTTATCACATTATCTCCACTGGTTCTCTGGCAGGTCAGCCAGCATTTTCGTAAGAAGAAGGCTTAACGCCTGCCCCGCACGGGCGTGCTGGCGGACCATGAAAAGGTCGCGTCGCTGTCCGGTTTATACGCCTGCGCTTTTTTCTGTTTGCGCGTCTGCTTCGCCGCCTGTTCGCGCTGCGCCATCAGCTTGTCGATATACTCTTTTTTGACGTGGTTGGCTTCGGAATTGGTAAGCGGGCGGCCATGGGCGATGCGGGCGCGGTCGAGCAGGGTTTTTAATTCGCGCTGTTCGCTTTCCGTCATCTCTTTCTGGGTCAGTCGGGGCAGGGACATAGTGGCGACTCCTCAGGGGGTGAGGTGCCAGTGTAACGCAACGCCGCCGCTAACTCAGTAAATAAGCCCGGTTTCGCCGGGCTTATTTGATTAGCGTCCGGAACGCCGCGCGTTTTTGTCGACCGGTTTGCCGGACCAGTAGCCCGCGAGCAGCGAGCCGGAGAGGTTATGCCACACCGAGAACAGCGCGCCGGGCAGGGCCGCGAGCGGCGAGAAATAGAGTTTGCCGAGCGCGGCGGCAAGCCCGGAGTTTTGCATCCCGACTTCAATCGCCAGCGTCCGGCAGGTGGATTCGTCAAAGCCGAAGAGACGCCCGCCCCAGTAGCCGCCGAGCAGGCCGATACTGTTATGCAGAATCACCGCCACAATCACCATCAGCCCGACGGACGCGATATGCGAGGCGGAGCCCGCCACCACGGCGCTGATAATCGCCAGGATGCAAACCATGGAAAACGCGGGCAGGTAAGGCTCCACCGCTTTCACCACGCGCGGGAACAGGTGATGCACGATAAGCCCGAGCGCAATCGGGATCACCACGATTTGCAGAATGCTCAGCAGCATCCCCATCACATCGACCTGAATATGCGCGTCAACATAGAGGCGCGTCAGCAGCGGCGTGGCGACCACGCCTACCAGCGTTGAGACTGACGAAATGGTCACCGACAGCGCCACGTCACCTTTCGCCAGATAGATCATAACGTTAGACGCCGTACCGCTCGCCACGCTCCCCACCAGCACCATACCGACCGAGAGATCCGGCGGCATATGAAACAGCATCGCCAGCAGCCAGGCGGCCAGCGGCATCACCAGATAGTGCAGGAAAATCCCTGCGGCCACCGGTGCGGGGCGCGACAGCACGCGTTTAAAATCATCGAGTTTCAGGTGTACGCCCATACCAAACATAATCAGCATTAATAATGTGCTGACCCACGGGCCGATGGGCGTAAACGTGGCGGGCGTGTAATAAGCAATAACCGAGAGCAGCAGCGCCCAGAGCGGGAACAGCCGGGTGAGTGTCGCGAGCATCGTGTTTTCCTTGCACCCCGTGGCGAACCGTCGTCGTAACGCGGCATCGCCGGGGAGAATGTTGTGTTGTGTCGTTATAAACAGGCTGGGATCGAGCCCGGCCATTGTTATTGTTTATCGTGCGAAGGAAAGTTATTCAAACAAATTATGATGAAAAGGCCTCATTCAGGGGCTTTAACCTGCTCCCAGCTCAGCCCAAAACGCGCCAGATATTTACGCAGCCGGTCGGCGTCGTTCGGGTTGGCTTTCTTCTGGCGCGAAACCGCAAACAGCGTGCGTCCGGCCTCAGAGAGCGAGGCGCTACGCCTGCACACGGCAACAACCGCCGCCAGCTGATCCTGGTCGAAGAGATCGAGCGTTGCGGTATCGACAGGCAGCGCGGCGGCAGGGTCTGCGAGCGGCCGCCAGCTCGCGGTAAGACGGCCGATTTCCTCCTCGACTAAGGCGTCGGTAATGCGACCCTGCTCGGCAAGCGTCGCCATGCGCGCCACCGAGCTGCCCAGTTCGCGAAAGTTGCCCGGCCAGCGCGCCTGCGGCGAGCAGGCGAAGGCGAGATAATTTTCGCGCGCCGTTTTATCAAAGCGGATCTGGGTCTGCTGCTGGGCCGAGAAGCGCTGTAGCTCATACTCCACGTTCGGCGCGATATCCTCGCGGCGCTCGGCGAGGCCCGGCAATGCGAAGGCCCACATATTAATACGCGCAAAGAGATCTTCGCGAAAACGGCCTTCAGCCACCCATCGCGCCATGTCGCGGTGCGTACCGGCGATCAGCTGAAAATCGCTCTGCACTTCTTTATCCGCGCCGAACGGGAAAAAGGTCTTTTCCTCAATAGCTTTCAGCAGCATCGCCTGTTCATCGAGCCCCAGCTCAGCGATTTCATCCAGAAACAGCACGCCGCCGTCGGCCTCGCGCAGTAGCCCTGGCCGCGCCTGCTGCGCGCCGGTAAACGCGCCCTTCACGTGGCCAAAGAGCGTCGACATCGCGTTATCGCCGCGAAGCGTCGCGCAGTTCACGGAGACCAGTTTTCCCTGCACCAGATGCCGCGCCTGGCGCAGTTGGAAAATGCGCTTTGCGAGAAACGATTTCCCCGCGCCGGTCGGCCCCGTCAGCAGAATCGGCGCGGTGGATCGCAGCGCCACGCGCTCGATCTGGTCGATCAGACGGTTAAACGTGGCGTTGCGGGTGTCGATGCCGGATTTGAGGAACGACACCGACTGCTGCTGCTCGCGCTGGAAGCGGCTGGTCAGCGTCGCATAGCGGCTTAAATCGAGATCGATGACCGACGCCGTGCCGATGGTTTTCTGCGCTTCATCGTCGCCCTGACGATCGGGGCTGGTCTGTAACAGCGCCGCCGGGAGATACCGCGCTTCGGTCAGCAGGAACCAGCAGATCTGCGCCACGTGCGTGCCGGTGGTGATATGCACCAGATACTCTTCGTTATCGGTATCAAAGGGATAGCGCGTGGCGAAATCCAGCAGCGCGGCGTACACCTCCTCGAAATCCCACGGATCGTCCATCACCACGGTGTGCGGGCGTACTTCGGTATGCGGCGAGACGGCGGCGATATCTTCTGTGACCCGCTCTGCGAGCGACGCGTCGCGCGCCTGGTACAGCAGTTCAAAACGGTCGACAGGCAAACCGGGCTGCTGGCACAGCGCGACGGACGGACGCCATTTATTCCAGCGGTTGGCGCGCTTACCGCGCCGGTCCAGTACGGTGCCCAGCATGCCAATCACCACGCGACGCTTTTGCATCTCTTATCCTTAAAGATAAATAACGATATTAAAAGATAAATCATACGCCTTTCTGTTATAGCCGTCGCGCATCGAATAAAAAATTTATCTCTTAATAATCAACATATTAAAAATTTATTTTCACCTTAACCGAAACTGGCACGCTTCTGGCAATTATCACTTCGTCAGCACGCTGGGTATGCAGGGGTTTATAGCCCCGCCGGCGCACCGGGAACGGTAACACGTTATCCAGGGGGCGTTCCGCCAGTGCAATGACGTGGAAAACGGTCGGTTTATCAGGTTCGACTCCTGAACTTTCTTTCTCCTTCCAGAGAAACGTTAAAAGCAGTACCCCGGCGGTTGAGTCGTTAGCGACCGCCACACACTGACGCCGGTAACGGCGCCGGGCGGCAGGCAGAAAAGACCGGAACAGAGGTAGCTTCCCCCTCCCGCTTCGCGCCGTTATCCGCGTCAGCCACAACAGTAAGGGAAAAAAATGAATAACAAAGTGACGATTCGTAAAGGCCAGCTGGGTTTACTGGCAAAACAGGGCGATTTTTATCAGGTGCTGGAAGCGGGCGAACATCGCCTGCCGTGGTTTAACAAACCGGACGTGACGCTGGTGGAGATGAACAGCGGTGACGTCGCGCCGGAACTGGCCGACTATCTGCGCCGTTTTCAGCCAGAATGGGTAGAGAAATATTGCCTGGCGGTTGATACCGCCGATAACGAAACCGCGGCGCTGTGGCGTAACAACGTGCTGGTGGAAATTATCCCGCCGGGCGCGCGGCGTCTCTTCTGGCGCGACGGCGACAGCCTGCGCGCCGTGCGTATGGATACCCGCGACGTACAGGTGCCGACGGAGATAATGGCCGCCGTGTTGCAGCCGCGCTGCCGCGATGCCGTAGTGAAAGGGCGCGACGCTATCCTGACCGTCAATGTGCCCGCCTGGCACGTGGGCGTGCTGAAAATCGACGGCGTTACGCAGCCGCTGCTGCCGCCAGGCTTAAGCGCGTACTGGAAAATCAACCATCTGGTGGAGGCGGAAGTCGTGGATACACGCCTTCAGGCGATGGAAGTCTCCGGGCAGGAGATCCTGACCAAAGATAAAGTGAACCTGCGCATTAACCTGGGGGCCAACTGGCGCTATCAGGATGTGTTGCAGGCGTACAGCCAGCTTGCCAAACCGCTGGAGCATTTATACCGCGAGCTGCAGTTTGCGCTGCGCGAGGCGGTCGGCACCCGCACGCTCGATGAGCTGCTGGAAAATAAACAGATCATCGACGATGTGGTGAGCGCGCAGGTTATCGCCCGTATGGCACCGTTTGGTATCGACGTGGCGTCGACCGGCGTGAAAGACATCGTGCTGCCGGGCGACATGAAAACGATTTTGTCGCGGCTGGTGGAGGCGGAGAAATCCGCGCAGGCGAACGTGATTCGACGCCGTGAAGAGACCGCCGCGACCCGTTCGCTGCTGAACACCGCAAAAGTCATGGAAAACAATCCGGTCGCACTGCGACTGAAAGAGCTCGAAACCCTGGAAAAAGTGGCGGAGCGTATCGATAAGATCTCCGTATTCGGCGGCCTGGATCAGGTGCTGCAGGGGCTGGTACAGATTAAAGGGGTATAACAATGCAAGAGAATAGCTATCAGACGCTGGCGCAGGCTAACGGCGCGCCGGTAAAAATGTGGACCCACGGCGTGCCGGTAGAGCCGGAAGCGCGTGAGCAGCTGCTGAAAACGGCGAAAATGCCGTTTATTTTTAAACACCTGGCGGTAATGCCGGATGTGCATCTCGGTAAAGGATCGACCATCGGCAGCGTGATCCCGACCAAAGGGGCGATTATCCCGGCGGCGGTGGGCGTGGATATCGGCTGCGGGATGATCGCGGTGCGCACGTCGCTCGTGGCGCGCGATCTGCCGGATAACCTGAGCGGGCTGCGCAGCGCCATCGAACAGGCGGTTCCGCACGGGCGCACCACAGGGCGCGGCCAGCGTGATAAAGGCGCGTGGTCGAACACGCCGCAGGATGTGGATCACCACTGGGCATCGCTTGCCCCGCGCTTTAAACGCCTGACGGATAAATACCCCAACCTGCTGAAGACTAACAATCATCAGCATCTGGGAACGCTCGGAACGGGTAATCACTTTATCGAGATCTGCCTTGATGAACAGGAGCGCGTGTGGGTGATGCTGCACAGCGGATCGCGCGGCGTGGGTAACGCCATCGGCACCCATTTCATCGGGCTTGCGCAGAAAGATATGCAGCGCCATATGGCGAATCTGCCGGACCGCGATCTCGCCTATTTTGAAGAAGGCAGCAAGCACTACGCCGATTACATCGAGGCGGTGGAGTGGGCGCAGGATTTCGCGCGCCAGAACCGCGAAGTGATGATGAACCGCGTGCTGGCGGCGCTTTCCTCGATTATCACGAAGCCGTTTATGACGCAGCAGGAGGCCGTGAACTGCCACCATAACTATGTGCAGAAAGAGACGCATTTTGGTGAAGAGATCCTGGTGACGCGCAAAGGCGCGGTGTCCGCGCAAAAAGGCCAGATGGGGATCATTCCGGGGTCTATGGGCGCCAAAAGCTTTATCGTGCGCGGGCTGGGAAACGAAGAGAGCTTCTGTTCATGCAGCCACGGCGCAGGGCGCGCGATGAGCCGTACCGCGGCGAAAAAACGCTTCACGGTGGAAGATCAAATCCGCGCCACGGCGCACGTGGAGTGCCGTAAAGACAGCGATGTCATTGATGAGATCCCGATGGCGTATAAAGACATCGACGCCGTGATGGCCGCGCAGTTGTCGCTGGTGGAAATTGTGCATACGCTGCGTCAGGTCGTGTGCGTGAAAGGATAATTTTTAAGGAAAAATGATGGAACTGAACGGGGTGGATGCCGCCATGCGCGAGCGCGTGCGGCAGGTGTTAAACGACGTGGAAACAAAGTATGGCGTGAAGGTGCTTTACGCCTGTGAATCGGGCAGCCGGGGCTGGGGTTTTGCCTCGCCGGACAGCGACTATGACGTGCGCTTTCTCTATGTGCATCCGCCTGAGTGGTATTTACGGGTCGATGCGCCGCGCGATGTCATCGAGCTGCCCATCGACGACACGCTCGACGTCTGCGGCTGGGAGTGGCGCAAGGCGCTCGGGCTGCTCAAGCGGGCGAACCCGACGCTTATCGAGTGGCTCGACTCTCCCATCGTCTACCGGCAGGATGAAACCGCCATCGGCGCGCTGCGCGACCAGGTGCCGCAGTGGTTCTCGGCTGAGCGTGCGCGCTGGCACTACTACTCGATGGCCCGCAAAAACTTTCACAGTTATTTGCAGGGCGAGACGGTGCGGCTGAAGAAATATTTCTACGTGCTGCGCCCGCTGCTGGCGGTGCGCTGGGTGGAGGCCGGTAAGGGCGCGCCGCCGATGCGCTTTCGCACGCTGCTGGAGGGCACGGTGAACGATCCGCTGCTGCGGGCGGAAATCGACACGTTGCTTGCCGCCAAACAGCGGGCGGGTGAGGCCGAGTACGGCGCACCGATGCCGCGGATACACGCGTTTATCGCCGCAGAGCTGGCGCGCGGCGAAACGCCGCCGGAGCTGCCGCAGAGTGAAAAGGCGCAGGCGAGTCTGTTAGATAAGCTGCTTTATGACACGGTGATGGCCTGACAATGTCAGGCCATTTTTTTGGTTTACTCGAAGAGATTGTGGTGCAGCTTCTGGACGACCTGTTCGGCATCGTTGCCCGGCACCAGGAAGCAGAGGTTATAGCTCGACGCGCCGTAGCAAATCATGCGGATGTTAAACGGCTCCAGCACGCCAAACACCTCTTTGCCGACGCCGCAGGCTTTTGAGAGGTTATTGCCAATCAACGCCACCAGCGCCAGGTTTTCTTCCACCTCCACGCGGCAGAGCGAGGAGAGCTCGGTCAGCAGCGCCTGCGTCAGCAGCGTATCGCCGGTTGACGTGGAGCCGGTCGTGTCGAGCGTCAGCGCCACGCTCACTTCCGACGTGGTGATCAGATCGACCGAAATATTATGCCGCGCCAGGATGCTGAACACTTCCGCGAGGAAACCGCGCGAGTGCAGCATGTTCAGGCTGTGGAGCGTCAGCAGCGTCTGCTTGCGGCGCAGCGCCAGCGCGCGGAACAGCGGCGGGTTGGTGGTTTTGTTGCACACCAGCGTGCCGCCTGCTTTTGGGTCTTTGCTGGAGCCGACAAACACCGGAATATCGCTGCGCACGGCGGGCAGCAGCGTCGCCGGGTGCAGCACTTTCGCGCCGAATGTCGCCATCTCGGCGGCTTCTTCAAAGGCGATTTCATCAATGCGTTTCGCGGCGGGCACCACGCGCGGATCGGTGGTGTAAATGCCCGGCACGTCGGTCCAGATATCCACGCGACGCGCTTTCAGCGCCTCGGCGAGCAGGGCGGCGGTATAGTCGCTGCCGCCGCGGCCAAGCGTGGTGGTGCGTCCTTTGGCTTCGCTGCCGATAAAACCCTGGGTGATCACCAGCCCTTCCGCCAGGCGCGGCGCGAGCTGCTGCGTGCAGAGTTCGGCGAGCGCCGCGATATCCGGCTCGGCGCGGCCAAAGCGGTCGCTGGTGCGCATCACTTTACGCACGTCAAACCACAGCGCGTCCACACCGCGCTCGCGCAGGATTTCGACAAACAGCAGGGTGGACATCAGCTCGCCGTGGCTGACCAGCTCATCGGTAAGCGCGGTGGAGGTCGCAAGCGACGCGGCTTCGGAAAGCGTGGCGATGTTTTCCAGCAGGCGATCAATCTCTTCGCGGATAACCGTCGGGTTTTGCAGGCGCTCCAGAATGTCGTACTGAATTTTGCGGATGGCGTCGAGCTTTACATAGCGCTCGGTCGCTTCGAGGCCTTCTGCCAGCGCCACCAGCAGGTTGGTGATCCCGGCGGAGGCGGAAAGCACCACCAGACGGACGTGACCGTCGTCCAGAACGACATCGGCGCTGCGGTTCATGGCGTCGAAATCCGCCACGCTGGTGCCGCCAAATTTAGCGACCACTAAAGAATCTGTCATAACAACCTCGTGTCAGGGCGCCATTCATCATGTATGGCGGAATCTGTTCAGCCTGGGCACAAGGAAAGCGCAGTAAAGGGGCGGACGCAGGAGGATAAAACCAACGTTACGATACACCCAGAAGCGCTCCACCTTGCGAAACGTTCGACTGCCGTCGTTTCGGGTGACAGCCCAGGGGATTCAGCCCCTGCAGCCGATGACGCGCCTTACCAGACAGCGCGCCATCTCGGCGTCGTTCCCCCTCGCGTGTGGTCGTAGGACGGGTTCCTCGCACACGTTACCTGGCCGACGCGCCTCTTCCGGTTTTCCTTCATATTTCAGGCTGTGGCGGCGTTGGTTGCGCTTGCTCACCCCAGTCACATACTTTTGTATGCTCCTGGGGATGCGCGCGCTTACCGCCTTGCCACACCCCGAACTATTTTGGAAAACAATGATTTTCGTCCTGTTTGTGGCTACTTCGCTGCGTCGCCGCCTGCGCGTAACCCCAAACCGTTTGAAAATCGTGTTCTCTTTCTTTCTCAGGCTATGGCGGCATTGGTTGCACTTGCCATACCCGAACTCATCTGAAAAACGCTGACGCCGTGCTGCTGTTTTATTGCCGTAATGTGCAAAACCCTAAGCGGGCGTCAGAGACGGCTTCAGGTTGCGTAAGCAAGTAACTAAAGCCGCAGAAAAAAACAGGCCAGGCGCGCGCAGGGCGCGTCGGGCCGGTACTTATTCATAAATAAAGGGTTGGCCGGGGGATTGTCAACGATACGGTCATGGGGATTTTTCATATTACGCAGGCTGCCAGGAAAATAACTTATAACGACTATACTTTTCTCTTGTCGCCGGGGAGGCTGGCGTCCGGCCTTATGATAAAAATCATCACAATTTCAGCGACTGGCGCTACAATCGACCGCAGTCACAATTCTCAAATCACAAGAGTATTGCTATGAAAAACATCAACCCAACGCAGACTTCTGCCTGGCAGGCACTACAAAATCACTTCGACGCGATGAAGGATGTCACCCTCGCGGAACTCTTCGCGAAAGACGCTGACCGCTTCGGTAAATTCTCCGCCACCTTCAACGATCAGATGCTGGTGGACTACTCCAAAAACCGCATCACAGAAGAAACCCTCAGCAAGCTGCTGGACCTGGCAAAAGAGACCGATCTGGCGGGTGCCATTAAATCGATGTTCTCCGGCGAGAAGATCAACCGCACTGAAGACCGCGCCGTACTGCACGTCGCACTGCGTAACCGCAGCAATACGCCGATTCTGGTAGACGGCAAAGATGTGATGCCGGAAGTGAACGCCGTGCTGGAGAAGATGAAAAAATTCTCCGAGGCCATTATCTCCGGCGAATGGAAAGGCTATACCGGCAAACCCATCACTGACGTGGTGAACATCGGTATCGGCGGCTCTGACCTCGGCCCGTTCATGGTGACCGAAGCGCTGCGCCCGTACAAAAACCACCTCAACATGCACTTTGTTTCTAACGTCGACGGCACCCACATCGCCGAAGTGCTGAAAAAAGTGAACCCGGAAAGCACCCTGTTCCTGGTGGCGTCTAAAACCTTCACCACCCAGGAAACCATGACCAACGCCCACAGCGCGCGTGACTGGTTCCTGAAAACCGCCGGTGACGAAAAACACGTGGCGAAGCACTTCGCGGCGCTCTCCACCAACGCCAAAGCGGTCGGCGAATTTGGCATTGATACCGCCAATATGTTTGAGTTCTGGGACTGGGTCGGCGGCCGTTACTCCCTGTGGTCGGCGATTGGCCTCTCCATCATTCTGTCCGTGGGTTACGACAACTTTGTCGAGCTGCTCTCCGGTGCGCACGAGATGGACAAACACTTCTCCACCACGCCGTTTGAGAAAAACCTGCCGGTGCTGCTGGCGCTGATTGGCATCTGGTACAACAACTTCTTTGGTGCCGAAACCGAAGCGATTCTGCCGTACGACCAGTACATGCACCGTTTCGCGGCGTACTTCCAGCAGGGCAATATGGAATCCAACGGCAAATACGTTGACCGCAACGGCAACGCCGTGGATTACCAGACCGGCCCGATTATCTGGGGTGAGCCGGGCACTAACGGCCAGCACGCGTTCTATCAGCTGATCCACCAGGGCACTAAACTGGTGCCGTGCGATTTCATCGCGCCAGCGATTACGCATAACCCGCTCTCTGATCACCATCAGAAATTGCTCTCGAACTTCTTCGCCCAGACCGAAGCGCTGGCGTTCGGTAAATCCCGCGACGTGGTGGAACAAGAGTTCCGCGACCAGGGCAAAGATCCGGCTCAGCTGGAAAACGTGGTGCCGTTCAAGGTGTTTGAAGGCAACCGCCCGACCAACTCTATTCTGCTGCGTGAAATCACTCCGTTCAGCCTGGGCGCGCTGATTGCGCTCTACGAGCACAAAATCTTCACCCAGGGCGCCATTCTGAACATCTTCACCTTCGACCAGTGGGGCGTGGAGCTCGGCAAACAGCTTGCTAACCGCATTCTGCCGGAACTGGGTGATAACAAAGAAATCGCCAGCCACGACAGCTCCACCAACGGCTTAATTAACCGTTATAAAGCATGGCGCGGTTGATTTTAAATAAGCGTGTCAAATAAGCGTAATGATGCCGGCAATATGCCGGCATTTTTTTCTCAGATAAATCTTGTTGTTCGCCCGCGTCCCGCTACTCTTTAATCTTGAGGTTAATCCGAAAATCGCCGTGCCCGGCTTCTGCACGCCTGAAATGTTTCAGATAAACCGGATTTCCATTTTGCAGGGATATATTATAACAAGTTGAAAAACAGGCAATTTATATAAAATCTATTACGCCATCCTTCACTGTTTGTCTAATTATCCTAAAACCCTGTGCCTATTTCCCTGTGTCGTAAACCGGCAGGGGTTGTTGTGTATACTCGGAAGCGCCTGAAAAGCTTTTCAGGTAAATCTCCATTCATTCAATGAAGGGAAATTGATATGAAGAAAATCCTTAGTGGCGTTTTCGCCATTGCAGCGCTTGGCGCTGTCTCAGCCCAGGCTGCACCGGTTAGCGTCGGTGAAGCGGCAGGCTCGGCAGCGACCTCCGTGTCGGTTGGCAGCTCCAGCGCCACCGCGTCAAGCACTGTAGGGTCGGTTGTTGGTGTGGCGCTTGCCGCCACCGGCGGCGGCGATGGTTCCAACACCGGGACCACGACCACCACCACCACCAGCACTGCCACCCAGTAAACCCTTCGGGGGCTTTAACCATAACCACACTACGGTGTGGTTATTTTGACTTTTTTGGGGAAATATCGTGAAGCGACTCGCGATTGTGTTGATGTGCCTGATGATTCAGGCCTGCTCCACCACGACCAAGGGACTCGGCAATTCACTCAGGCAAAGTATTTTCGGCCCGGATGGCGTGCAGCTCACGGATGACGATATCCAGAACATGCCCTACGCCAGCCAGTACATGACGCTGAATAACGGCCCGCAGCTTTTTGTGGTGCTCGCTTTTTCTGAAAACGGCCAGCAAAAATGGGTGACGCAGGACCGCGCGACGATCGTGACGCAGCATGGCCGCGTCGTGAAAACCTTAAGCCTCGCCGATAACCTGATAGACATTAACAACCTGGCGGCCGATCCGCTGGCGCACGCAAATCAGATTATCGACGGCGCAAGCTGGACGCGCACGATGGGCTGGACGGAACGCCATCAGGTGCGTTACGCCACCGCCCGCTCCACCTTTACCTGGGATGGTACCGATACCCTGAAAGTGGGCAGCGACATCACGCCGGTGCGCATTCTGGATGAAGAAGTGACCACAGAAGCCGCCACCTGGCACAACCGCTTCTGGGTGGACAGCGATGGGCAGATTCGTCAGTCAAAACAATATCTGGGTGCGGGGTATTTTCCGGTCACCACCATTCTGTTGAAGGCAGCGAAATAATGAAAACCACACTTATCGCTTCGCTGATTTTTAGCCTCGGCAGCTTTTGCGCTTTCGCCGACGGCACCATTACCGTTTATCGGGACCATGCACAGCCGCTAAAAGTTTCCGGCGCGAAACATCTCGCCGATCTGGTTTCTCAACCGCAGTTAGCCGGCAGCTGGTGGCTGGGTGCGGTTATCAGCGAACGTCAGGCAAGCGTTGAGGCGCAGGCGCAGCATCAGGTGCTGTTAAATCGCCTCGCGTCTCTTGCCGCCGAAGAGGGCGGCGATGACGGCGCGGCGATTAACCGCGTGCACCAGCAGTTACAGGCCATCAAAGTGACAGGCCGTCAGAGAGTGATCCTCGACCCGGACCGCGTGCGGGTGCGTCCGCACAACAACCCGCCGCTGGAAGGCGATTACGAGCTGTGGGTGGGCCCGCAGCCGTCCACCATTACGCTTGTCGGGCTCGTCAGCGCGCCGGGCAAAAAAACGTTTACGCCCGGCAAACCGGTGACCGATTACCTGGACGACGTCAGCCGTCTGAGCGGTGCCGAGCGCAGCTACGCGTGGCTGATTCAGCCGACCGGGCGCGTGGAAAAGGTGCCGGTGGCGTACTGGAATAAGCGCCACGTAGAGCCGATGCCCGGCAGCATTCTGTATGTCGGCTTCGCTGACCATACGTTTACTTCAGCGTATGACGGGCTGAACGAGCAAATCATCTCTTCTCTGACGCATCGGATACCGGATTAATGAAAAAACATTACTACTTCAGCCTGCTGGCGCTGGCGGTCGCTTCCGCCTGCCATGCCGAAACGTATCCGGCACCGGTGGGCCCTTCGCAGTCAGATTTCGGCGGCGTCGGCCTGATGCAGACGCCGACGGCGCGTATGGCGCGCGAGGGCGAGCTGAGCCTGAACTATCGCGATAACGATCAGTATCGTTACTACTCCGCGTCCATTCAGCTCTTTCCGTGGCTGGAAACCACGCTGCGCTACACCGACGTGCGTACCCGCGAATACTCCAACGTTGACGCGTTCTCCGGCGACCAGACCTATAAAGATAAAGCGTTCGATCTCAAGCTGCGCCTGTGGGAAGAGGGCTACTGGCTGCCGCAGGTGGCGGTGGGCGCGCGCGATATCGGCGGTACGGGGCTGTTTGACGCTGAATATCTGGTCGCCAGCAAAGCCTGGGGGCCGTTTGATTTCTCGCTCGGTCTGGGCTGGGGCTATCTCGGTACGAGCGGCAACGTGAAGAACCCACTCTGTCAGTACGACGATAAATTCTGCTACCGCGACCCGAGCTATCAGCGCGCGGGCTCCATTGACGGCAGCACCATGTTCCACGGACCGGCGGCGATTTTCGGCGGTATCGAATACCAGACGCCGTGGCAGCCGCTGCGCCTGAAGCTGGAGTATGAAGGCAACAACTATACCCAGGACTTTGCGGGCAAAATCGATCAGAAAAGCAAATTCAACGTGGGCGCGATTTACCGCGTCGCCGACTGGGCGGACGTTAACCTGAGCTACGAGCGCGGCAACACCGTGATGTTCGGCTTCACGCTGCGCACCAACTTTAACGATCTGCGCCCGTCTTACACCGACAACCGTCGCCCTGAATATGATCCGCAGCCGCAGGACGCGGTGTTGCAGCACAGCGTGGTGGCGAACCAGCTCACTTCGCTGAAATACAACGCCGGGCTTAACGATCCGCAGATTCAGGTGAAGGGCGACACGCTTTACGTGACGGGCGAGCAGTATAAATACCGTGATTCGCGTGAAGGGGTCGAGCGCGCCAACCGCATCATCATGAATGACCTGCCGCAGGGAGTGAACCGTATCCGCGTGACCGAAACGCGCCTTAACATGCCGCAGGTCACAACAGAGACTGACGTGGCGAGCCTGAAGCGTCATCTGGAAGGTGAGCCGCTCGGCCATGAGACGCCGCTCGCACAGCAGCGCATGACGCCGGTCGTTGCCGAGAACCCGGAACAGGGCTGGTATATTGAGAAATCGCGCTTTAATGTCGCGATAAACCCGGTGCTGAACCAGTCCATCGGCGGCCCGGAAAACTTCTACATGTACCAGCTGGGCCTGATGGGCACCGCCGACTGGTGGATGACCGACCACCTGCTGACGTCCGGCAGCGTGTTTGTGAACCTCGCGAATAACTACGACAAGTTCAACTACACCGACCCGAAAGATAATTCGCCGCTGCCGCGCGTGCGTACCCGCGTGCGTGAATATGTGGAGAACAACTATTACGTTAACAACCTGCAGGCGAACTACTTCCAGCATCTGGGCGGCGATTTCTACGGTCAGATCTACGCGGGCTATCTGGAAACCATGTATGCCGGCGCGGGCGCGGAAGTGCTGTGGCGTCCGGTGGACAGCAACTGGGCGTTCGGTATTAACGGCAACTACGTGAAACAGCGCGACTGGACCAGCCCGCAGAATATGATGAAATTCACCGATTACAGCGTGAAAACCGGTCATCTGACCGCGTACTGGACGCCGCCATTTGCGCAGGATGTGCTGATTAAAGCGAGCGTCGGGCAGTATCTGGCAGGCGATAAGGGCGGCACGCTGGAGGTCGCGAAACACTTCGACAGCGGAATTGTGGTGGGCGCGTACGCGACTATCACTAATGTGTCGCCGGAGGAGTACGGCGAGGGCGATTTCACCAAGGGCGTGTATGTGTCGGTGCCGTTTGATCTCTTCACCACCAGCCCGACCCGCAGCCGCGCGGCGATCGGCTGGACGCCGCTCACCCGTGACGGCGGCCAGATGCTGGGCCGTAAGTTTGATCTCTATAGCATGACCAGCGATAAGAGCCTGAATTTCCGGTAATCGTGCGGTGGTTCAGGTTACGGAGCGGTGGGGGTTATGTGGGATGGTGGGTGCGCTGCGCTTACCCACCCTACGGATGGCCCATGTTTAACGGCGGGTGCGCTTCGCTTACCCACCCTACGGACGGCCCATGTTTAACGGTGGGTGCGCTGCGCTTACCCACCCTACAGATGATTCATGTGCAACGGCGGGTGAGAGGTTGTAGGGCGGGTAAGCGCAGCGCACCCGCCACACCACGCAATGTAATGACTACAATCGCCGCAACAACCGCGCCGGGTTACCGGCGTAAACGCCTTTCTCGGTAATCGACCTCGTCACCACGCTGCCTGCGCCAATCACCGCGCCGTCGCAAATCGACACCGCGAGAATGGTCGCATTACTGCCAATGGACACCCCATTACCAATCACAATCCGCCCCCAATTCTCGCTGTCCGGGTCCGGCTTGCCGTCGCGAAACATATCATTGGCGAACATCACACCGTGGCCGATAAAACAATCTTCGCCGATGGTCACATACTCGCAAATAAACGTATGCGACTGCACCCGCGTACCGCGACCGATGCGGGAATGGCGCTGGATCTCCACAAACGGGCCGACAAACACCTCGTCGCCCAGCTCGCAGCCATACACGTTGGCAGGCTGATAAATCACCACGTCGCGCCCGACGGTCACATCGCGCACGGCCACTTCACGCCATTCCGGCACGGGATTCGTCATCACGCACGCTCCCGCGCAATACGCGCGGCAATCTGCGTCAGCGCGGCGCGCGGGCTGGTGAGCAGTTTAGGGTGGCTGAAATAACGCTCCGCGCCCGCCATCGAAGCCTGCGCCAGCGCCACACAACCTGCGCCGCGCGCGAAAGCCTGCTGAGCGGCTTCGGCGACGCGCTGGTGAAAGGCGTCATGCTGGCCGCTCTCAAACAGCGCCCAGGCGTCGGGAATAAGCTCAACACCGAGCGGCGTGGTCGGCGGGAGTGTTGCACGAAACAGCGCGGCGGTCGGGTGCAGCGTGGTTGGCGCGGCGCAGAGCACCACGACGGGCTGTCCGGCGGTCACCGTCGCCTGCGCCAGCGCGCGGTCGACACGCATAATGCCCGGGTCCTGCGCGAGAAAATCGGCGGCACCGCCGAACGTAGAGCAGGTGAGCAGCACCACGTCGGCATCGGTACGCAGATCGGCGAGCGCCGCTATCGTCTCTTTTTCAATTTCGGGCGTGACGCCGCCTGCGGCTTGCGCCTGTTCGAGCAGATGCGGCATCACTTTATGGGTTAAGGCGTCTTGCGGGAGATTCAGCGCACGGGCAGCTTCATCAAAAACCGCCACATTGCTTTGCGCCGTATGCAGGCAGGCTATTTTCATCTTCTTTCCCTGTTATCAGTAAGCGTTACGGTGCCAGCCTCTCGCGGGCCGGGCAAAACCTGAACCTTTAACTATAGACGCTCGCTGCGTTTTTAGTCTTGCCACAGCCCGAGCGCCCATAAAAAAAGGCGGCCCGCGGGCCGCCGAAAACAACTTCTTAGTCAGGGATACAATGGTACTACAGTGGCAAAATAACGATGAAGAGACTTAACCTTTAACCCCGCCCGCCGTGAGGCCGCTTACCAGCCAGCGCTGCGCCAGCAGGAAGACCACGGTAATCGGGATGGCTGACAGCACGGCCGCCGCCGCGAAATCGCCCCACAGGTAGTTTTGCGGGTTGAGATATTGCTGCATGCCGACCGCCAGGGTGTAGCTGTCGACATCGCGCAGCAGCAGCGAGGCGACCGGTACTTCGGTAATCGCGCCGATAAACGAAAGAATAAAGACCACCGCAAGAATAGGCACCGACAGCGGCAAGAGCACCAGCCGGAACGCCTGCCACGGTGTCGCGCCATCCAGCGCCGCCGCTTCTTCAAGCGAGCCGTCGATGGTTTCGAAATAGCCTTTGATCGTCCAGACATGCAGCGCGATGCCGCCCAGATAGGCGAAGATCACGCCGCCGTGCGTATTAAGCCCGATAAACGGAATGTACTGGCCGAGACGGTCAAACAGGGCGTAGAGCGCCACCAGCGACAGCACCGCCGGGAACATCTGGAAAATCAACATGCCTTTCAGCAGCGCGCCTTTACCCGGGAAACGCATACGGGCGAAGGCATAGGCGCAGGTAGTGGAGAGTGCCACGATGCCTGCCGCGGTAATACCCGCGATTTTCACGGAGTTCCACAGCCACAGCAGCACCGGGAACGGCGGCGGCGTGACACGGCCGTCGGCGTGCTCCACGCTGAAACCGAGCGCCAGCCGCCAGTGCTCCCAGGAGATTTGATCCGGGATGAGGCTACCGGTCGCGAAGTTGCCGGGGCGCAGCGAAATCGCCACGACCATCAACAGCGGGAACATAATGGCGGCGATAAACGCCAGCAGCAGCAGGTGAGTTGCCAGCAGACGCAGCTTTTGCGATTTGGGTTGCACCATAGCCATGTGGGATCTCCTTAATCAAACTTAATGCGCGTGGCTTTGAGGTTCACGACCGCCAGCGCACCCACCAGCAGGAAGATAAGCGTGGCGATAGCCGCCGCGAGGCCAAAGTCCTGACCGCCGCCGCCTTCAAAGGCGATACGCCAGGTGTAGCTCACCAGCAGGTCGGTATAGCCCGCAGGCGTGGTGGTGCCGATGCGGTCCGGGCCGCCGTTGGTCAACAGCAGGATCAGCACGAAGTTATTAAAGTTAAACGCGAAGCTTGCGATCATCAGCGGCGTCAGCGGTTTGATAAGCAACGGGAACGTGATTTTAAAGAAGTTCTGGAACGGGCCGGCGCCGTCCATCGCGGAAGCCTCATAAAGATCGTCCGGGATCGCTTTCAAAAGCCCCATGCAGAGGATCATCATATACGGGTAGCCAAGCCAGGTATTGACGATGATGATCATGGTGCGCGCGGTCGTCGGGTCGGTAAACCACGCCGGTTTGATGCCAAACAGCGCGCTCAGCATCATGTTGATTTCACCAAAGCTCTGGTTAAACAGCCCCTTGAAAATCAGAATGGAAATAAACGACGGCACCGCATACGGCAGGATGAGCAGCACGCGGTAGATGGCTTTGCCCTTCAGCGATTCCCACTGCACCAGGCATGCCAGCACCATGCCGACCGCCACCGTCAGCACGACGGTCAGCGCCGCGAAAACAACCGTCCAGACGAAGATAGCCATAAACGGTTTCTGGATGCCTTCATCGGCAAAGACGCGCAGGAAGTTATCCCAGCCGATCGTCACGGTATAACCTGGGCTCAGCTTCTCATCGCCCCACTGGCCGTCGGCGTTCACCGCCTGATAAAAGCCGATGTCATTATTCGGGCGGTATTTCACGCCGCTCTGGTTATTAGTGAGCGTGCCGTCATCGGCGAGTGTATAGAGCGGACGGGTGCCGGAGAACTGGCGCAGCGAGCTCATAACGAGCTGGCTTTTGTCCGGCAGTTCAGCGGTGAGCTGGTTCAGTGCCTGACGATTTTGCGTGATGATGCGAAGGCTGGCGCGTTCGCCTTCTGGCAGGGCAGGCGCGGCGGAAAGCTTCAGTTTCTGCTCGCCGCCAAATTTAAACGGTTCAGAGACATAATAGTTGCCGCTGGCACCGTCCGAGAGGGCGAGACGCCACTGATCACCTGCGGGATACAGGCCAAAGGTGTAGCTTTCGCCTGCCTGATATTTACGATCCATCAGCACTTCACGCGCGCGCTCCTGCGTGAGCTGGTTGGTGCTGCTGTAGTTGGTAAAGGCGATGGCGATGGTGCAGGCGAGCGGAAAGAGCACGAACAGCCCCATGCCCGCGAGGCCCGGATAAACATAACGCCACGCGTAGGCGCGGCGATTCGCGAAGATGTAGAGGCCAATTGAGCTTAAAATCAGCGTCATGATGGCGAACAGGTATTCCCCCTGTGCGTACATTAAAACGACAAGGTAACCCACCAGCAAGCCCAGCAGACCAATCGCCGACCATTTCAGCGCGTCGCTTTGCCACCAGTGTTTCTTTTTAATGACATCCATGGGGATAATCCTCAACAACGATGAAAACGTAGGTGTGGCCGTGCCACGGTGTAATGCCTTACAGGGTGTGGTGGGCGCGCTGCGCTAACCCACCTGCTTTTTTTCGTGGGTGCGCGTCGCTTACCCACCCTACATGGTGTTCGTGGGTGCGCTTCGCTTACCCACCCTACATGGTGTTTGTGGGTGCGCGTCGCTTACCCACCGTAACTCTCTGAGAATGGTGTTGTAGGGCGGGTAAGCAACGCGCACCCGCCATTTTCCACAAGGGTTACTTCGCGATACGGCCCTGCGCGTCTTTCAGCGCGGCGTCCACGGTCTGACGACCGGTTACGGCGTTGATGACGGCGGTACGTACGGCATACCAGAATGCGGACATTTGCGGCACGTTAGGCATAATTTCACCGGTTTTCGCGTTCGCCATGGTGGCGGCGATGCGCGGATCTTTCTCCAGTTTCTCCTGGTAAGATTTCAGCGCGACGGCACCCAGCGGCTTGTCTTTGTTTACCGCTTCCAGACCCTGGTCGGTCAGCAGGTAGTTTTCCAGGAACTCTTTCGCCAGCTCTTTGTTCGGGCTGGCGGCGTTGATACCTGCGCTCAGCACGCCCACGAACGGTTTAGACGGCTTGCCTTTAAAGGTCGGCAGCTGCGCCACGCCGTAATTGACTTTGCTCTTATCGATGTTGGCCCACGCCCACGGACCGTTGATGGTCATGGCGGTTTCGCCTTTGTTAAACGCCGCTTCTGCGATGGAATAATCGGTGTCAGCGTTCATGTGTTTATCTTTGATAAGCTGAACCAGGAAGTTCAGGCCCGCTTTCGCGCCCGCGGTATCCACGCCGACGTTTTTCACGTCATACTTGCCGTTTTCAAACTTAAACGCGTAACCGCCGTCCGCCGCGATGATCGGCCACGTGAAGTACGGCTCCTGCAGGTTGAACATCAGCGCGCTCTTGCCTTTCGCCTTCAGTTCTTTATCGAGTTTCGGGATCTCTTCCCAAGTTTTCGGCGGGTTCGGTACCAGGTCTTTGTTGTAAATCAGCGACAGCGATTCCACGGCAACCGGGTAAGCAATGATTTTGCCGTTATAGCGCACCGCATCCCACGTGAACGGGTAGAGTTTGTCCTGGAACGCTTTCTCCGGCGTGATTTCCGCCAGCAGGCCAGACTGTGCGTAGCCGCCAAAACGGTCGTGCGCCCAGAAAATAATATCCGGACCGTCGCCGGTCGCGGCCACCTGCGGATATTTCTCTTCGAGTTTATCCGGGTGCTCAACGGTCACTTTGATGCCGGTGTCTTGTTCAAACTTCTTACCCACTTCGGCCAGGCCGTTATAGCCTTTGTCGCCGTTGATCCAGATAACCAGCTTACCTTCTTCGATCTTGGCCAGAGCAGAGGCAGAAAAGAGCGCCGTCGTCAGCGCTGAGAGGGCGAGGAGGCGTACGCCGCTTTTAATTTTCATAACTCCTATCCTTTTAGTGGTTTGCGCGTGGATACACGTGTTGGCTTTACGTGTAACAGTCTGGGCATCTGACAAGCGCTTCTCATCCTCCTTTCCTCTACGCCCCACCGCCTCGTAGTGTGATCTGCATAACATAAGTGGATTTTCTGTGGCCTCGCGCACAGAAAACCGCTGCGTTTTTTGCCGGTTACATCACGAAAATCGCCGCGAGCCGCCCGGCCGCAGGACGGCTGACAACCCCTCATCCTCCCGTCTCCTCCCCCATAAAAAAGGCGGGGGTGGAGGATGGCTCGCCCTCGCGTAAGGCGCATAGTGCCGTCAACGTGTTTTTCCCGCGGCAAGCGGGTGAAGTAGACAAGGGAGAAGGGAATGGCAGGCGTTCAGCTTCGCAACGTAACAAAAGCCTGGGGCGATGTGGTGGTATCAAAGGATATCAATCTCGATATCACCGAAGGCGAGTTTGTCGTATTTGTCGGGCCGTCGGGCTGCGGAAAATCCACGCTGCTGCGTATGATTGCCGGGCTTGAGACCATCACCAGCGGCGATTTGCATATCGGCGGCAAGCGTATGAACGACGTGCCGCCCGCCGAGCGCGGCGTGGGGATGGTGTTTCAGTCTTACGCGCTCTATCCGCATCTGTCCGTGGCTGAAAACATGTCTTTTGGCCTGAAGCTGGCAGGCGCCCGCAAAGAAACCATCAACCAGCGCGTCACTCAGGTGGCGGAAGTGCTGCAACTGGCGCACCTGCTGGATCGTCGTCCGAAAGCGCTCTCCGGCGGTCAGCGTCAGCGTGTGGCGATTGGCCGTACGCTGGTGGCGGAGCCTTCCGTATTCCTGCTCGATGAGCCGCTCTCAAACCTCGACGCCGCGCTGCGCGTGCAGATGCGTATTGAGATCTCCCGTCTTCACAAGCGCCTTAAGCGCACCATGATTTATGTCACCCACGATCAGGTCGAAGCGATGACGCTCGCCGACAAAATCGTGGTGCTGGACGCAGGCCGCGTCGCCCAGGTGGGCAAGCCGCTGGAGCTTTATCACTACCCGGCAGATCGCTTCGTCGCGGGCTTTATCGGCTCGCCGAAAATGAACTTCCTGCCGGTGAAGGTCACCGCCACCGCTATCGATCAGGTGCAGGTGGAGCTGCCGAACCGCCAGTTGGTCTGGCTGCCGGTGGAAAGTACCCATGTTCAGGTGGGTGCCAATATGTCTCTTGGCATTCGCCCCGAACACCTCCTGCCGAGTGATATCGCCGATGTGACGCTGGAAGGCGAGGTGCAGGTGGTCGAACAGTTAGGTCATGAAACTCAGATTCATATCCAAATCCCTGCGCTGCGTCAGAACCTGGTCTACCGCCAGAATGACGTCGTGCTGGTAGAAGAGGGCGCCACATTCGCTATCGGCTTGCCGCCGGAGCGTTGTCATCTTTTTCGGGAAGATGGCACCGCCTGTCGTCGGTTGCATAAAGAGCCGGGCGTTTAAGCGCCCCCGCTTACAAAGAAAAGCAATGATCTCAGGAGATAGAATGATGATAACTCTGCGTAAACTCCCTCTGGCTGTGGCCGTGATGGCGGGCATTTTCGCCGCTCAGGCCTCGGCTGTGGACTTCAAAGGTTATGCCCGTTCCGGCATCGGCTGGACCGGCAGTGGCGGCGTGCAACAATGTTTTCAGGCAACAGGTGCCGATGCTAAATACCGTCTGGGTAACGAATGTGAAACCTATGCGGAACTTAAATTAGGCCAGGAAGTATGGAAGGAAGCCGATAAGAGTTTCTATTTTGACTCGAATATCGCTTACAAATCTTCCCAGCTTAACGACTGGGAAAACAGTGAAACGCCAGCGATTCGTGAATTCAACGTGGTTGGTAAAAACCTGATCGACTCTCTGCCGGGTGCAAACATTTGGGCAGGTAAGCGCTTCTATCAGCGTCATGACGTTCATATGATCGACTTCTACTACTGGGATATCTCCGGCCCAGGCGCAGGTATCGAAAATATTGATCTGGGCGTAGGTAAACTCTCTCTTGCTGCGACGCGTTCGACTGAACAGGGCGGTTCTTCAGCCTTTGGCGATCGTGATGCAACAACTGGCATTCGTACTTATAACAATGAAGTGCCAAACGATGTATTTGATGTTCGCTGGGCTGGCATTGAAACCAACCCGAACGGCGCGCTGGAGTTAGGTGTCGATTACGGTCATACCAATATTCCGGATGATTACTACCTGCAACCTGGCGCCTCCAAAGATGGCTGGATGTTCACTGCCGAACATACCCAGACCATCGGTACTGGTTTCAACAAATTCGTCGTTCAGTATGCGACCGACTCCATGATTTCTCAGGGTAAAGGTCAGGCTCGCGGTGGTGCAGTTGATAACGACGGTAGCCTGATCCGTATTCTGGATCACGGCTCAATCTCAATGGGCGATCGTTGGGACATGATGTATGTGGCGATGTATCAGGATACCGATCGCGATAACAATCGCGGCAATACCTGGTGGACCGTCGGTGTGCGCCCAATGTACAAATGGACGCCGATCATGAGCACCCTGCTGGAAGTCGGTTATGACAACGTTAAGTCTCAGCAGGTTGATGAAACCAATAGTCAGTACAAAATCACCCTGGCGCAACAGTGGCAGGCAGGCGACAGCATCTGGTCTCGCCCGGCGCTGCGTGTGTTCGCAACCTACGCCAAGTGGGATGAGAATTGGGGTTATGTCAAAACCTCTAACGGTTCTACCACCTCTGAAGCCGTCAAAAGTGGCACATTTACCGAGTTTGGTAACAGCAGCCGTGGCGACAATGATGAGTGGACCTTCGGTGCCCAGATGGAAATCTGGTGGTAATCACGCGTTAGTGTTGTAACAAGAGGGGCGAAAGCCCCTCTTAACCCTCATTGAAAAGTACAGATTTGCGGGAAGCGCGCTATTGCCTGGCTACCGTTTCCCTCTCCATCCGAGGTAATAAAAATGAAAAAACGTCTCGTCGCATTATGCTTAAGCGCAGGGCTGCTCGCAGGCCTGCCCGCCGTCAGCTTCGCTGATGTGAATATCGTGCCGCAGAACACTGCCGCTGCACCCGCTATCCCGACCGGTGAATTACAGCGCCTGACCTGGACGCCCGTCGCGCAGTCGCAAACCCAGACCACCGATCTCGCCGCTGTGGGGCAAACCCTCAACGTACCGGGCATTAGCGGTAAAGTCGCTGCCTATAGCGTACCGGCGAATATCGGCGAACTGACCATTACGCTCACCAGCCTTGCGAACAAACAGACCGGTATTTATGCCCCGAACGTGCTGGTGCTGGATCAAAACTTAACGCCAGCCGCGTACTTCCCGAGCAATTACTTTACCTATCAGGAACCGGGCGTGGTTTCTGAAGACCGCCTCGAAGGGGTTATCAAGCTGACCCCTGCGCTGGGGCAGCAGAAACTGTACCTGCTGGTTTTCACCACGCCGCAGGATCTGCAGAAGACCACCACCATGACCAACCCGGCGAAGGCATACGCCAAAGGCGTAGGTAACGCTGTGCCAGATATCGCCGATCCGGTGGCGCGCCACACGCCTGACGGCAAGCTTAAACTGAAAGTAAGCACGAACTCCTCCTCCAGCGTTCTGGTCGGCCCGCTGTTTGGTTCTTCCGGCCCGTCGTCTGTGACGGTCGGCAACACCGCCGCACCAGCTACGGCCTATACCGCGCCAGCGCCTGCCGCACCGGCGGCTGCGCCAGCCCCTGCCGCGAAGCGCGAGCCGGTACTTAACGACACCGAAGCCTATTTCAACCGCGCCATTAAAGAGGCGGTCGCGAAAGGCGATGTCGATAAAGCGCTGAAACTGTTGGATGAAGCGGAGCGTCTCGGCTCCACCACGGCACGTAAGACTTTTATCAGCAGCGTAAAAGGCAAGGGGTGACAGTCTCCCCACGCTGCTGATGTTTGCAACACCTGGTGCGCTTGCGCGCACCTTTTTTCCTGGCGCAGCATGCCGTCCTGTTGCACCCATGTTGCGCTTTTGTTCGTACTCCTTGTTTCCCCGCCCCCGTTTTGCTGGTTCTGCGTTACAATACGTCCACTTTTGGCCCCGGAGAGTCACGCATGTCCCATCCCGCGCTGAGACAACTGCGCGCGTTGTCCTTTTTTGACGATATCAGCACGCTTGATAGTTCGCTGCTCGACTGGCTGATGCTGGAAGATTCCATGACCCGCCGTTTCGAAGGCTTTTGCGAGCGCGTGACGGTCGACATGCTGTTTGAGGGCTTTGTCGGCCCCGAGGCGCTGGAGGAAGAGGGCGAGTTTTTGCCTGATGAGCCGCGCTACTGGCTGCGCGAAATCCTGCTGTGCGGCGACGGCGTGCCCTGGCTGGTTGGGCGCACGCTGGTGCCGGAGTCTACACTTTGTGGGCCGGAGCTGGCGTTGCAGCAGCTCGGTACCACGCCGCTGGGCCGTTATCTGTTTACCTCATCCACCCTCACGCGTGATTTTATCCAGCCGGGCCGCAGCGACGAACTCTGGGGACGCCGCTCTCTGCTGAGGCTTTCCGGCAAACCGCTGCTGCTGACTGAACTGTTTTTACCTGCATCACCTTTGTACGGAGAGGAAAAATAATGGAGTGGAGCCTGACGCAGAATAAGCTGCTCGCCTATCACCGCCTGATGCGCACCGATAAGCCGATCGGCGCGTTACTGCTGCTCTGGCCGACGCTGTGGGCGCTCTGGGTGGCATCGCCCGGCGTGCCGCCGCTGTGGATACTCGCGGTGTTTGTGGCAGGCGTCTGGCTGATGCGCGCCGCAGGCTGCGTGGTGAATGATTACGCCGACCGCAAATTTGACGGGCACGTGAAGCGCACCGCGCACCGGCCTCTGCCGAGCGGTGACGTGACCGAAAAAGAGGCGCGTAACCTGTTCGTCTTCCTGGTGCTGCTGTCGTTTTTGCTGGTGCTGACGCTGAATGTAAAAACTATTCTGCTCTCGGTGGCAGCGCTGGCGCTGGCCTGGATGTATCCGTTTATGAAGCGCTACACCCATCTGCCGCAGGTGGTGCTGGGCGCGGCGTTTGGCTGGTCGATTCCCATGGCGTTTTGCGCGGTGAGCGAGTCGCTGCCGTTAAGCTGCTGGCTGATGTTTTTCGCCAATATCTGCTGGGCGGTGGCGTATGACACGGAATATGCAATGGTCGATCGTGACGATGATGTGAAAATCGGCGTGAAGTCGACGGCCATCCTTTTCGGACGCCACGACAAGCTGATAATCGGACTGCTGCAGATAGCCGTGCTGGCGCTGCTTGGCACAGTCGGCTGGCTGAACGGTCTGCGGGCGTTTTACTATGCCGGTCTCGCAGGCGCGGGTGTGCTGTTTATCTGGCAGCAAAAAATCATCGCCGGGCGCGATCGCGACGCCTGTTTCCGCGCGTTTTTGAATAATAACTACGTGGGATTGCTGGTGTTTATCGGCCTGGCGCTAAGTTATCTGAAGTTCTGATAAAAGCGGGGAAACCCGCTTTTTTTATGGCTGGCGGCCGTGCGGTGATCGCGGGTGCGCTGCGCTTACCCGCCCTACATTTTTTCGGCGATCAAGGTTATGAGTAGAGTGGGTAAGCACAGCGCACCCATCGCGTTAAATGCGCGCCTGCCGGGCTAATGTTGTAGGGTGGGTAAGCGCAGCGCACCCGCCGTGTTAAAGGGATGCCCGCCGGGGTTAATTGGGCAGGGTGGATAAGCGCAGCGCACCCGCCGTGTTAAAGGCATGCCTGCCGGGGTTAATTTTGTAGGGCGGGTAAGCGAAGCGCACCCACCACCCAAATAGTTATCAGCCATTACCCCTGTTTTTCGCCAATAAAAAAGGCGGGTTTCCCCGCCTTGTTACTGTCTGTCGCCAGACTCAATCACGCGCCCGCTTGTGCCGCCGCGCTCTCGATAGTCAGCCTCACATCGGAGGTCATCAGCTCTGCCAGCATCTGGTAAACCTTCATGGTTTCCGCCGGTTCGGCATCACCCGTATCGCTGATATAGCCTTCATCACGCAGCGTCAGCACCAGCGTTGAGAACACGGCTTTATCGAAGAACTCCGGCGCGTTAATGCCGTGCAGTACGGAAAGACGCTGCGCCACCGTGCGGCTCTCTTTCTCAAGCGTACCGCGGTTGATGGACGGATTCGCGCTCAGCAGCCAGAAGGTAATCGCGTAGCGTTGCAGCGTTTCGCGCACGCCAGCGGCGAGCAGCTGCAGCGTGCGGGAGCGCGCCGGGTTCACCTGAAGCCATTCGTCGTCAGCAAGAATAAGCCCCTGCTGCGCCAGCTCGTTAACCAGCGCATCGACGACCGCCGACACCTCTTCTTTTTCCCAGCGCAGGAACAGCTCCGTCTTCAGCATCGGGAATAACAGTTCCACCTGTTGCTGCACCGCCTCGCGGCTGATGCGACGATGCTGGGTGACGATAGCGGCGATAAGCGACGGCAGCACCAGCATATGCATGATGTTATTGCGGTAGTAAGTCATCAGCACCGCTTGTTCACGCGGCAGCACGATGATGTCGCCGATGGTGTCCTTCTCGACTTCAAACTTATTCATCTGCAACGCGTGTTCGATGAGCTGCGTTGCCGTGGCATCCGGCACCGTGGCATCTGCGGCGTAAGGCACATTACGCAGGAGACTCAGGTAGCAATCGAGCTGCTCGGTAAGCTGCTCGCGCGTTAACGAACGCTGGCGCGAGGCCAGCAGCGCGGTGCAACACAGGTTCATGGCGTTGGCCGCGCCTGCGTTGTTGATACGCACCATCAGCTGAGCGGCAATCTCATTCACCGTTGGCGTCAGCCACGCCGGGCGTACTGCTTCGATAGGATCGATAGCATCACGCCATTCCGGCACGTGCTGGTTCAGGAAGGTGATGAGCGGCAGCGGCTCGCCGAAGTTCACATAACCCTGACCGAGGTTACGCAGCTTGCTTAAGCCGCGCAGCATCTGCAGCAGGCTCTCTTTCTCTTTGGTGGCACCGCGCAGCTCTTTGGCATACGTGCCCACTTCCATCACATGCTCATAGCCAATGTAAATCGGCACCAGCGTAATCGGGCGGGTGCCGCCGCGCAGCATGGCCTGAATGGTCATGGAGAGCGTGCCGGTTTTCGGGTCAAGCAGACGACCGGTACGTGAACGCCCGCCTTCCACGAAATATTCCACCGAATAGCCACGGCTGAAAAGTTCGCCGAGATATTCGCGGAACACCGTCGAATAAAGCTTATTACCCTTAAAGGTGCGGCGGATAAAGAACGCGCCCAGGCGGCGGAAAATCGGCCCGGCGGGCCAGAAGTTCAGGTTGATGCCCGCGGCGATATGCGGTGGCACAAGCCCCTGATGATAGAGCACATACGAGAGCAGCAGATAGTCCATATGGCTGCGGTGGCAGGGCACATAGACAATTTCGTGGCCGTCGTGCGCAAGCTGGCGCACACGCTCGGCGTTATGCACGTTAATGCCCTGGTAGAGGCGGTTCCAGGTGAAACCAAGCACGCGATCGGTAATACGAATCGCCTCGTAGGAGAAGTCGGCGGCGATCTCTTCCATCAACGCGACAGCATTCTGCTGGGCTTTCTCGTGCGAGATTTTTTTAGTGCGCGCCTCGTCTTCGACGGCGCGGGCAATCGCTTTTGACGAGAGTAGTTTATTAAAGAGATCCTGGCGCGCAGGCAGGCGCGGGCCGACGGCGGCGAGGCGCTGGCGGGCGAAGTGCATGCGCGCCACGCGGGCCAGTTTCTGGGCGATACGCTTGTCGGTGCCGTGCTCGGTCGCCATACGGCGCAGCGATACGGGCGGTGAGAAGCGCACAAAGCTGTCGCGGCCAAGCCACGAGACCGCGAAGAATTTCTGAATGCCGTTCAGCATGCGCAGCGGCGGGTTTTCCTCGCCTTTTTCGCGGCCTGGCGAGCGGCCAAACATAACTGACACCGGTACCATCTGGACATCGAGATCCGGGTTGCTGCGATGCAGATCGAGATAGTTGTGGAAGAGTTTGATCGATTCTTCTTTCGGCGTGTAGTAAGTGAACACGCGGGGGCCGCCATGGATAAACACATAGCGCGGCAGTTCGGTGCCGTCGATGACCAGCGGATCCAGCGGATCGGGCAGATCGTGCTCCAGGCACTGCGCGCGTAGCGTCAGGAGATCCGCCTTCGAGTTATATGGCAACACATACATGATAGGGCGTGACGTATCGAGCCCAAGTTCGGGGCAAGGCGCCGCCGGGATGGACTTGCTTTTTACCAGCACGCTTAATGGTAAATTAAGTAATTTGTAGTAAATTCGTGGCCAACCGGACATAAACGATGTAAAGCCTCTGGTTAATAATGCAATTGCGGCGCAAGAATATCAGAAACTCCGTAGAATTTCTGTGGTGCTTCTTTATCGAAGCGCATTAGCATTGACGCCTGAATTTAAAAAAGGTTTCTTGTCATGGCCAATAACACCACGGGGTTAACCCGAATTATTAACGCTGCCGGCTATTCCTGGAAGGGATTACGCGCCGCCTGGAAAAATGAAGCGGCGTTCCGCCAGGAAGGGGTCGCCGTGATAGCGGCTATTCTTATCGCCTGCTGGCTGGATGTCGATCCGATCACCCGCGTGCTGCTGATTGGCTCCGTTACGCTGGTAATGATTGTCGAAATTCTCAACAGCGCCATCGAAGCGGTGGTGGATCGCATCGGCCCTGAATTTCATGAGCTTTCAGGGCGCGCCAAAGATATGGGCTCCGCCGCCGTTCTGCTGTCGATTATCCTCGCGCTCGTCGTGTGGGTCACGCTGCTCTGGCAGCATTTGCGATAAGTTTTCCAGAAATCGCGAAAGAAGCGCTTTTTTAACCGGTTATGGTTTTAAAATCACCTTTAGCTGTATATACTCACAGCATCACTGTATATGCACCCAGGGGGCGGAATGAAAGCATTAACTACCAGGCAACAAGAGGTGTTTGATCTCATTCGGGATCACATCAGCCAGACCGGCATGCCGCCTACGCGTGCGGAAATCGCGCAACGTCTGGGTTTCCGTTCGCCGAACGCGGCGGAAGAGCACCTTAAAGCGCTGGCGCGTAAAGGGGTGATTGAGATTGTCTCCGGCGCGTCGCGCGGTATCCGTCTGTTGCAGGAAGAAGAAAACGGGCTGCCGCTGATAGGGCGTGTGGCGGCGGGTGAACCGCTGCTGGCTCAGCAACATATCGAAGGGCATTATCAGGTTGATCCTGGCCTGTTTAAGCCAAACGCCGATTTTCTGCTGCGCGTAAGCGGGATGTCGATGAAAGATATTGGGATTATGGACGGCGATCTGCTGGCGGTTCATAAAACGCAGGATGTGCGCAACGGGCAGGTCGTCGTCGCGCGCATTGATGATGAAGTAACGGTAAAACGCCTGAAAAAACAGGGTAATACCGTTGAGCTTCTGCCGGAAAACAGCGAGTTTAAACCGATTGTGGTGGATCTGCGCGAGCATAACTTCTCTATCGAAGGTCTGGCGGTCGGCGTTATCCGCAACGGCGAATGGCTCTGAGCCCTTTCCTGGCTCACTGACGCCGCATTACCGTAACTGGCCCGCCCCGGTTACGGTAATGACCTCTCCCGTCGGCTAAAGACTGCATATTTTTTCATCTTCGCGTAACGGCATCGGAACGCCATATGCCCTTTCTCACTTCTACCGATAAAGCTCTCTGGCGCCTCGCGCTGCCAATGATTTTCTCAAATATCACCGTGCCGCTCTTAGGCCTGGTGGATACCGCGGTTATTGGTCATCTCGACAGCCCCGTCTATCTGGGCGGCGTCGCGGTGGGCGCTACGGCCACAAGCTTCCTGTTTATGCTGCTGCTTTTTTTACGGATGAGCACCACCGGCCTGACCGCGCAGGCGTTTGGCGCGCGCGATCCGATAGCGCTGGCCCGCGCCCTGGTGCAGCCCATGGCGCTGGCGCTTATCGCCGGTATGCTGATTATCGCGCTACGTGAGCCGCTGATACATCTGGCGCTGCATGTTACCGGCGGCAGCGACGCGGTGCTGACGCAGGCCCGACGGTTTCTCGAAATCCGCTGGCTCAGTGCGCCCGCCTCGCTCGCTAATCTGGTGTTGCTTGGCTGGCTGTTAGGGGTGCAGTACGCCCGCGCGCCGGTGATCCTGCTGGTGGTCGGCAATCTGCTTAATATCGTGCTCGATCTGTGGTTCGTGATGGGGCTTGGCCTTAACGTCCAGGGCGCGGCGCTGGCGACGGCGCTGGCAGAGTACGCGACGCTTGGCATCGGTCTTGTGATGGCGGCCCGCGTGCTGCGCCTGCGCGGTATTACCCTTGCGATGCTGAAAACCGCGTGGCGCGGCGGCGTTGGCCGACTGCTTGCGCTTAACCGCGACATCATGCTGCGCTCGCTGCTTTTGCAACTCTGCTTCGGTTCCATCACGGTGTTTGGCGCACGGCTCGGCAGCGATATCGTCGCGGTGAACGCCATTCTGATGACCCTTCTGACCTTCACCGCCTATGCGCTTGATGGCTTCGCCTACGCCGTTGAAGCCCATGCCGGGCAGGCCTTCGGCGCGCAGGATAAATCGCAGCTGAGCAGCGTCTGGCGCGCGGCATGCCGACAAGCAGGGATGGTGGCGCTGGCGTTCGCGTTGCTGTATGCCGTGGCGGGGCAGTACATTGTGTCACTGCTCACGTCATTACCTTCGCTTCAGGCGCTGGCGCAGCCCTATCTCTTCTGGCAGGTGATCCTGCCGGTGGTCGGCGTCTGGTGTTATCTGCTGGATGGTATGTTTATCGGCGCGACGCGCGGGGCGGAGATGCGTAACAGCATGGCCGTCGCGGCGCTCGGTTTTGGCCTGACGCTGCTCACCTTGCCAGAGCTTGGCAACCACGGCCTGTGGCTGGCGCTCACCGTTTTCCTGGCGCTGCGTGGGTTGTCGCTCGGCTATTTATGGCGCCGGGGCCGTCTTTTGCACTGAATATCCCTGATAAAGCGCCTCACCAGTAAAAGAAAATTTGTCGGTGTCAGCGCTTCGTTATGGTTAAAGATTCTGAATATCCCGCCAGGGTTAAAATTGACGTCTAAAATGAGTAGTACGTTCAGCAAATGATGAAGATGACTCGGGCTGAACCCCCACAGGAAAACCTGTGAGACTGATTCACTACCGAATGTTAAGGAGACGTCTATGAACAGAGATGAAGCTGGCGGTAACTGGAAACAGTTTAAAGGTAAAGTGAAAGAGCAATGGGGTAAATTAACCGACGATGATATGACCATCATCGAAGGGAAACGTGACCAACTGGTAGGTAAAATCCAGGAACGTTACGGTTACGCGAAAGATGAAGCCGACAAGGAAGTGACTGACTGGGAAAGCCGCCACGATTACCGCTGGTAATCGGGCCACCACCTCAAACGGTATTTTCCCTCTGAGGCTGCCCTGCCCACCGGTACAAGGATGTACCACCCAACCTGATTCAACGTCCTTTCTTTTTCACCGTAATGCTGTGGTCGTGACCACACTGTCCCTGATGGCGACACGCCTCAACTTCTGCACACGCCGCACACAGCCCATGCGCTTCAATCACGTTATGGCGTAACGCAAAGCCCATTCTGGCTGCCAGCGCATGCATAATATCTTCCACCCCTTCCGCTGCCTCTTCTTTTACCACGCCGCATCTGTCGCAAATAAACATCGCGGAAGTATGCGCCGGGTTATCAAATAAGTGGCACAGCACATAGCTGTTGGTGGACTCCACCTTATGCACGAACCCCTGCTCCAGCAGAAAATCAAGCGCGCGGTAAACGGTGGGCGGTTTCGCCTGCGGTTCGCTTTCGCGTAATAAATCGAGCAGATCATAAGCGCTGATCGCGCCCGGCTGGATAGTCATCAGGCGCAGCACTTCGAGGCGCTGCGGAGTCAGGCGCACATTACGTTGCTGGCAGAGCTTTTCAGCCTGCGCCAGAACTTCCTGCGAAATCGTCGTATCCATCGGCATCCTCTATGAATCGTGTTGATGTCATCACTTTATCATGAACTGGCTGAAACACCGACATCCCGCCTGTGTTATACCTTTCAGTGAACATTAACCGGAGGTTTATATGCATACGCGCCCTGAATGTATTTGTCACTGGCAGGAAGTCGAAGGCAACGATGACGCCTGTTACCCGGACAGCGACGAACTGATGTCCATCGGCGCGCCGCTGGCGAAGCGTACCGGGCTCACGCGGCTCGGCATTCATCATGAGCGCCTGCCGCCGGGGCGTCGTACGTCTTATCCGCATGCGGAAAGCAGCGAAGAAGAGTTTGTTTATGTGCTCGAAGGGTTTCCGGATGTCTGGCTCAACGGCGAGCTGTGGCCGTTAAAACCGGGCGACAGCGTCGGCTTCCCGGCAGGCACCGGGCTTTGCCACACGTTCATTAATAATACTGACAGCGACGTCCGGCTACTGGTGGTGGGCGAGGCGAACAAACCGGAAAACCGGATTTACTATCCGCTTAACGGCCCTTACGCCGCCACCCGTCCGGATCGCTGGATAGACCACCCGCCACAATTTTTTGGCCCGCACGACGGCTTACCTACACGAATTAAGAACCCTAATCTATAAATAATGAGGGCGATCACGAAACGAGCCCGATAGTGCCGTTGAGCTTTTAGCCTCAACCTCTGGCGTAGTGCGTTCTTCACAACAGAAATCGTCTCTGTCATGAACTGACAGAGGATGTCCTTGACGTTGCTAATAAGCAGGGTAAACAGTGAAAAATATAATCAAACCTTCAGTGGCAGCCGTCGCCCTTTCTCTGGTGATGGTCAATCAGGCGAGTGCAGCCAATACCTGGGCGCAGGCGCGTAACGATGCGATGGGCGGCACCGGCGTGGCGTCAGCCGATTACGGCAGCGGCGCGTTAATTAACCCGGCATTACTGGCACGTTCACAGCCAGAAGATGACATTACGGTAATTTTGCCGGCATTACAGGCGCAAATTACCGATAAAGACAATCTCGAAGATGAGATAGATCATATCAGCGACCGCGTCGATTATTATCGCGATGTGGTCAACAGCCTGACGCCGGGCGATATCGCGGCGAACCCGATTGGCACGCTGCGCCAGTTCCAGGGCGCGGCGCGTGAACTGGGCGACGAGCTGGAATACCTGCGCGGTAAAACGGCAAGCGCACGTGCGGCAGGCGGCATCGCGGTCAGTATTCCAAACGACGTGCTGGCGGTGGCGTTTGTGGCGAAAGCCTATGCGCATGCGCGTGTCAGCACCCGTGTGGATCAAAGCGACATCGACTATCTGCGCCGCATCCAGAACGATGATATTTACGCAGGCACACAGATCATCAACGCCGCGATTAACGGCTCTGACGCTATCACCGATCGCCTGACGTCTACCGCGTTTGGCCGCGCGGCGATCGTTTCTGATTACGGCGTGGCGTTCGCGCATCGGTTCCAGGTGGGCGACGTGCCGGTTTCCGTCGGCGTTACGCCGAAGCTGCAGAAAACCTGGCTCTATAACTACACGGCTTCGATTTATAACTACGACAGCAGCGACTGGAACAGCTCGCGCTATCGCAACGACGACACTGGCTTCAACGTTGATGCGGGTGTGGCAGCGGATTTTGGCCCGAACTGGACCGTGGGCGTGAGCGGGCAGAACCTGATGTCGCGTGATATCGATACCAAAGAGGTTAACGGGTATAAAGATACCTATCAGATCTCGCCGCTGGTGACGGCGGGCGTGGCCTGGCATAACGATCTGGTGACCCTGAGCGCCGATGGCGATCTGACGGAAACCAAAGGATTTAAGAGCGAAGAAAACTCGCAGTTCGTCGGCGTGGGTGCCGAGGTGCGTCCGCTTAGCTGGCTGGCGGTGCGCGCCGGTTATCGCGCGGACGTGAAAGATAACGAGAGCAACGTGTTTACTGCGGGCGTCGGTTTCGCGCCGTTTAACCGCGTGCATCTCGATCTGACCGGTATCGTTGGTGAAGACGAAACCTGGGGCGCAGGCGCGCAGTTGAGCCTGACCTTCTGACCATGTGCAGGGGCGCAATGCGCCCCTGCCTGAAGTTTGTGCTATAGTAGCGCCCCTTTTTCAGCCCGAACTTCGACTCGCTTAGCTATTATGACGTCCACATCCCGTAACGCTTTTCCCGCCCATCGTTTTTCCATCGCGCCGATGCTCGACTGGACCGATCGCCATTGCCGCTATTTCCTGCGCCAACTCTCATCGCAGGTGCTGCTCTATACCGAAATGGTGACGACCGGCGCGATCATTCATGGCAAAGGGGATTACCTCGCCTATAGCGAAGAGGAACATCCGGTGGCGTTACAGCTCGGCGGGAGCGATCCGGCGGCGCTGGCGCACTGCGCGAAGCTTGCCGAGACGCGCGGCTATGACGAGATAAACCTTAATGTCGGCTGCCCGTCCGACCGTGTCCAGAATGGCCGCTTCGGCGCCTGCCTGATGGGCGAGGCGCAACTCGTCGCCGATTGCATTAAGGCGATGCGCGACGTGGTCTCCATTCCGGTGACGGTGAAAACCCGTATCGGCATCGACGACCAGGACAGCTACGAATTCCTCTGCGATTTCGTCGGCACCGTGGCGGAGCAGGGCGGCTGCGACACCTTTATTATTCATGCGCGCAAGGCGTGGCTCTCCGGCCTGAGCCCAAAAGAGAACCGCGAAATCCCGCCGCTGGATTACCCGCGCGTTTATCAGCTCAAGCGCGATTTCCCGAAGCTTACGATGTCGATTAACGGCGGCATCAAAACGCTGGATGACGTGAAAACGCACCTTGAACATATGGATGGCGTAATGGTGGGCCGCGAGGCGTACCAGAATCCTGGCATACTGGCGTCGGTCGATCGCGAAATCTTCGGGCTTAATGTGCCGGATGCCGATCCGGTGGCGGTAGTGCGCGCCATGTATCCGTATATTGAGCGTGAGCTGGCGAAAGGCACATATCTGGGTCACGTCACCCGCCATATGCTCGGCCTGTTCCAGGGCATTCCCGGCGCGCGGCAGTGGCGTCGCTATCTCAGCGAAAACGCCCATAAGCCTGGCGCGGATATTAACGTGCTGGAGCAGGCGTTAAAGCTGGTGGCTGATAAACGTTAAGTTCACCAGAATATCGTCAATTTCACTAACGCCCCGGATGACATGCCGGGGCGTTTCTTTTGAATTCAGTAAGTTAAATCTGGCACGAAACTTGTAATAGCAGGGCATAACGTTTTTAAGGAGAACGAGAATGTTTGAACTGCTGTTTGTGGTGGCTTTCTTTCTGATGCTGCTGGCGACCGGCGTGTCGCTTATCGGGATTATCGCCGCGCTGATGGTGGCAACGCTGGTGATGTTTTTCGGTGGCGTGTTCGCGCTGATGATTAAAGTGTTGCCGTGGCTGCTGCTGGCAGTGGCGGTGGTGTGGGTGATCCGCACCGTGAAGGCCCCGAAAGTGCCCGAGTATCGTCGCACCTCACGTTACAGCCGGGCGAATCGCTGGCGTTACTAATAAGTTGCGGGGTTGATCACAACCTCGCAACTTTCCATGTTACTTTGCGCGCTAAGCCATGTTTTTTAACGGGCCTGTCTGGCACTATGTCAGCCGTGTTACCGAATTCATCAGCGCTGTACCCTACATATAGCGCAAACAATAAAAAGAAAGGGCTTCCTGCGGGAAGCCCTAATTCTTTCAGGGAATCAACAGGCTGGAGCCTTGCGTACTGCGGCTTTCCAGCGTCTTATGGGCGCGCGCGGCGTCTTTGAGCGCAAACTTCTGGCTCTGCGCCACCTCCACTTTAATCACCCCGCTGGCGATAAGCGAAAAGAGCTCGTTACTGGCTTCTTCCAGCTCGGCGCGATTGGTCAGATAGCCATTCAGTGACGGGCGGGTCACGTAGAGCGAGCCTTTCTGGTTAAGAATACCGAGATTCACGCCCGTCACCGGGCCGGAGGAGTTACCGAAGCTCACCATCAGGCCGCGACGTTGCAGGCAGTCGAGCGACGACTCCCAGGTCTCTTTACCCACCGAGTCATACACGACGCGCACTTTTTTCCCGCCGGTCAGTTCACGCACTCTTTCAGGCACATTCTCTTCACGGTAGTTGATGGTTTGCCACGCGCCCGCCTGTTTCGCCCGCTGGGCTTTTTCGGCCGAACCGACCGTGCCGATAAGCCGCGCGCCCAGCGCTTTCGCCCACTGGCAGGCGATAAGCCCGACGCCGCCCGCGGCGGCATGGAACAAAAACATCTCGTCGGGTTTAATTTCATACGTTTTGCGCAGCAGATAAAACACCGTCAGCCCTTTTAAAAAGCAGGCCGCCGCCTGTTCAAACGAGATAACATCCGGGAGCACAACGGCTTTCTCCGCCGGCACGTTATGCACCGAGCTGTAGGCACCGAGCGCCGACTGTGCGTAGACGACGCGATCGCCGGGTTTGAGGTGCGTCACGCCGCTGCCCACTTTAGTGACGACGCCCGCCGCTTCGGTGCCAAGGCCCGCCGGGAGCGCCGGTGGCGGGTAAAGACCGCTGCGAATATAGGTGTCGATATAGTTGATGCCGATGGCTTTGTTTTCCACCTGCACTTCCAGCTCGTCCGGGTCGGCCGGGGTAAAGGTCACCGCTTTTAACACTTCTGGTCCGCCATGCTGGCTGAACTCAATACGCGTCGCCATAGGAACTCCTTGTTAAGTGTCGGGCATGAAAGCAGGAGCGCGCAAACTGAGTACAAAACGACTCAGATCAGATACACTCCTCATTCTCTCTGATGATGATTTTTGGTAACTCCATTCACTATGGCAGGAAATAAACCCTTCAACAAACCCACTGAACCTCGTGACCCGCAGGTCGCCGGGCTGAAAATGCCGCCGCATTCCATGGAGGCGGAACAGTCGGTGTTGGGCGGTTTGATGCTGGATAACGAGCGCTGGGACGATGTGGCCGAGCGTGTCGTGGCCGAGGATTTTTACACCCGCCAGCACCGCATGATCTTCACCGAAATGCATCGCCTGCAGGAGATGGGCAAACCCATCGATCTGATTACGCTTTCTGAATCGCTGGAACTTCAGGGGCAGCTCGAAAGCGTCGGCGGTTTTGCGTATCTCGCGGAGCTGTCGAAAAATACGCCAAGTGCTGCGAACATCAGCGCTTATGCTGATATCGTGCGCGAACGCGCTGTCGTACGCGACATGATTTCCGTCGCCAATGAAATTGCCGACGCCGGTTACGATCCGCAGGGCCGTACCAGTGAAGATCTGCTCGATCTCGCCGAATCGCGCGTCTTTCAGATAGCCGAAAACCGCGCCAATAAAGACGAAGGGCCGAAAAGTATCGATCAGATCTTAGAAGCCACCGTCGCGCGTATCGAAACGCTCTATCAGCAGCCGCACGACGGCGTGACGGGCGTGGATACCGGCTATCAGGATCTCAATAAAAAGACCGCGGGCTTACAGCGCTCGGATCTGATCATCGTGGCGGCGCGTCCGTCGATGGGTAAAACCACCTTCGCGATGAACCTGTGTGAAAACGCCGCGATGCTGCAGGATAAACCGGTGCTGATCTTCTCCCTTGAGATGCCCGGCGAGCAGATCATGATGCGTATGCTGGCGTCGCTCTCCCGCGTGGATCAGACGCGTATTCGTACCGGTCAGTTGGATGACGAAGACTGGGCGCGTATTTCTGGCACGATGGGCATCCTGCTTGAGAAGCGCAATATGTATATTGACGACTCCTCGGGCCTGACGCCGACGGAAGTGCGCTCCCGCGCGCGCCGTATTTATCGCGAGCACGGCGGCTTAAGCCTGATTATGATCGACTACTTACAGCTGATGCGCGTACCGTCGCTCTCTGATAACCGTACGCTGGAAATCGCCGAGATTTCCCGCTCGCTGAAAGCGCTGGCGAAAGAGCTTCAGGTGCCGGTGGTGGCGCTCTCGCAGCTTAACCGCTCGCTGGAACAGCGCGCCGACAAGCGCCCGGTGAACTCGGATCTGCGTGAATCCGGCTCTATCGAGCAGGACGCCGACCTTATCATGTTTATCTATCGTGACGAGGTGTATCACGAAAACAGTGACTTAAAAGGCATCGCGGAGATTATTATCGGTAAGCAGCGTAACGGCCCGATAGGCACGGTGCGCCTGACGTTTAATGGGCAGTGGTCGCGGTTTGATAACTACGCGGGTCCCCAGTACGACGACGAATAATTAATTTGGCTATTTCACTTGCGATTTTGGGCTTGGGCAGTGCTCGCCATCCTCACGTACTTCAGTACGCTCCGGTGGCTGCGCGCTGGCCGCACCCAAACTCGCTGCGCCAATAACGCCAAATTGTCTGTAGCTTAAAAGTTAATACACCAAAATAACTGCAAGGAAAGTCAATGCAAGCGGCAACTGTGGTAGTAAACCGCCGCGCTCTGCGTCACAACCTGCAACGCCTGCGTGAACTGGCGCCTGCCAGTAAACTGGTTGCGGTGGTGAAGGCAAACGCCTATGGACACGGTCTTCTTGAGACCGCCCGCACTCTTCCTGATGCCGATGCGTTCGGCGTGGCGCGCCTCGAAGAGGCGCTGCGCCTGCGCGAAGGCGGCATTACCCAACCCATTCTTTTGCTCGAAGGCTTTTTCAACGCAGCCGATCTGCCCGCGATTGCCGCGCAACGATTCCACACCGCGGTACACAGCGAAGAGCAACTGGCGGCGCTGGAGCAGGCGACGCTCTCAGAGCCAGTCACCGTCTGGATGAAGCTGGATACCGGTATGCATCGCTTAGGCGTGCGCCCGGAGGCGGCGCAGGCGTTTTACGACAGGCTCGCGGCCTGTAAAAATGTGCTCCAGCCGGTGAACGTGGTGAGCCATTTCGCGCGTGCCGACGAGCCAGACTGCGGTGCCACCGAACGCCAGCTCGATATCTTCAACAGCTTTACCCACGACAAACCGGGTAAGCGCTCGATTGCCGCGTCCGGCGGGATCCTGTTCTGGCCACAGTCGCATTTCGACTGGGTGCGCCCCGGCATTATTCTCTACGGCGTATCGCCGCTCGATACCCACCCGTGGGGCGCGGAGCTTGGCTTTCAGCCTGCGATGTCGCTGACGTCAAGCCTTATCGCTGTGCGTGACCACAAAGCGGGCGAACCCGTCGGTTATGGCGGCACCTGGGTGAGCGAGCGCGATACGCGGCTTGGCGTCGTGGCGATGGGCTATGGCGACGGGTATCCGCGCTGCGCGCCGACGGGTACGCCGGTGCTGGTTAATGGCCGTGAAGTGCCGATTGTCGGGCGCGTGGCGATGGATATGATCTGCGTCGATTTAGGCCCTGACGCGGCGGAAAAAGCGGGTGATACGGTAATCATGTGGGGCGAGGCGCTGCTGGTCGAGCGTATCGCCGAAGCGACGGGAGTGAGTGCTTACGAACTTGTAACGCGGCTGACCTCCAGGGTGGCAATGCGTTACCTCGACTGAAGGTACGCATACGTTAATCCTCGTTTTTACTGACGGTGGGTGCGCTTCGCTTACCCACCCTACCAACATCGACATGTCTTCTGTAGGGTGGGTAAGCGAAGCGCACCCGCCGTGGAGGGCCACACAACGGCCCCGCCACTCGCATATGCAACATACCTGTCACATCGCTCTCGATCTGCTGCGCTATCCGGTTTATTGTGAAGACACATCACACCGTAAATCTGGAGAACCAAGCGTGTTTCAGAATGTTGACGCCTACGCCGGCGACCCCATCCTCTCGCTGATGGAACGCTTTAAAGAAGATCCCCGCAGCGACAAAGTAAACCTGAGTATCGGCCTCTATTACAACGAACAAAATATCATTCCACAGCTGCAGGCCGTAGCGCAGGCGGAACAACGGCTGAACGCGCAGCCGCACGGTGCCTCGCTTTATCTTCCGATGGAAGGGCTCAACAACTACCGCAGCGCCATTGCGCCGCTCCTGTTCGGTGCCGATCATCCGGCGCTGGCTGCAGGGCGTATCGCCAGCATCCAGACGGTGGGCGGTTCCGGCGCGCTGAAAATCGGTGCGGATTTCCTTAAGCGTTATTTTCCGCAGTCCCGTGTCTGGGTGAGCGATCCGACCTGGGAAAACCATATCGCCATCTTTAACGGCGCAGGCTTTGAAGTAAGCACTTACCCCTGGTTTGACGAAGAGACCAACGGCGTGCGTTTCGAGGCGCTGCTTGAAAAGCTCAACACGCTGCCTGCGCGCGATATCGTGCTGCTGCACCCGTGCTGCCACAACCCCACCGGCGCCGATCTGACTAACGCCCAGTGGGACGCCGTGGTTGACGTGCTAAAAGCGCGCGAGCTTATCCCGTTCCTGGATATCGCTTATCAGGGCTTTGGCGCAGGCATGGAAGAAGATGCCTACGCTATACGCGCTATCGCCAGCGCGGGCCTGCCGGCGCTGGTCAGCAACTCGTTTTCAAAAATCTTCTCGCTCTATGGCGAACGTGTGGGCGGGTTGTCTGTCGTTTGTGACGATGCGGAAACCGCTGCTCGCGTGCTCGGTCAGTTGAAAGCGACCGTGCGCCGCAACTACTCCAGCCCGCCGAATTTCGGCGCGCAGGTCGTGGCCACGGTACTTAACGACGCCACGCTGAAAGCGCAGTGGCTCGCGGAAGTGGAAGCAATGCGCCGCCGCATTCTGGAGATGCGCCAGGCGCTGGTGGATGTGCTCAAAACAGAAGTGCCGGGGCGCAATTTCGATTATCTGCTTAAACAGCGCGGCATGTTCAGCTACACCGGTCTCAGTGCCGCGCAAGTTGACCGCCTGCGTGATGAGTTCGGCGTGTATCTGATTAGCAGTGGACGCATGTGCGTGGCGGGCCTTAACAGCCGTAACGTAAAACAGGTGGCACAGGCGTTTGCCGCCGTGATGTAACGCCGTTTAAAAGCGCTGCCTGGCAGCGCTTTTGCTATTCTGCAACTCTGTTTTCGGATCTTCTTAAATGTGATTCGCCGATTTGTAAAATATCATTAGTTTTCACAAAGCAGTCGCTTCTTATATATCCCTACCGTTAAAGCACAACATTACTTTTTAAAACTTTAATGCGCTTTTCGTGAGTTATTTTCCATATTTGTTCATTAGTGGATGCCTTTACTACGTACGCGTTTTTCTGCTATTTATTTCGGAAATGTGTAATTACTTTTTATTGACGGAAAGGTTTGTATTCTTTTACAGGAATTTTTTGTGGAAATTGCATCGTGGCGATATAGGTAAAACAACTTTTATGTAGTCAGGTTGCGGGTACAACAACTATCAATTCGCAGCCTGTAAACAAGGATTGTTGAGGAATTAACGTGATTTTTTATCGTGCAACCGTATGTATAGCGATCCTGTCGTTGCTGGCGGCCGTTCGCTCCCAGGCTTTCGCCGATACTCCTGAAAATCAGCAGTCATTAAATCAAAAACAGCAGAACGAAGCCCGCCAGGAAAGCCTGGCTACGCAAAGTAAATCCTTACTTTCATCCACCAGTAATAAACCTGAAGAGGGGCTGAATTTACCTCAGGAAGCGCCCTGCTATCCTGTTAACGCCATTGAGTTTGAGAATAAAAACGCGGTAGCGCACTGGATGACATTTCAGGATGTGATGCGCAGCGTGAGAGGGAAATGCGTTGGTATTAATGGTTTGAAAATGATCCATAGAGCGGTGCAAAACCGGCTGATAGAACATGGCTATATTACGACGCGCGTATTGATTCCGGCGCAGGATCTCAAAAGCGGCACGCTCAAGTTTCAAATTCTTCCGGGCACGATTAGCGATATTGTTTTTAAAGGTGACGGTGAAGAATATATTCATGCAATAAATAATTTCCCTGAACGTGAGGGCGACGTTCTCGATTTGCGTGGCCTTGAACAAGGGCTCGAGAATCTGCAACGCACGCCTGGCTCTGAGGCAACGATCAATCTGGTGCCCGGCGCGAAGCCGGGCGAAACGCGCGTTGAAGTCATGCGTACTCAGCCGAAACACTGGCGTCTCGGTGCCTGGGCGGATGACTCCGGCAGCAAATATACCGGGCGTTATCAGAGCGGTCTGGCACTTTATCTGGATAATCTCACCTCGTTTAACGATATGTTTTATATCGCTTATGGCGGCGGGCTTAAAAATGAGGATGGCAGGCGCAGCGATAACGTCTCGGCGTTTTACTCAGTCCCGTGGGGGTACTGGCAGCTTGAACTGTATGGCAGCAAATACCGCTATACCCAAACTATTCATGACAGTGTCTCCCGCTATCTTTATAGCGGCATTGAAAAATACCTCAGCGCGCAGCTTAGCCGGGTTATTTACCGCAGCGCCAGCCAGAAAACCACGCTGGCGATAAAGGCTTTCCGCCGTCATTCCACCTATCTGCTTAATGATGTGGAAATCGAGGTGCAGCGGCGAAAAACCAGCAACTGGAAGCTGTCGCTGGAACATCTGGCATATCTCCCGTTCGGACAGATCAAAGGCAGTCTGGGCTACCAGAAAGCCGCGCACTGGTTTAATGAACAAGAGGATGCCGAAGAAATGGTCGGCAACGCCGATGCGCAGGCGCGCATTATTACGCTCGGCGTTGATGGCGCGTTCCCGTTCAGATTTGGCGATGTCGCGATGAGTTATGAGCCGCACTTTATGTCTCAGACATCGCCGGATCGCCTGACGCAGCCGGATAAATTCACGATCGGCAACCGCTGGACGGTGCGCGGTTTCGATGGCGAAACCACCATTTATGCTGATAAAGGCTGGTATCTGCGAAACGACATTAATCTCAATCTGCCGCAGTGGGGAATGCAGCCCTATCTTGGTGTTGATTACGGCGAAGTAAAAGGCTCGAAAAATGATTACTGGAGCGGCAAGCAACTGGCGGGCACGGCGCTTGGCGTGCGCGGCGTAAAAGGCCAATTTGGCTACGATCTTTTTGCCGGCGTGCCGCTTATGAAACCGCAGGATCTGCATACCAGTCCTTTCACGCTCGGTTTTGCCGTGCAGTGGCAATACTGACTCCATCTTGCTGGCGCGATGTGTAAAATTACAGCAGAACGCCAGCGAAATTTTGCCTTTTGCCGCTCAGCCTGCACACTTAGAAGATCACTATTTTTAAGGGGCAGCGTATGTGGTTTCAACAAACCCTGACATTAAAAGCCAGACCGCGGGGTTTTCATCTCATCACGGATGACATCATCAGCCAGCTTCCCGCGCTTTCACAGGTGAAGACCGGGCTGCTGCATCTCTTGCTTCAGCACACCTCAGCCTCTTTAACGCTTAATGAAAATTGCGATCCTTCGGTGCGTCGCGATATGGAGCGTTATTTTCTGGGCACTGTACCGGATAACGGGCATTACGAGCATGATGCTGAAGGACCAGACGATATGCCGGCGCATATCAAATCTTCCACGCTTGGCGTTTCCCTGACATTACCGGTTAAGCAGGGACGCCTGCTGCTCGGCACCTGGCAGGGTATCTGGCTTGGAGAACACCGTAACCATGGCGGTTCGCGGCGCATAGTCGCGACGCTTCAAGGAGAATCCTTATGACTAATTCTGATTTGCTGGATTACTGCATGAACAAACCGGGCGCTGAACAGAGCGAGCATCGGGAGTGGAAAGCGGCGCAAATTAAAGTCGGCGATGTGATGTTTGCGATGGTGCACGAGGTTAACCAGCGTCCTGCCGTGTCACTGAAAACCAGCCCGGAGCTGGCGGAACTCTTGCGTCAGGAACACAAAGATGTGTTTCCCAGCGCACAGCTGAATAAAGCGCACTGGAGCACGGTCTTTCTGGATGGCGACCTGCCGGATTCGCAGATTTACTATCTGGTTGATGCGTCGTATCAGCAGGCGCTGGGTCTGTTGCCAGAGCACATTCGCCAGCAACTGTCGGTATGAACGCTGGCAAGCGACGCTATTTCGCGATGCCTGACAGCGCGTTATGTGATTGAGCGACTAAGGGGGCCGGTCACCAGATCCAGCAGCCTGATCGTCAGGGACTGAATGCGCGCGCGCAATACGATCTCACTGCTGTTAGCGTGGATCTGCGCGATCGTTTTCTGTTTATTCAGCAGCGCAGTCATATCGTCTTCACTGATAAGCCCCTGCGCCCGATCCAGCAGCGCCTGAGCGGTTAACTCCGCGCTGGTTTTGATAAATGTCTCTCTGTCGCTCAGGCCCTGTTTCAGGAGACCAAGACATTCATCCACCGCGATTTTCCCGGCCTGCTTCTGAAATTGCGGCGATGTCAGTAGCTGGCTGACGGCGTTAATTAGCGTACTCATGAACACTCTCCTCTACTCACAGGGCGAAGCGGGGCGTCTGCATTCGCCCCGGACCGCTTCGAGATAAGCCAGCCGGGCCTGGTCACGCCAGAGCGCGGTCTGTGCTGGCGTAAAAGGGCGCTGTTGTTTGACCAACCGGGCATGATCTTCCTGATAAACCGATTGCAACAGGCGCAAATTATCGGTGCGCAGCGGGTCACCCAGGCTTTCGGCATACGCGAGGGCTTCAGCAAAGCGCAACTGCAGAGTGTGGTCAGCGTCTTCGAGCGCGGCGGTGTCCAGCACTCCCGAGGGCGCGGTAAAATCGTCGATAAACTGCAAATGTGCCGCCATCAGATCGGTTAACTGCGCATGCGCGCGTGGTTGATAATTTCCTACCAGACTACACGCTGAAATGAGCACCGTCAGACAAAGCAGCCATCCCGGAAGATAGCGCGTTAGCGTTGATATGCGCGGCATGAGATCCCCCTGCGTTTACCCGCTCTGTACGAAATTCAGCAGCAGACCGTGGCGCGCGCAAATCATCTTTGCTCACGCACTTCGCAAGAAACATCATCAGAAATAAGTGAGGGGAAATGAGGCGCGTCGGGCCGGACGACCCGACGCGTAAGAGTTACTTCAGAAGCGGTTTCAGGAAGCGAGCGGTATGCGAGGCTTCGCACTCCGCCACGGTTTCTGGCGTGCCGGAAACGAGGATCTCGCCGCCGCCGCTGCCGCCTTCCGGGCCCAGATCGACGATCCAGTCGGCGGTTTTAATAACATCCAGATTGTGCTCAATCACCACGATCGTGTTGCCCTGATCCCGCAGCTGATGCAGTACCGCCAGCAGTTGCTGGATATCCGCGAAGTGCAGACCGGTGGTCGGCTCATCGAGAATATAGAGCGTCTGCCCGGTGCCGCGTTTTGAAAGTTCACGGGCGAGCTTGACGCGCTGCGCTTCACCACCGGAAAGCGTGGTGGCGGACTGGCCGAGACGAATATAAGTCAGACCAACGTCCATCAGCGTTTGCAGCTTACGCGCCAGCGCTGGAACCGCGTCGAAAAACTCGCGCGCTTCTTCGATGGTCATATCCAGCACTTCATGAATGGTCTTGCCTTTATATTTGATCTCAAGCGTTTCGCGGTTATAGCGTTTGCCTTTGCACTGATCGCACGGCACGTAGATATCCGGCAGGAAGTGCATCTCAACCTTGATAACGCCATCGCCCTGGCAGGCTTCACAGCGGCCGCCGCGCACGTTAAAGCTAAAGCGCCCTGGCGTATAGCCGCGAGCGCGCGCTTCCGGCACGCCCGCGAACAGTTCACGCACTGGCGTAAAGACGCCGGTATAGGTCGCCGGGTTCGAACGCGGAGTACGGCCAATCGGACTCTGGTCGATATCGATAACTTTATCGAAATGTTCCATGCCCTGAACGTCGCGATACGGCGCCGGTTCGGCGATCGTCGCGCCGTTGAGCTGGCGCTGGGCAATCGGGAACAGGGTATCGTTGATAAGCGTCGATTTACCGGAGCCAGAAACGCCAGTCACGCAGGTAAAGAGCCCAACCGGCAGCGTCAGGGTCACATCTTTCAGGTTGTTGCCGCGCGCACCGGTCAGCCTCAGCACTTTTTCCGGATCGGCTTTCACGCGCTCTTTCGGCACTTCAATCTTGCGCTTACCGCTCATGAACTGGCCCGTGAGCGATTCCGGCACCGCCATAATGGCGTCAAGCGGGCCTTCCGCGACGACCTGGCCGCCGTGTACGCCCGCGCCCGGGCCGATGTCGATCACGTGGTCGGCGGCGCGGATGGCGTCTTCATCGTGCTCCACCACAATCACGGTATTGCCAAGATTACGCAGGTGAATCAGCGTACCGAGCAGACGTTCGTTATCGCGCTGGTGCAGGCCGATGGACGGCTCATCCAGCACATACATCACGCCCACCAGGCCCGCGCCAATCTGGCTTGCCAGACGGATACGCTGCGCCTCGCCGCCCGAAAGCGTTTCCGCCGAACGGGAGAGCGTCAGGTAGTTCAGTCCGACGTTCACCAGGAATTTCAGGCGATCGCCAATCTCTTTCAATACTTTTTCAGCAATTTTGGCGCGCTGGCCGGAGAGCTTCATGTTATTGAAGAACTCCATCGCGTGGCCGATGCTCATGTCGGAAATGGTCGGCAGCGCGGTGTTTTCGACAAACACGTGGCGCGCTTCGCGACGCAGACGCGTGCCTTCGCAGGTGGCACACGGGCGGTTGCTGATAAATTTCGCCAGCTCCTCGCGCACCGCGTTGGATTCGGTCTCTTTGTAGCGGCGCTCCATATTGTGCAGCACGCCTTCAAACGGATGACGACGCACGGACGTATCGCCGCGATCGTTCATATATTTGAATTCGATAGTTTCTTTACCGGAGCCGAACAGCACCGCCTTCTGCACTTTATCGCTGAGCGTATTCCACGGCGCTTCGACGTCAAACTTATAGTGTTCCGCCAGCGAGCGCAGCATCTGGAAATAGTAAAAATTGCGGCGATCCCAGCCGCGGATGGCACCGCCCGCGAGCGACAGCTCGCCGTTCTGCACCACGCGATCCGGGTCAAAATATTGCTGCACGCCAAGACCGTCGCAGGTCGGGCATGCGCCAGCCGGGTTGTTAAACGAAAACAGGCGCGGCTCAAGCTCGCGCATACTGTAGCCGCAAATCGGGCAGGCGAAGTTGGCGGAGAACAGCAGCTCTTCCGCTTTTTCGTCATCCATATCCGCCACGACCGCCGTACCGCCGGAAAGCTCAAGCGCGGTTTCAAACGATTCGGCCAGGCGCTGCGCTAAATCTTCACGCACTTTGAAGCGGTCCACGACCACTTCGATGGTGTGTTTCTTCTGCAATTCCAGCTTCGGTGGATCAGAGAGATCGCACACTTCGCCATCGATACGCGCGCGGATATAGCCCTGGCTTGCCAGGTTTTCCAGCGTCTTGGTGTGCTCGCCTTTACGCTCTTTAATGACCGGCGCAAGCAGCATCAGGCGCTTGCCCTCAGGCAGCGCCAGCACGTTGTCGACCATCTGGCTGACGGTTTGTGCCGCAAGCGTAACGTCGTGATCCGGGCAGCGCGGTTCGCCGACGCGGGCGTAGAGCAGACGCAGATAGTCGTGGATTTCCGTGATAGTCCCCACGGTAGAACGCGGGTTATGAGACGTCGATTTCTGCTCGATGGAAATAGCAGGCGACAGCCCTTCGATATGATCGACATCCGGCTTTTCCATCAGCGAAAGGAACTGACGCGCGTAGGCGGAAAGCGACTCGACATAACGGCGCTGCCCTTCAGCGTAGAGCGTGTCGAAAGCCAGCGAAGATTTGCCGGAACCCGACAGCCCGGTCACGACGATCAGTTTGTCGCGCGGAATGACGAGATTGATATTTTTGAGATTGTGGGTGCGGGCGCCCCGAACTTCTATCTTATCCATTCACCTTTCCTGGATTTGAACGCTAATGCCTGGGTGTTTGAAGGACAACCGGTGGCCAGAAACGGTTAATTATGACACAATTTAACCTGAATGGATATCCAGTATTTAGTTGCAACTGTGTATACTGTGTGAACATTTCCTGAAGCCGTCTCGCAGCTATCAACATTGAAGGCTGACGTGGTAGAATGGAATGTTTACACTATTAAGAAATGTTTTCAGGAGACACGATCATGGCCAGCAGAGGCGTAAACAAGGTGATTCTCGTCGGTAATCTGGGGCAGGACCCGGAAGTACGCTACATGCCGAACGGCGGGGCCGTGGCGAACCTGCGCCTGGCAACTTCCGAATCCTGGCGCGACAAGCAGACCGGTGAGATGAAAGAAGTGACCGAATGGCACAGCGTCGTGCTGTACGGGAAACTGGCGGAAGTGGCGGGCGAATATCTGCGTAAAGGCTCGCAGGTGTACATCGAAGGCCAGCTGCGCACCCGTAAGTGGCAGGATCAGAGCGGTCAGGATCGCTACTCTACCGAAGTTGTGGTGAATGTCGGTGGCACCATGCAGATGCTGGGCAGCCGTCAGGGCGGCGGCGCAGGCGGCAACATGGGCGGCGGTCAGCAGCAGGGCGGTTGGGGTCAGCCTCAGCAGCCGCAGCAGCAGGGTGGCGGCGCGCAGTTCAGCGGCGGCGCACAGTCCCGTCCGCAGCAGCAGGCGCCAGCGCCTTCTAACGAACCGCCGATGGATTTCGACGACGATATCCCGTTCTGATAGCGCGGCGTTCTGCACGGAAGGCCTCTCTTCAGAAAGTGTTGAAAAGCTCTGCTCCGGCAGGGCTTTTTCTTTATGGTTTTCGGCTGAGGCTGTTGAGTGCTTCGGGCCGATTCCCGCCAGGCACAGTTGTTTGTATCGTTAAGCACAATGCACCTCTTACTGACGATTAACGGCACCCCATTTTTCTCTGCTGGCACGATTAAACCGCCGACAAATGAAGGGCATGACGCTTTTCCGCGATGCGGCGCTAAATCTCGCCGCCGGAATGCCGATATAGGTTGCATGAAGTCTTCATACGTTCCGTACGTTTTCGGCAGGGATGATGCCCCACAGTGCAGGTTAGCCCATGTCAGAAAGAGATCGCGACCAACTCCTTAGCCAGGCGACCGACCAGTACTGGCAACACATTATTCCGATCGTCTGGCTGGCGTTGCTGATTCATGTCGGGCTGATTTTCCTGTTTCTGTCGATGAGTATTCCGACGCTCGCCATTTTTAATATTTTCAGCGTGATGGTTTATATCCACTGCCTGAATGAAATAGAGCATTACCGGTATCTGTATGTCGGTACGCTGATGAGCGTGGAAATTCTGGCGCATGCCGTTGCCACTACGGCGTTGCTGGGCTGGGAGAGTAATTTTTACCTGTTTGTTTTTTCGCTGATCCCCATCGTGTCGTTCAGCTTTCAGCAGGTGCCGGTGCGGCGCGCGCTGTTCCTGGCCGCGATCGCGGTGCTTGGCACGGTGGGTTACGCGCTGCGACATCACACCGGTACGGCGTCCGGGTTAAGCCCGTCAGTGCTGAACGGCATCGGCATTGCGAATGCCGTGATGGCGATTGGGCTGTTAACGTACACCACGCTACGTTCGGTCGAATTCACCCACACGATGAAATTCGATCTCTTTAATACGGCGAGCCGCGACAGCCTGACGAACCTCTATACCCGGCGTCACTTTATGCATCAGGTTTCGCTGCTCGATAAACAGGTGGGCAGTCATAACGTAACGCTGTTGCTGCTGGATATCGATCATTTCAAGGCCATTAATGACAGTTGCGGTCACAGCTATGGCGACATGATTTTGCAGCGCATCGCGCGGGCGATTACCGACAACGTGCGCGAAAGCGACATCGTGGCGCGCTGGGGCGGTGAAGAGTTTCTGGTAATGATGCCGGATACATCACTGGCAGATGCCAGACGTGTGGCGGAGCGGCTGCTGACGCGCATTCAGGAGTGGGTTGGCCAGACGGATAAAAATCCGCGAGAAGTCACCGCGACGCTTGCGATCAGCGCTTTCGGCAAAGATGAAGAGTTTGAAAAAGCGCTCAATCGCGCTGACAAAATGTTGTACGCCGGTAAGCAACAGGGGAGAAATCGTCTGGTTATCGCTGATTAACTTGCTGATTTAAAAATTAAAAAAAGCCAAAGATAACCCCGGGATACTCCTTAGTTAGCATTTTCCCGGTGGGGGTGAAGTGCCATGCTCTGCGATTCCTTCCTGTGCGACGGCGTTTATTGACGAGCCCGCCAGTTGCCGCCCGCAGGTGAATTTCACACAGGGAATGCAAGCGATGACACAGGAACCGAATCCGTTTACCGCCGCCTGGAGCCGTAACGGCAATCTGCTCTGCCACGGTCACTGGATTATTACGTTTGAAGAACGCCCGGTGACGTTGCCGCAACACTGGCAGGATAAGGCGATGAACACCTGGGGGATCTACTCGATTATCGATCCCGAGGACGAAACGTTCGCCGACGGGCTGGAAGAAGAGGAGTGGATTGTCGAGAACGTCGAGTGGCTGACCGACTGGTTTTTCGATAACCATATTCCGCTGGAGGAGCGTTATTACCGCGCCTTCTGGCGGGCTATCAATAAAGCGGACTGGCGCTGTACCAGTTGCGCCGGTTGTATGTAAGGGCCTGGCAGAAAATAAAAAAGCCCCTGATGCAGGGGCTTAAATGAAAGACGGTGAGGTTATCAGGTCACGACCATCGGCCATTCTGGCGGCGTGTGGCTCATCACTTCCACCATTACGTCTTTCATATTGTGCCAGATGGCGTGGAAGTCGATGCTGACGCCGAGCAGGCCCGTCGCGAAGACGCAGGACGCGGCGATACCCAGCCCGCTGCTGATCACCGCCAGCGCCTGGTAGTCGGATTTGCGAAACTGAATATTAAGCGTGCTGGCAAGAAACATTAAAACCGCACCCAGAAGTTGCCAGCGCATCAGTACCATGCTGGCGGTAAGCGTAGCCATGAAACCAGTCCTCAAAAAGCGTTCTGCCGCGCGGTGGCCGGAACGCGGCAGGCCTGGCGCGGCGCTAAAATTTAACGTGACGGCAAGCATGTAAACTTGCACACTAAGTGTGAACTGTATCACATTTGTTGTTTTATTCGCCAGTCTGGCGGGCGCGCTTTGGTGAAAAAAAGCGCACGATCCATGAGATCGCCGGCAACCGTTCGCAATAAAAAATGGTCGAAAAGAAAGCAGTGAAAAAATCCCACAACGGATTTTACTAATGCATAAATTTTCATTTCGACACAAAAAAAACGCCGCCCGTACATTTTTTCGGCAGCTTTGATTAATTTAACTTAAAACGCTTTCTGAAGTGGTTGATGAATTTTTAGCACGGTTATCAACGCGGATATTTCACTTAAGAAAAATTAAATAGCCATTCCCTATTTTCCTTATGGCAAATTTTAATGTTTCGCGTGAAATATTGGATGGATAACTGGAAATGGCTATTGCCAATGCGTGCTGATTGATGCAACGTAAACACCTGTTTGCGATGTGTCTCATCAGGCGATTAATGTGACACAGAAAGCAGGGATATGAGGCCATAATGAATTTCAGGGCACGACGTCAGGCGTTGCGAATCTCAGGCATAATCATGGTGGTCCTACTGCCTGTGATGCTTGCGCTTTGGGTCGCCCATCATCGCGCGGTCAACGAGACGCGGGCGCACCTGGATACCTTCGCACAACTGGTCCTCAACCGTACCGAGCTGGTATTAAGCCATGTCGATGAAGCCCGTAATGAAGCCGAAAAATATCAGGGCGAAATATGCTCCTCTGCGCATCAGCGTAATATGCTGGATATTTCACGCGGGCAAATTTATATCGAAGATCTCATTTACGCCCAGGGTGATGAACTATTATGTTCCCCTCTGTTCGATCAGCCTTTTATTCTCTCGCCTGCGAATTACACGCGCTCGCCGGATATCGCCATTTATTATTATCGTGACACGCCATTCTTTTCCGGTCACAAAATGGTTTATTTGCGTAAAGGGAATTATGTCGCGGTGGTTAACCCGCTCTCCTTTAGCGAAATATTATCTAATGATGACACTATCACTTATGGCGTGTATGACACCGTCACCCGGGAGTTTTTTTCGGTAAGTGACAAAGCCGACGCCCGTGCGCTCGCGCCTTTTGCGCGTTCACAGAATACGGATTTCCAGAAAGATGGCCGTTTCTGGTCGATAGTGCTTTCTGGTAAGCGCCCGATTGCCGTCGCCGTTTCCACCAGCGACGCCTGGTTCTGGCAGGCGTGGCGGCATCAGATGTCGGTCATGCTGCCCCTTGGACTTATCATGGGCGGTTTGCTGGTTTTTCTCGGCTCGCGCACCCGTCACCGTTTTAACTCGCCGAGCCGCCAGCTTCAGCGCGCGTTGCATAAACGCGCGCTGCGCCTGCATTACCAGCCGATTATGGATATCAAGCACGGCATGTGCGTCGGTGCGGAAGCGCTGCTGCGCTGGCCCGGCTACAACGGTCAGGTGATGAGCCCGGCGGAGTTTATCCCGCTGGCCGAAAAAACCGGGATGATCGCGCAGGTTACGGATTATGTGGTGGAAGAGTTATTTAATGACTTAGGCCATTTCCTGGCGACCCACCCGCAGATTTATATTTCTATTAACCTTTCGGCATCCGATTTCCATTCGTCGCGCCTGATAGCGTTAATCGAAGGGAAAAATAACCAGCACGGCGTACGCGCGCAGCAAATCAAGATTGAAGTGACTGAGCGGGGCTTTATTGACGTGCCGCGCACCACCCCGGTTATTCAGGCGTTTCGCCAGTCAGGGTTTGAGATTGCGATTGACGATTTCGGCACCGGATATTCCAACCTTCATAATCTCTATTCGCTGAACGTCGATATTCTGAAAATTGATAAGTCGTTTATCGATACCTTAACCACCAATAGCACCAGCCATCTGATTGCAGAGCATATTATCGATATGGCCCAGAGCCTGCGGCTGAAAATTATCGCCGAGGGCGTGGAAACCGCCGAACAGGTGGGCTGGCTGTTAAAGCGTGGAGTGCAATATTGTCAGGGGTGGCATTTCTCAAAAGCGCTACCGCGTCAGGAGTTTGTCGCCTGGCTGCAACAGGATGACGCCCGGGCGATGCCGGGCTGGCAGAACTGCGCCGTTAATCGTCAGGCGCTCTGACGATAATCGCTCGGCGTGCGGTCGAACTGACGGCGGAATATCCGCGAAAACGTCTGTTGCGACACATAGCCATAATCCATCGCAATATCAAAAATCGGTCGCCGGGTCGTACGCAACTCCTGCGCCGCCAGTTGCAAACGCCGCTTGCGAATATACTCACCCAGCGTCTGATGCATGACAGTGCGAAACATCCGCTGTAAATACCATTTCGAATAGCCCGACTTCTTTGCCACCACATCGATATTCAGTGGCTGGTCAATATGCTCATCAATCCATTGCGTCAGTGCGTGGATAATTTCCTGATGTGACATAAGCCGTCCTCTTCCTCTGTTTTGGGTTAGCCGTTCTTCTGGTCGGCGAGTATAATTCCTCAAGTTAACTTGAGGTAAAGCCCCCGATGGAAAAGAAAGCACCCAGAATCAAATCGCTGCTGACGCCGGGCGAAGTCGCGAAGCGCAGCGGTGTTGCCGTCTCCGCGCTGCACTTCTATGAAAGCAAAGGGTTGATTAAAAGCACCCGCAACAGCGGCAACCAGCGGCGTTACCGGCGCGACGTGCTGCGTCAGGTGGCGATCATTAAAATCGCCCAGCGTATCGGCATTCCGCTGGCGACGATTGGCGAGGCTATCGGCGTGCTGCCTGAAGGGCATAACCTGAGCCCGAAGGCCTGGAAGCAGCTCTCCACGCAGTGGCGCGAGGAGCTGGACCGGCGTATTAAAACGCTGACCGCGCTGCGTGACGATCTGGATGGCTGCATTGGCTGTGGTTGCCTGTCGCACCGCGATTGCCCGCTGCGTAACCCCGAAGACCGTCTGGGCGCGCAGGGCAGCGGGGCACGTCTGCTGGAGGACGAATAAGCGGCGCGCAAACAAATTCGGTGCGCCGCCGGTGGATTCTCTATAGTTAATGCAATGAAAAGCGAAAGGAAAACGCCATGCTGACGGTCCACCATCTGAATAACTCCCGCTCGCAGCGCATTCTTTTTGCGCTTGAAGAGCTTGGTAAGCCTTATGAACTGGTGCGCTACCAGCGCGAGCCCACTATGCTTGCGCCACCTGCGCTTAAGAAAGTGCATCCGCTCGGTAAGTCGCCGGTGCTGGAGGATAACGGCCAGAAAATTATCGAATCCGGCGCGATTCTGGAATATCTCCAGGAGACCTATGACACTGAACAACGCCTGAAGCCGCAGAGTGCGGAGGAGAAAATCCAGTACCGTATCTGGCTGCATTACGCCGAAGGCTCCCTGATGCCGCTGCTGTTGATGAAGCTGGTGTTTGGCAGTCTCGGGAAAAAGCCCGTTCCGTTCGGGCTTCGCACCCTCGGCAAAGCGCTCGGGCAGGGCGTTCAGAAAGCCTGGCTTAATAAGCAGCTCGCCACCCACACCCGCTTTATGGAAGATCACCTGACGCAGCATCCGTGGTTTGCCGGACAGACGTTCAGCATGGCGGATATTCAGATGAGCTTCCCGGTGATCGCCCTGCTGGCGCGCAGCGATTCCGGCGAGTTCCGCCAGCTACGTGCCTGGCTGACTAATCTTCAGGCTCGCCCGGCCTGGCAGCGCGCTATCGAAAAAGGCGGCCCGCTGGCAATCCCCGGCAGCTAATCGTTATGGCCTTCCTCTGAAGGCCCTATTTTGCGCATCAACGATATCGTTTGCGCAGCCTGCGCTGAATTATTCATCAGCCAGCGCAACTTTTTGCCAAAAGGCTTAAAGTTCTGTTGAAAATCCCCGTCCTAAGGCTGGATAATCGTTTGCCTTAAAATTTTGCCGTTTTTTGCGCGTGGAGTTAAACGTTTGCTTTTTGTGGCCCCTCCAAAACCACAAACAGAACGCAGGGAGTTAACGTTTGATCCGCAGCGGGTTGTTTGCCACGCGCGAGCTTTAAAAACTCACACTTTTCAGGGGATGTCTCATTATGTCTACGCCTTCTGCGCGTAACGGCGGTTCACTCGACGCCTTTTTTAAAATTTCCGCGCGCGGCAGTAACGTGCGTCAGGAGATTGTTGCCGGTCTCACCACGTTTCTCGCGATGGTCTATTCAGTGATCGTCGTGCCGGGCATGCTCGGCAAAGCCGGTTTCCCGCCTGCCGCCGTGTTTGTCGCCACTTGTCTGGTGGCAGGCGTTGGCTCCATCGTGATGGGGCTGTGGGCGAATTTGCCGCTGGCGATTGGTTGCGCCATCTCGCTGACCGCCTTTACCGCGTTCAGCCTGGTGCTCGGGCAGCACATCAGCGTACCGGTCGCACTCGGCGCGGTCTTCCTGATGGGCGTGCTGTTTACCGTGATTTCCGCAACCGGCATTCGTAGCTGGATCCTGCGTAACCTGCCGCAGGGCGTGGCGCACGGCACCGGCATTGGTATCGGTCTGTTCCTGCTGCTGATTGCCGCGAACGGCGTGGGCCTGGTCATTAAGAACCCGCTCGACGGCTTGCCGGTGGCGCTCGGCCATTTCGCGAGTTTCCCGGTGATCATGTCGCTGATTGGCCTTGCAGTCATTATCGGCCTTGAGAAACTCAAAGTGCCGGGCGGCATTCTGCTGACCATCATCGGTATTTCGATTGTCGGCCTGATTTTCGACCCGACGGTGAAATTCACCGGCCTGTTCGCCATGCCGTCGCTGAGCGATGAGAAGGGCAATTCGCTGATTGGCAGCCTGGATATCATGGGCGCGCTCGATCCTGTGGTGATTCCGAGCGTGCTGGCGCTGGTGATGACCGCCGTGTTTGACGCCACCGGCACCATTCGCGCGGTCGCGGGCCAGGCGAATCTGCTGGATAAAGACGGTCAGATCATCGACGGCGGCAAAGCGCTGACCACCGATTCCCTCTCCAGCGTCTTCTCAGGCCTGGTGGGCGCGGCACCGGCGGCGGTGTATATCGAATCTGCCGCAGGCACCGCGGCGGGCGGTAAAACGGGCCTGACGGCGATTACCGTCGGCGTGCTGTTCCTGCTTATCCTGTTCCTCTCGCCGCTCTCGTACCTGGTGCCGGCGTATGCTACAGCGCCCGCGCTGATGTATGTTGGCCTGCTGATGCTGAGCAACGTGGCGAAAATCGACTTCGCTGATTTCGTGGACGCGATGGCGGGGCTGATTACCGCGGTGTTTATCGTGCTGACCTGCAACATCGTGACCGGCATCATGATAGGCTTTGCGTCGCTGGTCATTGGCCGCGTCGTTTCCGGCGAGTTCCGCAAGCTCAATATCGGTACTGTCGTCATCGCTATCGCGCTGGTCGCTTTCTACGCGGGCGGCTGGGCAATCTAAACCTTTCTTTAACGAAGCGGGCTGCGGCCCGCTTTTTTCCTGCTTTCAGGGCACAACCTGATTCCTTTTCCGGCGCGTCAGTGTTCTATTATCAAAGGTGAGTCTTTCATCACAGATAATAAGGAGCCGCTCAGACCGCATGGAAATCTTTTTTACCATCCTCATCATGACCCTTATGGTATCGCTCTCCGGGGTCGTCACTCGTATGCTGCCCTTCCAGATCCCGCTGCCGCTGATGCAGATAGCCATCGGGGCGCTGCTCGCCTGGCCTACGTTCGGTCTGCACGTCGACTTTAACCCCGAGCTGTTCCTGGTCCTGTTTATTCCGCCGCTGCTGTTCGCCGACGGCTGGAAAACCCCGACCCGCGAATTTCTCGATCACGGCCGCGAAATTATCGGCCTCGCGCTGGCGCTGGTGGTGGTCACCGTTGTCGGCATCGGTTTTCTGATCTACTGGATGGTGCCGGGTATTCCGCTCATTCCTGCTTTCGCGCTGGCGGCGGTGCTGTCGCCAACCGATGCGGTGGCGCTCTCCGGCATTGTGGGTGAAGGCCGCATCCCGAAAAAAATCATGGGAATTTTGCAGGGCGAGGCGCTGATGAACGACGCCTCCGGCCTGGTGTCCCTGAAATTCGCCGTCGCGGTCGCGATGGGGACGATGGTCTTTACCGTGGGCGGCGCGTCGCTGGAGTTTTTAAAAGTGGCGATTGGCGGCCTGCTCGCCGGGATCGCGGTAAGCTGGCTGTATGGCCGCTCGCTGCGCCTGCTGAGCCGCTGGGGCGGCGATGAGCCCGCTACGCAGATAGTCCTGCTGTTCCTGCTGCCGTTCGCCTCTTATCTGATTGCCGAACATATCGGCTTCTCCGGCATTCTGGCCGCGGTGGCCGCCGGGATGACCATCACCCGCTCCGGCGTGATGCGCACCGCGCCGCTGGCGATGCGTCTGCGCGCCAACAGCGTCTGGTCGATGCTGGAGTTTGTGTTTAACGGCATGGTGTTCCTGATGCTTGGCCTGCAACTGCCGGGGATTATGGAAACGTCGCTTGCCGCAGCGGAGAAAGATCCGAACGTCGAGACCTGGATGCTGTTCATGGATGTCGTTCTGATCTACGGCGCGCTGATTGGCGTGCGTTTCCTGTGGCTGTGGATCATGAAGCGCTTTAGCCTGCGTTTTCTGAAGAAAAAACCGCTGACGTTTGGCGAGTACTCGACGCGCGAGCTGCTGGTGGCGTCGTTCGCTGGCGTGCGCGGGGCGATTACGCTTGCGGGTGTGCTCTCTATTCCGCTGCTGCTGCCGGACGGCTCGCCGTTCCCGGCGCGCTATGAGCTGGTGTTCCTGGCCGCGGGCGTCATTCTTTTCTCGCTGTTTGTCGGTGTGATCCTGCTGCCGATTCTGCTGCAACAGGTCGAGACGCCGGACCACGGCCTGGCGCATAAAGAAGAACGGATGGCGCGTTCGGTGACGGCGGAAGTGGCGATTACCGCCATTCAGAAAATGGAAGAGCGTCTGGCTGCGGATACCGAAGAGAACATCGACGACCAGTTGCTAAGAGAGGTTTCCGCGCGTGTGGTGGGGAACCTGCGCCGCCGTGCCGACGGGCGCAACGATGTCGAAAACAGCGAGCTTGAGGAAAATCTTGAGCGCCGTTTCCGCCTGACCGCACTGCGTGCCGAGCGCGCCGAGCTGTATCACCTGCGCGCCACGCGGCAAATCAGTAACGAGACGCTGCAAAAAATGCTGCACGATATGGACCTGCTCGAAGCGCTGCTGATGGAGCGTAAATAACCGCAACCGCCGGAGTTTTCCGGCGGTTTTTTTTACCGTCCCGTCAGCCGTCGCACCAGTTCAAACTCGCTAAAATTCACCGGCCGCTGTTGCTGCATCGAGATATTCCCGGCAATGCCTGTGAGAATGGACATCGCGCCCGCACGGTGATCGGCGGCGCGTTGCAGCGGGTCGTCGCCCGGCTCGCCGAAGAGGTCCGCCAGCATCGCGTTGTCGCCGCCGCCGTGTCCTCCTTCGCCCAGCGTGAAATCCGCCTTCCAGGGGGCCGCGAACATCGGGTAAACCATGATATCGCAACGGTCGAGACTGCCTTCGGCCTCACGCAGCCCGCCGCCGTTAACGTAAGAGTTTTCCACCAGTTTCATTTCAAGCCGACCGCGGCTGCCGTTAAACACCACGTTGAGTCCCTCCTGCGGCAGATACGCATTGAGCGAATAGGTGAGCTGCGTCTGGTTCTGGTATTTCACCAGCACTGAGAGCGTATCCTCAATGGTAATGCCGTCGCCAAAAACGCTCTGATCGCGAAAGTAGCTGTCCTCGTGTTCGGCATCCAGATACAGCGCTTTAAGCGGCGCGCTCTCCTCCATGTGCAGCGCGAACGGGTCGTCTTTCGCCGCCGCATAGCCATGGGCGCGCGGGTAAAAGTGCGAAACGCCGCGCTTTTCGGCGTTTTCACGCCCATAAAAACGCAGCGCGCCTTCGGCGTAAACCCGTTGCGGGTAGCTGCCGAGCCAGAAATTCATTAAGTCGAAATGATGGGTGGATTTATGCACCAGCAGGCCGCCGCTGTTGCGCTTCTCCCGGTGCCAGCGGCGGAAATAGTCCGCGCCATGTTCGGTATTCAGCAGCCATTCGAAATGCACCGAAAACACCTCGCCGATGGTGCCGTTCATCAGCAGTTCGCGCACTTTGCTGTGGTGCGGCGCATAGCGGTAGTTGAAGGTCACGCGCACCTCGCGGCCCGTCTCTTCAATGGCGTTGAGGATGCGCAGCGCACGCGCTTCGTCGATGGTCATGGGTTTTTCGGTGATAACATCGCAGCCCGCATGAAGGGCGCGGACGATATAATCGTCGTGGGTCCGGTCCATCGTGGTGACGATGACCGTATCGGGCCGGGTGTCGCGGATCATCGCTTCAAACTGCGCGGCGACGAAACAGGGCGCTGGCGGCGCGCCTGCGTTTTCCAACAGGCGATTAGCGTAGCGCATGCGGGTCTGGTTGGTGTCGCAGAACGCGACCATCTGCGCGGTGTCGCGAAACGTCTTACCGATAGCCTCGATATACATACCGGCGCGCCCGCCGGTTCCCACCAGGGCGTATTTTTTCATCGCCATGCTCCTCTCAGCCAAAATGACGTGTTGTATGCATAAAATAAAAACAACGTTTCATTTTGCTAATGTAGCGCGACCAGAGACACGGAACAGGGCGGGAGAGGAAAAGTGTGATCCCCGGCCAGAATGGCCGGGGCGGAAGGGTTAGTGCGCGCGGCCCTGTTCGATGCCAAGACCGGTTTGGGAGCGGATGAACTGCGCGCGGAACTGCTCACGCTCCAGATTGCCCTCCGGGCTGTTGTCGGTTGCCGAGAAGACCCAGATCCCGATAAACGCCACGGCGATGGAGAACAGCGCCGGATATTCATACGGGAAGACCGGCGCGGCGTGGCCAAGCACCTGCACCCAGACGGTCGGGCCGAGGATCATCAGCACCACTGCGGTGAGCAGGCCGAGCCAGCCGCCAATCATCGCGCCGCGCGTAGTGAGCTTCGACCAATACATCGAGAGTAAAATAATCGGGAAGTTACAGCTCGCCGCAATCGAGAACGCCAGGCCCACCATGAACGCGATGTTCTGCTTCTCAAACAGAATCCCGAGCAGGATAGCCACCACGCCGAGCACCAGCACGGTGATTTTGGAGACGCGCAGCTCATCGCGCTCGGTAGCGCCTTTGCGAAACACGTTGGCGTAGAGATCGTGCGACACCGCCGACGCGCCCGCGAGCGTCAGGCCCGCCACAACCGCCAGAATCGTGGCGAAGGCGACCGCCGAGATAAAGCCCAGGAATAGGTTGCCGCCCACGGCATCGGCCAGATGTACCGCCGCCATGTTGTTGCCGCCAATCAGCGCGCCGGTGGCGTCTTTAAACGCCGGGTTCGCGCCCACCAGCATGATGGCGCCGAAGCCGATGATAAAGGTCAGGATGTAGAAATAACCCATAAACCCGGTGGCGTAGAACACGCTTTTACGCGCCTCACGGGCGTCGCTAACGGTGAAGAAGCGCATCAGAATATGCGGCAGACCAGCGGTGCCGAACATCAGGCCGAGGCCGAGCGACAGCGCGGAAACCGGATCTTTCACCAGACCGCCGGGGCTCATGATGGCGCTGCCTTTCGGGTGAACCGCCATCGCTTCCGTAAACAGGTTGTTGAAGCTAAAGCCCACATGCTTCATCACCATAAACGCCATAAAGCTTGCGCCGAACAGCAGCAGTACGGCTTTGATGATCTGCACCCAGGTGGTGGCCAGCATGCCGCCGAACAGCACATACATCACCATCAGCACGCCCACCAGCACCACGGCGATGTGGTAGTTCAGGCCAAACAGCAGCTCAATAAGCTTGCCTGCGCCAACCATCTGCGCGATGAGATAGAGTGCGACCACCACCAGCGAACCGCAGGCGGAGAGCAGACGGATAGGGCGCTGCTTCAGGCGGTAGGAGGCGACGTCCGCAAAGGTGTAACGCCCGAGGTTACGCAACCGCTCGGCAATTAAAAACAGAATAATCGGCCAGCCCACCAGGAAGCCCAGCGAGTAGATAAGCCCGTCGTAGCCGGAGGTATAAACCAGCGCGGAGATGCCGAGGAACGACGCGGCAGACATAAAATCGCCCGCGATGGCAAGCCCGTTCTGAAAACCGGTAATGTTGCCGCCTGCGGTGTAGTAATCGCTGCGCGAACGGGTGCGTTTGGAGGCCCAGTACGTGATGCCAAGCGTCAGCGCCACGAAGATCAGGAACATGATGATGGCCTGCCAGTTGGTCGGCTGGCGCTGCACATCACCGGTCAGCGCATCGGCGAGGGCGGCGGGCGAAAGCAGCGTCAGCAGCGGGAAAAGCACCTTTTTCATGATGACTGCACCTCTTTCAGCACGGCGTTATTCAGCCGATCAAATTCACTGTTGGCGCGCCAGACGTACACGCCGGTGAGAATAAACGAAATCAGGATCACGCCGATGCCGATAGGTATACCGCGCGTCACGCTGCTGCCGGGCGAGAGCGGCGTGCCGAGCCAGCCCGGCGCAAACGCAATAAGCAGGATAAAACCGACGTAAATAATCAGCATGATGAGGGAAAGGGTGAAGGCAAACCGTTGCCGCTTATGCACTAACTCCCTGTAAGGCGCACTGCTCTCTATCTGCTGACAAATATCGTTATTCATCATCGCAGTCTCCAGAAGTAAGGTAGGGGTTGTTATTATTCCCTCTCCCTTTGGGGGAGAGGGTTAGGTCGAAAGGTCAGTATGCAGGCGTGGTTATGATGGCATCGCGATGGACTGCTTCTCTTCGAGCAGTTTTTCCACCACACCCGGATCGGCGAGCGTTGAGGTATCGCCAAGGTTGCTGGTATCGCCCGCCGCGATTTTGCGCAAAATACGGCGCATGATTTTGCCGGAGCGGGTTTTCGGCAGCGAATCGGTCCAGTGCAGCACGTCCGGCGTCGCCAGCGGGCCAATCTCTTTACGCACCCAGTTACGCACTTCGCTGTACAGCTCGGCTGACGGCTCTTCGCCGTGGTTCAGCGTCACGTAAGCGTAGATAGCCTGGCCTTTGATGCTGTGCGGAATGCCCACCACCGCGGCTTCGGCGATTTTCGGGTGCGAGACCAGCGCAGATTCAATCTCGGCAGTGCCAAGACGGTGCCCGGAGACGTTGAGTACATCGTCCACGCGCCCGGTTATCCAGTAGTAACCGTCTTCGTCACGGCGCGCGCCATCGCCGCTGAAGTACATGTTTTTAAACGTTGAGAAATAGGTCTGCTCGAAACGTTCGTGATCGCCAAACAGCGTACGCGCCTGGCCCGGCCAGGAGTCGGTAATGACCAGATTGCCTTCCGTCGCACCCTGTTGCGGATTGCCTTCGTTATCCACCAGCGCTGGCTGCACGCCGAAGAACGGACGCGTGGCGGAACCGGCTTTTAGCTCGGTCGCGCCTGGCAGCGGCGTAATCATGAAGCCGCCGGTTTCGGTCTGCCACCAGGTGTCGATTACCGGGCATTTTTCATTACCGATTTTCTTCCAGTACCACTCCCACGCTTCCGGGTTGATAGGCTCACCGACCGACCCGAGAATGCGCAGTGAGGAACGGTCAGTCCCGTCGATAGCCTTATCGCCTTCCGCCATCAGCGCGCGAATGGCTGTCGGCGCGGTATAGAGAATATTCACTTTGTGTTTATCCACCACCTGCGCCATACGGTTAGCGGAAGGCCAGTTCGGGACGCCTTCAAACATCAGCGTGGTCGCGCCGCAGGCGAGCGGCCCGTAGAGCAGATAGCTGTGGCCCGTCACCCAGCCCACATCGGCGGTGCACCAGTAGATATCGCCAGGATGGTAGTCAAAGGCGTAGAGGAATGTGGTGGCCGCATAAACCAGATAGCCGCCCGTGGTATGCAGCACGCCTTTCGGTTTACCGGTCGAGCCGGAGGTGTAGAGAATAAACAGCGGATCTTCGGCGTTCATCTCGACGGGCTGATGGTGCGCGCTGGCTTTCTTCACCAGCTCGCTCCACCAGAGATCGCGTCCTTCATGCCATTCGATGTTTCCGCCGGTGCGCTTAAACACCACCACATGCTCCACGCTGGTGACGCCGGGGTTTTTCAGCGCGTCATCGACGTTTTTCTTCAGCGGAATCGCACGACCAGCGCGCACGCCTTCATCCGCGGTGATAACGAGACGCGCGCTGGAGTCGATAATGCGTCCGGCGACGGCTTCCGGCGAAAATCCGCCGAAAATGACCGAGTGCACCGCGCCAATGCGGGCGCAGGCGAGCATCGCAACGGCGGCTTCCGGCACCATTGGCATATAGATAGCGACCACGTCGCCTTTCTTAATGCCAAGAGAGGTCAGTGTGTTTGCAAAACGGCAGACGTCGCGGTGGAGTTCGCGGTAGCTGATGTGTTTGCTCTGGGTCGCGTCATCGCCTTCCCAGATAATGGCGGTCTGATCGCCGCGCTCGCTCAGGTGCCGGTCAAGACAGTTTGCTGCCAGATTTAGTGTGCCGTCTTCATACCATTTAATCGAGACATTGCCAGGCGCGAAAGAGGTGTTTTTCACCGTCTGGTAAGGCGTGATCCAGTCGAGGATTTTGCCTTGTTCGCCCCAGAAGGCGTCAGGGTCATGCACGGATTGCTGATATTTCGCATCATATTGTTCCGGCGTAATCAGGCAACGTTCCGCAATAGCTGCGGGAATAGGGTGTTTATGGATTTGGCTCATGGCTTTTTTCTCCTTTTAGATGTTAATGATATGTCACGCAAAAGTTAAGAACAGGCTTGCGAATAGCTTTGTTTACTTTTTGGGCGGCAGATCACGCATTGCCGAAACTGCATGAAAATTCATCAAACGAATCTTTCAAGGAAAATAATTGCTGTTAAGTATTATTTACTGACTCGATTTTATAATGTCTTAAATAACATTAACTTATAGATGATTAGCGCGATAAATTAGGGTTATTAAGGCAATTTTCAGTGAATATGCCTGTTCTTTAAGGGTTGCGCAGGACGCCGTGCAAGTGGTACTGATTAAACGCGTTAAAAAACCCCACAATATCACCCAACGTTTGTCATACCCCTTTCAGCTTGCGTCGTTCTCATTCGAGCACGCGTGGGAATGGCGCTGTAATTTAGGAAGTAAAGTCGTTATGAAAAACAGTAAAATCAGCCTGGCCTGGCAGATCCTGCTGGCCCTGGTGCTGGGTATTCTTCTGGGCAGTTTTCTCCATTATCAGACGGATAGCCGCGAATGGCTGGTGACCAATCTCCTCTCGCCCGCTGGCGACATTTTTATTCATCTGATTAAAATGATCGTGGTGCCGATTGTTATCTCCACGCTGGTGGTGGGCATCGCCGGTGTCGGCGACGCCAAACAGCTCGGGCGCATCGGCGCGAAAACCATCCTCTATTTTGAAGTGATCACAACCGTCGCAATTGTCATTGGCATTACGCTTGCGAACGTGTTCCAGCCAGGCAGCGGCATTGATATGTCGCAACTGGCTGCCGTGGATATTTCAAAATATCAGCACACGACCGAAGAGGTGCAGAGCCATGCACACGGTCTGATGGGCACGATCCTCTCACTGGTGCCGACCAACATTTTCGCCTCGATGGCGAAAGGCGAGATGCTGCCGATTATCTTCTTCTCGGTGCTGTTCGGGTTGGGGCTGTCTTCACTGCCCGCCGCGCACCGTGAGCCGCTGGTGACCGTCTTCCGCTCTGTCTCCGAAACCATGTTTAAAGTCACCCATATGGTGATGCGCTATGCACCGGTGGGGGTGTTTGCGCTGATCTCCGTGACGGTGGCGAACTTTGGTTTCGCCTCGCTATGGCCGCTCGCGAAACTGGTGATTCTGGTTTATGTGGCGATTCTGTTCTTCGCGCTAATCGTGCTGGGCGCGGTGGCGCGGATGTGTGGGCTGCGCGTCTGGACACTGATCCGCATTCTTAAAGATGAGCTGATTCTGGCGTACTCCACGGCCAGCTCGGAAAGCGTGCTGCCGCGGATTATCGAGAAAATGGAAGCCTACGGGGCGCCTGCGTCTATCACAAGTTTCGTGGTGCCGACCGGTTACTCCTTTAACCTTGACGGCTCCACGCTCTACCAGAGCATCGCGGCGATTTTTATCGCCCAGCTTTATGGTATTGAACTGTCGCTGGGTCAGGAGATTATCCTGGTGCTGACGCTGATGGTGACCTCGAAAGGGATTGCGGGCGTGCCTGGCGTGTCGTTCGTCGTCCTGCTGGCGACACTTGGCAGTGTCGGCATTCCACTGGAAGGACTGGCGTTTATCGCGGGCGTGGACCGTATCCTCGACATGGCGCGCACCGCGCTGAACGTGGTCGGCAACGCGCTGGCGGTTCTGGTGATTGCCAAGTGGGAACACAAGTTTGACCGCAAAAAAGCGCAGGCTTACGAGCGGGAAATGCTGGGCCGCTTTGACAGCACCGCCAATAATTAATTTTCTGCGCATCTGTAGGTGTACAAACCCCGCTTCTGGCGGGGTTTTTTATGGCGACGGTGTAAGCCATGTGCCGGAAGCGGTAAAAAACGGGTGCGTTAAGCACTCAACGCCAGCAAGTCGGGCGGAGCGAACCCCGCCCGGAGAGTGTTACCGGTCAGAGCAGGAAAGCCGTGCCGCCACCTCCTTATTTCCTTGCTTTATGGTTAACTCACACAACGTGCCGTGGTTAATTAAAGCGAAAATTAATATCGTGACGCAAAATACAACAAAACATGCGAAAAGATATTTCAGTGGCTTCATGCCTTTTACTCCTTGCCTTTCGGCGAGTAAGCGGCTAATCTCAACTTGTGTGGAGTTGAGGGATAGCCTCGGGTTAATAGGAATATTGCCCGGGGCTTTCTTCTTTCTGTCCCTCGCGTCGGCTTAAGACAGAAAGTCTTAAGCACCCGGCGCTTATCATAATGATCTCTTATTAAAATGAGAATAAAAATCCCAATGTAATTTTCGTTGGGTTTGTTGCATTGGGTTGGCTTATAAATTAAATAGTGTCGTTTGGTAATATGAATATTTAAAGCGTAAGGGGAAATAAATACCCGAAAGGGTAGAAGGATTGGGTGCGTTAAGACCTCCGCTCCTGGCAAGCCGGGCGAGGAAACCCCGCCCGGGAGAGCCTTACTTGCCGGTACAGGCAAGCTTAGCCGCCACCTCCTGACTGCCGCTTCTGATGGTGAGCTCGCATAACGTACCCTGATTCATTAATGCAAAAATCAAAATAGTGATGCAGACCATGAATAAACAGGCCAGTAAATAACGCAGTGGCTTCATGCCTTTTACTCCTTGCATTCTGAAGAGTAAGAGGCTAATCTCAACTTGCTGGAGTTGAGGGATAGCCTCGGGTTAATAGAAATATTGCCCGGGGCTTTCTTCTTTCTGTCCCTCACGTTTGCTTAAGACAGAAAGCCTTAAGCACCCGCGCTTATAATAATCCTTTCGCTAAAAAATTAAATAAAAAGCCTGATGTAATTCATTTGTGGTTTTTACATTAATTATGGAACCTTTCTCGCAAATTTCCGCGTTTAAATAACGAAAGCTGTAACAGGTAAATATAACGCCATCCATTAATATGGGATTGAATGTCTCTTTTTTCTTTCTGCGCGCGCAGCAACGCCCGGGTTGTGTATCCTGATAATGAGAGAAAGCGTGACGGGCGCTGATCACGCCCGAAAACTATCGGGAATGATAGTATACCCGGCCGCCGTACACCCTTATCATCTCTCCCTTATGCCTGCGCGATAGTGAGCACGTACACGCGCCATTCGGGCAGGCTACCGACAACCACAGCCGGAATATAAAGAGAGTCACAGTGGATAACCTCATTAGCGCGCCATTAACAGGACAACACGAAACGCCGGTGAACCTGCCGGGGTTAATGCAGGTGCTCAGTAAACACCTTTACTCCACGCCGATGGTCGCCATCCGTGAGCTGGTGCAGAACGCGCACGACGCGATTGTCAGACGTCGACTGGAAGAGGGGGCGGCGGGCCAGCTTGCGGAGATCCGCGTCACGGGCGATACCCAAACCCGTACCATCGTCATTCACGATACCGGCTCTGGCCTCACTGAGCAGGAGATCCACGATTTCCTCGCGACCGTCGGCGTCGGCTACACCCGCCATCTGCGCCAGCAGGATGATGAAACCGGGCTTATCGGCATGTTTGGCCTGGGCTTTCTTTCCGCTTTTGTGCTGGCGGAGCGGGTAACGGTACACACCACCTCCTGGAAAACGCCGGAGGAAGGCTGGCTTTACGCCTCCGCCAGCGGCGAAACCTACAGCGTCACGCCGGCAAGCCCGCGCGAGCCAGGGACGACCGTCACGCTGCATCTCAAAGACGAGTTTTTATATCTCGCCAACAACAAGTTGCTGAGCGATGTGCTGGGTCGCTACTGCATATTAATGAAAGAGCCGCTGTTTGTCGGTGAAGAGCAGACGGCGGTAAATCACCTGACGCCGCCCTGGCGTGTAACGTCGCAGGATGGCGTGGCGCTGCATCCGGCGCTGCGTCAGAAGCAAAATATTGAATTCGCCAGCCGCTTCGAGCGCGCGTTTACGCCGCTTTGTACCTTGCTGGTTGAGCCCTCTGGCGACAGTGACGCGGTAGGTATGCTCTGGCTTCAGGATGGCGCGACGTATGGCACCAGCGATAACCGTAATCTGTCGCTGTTTTTGCGCGGTATGCTGCTCGACGATCAGGCGCGCGAGCTGCTTCCGCCGTGGGCCGGGTTTGTCGGCGGCGTTATCGAATCGAATCGTCTTACGCCGACGGCCAGCCGCGAAGATTTACAGCGCGATGTCACCTGGTATGCCACGCAGGCGGCGCTCACCGAGGCGCTGATTAACGGTCTGGCCGATCTCGCGAAGCAGCAGCCTGCCGTCTGGCGTCGTGTGCTGGTGCGCCATAACGAAGCGTTGCTCGGCGCGGCTATCTGCGACGATCGCCTCTTCGATCTGCTGAAAGATGAACTGCTGATCCCGACCTCTCAGGGCGATCTGCCGGTTAAAGCGTTGCGCCAGAACAACACGCTGAACGTAATGCTCAGCGAAGAGGGCGGTTTTGAAGAGATGCTGTTCCGGCTTTCGGGCCGTCCTGTCGCGCTGGGCTATCGCTACGCGGTGGTGCCGTTCCTGCGACGCTGGGCGACGCTCTACGGCGCGCGGCTGGTGGAAGTGGGGACGTCAGCGGGTAACGAACAACTCTTTGCGCTGCATGACGTCAGCGCCGAAGAAGAGGCCTGGTGGAGCGAACAGCTGCGCGACGACGAAGAGTGCGTAATGTCCTCTTTCGAGCCTGCGACGCTGCCGCTGGTGATGGTGGTCAACCGTGACGCCGAGCTTAAAGCGCGTCTTGAGCAGGACGACGCCGATCGCCGCATGAGCACCGCCGCGTTGATGCTCGCCCGCCAGTTTGCCAGCAAAATCGAACAGCAGGCGCCGGTGCGCCTCTACATCAACTTTAACAATCCTGCGGTAAAAGCCTTATCACAGGCCTGGCGTGCCGGGCAGCCCATCGCGCCCGCCGCCATGCAATTACTGAAAAGCCTCAAAATTATTCTTGCTCTGGCCACGGGGGATTCCCGTGAGTACGACTTTCGCCAGGCGCTGGACACATTCAGTTGCATCACGGCGCAACTTATTACACCGACAACAGAAGGAAGCAACTAATGGATATCTGGGCATGGTATGAGCAATATGAACGTGACCTGGCAGAAGCCGGTAAACCCTGGATAACGCAGCATGTTAATAAGCTTATCGAGTCTGTTGTTGAAGTGCAGACCGGTAAAACCGAAGCGCTGCTGCCGGAAGCGCGCGCGCTGAAAAAGACCGCGGGCAATCCGTGGATTGACGTGATGGTTGGCCACTGGGAGATGCGTCACCGCATCGGCAATCTTGGCGAAGGCGAAAAAGCGCTGGGTGATGTCGTGGCGCTGTTTGAGCGCGCTCACCAGGCCGATGCCGCAGAGTGCCCGCAGTCGATTTGCGTGACCCAGGATCTCAGCGCCTGCTACAGCAATGTGGACGGCCCAGGCTGGGCGGACGAGCGTATCGCCGTTTGCCAGGAGACGCTTTCGAAAATCACCCCGCTGCGCAGCTGCTTCCTGTGCCTTTCTGAAGAACAGTTCTTCGCGATGGTCGATAAAGGCCAGGTTGAAGAGGCGCTGGCCTTTGTGCAGCAGCAGATGGAGAAGCGCCGCGCGGCAGGCGAAGAGGACGTCAATGGCCTCAAAGAGAACGAAGCGCAGGCGCTGATGCTGCTTGGCCGTTATGACGAGGCGCTGGCGATTATCGATAAGCTTCATGAAGACGAGCTGGAAAACAGCAGCGAGCAGGTCCGCCAGGTCATGATGATGATGAAGGCGGAAGTGCTGGCGCTGATGGGGCGTGAAGAAGACGCTCGCGAATGGCTGCTGCCGTGGGATCGTCTCACCGCCTATAACCGTATGCGCTGGGTGCGCGTGGTGGAGCAACTGGTGCGCCTCAACCCGGCTTACAACAACTGGCAGACCGGCAGCGCGCTGCAGCTGATTCTGGAACAGCGTGTAGAAGCGCAGGCGTGGCGCGAAGCGGTGATGGTCGCGAAAAGCCATATTCGCCTCGCGCTGGCGCGTGGTGCTACCTGGGTCGCCCGTCGTGCCCTGATGCAGGCGAAACAGTGCGCAGCAAAACTGCGTAACCCGCACGATGAAGACGCCGCGCTGGCGGAATTCGCAAGCCAGTTAGCGGGCATGGAAACGCAGGTTGAGCTGCCGGTGCCTGCCGAATCGCTGATGGCATGGCTGGAAGAGCGCGGCCAGCAGGAAAGCGTGACGCGCGATCCGGAACAAGAGGCCCAGTGGCTGCTGCTCGCTTCCGCGCAGCGCCCTGACGATGAAGAACTGCTGATGCTGGCAGGTGCCGCGCTGGAAGCGTGCCAGGCGCAGGGCGAAGCGACGGATCTCCTGCTTGGCTGGCAGAAACGCCACCCGCAGGAAGAGGCCGCGCCGCTGTTCCATCTGCTCTCTGCGCTCCTGAACGCGCGCCGTTACGACGACATCTTAGCGCTCGCCGAAAGCTATCGCGACGCGCTGCCGCACGTGGCGCTGTGGTTTGAAGCTCAGGTGGCGCAGGCGCAGGAAGACTGGGAAAAACTGGAGTCCGTAAGCCAGGCGCTGCGCGCCACGCCGCAGGGGCAGCAAAAGATCGCGCCGCTGATGCTGGCGGGCCAGGCGGCAATGCGCCAGAAAGCCTATGACCGCGCCACGGCGTACCTGAAAGACGCGGTGGCGATGCTGGACGCGCGCGAAGAAGACGCCAGCAATGTCCTGTGGGATCTGCTGACCGCCGCCAGCGCCAGCGAAGACTGGTTGACCGTGCGCGAAGCCGGCGCGCGGCTTGGCATGAAGTTCAGCACCGATGAAGGCCCGGTTGAAGAGCGGTGGGGCACCGTTCGTCTGCGTTTCTTTGAAAACCACGACGAACATTATTACTTCGCTCAGCGTACCGGCCCGGTGACGGCGCGCGTGTTCCAGCCGTCCTGGCGTAAAGCCTTACAGCATATGAACGAGTCGGTGGTCTTTGACGCCAATCTGCTGAACACCCCGCCGGAAGATGAAAAAGAGCGCGAGAACTTCATCCCCGTGCATAACGTGGTGAAAACGCTTGAGCCGAGCGAATATGCGCCGAGCTGGTTTATCGACGGCGTCGATCCGGGCGAGGAGACCTTCAACGCGTTTGTGAATGGCGTGCGCCAGCGTGGCGGTGCCATCTGGGTGCATTGTGAATCCGATTATCAGGTGACGGACAGCGAAAGCGGCGAAACGCTGCCTGGCATCTATTTCATGCTGGCGATGCCGCAGTCGGTCTCGCCGCTGGAAGTGGACGCGATGCTGCGTGAATTCACCCAGGGCTGGAAACACCCGATCCACTGGCTGGATGTTGCCATGACGGGCGGTCTTGATGAAACGCGTCACCGTCAGGTGATGGCGCGCTATCAGCTCTAGTTTTGCATCACGGGCGGCGTTCATCGCCGCCCGATTTGAGAATCCTCCGCTGTCTGCCTCTCTTCGCCCTCATTACTTTAAGACCAGTCAAACACAGGGCTGGCATTATGAAATCATCTCTTCGCGCTTTGCTTTTCGCCACACTTTCTCTTTCCAGCAGCCACGCGCTGGCAGATGGCCTGGATTCTGTCTTTAACGACACCATTAACTCGGTAACAGAAGCGATCAACGAGGCTTACCATCCGGATAGCAGCGAGGCGTCGGACGATCGTTCCTATGACGATGAAAGCCGCACGCGCTACGACGAGCGGCGCAGACGTCTGGAAGAGCGCCACCGGCAGCTTGATGAGCGCCAGCGTCGTCTGGATGAAGAACGCCGTCGCCTGGAGGAAGAAGAGCAACGGCTGGAGGACGACGATTATCGCTAACGGCCGCTGTCGGCGATCTCGACATGCGTAGTGCGAGGGATAGCCAGCAGACGATCGCCGCAGGTCAGCAACAGATCAATGCCAAGCGATCCGGCATGCAGGCGATCTGCCAGTTGCGCAATCAGACACTCCGGCAGCTGTGGCGCTATCATGCGTTCCTCCGCAATACCGGTGCCTGTCAGGCGCAGCATACGCCCGCCGCTCAGACTGTTGACCTGTAACACCAGCGTGGCGCTGTGCTCTGGCGCGATCACGCTGCCGTGCGCCAGTCTGTCGGGAAGTAACGGATTCAGGTGTTCATCGGCAATGGCGAAAACTGCCTCGTCCGGCGTATCAGCAATCCGCGTGCCGGTGTGAAAGCGCAGATTAGAGCGCACGATATCATTTGCCAGCGAAGGCGACAGCCAGACGGGCGTATCGTTGTCGACAAGCGTAAGCAGCACGCTGGTGGTCGCCACGCCAAGCGGCTGCCAGCCATGGCGGAGCAACTGCAGTGAGACAATCACGCCGGGCTCGCTCATGGCTTTTAGCAGGCGACGAAAGCATTGCTGTGCATCATGCACGGGTGAATCAAAAGCGGTGTTTAACGTCATCAGAATCTCCATACTGCTGCGCAACGCGGCGGTACGTCCTGGACGCCGCCACAAGCAGGTTGCGGCACATCCTGACGGTCTAATATGACCTTGCTGTTAAACAAACATGACAGCCAGATGAAATGTGGCGCAATAAAAGGAGGAGATGAGCGGCCAGGCTTTAACGGAATCATCGATGAAAGAGGTTAATATTGGGCTTAAGTCAGGTAAGAAAGGAGGTGATATTTTTACGATAATAATCTTTTTAGCCTGATAAAGATTATTATTACAGCGCGATTTTTTGTGTTTTTGATTTTGACTTATTATTTCTTTAATTATATTTATTGCCGGCGAGTTATATTTTATTTTGCGCTGATTAATAATATTCCTAAAAGAAACTGGCGAAAAGTTAAGCAGTGCTTAATTCAAGTGTAGTTATTATTTATTTTATTGATTTTTAAGGGTATTTATCTGGATTAACGCTCTGAATTCTATTTTACGCTGCTTTTCGTTTTTGTTTTAATCTTTTTTTAAAAGAAGCACGAAAATAAGCGTGAAATCCCGTTAACGAAGCGTCATACCGGCAGTGTCGCCCATAAAAAACACAGGGGTAAATCGATCGAGCACGCTATTTTATTCTGAGCAGAGCTCCGTCCAGTTAGCGGGCAGCCGGACGGCCTGACGCTGGCAGCGCAGGCTGCCAGCCCAGGAAAAATGCGCCTTGTGGCTCCGTCAGCTTTTTTTGACGAACTCCGACTTGAGCTTCATCGGGCCAAAGCCGTCGATTTTGCAATCAATGTTGTGATCGCCTTCCACCAGACGGATGTTTTTCACTTTTGTGCCAATCTTCAGCATCGATGAGCTGCCTTTGACCTTGAGATCCTTAGCAATTGTGACGCTGTCGCCATCGGCCAGCAGGTTGCCGTTGGCGTCTTTAACGACCAGGGCGTCGCTTTCAACACCGGTTTCGCCTTCGCGCCATTCGTGGGCGCACTCCGGGCAGACGTAAAGATTATTATCCAGATAAGTATATTCTGAGCCGCATTGCGGGCAGGCTGGCAGTGACATGGTGTCTCCTTAGAATGAACCAACAGGGCAGCAAAACAGGGCTGCAAAAGAAGCGGTCGCTTACGCGGCGCGCATGAAAGGCGGGATTATACCCTAAACCCTTACGTTTTACGGGCTTGTCTGTGGCGCAAACGCGCAGGCACCCGAAGCCGATAAACTTTTTTACTGCCAGGGATAAAACATATATCGTGATTTATTGCCAGGCGGTGTTATTCTGGAGTGGTTAATGTTGATCTGAATTATTAAAACCATCCCCTGAAGTCGGAACATTTTTGTCAAATGACCGATGTGAGGATATATTCTTTCGCTCTGAAAAATCGATCGGCCCACTGGTCTTACAGCGTGATTATTTGGTTTTTGACGAACAGGAAGGTTTGAAACGTTTCTCGTCGTCTCATACATATTTTACCACAACGATGGTATGGCATTTTTACGCCACTTTTCGTCATGTAGCCTCATGACGCGCAGGATATTTTCCACACGTAATTATAAAAGCCGCATTGAGCTAATAAAAAGATAAGGCAAAAGGTCATTTAATTTGTGTTAAGGAAAGATTTTTCATGCACACACAGACTGTATTTGAAATGAATCAGGAAGCGGAGCGGCTTCTTCAGTTGGCTCTGTATAATCTCAGCGCCCTGAAACAAATGCCGCTGGCGGTGCAGGATGACTGTGGGAACGTTGCCAGCCGCCAGACCGCCGCCGTGCATCCGCTTCATTTTTCCTTACGCGGCCTTGATGCGCAGCAAGAGATGCTGCAGGCCGAATTGCGAAAAACCACCCAGCAGGAGATGGTCGTGGCGATTGTCGGCACGATGAAAGCGGGGAAATCGACCACGATCAACGCCATCGTTGGCAAAGAAGTTCTGCCAAACCGCAACCGCCCGATGACGGCGCTGCCGACGCTGATTCGCCACACGCCGGGCCAGAAAGAGCCGGTACTGCATTTCACCCACGCCGGACCCATAGAAACGCTGATGCAGGCGCTGCGCGCGCGATTAGAGAACGCTTCGCGCGAAAGCCTGGCGCTGCGTCTTGAAATCGATCGCGATATGGACCTCCTGCTGGCGCGCATTCTTAACGGCACCTCGTTTGAAAAACATTATCTCGGCGCTCAGCCCATTTTTCACTGTCTGAAAAGTTTAAACGATCTGGTACGGCTCTCGGCCGTGCTTGACGTGCCGTTCCCGTTTCGCGCTTACGCGGCCATTGAACATATTCCGGTGATAGAAGTGGAGTTTACTCACCTCGCGGGTATGGAGAGAGGGCTTGGCCAGCTTACGCTACTGGACACGCCAGGGCCGAACGAAGCCGGACAGCCGCACCTGCAAAAGATGCTGCAGGAGCAGATTGCCCGCGCCTCCGCCGTGCTGGCGGTGATGGACTATACCCAGCTGAAATCGACCTCCGATGAAGAGGTGCGTCTGGCCCTCGCGGCGGTGGGCGAATCCGTGCCGCTCTACGCGCTGGTCAATAAGTTTGATCAACTGGATCGCAACAGCGACGACGAAGATCAGGTGCGCGCGCTGATCGCCGGCACGCTGATGAAAGGCGCTATCGATCCGACGCATATTTTTCCGGTTTCTTCCATGTGGGGCTATCTGGCTAATCGCGCGCGTCAGGAGCTTGACGAGCACGGCGCGCTGCCGCCGTATGACCAACAGCGCTGGGTGCAGGATTTCGCTGAAGCTGCGCTGGGTCGTCGCTGGCGAAACGCCGATTTCACCGACGCCGCGCATCTGCGCCACGCCGCCGATCTGCTGTGGGAGGATTCCCTTTTCGAAGCGCCTGTTCGGGCGATTCTGCACACCGCGCATGCCCACGCCTCGCTCTACGCGCTGCGCTCGGCCTGCGCAAAATTAACTCACTCTGCGCAATGCACCCGAGACTACCTGGACTTCCGCTGCCAGGGGCTCGATATCGCAAATGACCAACTGGTGGAGAGTATCTCTCAAATGAATAATGACATCGCACAGCTAAAACGTTGCCAGGCAGACGCCAGCAAAGCCATTCAGGAAGAGGTTGTTAAGGCGCTCGGGCGCGCGTCGGAAACTATTGCGGGTCATGAACAGAAAGTGCTGGCGGATATCGCCAGTTATTTTGATACCGGCAAAGTGCCCTCGCTGTCGCTCAGCAGCCCTGTGCGTCGCGCGGTGACCTGGGGAAGCGATTTTGACGCAGGCAGCGAGCAGCTGATTCTGGATCAGGAGAGCAACGCGCGGATGCTGCTGCATAAAATTCGTGCTTCCTGCGAGCTGATCCTGCTGTCGGTACAGGAAAATCTGACCCGGGAGCTGGCGGCCCATTTCAGCGAGCTGGAAACCGCACTGGGAGATATCCTGCGCGCGGCCCTGGCGCCGCTTGAGCAGCGCGTCACGGAAGGCCTGCGTCGCACCGGCTTTCGCGCGCACATTACGCTGCCGGTATTTCAGCGTAGCCAGCTTAATTTCAACGCGCATCAGCTGTTTAACGACATTATTGAAGAAGAGAGCGTGCCGGTCGCCAGTGCCCCGCGCAACGACGGCGTGCGCGGCACCGTGGCCCGCTGGCTTAACAGCAAAGATCTCGGCTGGGACGACTGTACGGCGATGCGCTCCCGCTATGTTATCAATCTGCTGCAACTGAAGCAGACGCTCAGCCGTTACGTCAGCCGCTTCTGCGCGCAGATCCGCCAGGCGATGAACGCGCAGGTGGATATCTCTGTTACGGCGGGCATGGCGACGTTTTTCGCCGAGTTCCAGATGGCGATGGCGGCGATTGAGGCGAACCTTCAGCAGAGTCTTGCGGCGCGCCAGCAGAGTGAATCGGCGCGCAACGCGCTGCGTGAGAAGCTGCAGCAGTGCGCCCGCACCGCGCGCGATATTAACGAAGACGCCCGTGCGCTGCGTGATGACATCCAGACGCTGTTTTCCGTGGAGCACTGAACGCCATGAACGGGTCACTGCTTGAAGGGCCGGGCCGACATTTACGCGCGCTGCGCGGGCGACTGATGGTGGATCTGGCGAAGGGCGAAGACGAAGAACGTTACGGTCGCTCGCATCCGCAGCATCAAAACATGCGAGAGCGGCTGCAAAAATCGCTGGCCGTCACGCGTGCGGAACCCATTGCGGCCACCCCGGAGGTAGCGGCGCTGCATCTGCTGGAGTCGCTCTCTCGCCAGAGCCCGCCGGGGCATCTGGCATTAAGCCTCACCGCGCAGGCGCTGGCGCGTCGCAGCCAGCGTCTTGCTGAGAAAGGCGTTTGCGCGCCCTTTGCACAGGCGCTTGAGGTGACAGCCGGGCAGTATCAGCACAGCGCCGCGCGGCTTGAGGCGCAACTGCGTCAGAGCGATTTACTGGCCGCGGCGCAGCGCCACGCCAGCGAGGTTATGGCGCGCTGGCAACGCGGTGAATTTAACGGCTGGTCGCCAGTCGGGCGCTGCTACGTGGCGCTTCAGGAGCTGCACTGGGGGGCGTTCGGCGATGCCTTGCGCTTAGGTGAACCCCAGTACAAAACCGCGTTGTTACCGCCGGTGTATGACGACACCGCCAGATTACTTGCGCACAGCGTTAACGCCTCGCCCGACACGCGGCATTTCTACCACCAGTGGTTGCATACGCCGCCACAGCCGGGCCTGCTTGAGCATAAAGATATCCTCTGCTGGCTGGGCGCGATGCATGACAGCGAGCGTCAGCCGGTCAGCTGGTCGGTGACGCAAACCTGGCAGAGCGTCTCGCTCGGGATGCCGCGGATCTGTTCCGCAAGGCGGCTGGTGAACGCGCTGGTGGAAGAGATTTTCCTGCTCTGAACGCCCAACCACACCCCGCCGATGCGGGGTGCTTTCTTCTTTACACGGACTTTACCGGTGCAGCGTGCTCGTACTGACGCTTTCAGCGTGTGCTACCGCTGGTGCCTGTTTCGCCACATGGCGGGCATAGAGCGCGGTAATGATGGGCACCAGAATCGCCGTCACGATAACGCTCGCGGCGACCAGGGCTGTGGCTTGCGCGGCCACCGGCTCAAACGCGGGGTTGATTTGCGCGATGATAACCGGGTTCGCGACCGCCGCCCCCGCCGCGGAAGAGGCCGCCACGCCAGCCGTACCGTTGCCGCCGCCCAGAAACTTATCTGCCATGATCAACGGAATACCGGTAATAATGATGACGGCGACACCCAACACAATCCCCAGCAGGCCCGTTTCCAGAATCACGCGCAAATTAATGGTATTGCCGAGCGCGAAGCCAAAGAACGGGATCAGCACCGGCGTGGCTTTGCTGAAGAACGCGCGCAGATCGTGGTCAAGATTGCCGAGCGCGAAGCCTATCAGAAACGGCAGCACCGCGCCGATGAAGTGATGCGGCTCGAAAGAGGCGAGACCGGCAGATCCCAGAATCACCATCGTCATTAACGGGCCCGATTCCAGCGACATCAGCACAAACGCGCCGGACTCTTCCTTTGTACCGTACTGGTTCATCAGGCTGGCATACAGCCCGCCGTTGGTCATGTCCATCGCGGAAACGATAGCCAGTACCGACAGCCCGGCGAAAAAGCCGGTCTGAATGCCGGTGTCGGGAATAAACGAGGCCGCAATCATCGCGACAAGCCAGGCCACAGCGATTTTGGTCAGTACCAGCGTGCCGGATTTACGCAGTACCGTGCCAGTCGCGCGTAAATCAATAGACGCGCCAATACAGAAAAACCAGACGGCGAGAACAGGTACCGTTCCGCTAATCATGCCTTTGGTAAACGAGCCGAAATAATTCCCGGTTTCCGGAGCCAGCGTATTTAAAATTGCGCCAAGTAACAGCGGGATAAGCATCATCCCTCCGGGGATGCGTTCCATCGTAGCTTTAATCTTCATCATAAACCTCAGCGGTTTTATTCAGCCCAGGCTGAATTAAGGTTATAAGTGCCCACCGATAAAAATGATTAATTTTCATCGGGTTACGTTGGTATTTTTTGTAGGACAGCCGTGGCGAGGCAGCGGCGGCTGGCATCTTCGGTATAAGAATTGAGACTGGTCTGTGTGCGACTTATCCCGTTATTGAAGCGACTGGCGCTACTATTACTCTTGTGGAATATTGATTCAATAGAAATGAAACGATGTTTTAGTTACATCGATCACATTATTGATTCACGTGTTTGATAGCATCAAACGCAGCGAAAATTTATGTAAATCCACTGTTATTTAATTGGGGTTTTTACGCTTATCTGATACCGGGACTCGATCCCCGTAACGTCACGAGGAGTCAGAATGGACGTTCGTCAAAGCATTCATAGCGATCACGCGAAAACCCTGGATACCGCCGGGCTTCGCAGGGAATTTTTAATCGAGACGATTTTTGTGGCTGACGAGTACACCATGACGTACAGCCATATCGACCGCATCATTGTGGGCGGCGTGATGCCGGTAAACCGCACGGTGGCCGTGGGCAGTGAAGTGGGCAAACAACTGGGCGTGAGCTATTTTCTGGAGCGCCGCGAGCTGGGGGTCATTAATATCGGCGGGCCGGGGCTTATCACGGTGGACGGCACGCGCTATGAAATGAACAGCCGCGACGGGCTGTATGTCGGCAAGGGCGCGAAAGAAGTGGTGTTTGAGAGCGCCGACGCGGCGAATCCTGCGCGTTTTTACTATAACTGCGCGCCGGCGCACACGACATTTCCAACCAAACGCGTGACGCCCGCGGATGTTTCGCCGGTGCATCTTGGCGAGGATGTGACCAGCAACCGACGTACCATCAATAAATATTTTATTCCTGACGTGCTGGAAACCTGCCAGCTCAGCATGGGCCTGACGGAGCTGGCGCCGGGCAACCTGTGGAATACGATGCCGTGCCATACGCATGAACGGCGCATGGAGGTGTACTTCTATTTTGGACTGGAAGAGAACAGCTGCGTCTTCCACATGATGGGCCAGCCGCAGGAGACGCGGCACATTGTGGTGCAAAACGAGCAGGCGGTCATTTCGCCGAGCTGGTCGATTCACTCAGGCGTCGGGACGCGCGCGTATACGTTTATCTGGGGAATGGTGGGCGAAAACCAGGTCTTCGACGATATGGATCACGTTGCAGTGAAAGATATGCGCTAACCGCCCACGCATAAAAAAAGCCTCGTCAGTGACGAGGCTTTTTTGTGGGCTACGCGCCGCGTTTGTCTTCGGTATTACGCTCGAAATCAGAGGCGTCGTGGCGCTCGTGAAGCTGCTCGTTGAGCGGCCCCCAGGTGCGGTTAACGATGCGTCCGCGCTGCACGGCCGGACGTTGTGCGACCTCTTCGGCCCAGCGCTTCACGTTTTTGTATTCCTCAACCTGCAGGAATTTACTTGCCTCATACAGCCCGCCGATAATCAGGTTGCCGTACCACGGCCAGATGGCGATATCGGCAATCGAATAGGCGTCGCCCGCGATAAAACGGTGCTGCGCGAGCTGGCGGTCCAGCACATCAAGCTGGCGTTTGGCTTCCATCGTGAAGCGGTTAATCGCGTACTCGATTTTTTGCGGCGCGTAGTGGTAGAAGTGGCCGAAACCACCGCCGAGATAAGGCGCTGACCCCTGCAACCAGAACAGCCAGTTCAGCGCTTCGGCGCGTCCGGCGTAATCTTCCGGCAGGAATTGACCAAATTTATCGGCGAGATAAAGCAGGATCGCGCCGGATTCAAATACGCGCACCGCGGGCGTGACCGAACGATCCAGCAGCGCCGGGATCTTGGAATTAGGGTTCACCTCAACGAAGCCGCTGGAGAACTGATCGCCTTCGCTGATGCGGATCAGGTGCGCGTCATATTCCGCGCCGCTGATGCCAAGCGCCAGCAGCTCTTCCAGCAGGATAGTCACTTTCTGGCCGTTCGGCGTGCCGAGCGAATAGAGCTGTAACGGGTGTTTGCCGACCGGCAGCGTTTTTTCATGCGTCGGCCCCGCGATGGGACGGTTAATGTTTGCAAAGGCGCCGCCAGACTGCGGTTCCCAGGTCCAGACTTCAGGTGGCTGATATTCGTTTTGAGACATAATGTTATCCCGCGCGATGAGTAAGGAAGTAAACCGGCCGTCCGGTTCGCGTTTTCGAGTGTAGCAGGCGAGGGCGCACTCGCCTGTTATCCGGTTGTGGCATTACCCCACTCAACAGCCCGCGGCGATGTAGTCGCCGTTCGGGCTGACAGGAATAACGGTGAGGAAGAGAACGACCGCGAACAGCAGTAGCGCCAGCCCGCCTGCGATTCGCAGCAGCGCGGCGATACGCTGCGCCTGGACGGGCGTAGCTGGCGTGCCAAAAAGCCGTGTGGTGGTGCGGCGGGCATACTGCACGCCGAGCGACAGCGCCATAATCGAGAGCGCCGTACCGAGCGCCATCGTCATCACCGCCGCCATTCCCCAACTCGCCATGCCCAGCGCATTGGCAAACAGCATAATCATTATCGCGCCGCTACAGGGCCGCGCGCCGATAGCGGCGATAACGCCAAGCCGGGCGCGCCAGTCGCCACCATGATTTTCACGGCCGACACCATGATGGCCGCAGCCGCAGTTTTCCGGGTGCGATTGCACAGGCGTCAGCGAATGGATTTTCAGGCGCGGCGCACGCAGGCTTCTCGCGGCGCGCAGAATAAGAAACAGCCCGAACGCGCCGATAAGCAGCGCGCTCACCTTTTCGAGATACCAGCGGCTCTGGCTCAGATCGCCAGACGCCAGGTTAAAGCCGACCGCCAGGATAAACACAAACGCGATGGCGCTGACGCCCTGCATCAGGCTGCCCGCGAGTGGCACTACTCTTGCCGCAAAGAGGTTTTCGCGGTGGGTGGCAAGATATGCGCTGACGATAAATTTGCCGTGCCCCGGCCCGATGGCATGCAGTACGCCGTAAATAAACGCGCCGCTGATAAGCCAGAGGCCGCCGGTGTACTGATGGTTATTGAGCTGCAACAGATAAAGCACCAGATAGCGGTGCAGCGCGATTTGCAGGCTGAACGCCCATTGCAGAAACGTGCCCCAGTGGCTGTAGAAGAAAAACGCCACGCCCAGCGCAAAGAGTGTTAACAGCAGCGCGCCGGGACGATGCCAGCGGCGGTTCAGGATGGCAGTCGACATGCAGTTATCCCGTGAATGAGCATTAAGCAAGTATAACGATGAAAGCGTTAGGGAGAAGCGGGACAAACAGGTGCAGCAATATCAACAATCGTTACCGCTTTCCGGTGGTATACGACTTACGTCATTCTTACGCGGCCATCATCGTTGTTGAGTAATTATTCATAAAGCAAATGTGAAATAATAATACACTTACTAAATTAATATTCATTAAGCCATTTTAGACGACATTCTCCTCAGCGATTGATATCACCAATAATAAAGGTGCGCTTATGGTAAAGGAAAATTCATGTGCGGTTCGAAAATGTCCATGGTGCCATATAAGTTTGTAGACTAAAATCGATGGCGTTTTCAAGGCGCTAATGGCAGCGCTTTATTGATGTTCGTTGGCGGGAGGCATTGGATACAGGCATTGTACATGTGCGTCTGTCATTATTAATATTACCCGGATGTCATTCTCTTACGTGCGAATGGTGGGTTTTATCTTCATATTGATGGGGGTAGAGGTTTTTGTGGTGTAACTCTCTGAAATTGATGAATAAAAAATTAATTCCTTTATCTCTCTTTAATAAGCTAATTATATTAAACTATAAAATATATACCGGTAAATTATTCATTGTATGAATTTATATCGCTGGGAATCGATGCGCCATGAAATGGCAAGAGAGATTTCCTGATATCAGTCAATATCAGATAAAATGCTGTTGTGAGAAAGTTAAGTTTCTTATCGATCATTATTTGTTACCTTTGAATTCATTGATCTGTTTTTAAAGTGGAATAAGCTTGGCGAAAACAGAACGCAGCACAGGATGTGACTTATTTTGGATTCACTCGCCCATTCATCTTGTTTTTTATCTTCAGCCTCTGACGCCAGTGCTTATATAGATACCCTGCTGCAGGATACGTACCTGTTCGTGATGGATATTCATCATCAGCCTGCGCTGGTACGTGACGAGGCGCTGTATCGCCGCGCGGTGAAGCTGGTGGAGGCTGTGCAGGGGACGCTGAAAGCCAGAAAGGAAAGAGACGATTTGATTCACCACGTTATTTATGCGCAGTGCGCCATGATGGATGACGCGGTACTGAACAGCGCCTCTTCTGAGGATAACTACGTCTGGCTGCGGAATCCGCTACAGGCGCTGTTTATCGGGCAAATGCGGGCCGGAGAAGTGATGCCAGAACGGACGCGGGCGCTGCTGCGGGAGGCTGCGCCAGATCCGCGTCTGCTGGTGCTCTACCAGCGTCTGTATGGCATGGGCTACAGCCAGCGGTGGATGGAAATATCTCCGGATCATGCCTTTCGGGAGAATACGGCTGAACTCACCGAGTCCCTGAATGCGCTGGTGCCAGCCGGTGAACAGCCGTTGTCTGCTGCGCTGGTGGTGGAGCGCCACCCGACGGTACGCGGCCGGTTACTCCGTTCCCGCATGGTCCATATCACGCTGGCATTTTTGCTGACTGCCGGGCTGATAGCGCTCCTGCAATCTTCATTACAACATTTACTTCAGTCAGCCCTGCCGGGCTGAGTATCGTCTATCCCGGCAAGGAACGCATCGGGTGCCGGGTCAGCATAAGGAAGCCATGATGACGACTACATCCCCTGTTCTGGATGCGCTAAGCCTCAATCGCTACCACCTCAAAATTAAGGGCTGCACTGCGCCGCTGGACGTGGAGTCATTTGAAGGTCGCGAAGGGTTAAGCACCCGTTATCGTTATGACGTGCGACTTACCAGCAGCGATAAGGATATCGATCCGGCGATGATGCTGATGAAGAATGTTACCTTCATCATGCAGACTCTGCCGCAGACGGCGTTTCGTCGTACCCTTGCCCCGGAAGTCCAGCGGACGCTGTATGGCGTAATCACTCACTTTTCCCGCCTTTCCGTTTCGCGTGATGAAGCCACATACAGCCTGACGTTCGAACCGCGCCTTTCGCTGCTTGATAACAGCCGCCGCAGCGCCATCTACCAGAACCTGTCCGTACCGGAAGTGGTGGAGAAAATTCTGCGTGAGCACCACAACTGGCCGGGCTGGCTGTTTGAGTTTCGCCTGAGTAATACGTATCCGTCGCGGGAAATTATTACCCAGTTTATGTTGTCGGATGCAGAGTTTATCGACCGTCTGCTCTCGGAAGTGGGCATCTGGTATAACTTTACCCAGGACATCGAGACCGGGCATGAAATGGTGGTGTTCGGCGATTCAGACCGGGGCTGGCAGTATGGCGTCACTGTTCCGGTGGTGAACCCGGCGGGCATGCACGATAACCGCGCGGAATCGGTGTGGAATTTACAGGCACACCATCAGGTGACGGAGCGCTCGGTCAGTACACACGATTACAACTACCGTACCGCTGATGTCATCATGAATGCGGATGCCGACCTGACCCACGATGACGACAAAACCACGTACGGTAATGACTACCACTATACCGATGGTTTTCTTAGCGAAGGCGAGCAGTACGCCACGGCGGGGAACCAGAGTGCCGAAAGCGGGTATTTTTATGCCCGCCTGCGCCACGAACGCCAGCTGAACCGCCAGCACCGCCTCAGCCTTGAAAGCAACTCCACGCTTATTGCCCCGGGCCAGGTGCTGAAGGCCCAGGGCGACAATTCCCGCGCCTTTGCCGAGGGCATGCTGGTGACCGTCATAGAAACTTCCGCCAGCCGGAGTTCGCACTATCGGCTTAAAGCTAAAGGGATAGCGTACCGGAGTACGGTCTGCTTCCGCCCGGTCCATCAGCCCCGCGCCCGTATTACCGTTCCGCTGACGGCGCGTATCACCAGTTCGCAGGCGGGTGATATCTACAGCCATATCGATAAACAGGGCCGCTACCGGGTTCGCTTCGATTTTGATAAGGACAGCTGGCCGCAGGGCGGTGAAAGCCCGTGGCTCAGGCGCGCCCGCGATTACGCCGGGGATAACTTCGGGTTGCATCTGCCGCTGATACAGGGCACCGAAGTGGCGGTGATGTTCGACGGCGGTCACCCGGACAAACCGTTTATCGCCTGGTCGCTCCACGACTCGCGCCACCCCGACCACGTCACGATTGAGAACTATAAACGCAATATTCTTCTGACGCCTGCCGCGAACGAGCTGCGCCTGCAGGATGAGCGCGGCAGAGAGAATATCCACCTCTCCACGCCGTATTCCGGCAAAACACAGCTCAATCTTGGCTACAACGTTGCGGATAACGACGCCAGGCAACTGCGCGGCGAAGGGGCAGAGCTGCGCACTGACGGGCACGGCGTGTTCCGCGCCGCGAAAGGTATTTTCATTACGGCTGACGGCCAGCAACAGGCGCAGGGTGAGATGCTCGCCATGCAGTCTGCGGTCAGCGAACTGGAAGCGGCGATACAGGAAGCCAGCAGTCTGCGGGCCGCCGCCGAAATGGCAAAAGCCGAACTCGCCGACGTACAGAAACAGACCGACCTGCTCAACAGCACGCTGAAAAACCTGCAACAGCAGGCGCTGCTGCTCTCGGCTCCGTCGGGTATCGCACAGGTCACCCCATCCAGCATCCAGCTTGCCGCCGGCCAGAACCTGATTGCCACCACCGGGCAGGATGCGGATATCAGCATCGGTAAAAAGCTGCGTATTGCGGTGGGTGAGGCACTGAGTCTGTTTGCAAAACAACTGGGCATCAAACTGTTCGCGGCAGCGGGCAAAGTGGAAATTCAGGCGCAGAGTGACGCGCTGGAGATGTTAGCGCAAAAGGACATGACGATAGCCAGCCAGAACGGCAGGGTGACGGTGCAGGCGAAAAGCGAACTGCTGCTGGAGTGCGGCGGGGCGTGGATACAGATGAAAGACGGCAGCATCACGCTGGGCGGCTCCGGTAACGTGACGGTAAAAGCCGGGACGCTGGAAAAGCTCGGCCCGGCGTCGATGCAGGGCAGTATCAGCCTGCCGGAGGGCTGTTCAACAATGAAGGCACCGAAAGATGCCGCTGAGCCACTGTGAGGACGACCGTGTGACCATTACGTATGATTTCAGTCCGCAGGCCGTCGCGCAAAAGATGGATGCTTTGCTGACTCAACTGCACGCCGCCATCACTGCGCGTCAGGAATATGTATACCTGCTTATCGATAGGGAGGCATTGCCGGACGATGTGATGCACCCGTTTATCTGCGCACTGGTGGACCATCGCCCGGCGCCGGTCAGGCTGCCGCACCGCAACCTGAGCGTGGATCGCCATCCCTGGCTGGTACCACTCAACCTGACGGATGCTGCTCACCATGCTCTGCTGGTGAACAGCATCCGTCAGGCACTGGAAGAACAGCATCCTGACCGTCTGTGTAATGGCGGAGGCCGTGCGGTCTGTGGCTGGCTGACCAGCCCTTATGATACCGCCGTCGCGGTAAAACAGCTCGGACATACGGCTATTCAGCGGCTGGTCTCAGGGCAGCAGATATTACTGCGTTATTACGACCCGGCCATTCATCACATCCTGTGGGCGCAACTGGATAATTTGCAGCGGGATCGCTGGCTGGGTGGGCTCTCCGGCTGGCATTTCCTGAACGGTGACGGGCAACTGGTGAGCCACTGTCATACAGCTTCTCCTTATCCGCTAATGACCTTCTCGCTGATGCTGAGCCCGGAAGACGAAGACGGTATCCGGCAGGCGGGCGACATCGTGCGCATTCTGGAAAGCTACCGCCTGATGAATATCAGCCAGCACCGGCATGATGAATCCACCGCTATCTCAATCATCCGCGAGGCACTGAGCCGGGCGCGGCATTTGCATGGTTTTGAAGATGAAGCCGACCAGCGGATGCTGGCGCTGGACTGCCTGCGGCTGCACCCATACCTGGACAACCACCCCCGACTAAAAATTCTGCTCTCCCCCCACGAGCGTGAGCCGGGAACCGGTTATGGCACCTGCGTGGCCGGATTGTCCGACCAGGACTGGCAGCGCATCTGTCATGAAATAAACACCGAAAAAGCGGATGCGCTGGCATCCGGTACAGGAGCACTGCATGAGCACGTCCCTTTTTAGCCCTCAGCCTTGTTCACGTTGCCTGGCAACTGGTCCGGCGTTGGTCCCGGTGCGTTATGCCGTAGTCACGGACAAGGTACAGTTCCCGCTGCCCGCATGGGCCGAACCGGAGATAACCTTCCCGGACGAAGGATCGGGTTTTCGTTACGGCCTGCGTACCCTGCGTCAGGGTTTCGTATACGTCTATTACGAAAAAAGCCGTCAGTGGGATGGCTGGGCGGTAGCGGAAGACGGCAGCTTGTGGAAACAGCCTTCAGGAGCGTATGCCCAGCCTAAAAAGGCACCGGACTGCACAGCCCCGGAACACAATGCCACTAACGTCGAGATGATAATCCTGCGTCCCGAAGCGTTAAGTGGAAATACCTGGCTGGCGTTCTCCCCGTCCAAATGGTACACCGACACGCTGGATCGTTACGCTGGTAATGAGCAGGACCGAAAAGCCCGCATGCAGTGCATAGCCACCTGGCAATGGGCGGAGCCTGAAAATAAACACGGTGTGGCGCAAGCAACACAGGCAAATCTAAACACGGTGCTGGATTATGCGCCGTTCAGTTCATCACATCCGGCGGCCCTGATGCCGTTCGATCCGCCAGTCAAACGGTTGTGTTTTACGCAGCCTGAATCCCCCTGGTACCGGTTTAATGAAAGCGATATCTGTCCGAAAGGCACTATTTACCCGTGGAGTAACAACCGGGCAGGTATGGCCGGACGGACCGTGGAGGCACTGGCTCAGCGAGGTTCCGGGCTCACCCCGCTCGGGCGTCCGATTAAACCTCTGTTAGTGGCGCTGTATGATCCTGCGGGTATCACCCATGAACTGGCGGGCTTTGCAGACGATTATACCGCGCTGCATAAAAGCTGGGTGGATGAGCTATCCATCGAATTTATGACGGACCGCTGGCTGAGCGGGGTGGAAAACCAGCTTCGTGAGCTTAACCGTGCACAGGCGCTACAGGACGCGATTTACAACACTGGCCTCATTGATGCGATGACGCAAGGGCACCGCAATGAGCAGGATACCGCCCGCCTGCATGACAACATTCGGCTGAATGCCATCAAATCCGCAGACAGTCAGTTTGCCCATGACTGGGGGAAATATGCGGCAGAGTTGAATCCGCAGAAACGTAAGGCATTTCTGGACTGTCATAACCGGTTCTGTGATGTCCTGGCGCAGCAACTGGAGGCGCTGGCATCATTTCGTGTGGCATGGCTAAAAAATGCACATTTCATCACCTGTAGCCAGGACTTTGCCTCTGAACGTGTGGAAGACAACCTGAGCTACCAGGAAATGGTGGATTACGCGATGGCATCGCTGAATTTGACTCAGACCGGAACCGCCTGGCTGGATGAACAGATTGACCGGTATTCGGCGGGACCGAAAGATAACCTGGTCTGGCGTTCACTGATGCTGAATAACCAGAGCGTGATTGACGAGACGCAGCCTTTCCTCACGGGCCTGGCACAGCACAAAGGCAACCCCCAAAAAGCCGATAAAGCACAGTTTCTGGCGCTGGTTACCAGCCTGAGCGGCAAGTTTGTGAAGGCATATGACAAGGCTAATGCTGCGGTGGCGAAAAATCCGACGCCGTCGTCGTCCTGGTCAAAAATGATGCTGCACTGTGATCGGAAGATGACCACGCTGGGCGACCGTTTTTTCAGCTTTACCCGGTTAGATAAAGTGCTGGATACCATGACGGAAGTGTTGCACAAGACCCTGTTCTCCGTGATGTCCGGTGTGGCCTTTGATGATGCGGTAAGGCTATCAGTGTCACAGCTTGAGGACGGGAATGCCTTTCGCCAGAGCGTGCTGGACAGCCTGAAAGCATCGGGGGCTGACAATCGCCTGAGAACAGAAACGAAATACAAAACTGAATTTGATAAATTCGCTCAAACAGAAAAGGGGGTCTCTGCGCTGAAAAAATCGCGCATCAAGCTGCTGGTGCTGGCGTTTAACCTGCTGGAGTATGCCGACAAGTTACATAAGCTGGAAAACGATACGACCAGCAAGAAAGTCTGGGCGCAGTATTTTGGGGCGGCCTCCAGCACGTTGAGCACGGCCGCAGATATTGTGCAGCCCGTATTTGAATTTGGCATAAAAAGTGAGGGGTGGCTGAAAGGAATTAAATGGACAGGAGCGAGTGCGGGGTCGGTGGCATCGCTTATCAGCCTTGGACTGGATATTACCTCATTCGTTGACGAGTTAAAGAATAAGCAGCGCTGGCAGTTTGTGGTGCTTTACGTTTTTAAAGTCACAGTGGATCTCAGTATAACCGTGAAGGCCCTTAAAGGGCTGCTTGAACTGGTGGTCGAGCGAGGATGGTTATCTGCTGAAAATTTGTTGGCAAAAGGAATTATGCGGATTGCTGCATGGGAAGTCGTGGCGGTTTTATCGAGCTGGGAAGTCATGATTGTTATCTTTATCGTAGAGCAGCTCTACACAGTGTTTTTTGGTAATGATTTGCAGAAATGGTGTGCGCAGAGTGTCTTTGGCGGCAATCCGGCAGAGGATCTGAAGTCCACATGGGTACTGGAGCTTCCGGCCCGCAGAAACAAGGTTCTGGAACAACAGCGGGAAAGCTTTGATACGGCTATGCAGGTGATCCAATGAAACCGAACCGTTACCTTTCCTGGAAAGAAGCTATTGATTTCGACCAGATTAAAAGTCAAATCAGCTCAAAGGAAACATGTATCGAAGTAAATATGCAATGGATTAGTGACCATCCGAATACAGATGAAAAGTTAAAATTAGAACAAGAAATAAATAGTGCTCAGGATAAACTTACTGAGTTAAAAAACCTGTTAAGCAAAGAACCCCCGCTGCCTGAACTTCCTCCTTTACAGCCACTGGTGAAGGTTAGCGGTATCCTGGATGAAATACAGACGATGGTCGTAAAGGGATATTTTTCGGCCCGTGAATATGAACCTGATGAATTCGCTCGCCAGGAGTCACGCCGGCAATGGGGAAGTGTGTTGCTGGCGGCGATTGGTGAATCGGCAGCAGCAACCGTGAATGCGCAGGACGAAATAAGGTCTGCGGATGTTTACCATTTTATTCAGGGCAAAATTGACGGTAAGCCTTTTTACGGATGGACCGGAATGGTCACGGCCAGAGCGGGCGATCGTGTTGAGCTTGCCGCGGTGGATAAAGGCGACCATCTTGAGGTTTATGCACTGGCTGTTCCTGCATTGCGTGTGATTTCCGTGCTCCCGCGCTGCGATATGAGTATTGATGCTTACATTCGCTCGGGAATGAAGATCACCCATGGTTTGCTGTTACTGCTATTTGTCCCCGGCGCGCTGACGTTTCTCAGTACACATAATTATGCGCTTCCTTATCTGGTCGGGATAGTGGTTCTCTGGTTTGCGCTGGATGTGCTGGCCGTTGAATATTCTGAATACCTTGAACGTAAAAAAATCAAACCTCCTCAAAAAATGGCAGAGCGGATTTTTGCTGCTCTCGGTTTCAGCAAACCTGCTGACGTGCATTTACCCGCGATTACGCGACGGAAAGTAAAAGCGCTCAAAAAAAATGGCGTGCCGGATGACAGGCATGACGAGCGCGTGATGCCGGGGCCGCGCGGTGAGAGCCATTATTTTTATTACTGAGTTTATTAATGAAAATGATTGCTGCATGCGGCAAAACCGTTTCATTACCACAGTGAAGGTGACCCAATGAGCGAAAACACTTACCGCCATCGCAAAGATGCTATTGATTTTGATGAGATTAAAAGCCAAAGAAGTATGTTAGATACCAAATTAATTGTAAAAAGGGAGAGAATTCATCGTTGTCCTGAAGATCGTCTTAAAGTCGAAAAAGAAATCACAGAATTGTACGCAAAAATTTCTGAACTGGATGCATTGCTGGCAAAAGCCCCTCCCTTGCCAGCGCTTCCGCCTTCACAACCGCTGGTAAAAGTCAGCGGTGTGCTGGAAGAACTCAATACCCTGTTTACCAAAGGCTATTTCACCGATCGTGAATATGAACCTGACGAATTCACCCGCCAGGAGTCGCAGCGGCAATGGGGAAGTGTGTTGCTGGCGGCAATTGGGGAATCAGCAGCAGCAACAGTGAATGCACAGGATTCCGTTCGGGAAAGCCATACCTATGATTTTGTGCAGGGAAAGATTAACGGAAAACCGTTCTATGGCTGGCTGGGATACTGCTCAGCGCAGTGTGGCGATGATGTTGACATGGCCGCTACCGATCATGGCGATCATTACGAAGTATACGCTTTGGCCCTCCCTGAATTACGCGTCATAACAACTATTCCCTGTTGTGCTTATGGCGTTATCGGTAAAGCGAATGCGGCGGCAATTGGCGGTATTCCTTTTTCAGTTGGTGTCGCCATTATTGGGCTAATTGTCTCCTTCTTTGCTGCAAACAGTATTCTCCAGATGTTACAGATTACCGGCTGGTTCTTTCTGGGGGCAGTAATCTATATGGCCCTGGCTGGTCCGATTGTCTACGACCGAATGAAAGAAAAACCCAAGCCGACCATTGTGCTGGGGCAACGTATTTTTTCAGCGCTGGAATTTCCACACCCTGAAAAAGTGAATCTGCATATGTCAACGCGACTGAAACTGTGGTTTGGGAAAAATGAGGCGTTACCGGAATCAGCATCACGAATGATGCCAGACAAGTATTATTACGTGAGCCATTATTTTTATTACTGAGTTATTTACAGAAAATAATTGCTGGTGTTTTGACAGTGAAAGGAAACAAGAATGATGCGAAAGGGAATTATTCGCCAGGGCGATAAGCTGACCAGTGGTGGAGAAGTTATCACTGCAACTTCAACATTTAAAGTGAATGGAAAAATGGCTGCAAGGATAGGCGATCTGGTCAGTTGTCCGTTGCCGGGGCATGGCATCAATCGGATCGTGGGCAGCACACCACAATATTGTTCTGATGGAGGCTTTCTGGCGTTTGACCATTACCTTTGTGAATGTGGTTGTCAGGTGCTCAGCAGTGCGCCTGATACCTCATTTGGAGGGTAAGCGCCATGAACTGGTCAATCCCCGAACCCTATGCCATCCCTGCGGTAAAACCTCTCCGCTGGCAAAACGGGTGGCGTGTTTTTTTTCTCTGTTGTATCGCGATATTACTGTGTGGCGTTGGAAGCTATTTCTGGCTTAAAGACTCGCGCCTTCTGTTGTACACCTTCGGTATGGTGGTTGCCATTATGGTCCTGGCGGGGATTCTGGCGGGCTGGAAGCTGTACCGTTATGGTGTTGAAGCTGAGCATGCACAAGGGATTGCTCGTTATAACCAGTTGAACGAACATCAGTGGCAGCGTTGGGCTCAGGCGGGAGTACCGGTTCTGGGTATGACAATAATTTTCCCGGAGGCTGTTCCCCATCCTTCAGACGGTATTGTTCCGGTTACTGTCGATATTCCACTTTTCCTGCCGAAATACCCCGGAGAGACCGTGGTGATTAATGAATTGCTACTCCCTCTGGTGCCGCTGCTGACCATTTTTACCCAAAAACACCCCCTCATTGTGCTATTGCCTGATACGTTATCGCAGGAGACATTTCGTGTCGTCTGGCAGCGATTGTCATTACCAGTTTCAGCGCTAAGTGGATTTGAACTGCTACAGCAGGGCTGTTTCAGTCTGGTGAATACCTGGGTAGATGAAAAGAATACCCGTAGTGGCAGGTTAGTATTGTTTGTTGACTGGACCGATAACAGAAAAGCCACTCAGGGAGCGGTGGCCTGGCTTCTGGGATGCGGAAGTAAAAATGAATTACCCGTTCGTTGTACGCTGCATCGTCCTATGCAAACGAAGACTGACCAATTTGCGGCAGATATCGAAAAGTTCTTTCACTATCAGCCTCTGGCACAGGCGATGACGGATTTCTGGTTTGACCAAAGTAGCAAGCCCTGTACCGATATATTGATGATACAGCGCAGTAGATACCTGAAAAAAACTCAGGACGACGGGAAGTTGGCTCCCTCTCTCCATTCGCAATACCTCCCTCATTGGCTGGGTCGGACGACACCTTCACAGGATATCTTTGCGATAACGTTAATGATGCAGATGGCGGAACATCGTCAGGGAACGCAGGTCTTGTTGTGGAACAGAAATAATACACTGACTCTGCAAAGTGTCAGTGCGGGGGACCGGACGGATGATTAATAGTTTATCCCGAATCTCGGGTATCACGCTGATCATTATTCTGATAAGTCTTGTGGTTGGCGCGCTGCTATGGTGGAAAGGACCACACTGGCATCTGACGCCTCAGCAATCAGGCCAGTACTGGTTGATAGTCACAGGAGTGGCTGGCAGCCTTGCTGCGGGGTATCGGGTATATAAGCAACGTAATCCCTCGCGTAAGAATGACGCACCTCATGTTAAAAACAGTACAGAAATAGACCCCTCATCCGTTTTGATTACTGAAATGCGGGAATATTTACGTCATCACTATGGTCTGGGGTGGCGGCGAAAAGTTCGTTTTGTAGTCGTATGTGGTGCGCAACATCAGGTCACACTGTCGGTGCCCGGGCTGGTGGATAACCAGTGGCTGGAAGCCAACAATGTAGTGGCGGTGTGGGGCGGAAACCTGCTGTCCGGGGCAGACAGCCCCCGTATCGCGGTGCTACGTAAACTTAAACGCTGCGCGGTCAGCGCGATAGTGCTGGCGTATGACGGCGAGCTACGCCAGGCCATGCCGGGCGACATGATTGCCCGGCAACTGAACGAACGCTACAAAAAGCTGGGCTGGCGCGTACCGCTGTATCTGTGGGAAATCCGGCAAAGCGACTGGCCGCAGGACGAACGTGAAACGCAGCCGGTGGGCTGTCTGCTTTCGTCGCATACCACACCGCAGGAGCTGGTGGAGACGCTGAAATCCCTGCCGGACAGGCTGACGCCGCCGGGCGTACAGCAGGGGCTGGCGAATCACTCTCATGACTTTCTGCTGCGTCTGGGCTGGCAGTTACGTAACGGGATGGCGGAGCGCTTTCACACATTGGCTGTGTCGTTACTCTCCGGCCCTTATGCTGTGCCGCTGCGCGGAGTGATGTTCAGCCCGCCGCTTTCCCCGAAGGCCGGAACTGACAAACAGCGCTGGCTGCCGGATAACAGCTGGAACGCCATTCTGGACGACCTGCCGGGGCTTAACATTCATCGCGCCGGGCTGGCCTGGGAGCGGATGCTGTATCAGGCGGTGCTGATAGCACTTGGCCTGACCTGCGCGGGCGCGCTGTTCTCCTGGAACGCTAACCGCCATGTGATTACGGACGCACAGAATCTGGCGGCCATCGCCCGCAATGAACATAAGAACACTGGCGAACGTCTGATGGCTCTGGATGATCTGCAGAGAAACATGGAGCGCCTGCAGTACCGCAGCGAACACGGTGTGCCCTGGTATAACCGTTTTGGGCTGAGTCAGAACGATGAGCTGCTGGCCCGTCTGTGGCCAGCGTATGCCCGCAGCGCATTACCGTTACTACGGGATGCCACGGCGGCAAAACTGCGTGACACGCTGAGCGTCTGGAATTCCTTACCCGCCGACAGCGGGCAGCGGGCGAAGCAGAGCCGGGAGGCGTATAACTGGCTGAAAGCCTGGCTGATGTTAGATCGCCCGGAAAAAATGGACGCGGCGTTTTTCGCCACCACCGTGATGGCTCTATGGCCGCACCGCGACGGTGTGACGCCAGGTGTCTGGCAGTATGAAGGGCCTCGCCAGTTGGCCTTTATGGCGCAAAACCTGCCCTCGCACCCGGACTGGAAAATCTCCGCTGACCCGCAACTGGTCTCCATCACACGCAGCGCGCTGCTGCGCCTGATTGGTCAGCGTAACGCGGAATCGGCGCTTTATCAGAAGATGCTGCAACAGGTATCGCATAACTACGCCGATATGCGTCTCTCCGACATGACCGGCGATACCGATGCCTCGCGTCTGTTTACCACGGATGAAGTGGTGCCAGGGATGTTCACCCGCGACGCCTGGGACAACGCCGTACAGCCTGCCATTGATAAGGTGGTGAATGAGCGCCGGGATGAAATCGACTGGGTACTGACCGACAGCAAACACCAGGTAGCCCCGGATATCTCACCGGAGGCGCTTAAGGCCCGCCTGACAGAGCGCTACTTTACCGATTACGCCGGAGCCTGGCTTGATTTCCTCAACAGCCTGCACTGGCAGAATGCCGCCACGCTCTCGGATGCGATTGACCAGCTGACATTGCTCGCTGACGTGCGCCAGTCACCGCTGGTGGCGCTGATGAACACCCTGAACGTGCAGGGCCGTGCCGGACAGTCGCAGGAAGCGCTCTCTGATTCACTGGTGAAATCGGCACAAAACCTGCTGCACAGCGATGGCGCAAAGGCCATCGACCAGCGGGCGGGACCGCATGGGCCGCTGGAAGCGACCTTTGGCCCGACGCTTGCGCTACTCAGCAACCAGAACGGTGGCAGCGACAGCCTGAGCCTGCAGACCTTCCTCACCCGCGTGACCCGCGTTCGCCTCAAACTTCAGCAGGTAACCAATACCGCTGACCCGCAGGCGATGATGCAGGCGCTGGCGCAGACCGTGTTCCAGGGCAAATCGGTGGATGTGACCGACACCCGCGATTACGGCAGCCTGGTAGCGGCCAGCCTCGGTCAGGAGTGGGGCGGTTTTGGCCAGGCGCTGTTTGTTCAGCCGATGGAGCAGGCCTGGCAACAGGTGTTAGCCCCGACGGCAGAGAGCATTAACAGCCAGTGGCAGCAGACCATTGTGAACGACTGGGAACATGATTTTAACGACCGCTGGCCGTTCTCGCCTGACAAACAGAGTGAGGCTTCGCTGCCGCTGCTTTCGCAATACCTGCGTAACGACACCGGGCGTATCACTCAATTTGTGAAAACCAGCCTCGGCGGTGTGCTGCATAAAGAAGGCCGTCGCTGGGTGCCGGATGCCATCAGCAGCCAGGGGCTGCACTTCAATCCAGAATTTCTGGATGCGCTGAATGCGCTCAGCGAACTGGCTGATGTGGTGTTCACCAGCGGCGATGCCGGCGTGCATTTTCAGCTGATGGGTAAACCGGCCCGTGACGTGATGCAGACCACGCTGTTCCTCGACCAGCAAAAACTGGATTACCACAACCAGGTAGAGAGCTGGCAGCCGTTTGTCTGGCCGGACAGCCAGTGGAAGCCGCGCACCACGCTTACCTGGACCAGTGTGAACACTGGCGAGCGTATTTACGCTGATTACCCCGGAAGCTGGGGCTTTATCCGTCTGCTGGATAAGGCGCAGGTGAAGGCAACGGACAACAGTACCTATGTCCTGCGCTGGAAAACGGCAGACAGCGACACGCTGAACATGATACTGCGCACGGAGGCGGGCGTTGGCCCGCTGGCGCTGCTGAGACTGAAAGGGTTCAGGCTGCCGCAGCAGGTGTTTGAAACCACGGGCGCAATGGCAACCCGCCATACAGAGAGCGATGCCGGAAGTGAGGAGTAAATGGAAGATTTAACCCTCCGCTACTTTGAAATCGAAATGCGCTATCTGCGCGATGCGGCGCGGGAATTTGCACAACAGCACCCGGAAGAGGGCCGCCAGATGGGGCTCATGAAGAACGGGGCGATGGACGAATCGGTTGAGCGCCTGTTCCAGGGTTTTGCTTTCCTGATGGGGCGAGTGCGTCAGAAACTGGACGACGATTATCCGGAACTCACCGAAGGGGTTATCAGCCTGCTGTGGCCGCACTACCTGCGTCCGCTGCCGTCGATGTGCGTGGTGGAAATCGCACCGGACCCCGATGCGCTTAAGCACAGTGACATCATCCCTGAACATACCGAAGTGATTTCTGCGCCAGTGGGAGACAATCACGTACGCTGCCGCTACCGCACCACACGACCGCTGACCCTGCAGCCACTCCTGATTGAGAAAGCGGGTATCTTTACCGAGCCGGACGGCGAGAATACCCTGCGCCTGCGCTTTCAGTGCGGTAACACCGCCGACTGGCAACAACTGGATCTTTCGGCTCTGCCGGTCTACCTGAATGGCGATGCGCCGCTGGCCTCGCTGCTGCATCTGTTTCTGACCCGGCTGGTGGGACAGGCATATATCCGCTTTCCTGGTAACGTGGATCGCCATCCTCTGTCGCTGCGTTTTCGCGCCAGCGCCTTTGATGAAGACGCGCATCTGTGGGATGTGGAGAAGAGTGAGTACAGCGGCTATCAGCATCTGCTGGAATATTTCACTTTCCGCGAAAAGTTTATGTTCGTCTCCCTGGAAGGGCTTGAGCAGGCTGACTGGCCGGAAGCGTTACCGTGGTTTGAGCTGGAGCTGCGCTTCACACGGCCCTGGCCGCATGATTTTAGCGTCAGCGAAGAGAACCTGCGCCTGCACTGCGTGACGGTGGTGAATCTGTTCCGCCTCGATGCGCGTCCGCTGGCAATTAATGCCGACCAGACCGAATATCGTTTACAGCCGCTGCGCGATAACGACCCGCATACTGAAATCTTTGCGGTGGAGTCTGTGGCGGCCTCGTCTGAAGAGGATGCGCCACGTTACACGTCGTTTCGCCTCTTTGAACAGCGTGGCGGACTGCTGCGGCGTGAACGCCCGCCCCGGTATTTTAATACCCGTGTGCTGCGCGGCTCCTCCGGGCGCACGGAAACCTGGTTGATTCCCGGCGGCGAAGCATTTGAGCGGGAACGTCAGCAGCCCGATGAAGCACTGGTGCTGAGCCTCACTGGCACCAATGGCAGTCTGCCGCGCAAAACCCTGCAGAGTATCCTTCTCAATCAGCTTGCCGGTACGCCGCAAACCCCGGTTCGCGTGCGTAACCTTTGTCGGCCATCGATGCCCTGTTACCCGCCCAACGAAAACCGCTTTCACTGGAAACTGTTAAGTCAGCTTGGGAGTCGTTTCCTGTGGATGATGAACGATGCAGAGGTGCTGCGTAACGCGCTGGCGCTTTATAACTGGACAGAGGACGACACAAATCGCCGTCGGTTAAGCGGCATTATTAAAGTTCAGCACCATCGCCTTGAATACTGGAAACGCGGCCTGCTGCGGGGTGTGGATATTGAGGTCACGCTCGACACGACGATGTTCGCCGGAGAAGGCGATGTCTGGCTGTTTGGCAGCCTGCTGAACCGCTTTTTCGCGCAGTACGCCGATATGCACCTGTTTAACCGACTCACCCTGATACTACAACCGACAGGACACTGCCTGCGATGGAAAGAAAACCATCAGTCAGCTTCACGCGGCTGAATGACGCGTTCGGCACACGTCTGCCGTACAGCAGCTTTTACCGCTTTCTGCAGTGGCTGGAAAAAACGCACCCGGAATACCCGCCGCTGGGGAGCTCCTGGCGTATCAGCGATGATCCGCTGCGACTGCGCCCGTATGCCGGGATGGGTTTTCCGGCGAGCGAGTTTAAAGACATCGAACCTCATTTTGATGAGAGCCAGGACTCGCCGCCGACGGTCAGAACCACCTTTATGGGGCTGTACGGTATTACGTCTCCGTTACCCACAGCCTATATCGATGATATTGCGCAGCGGCGTGACGGCCATGAAACGGTGGAGCACTTTCTCGATATCTTTAACCATCGCCTGATAACGCAGTATTACCGTATCTGGCGCAAGCACAGTTACCCGGCGTCGTTTGAGGACGGCGGTACGGACAGGATTTCGCAGTGCCTGCTGGGGCTGGCGGGGCTCGGTATTCCCGGTACGGCAGAGCATCTGGATACGCCGTTGTCGCGTTTTCTTGGGATGCTCCCGGCTCTGCAACTGCCGGGCCGGACCGCAGAAGGGATTGCCTCCGTGGTCAGCATGGTTACGCCGGATACATCGGTGGCGGTGAGACCGCGCTATCAGCGGAAAGTGGATATCCCGGAGCTGAGCCTGAGCGCGAACGGAGAAGGTTTTTGTCTGGATGACCGTCCGGTGATGGGCGGTTTCGCCTGGGATGTGAACAGTACCATTGAAATCCGGCTGTATACCGAAAGCAAGGCTGATGTACGGGGCTGGATGCCGCCGGGATACACGCTGTATCACGATTTACTCTCACTGCTGCGTGTCTACCTGGGCTGGCGCTATGACGCGTGTATCTCCCTGACGTTTCCGCGCAGGCTGCTGCCCGCACCGCGCCTGACCGCACGTGACCACAAGGACAGCGTATACATGGGGTACTCGTTCCTGCTGGGGCACGACCCTGACGATACGGGGCCGGACCCGGAAATGCCGGACGAAGTGACGATTAAACTCGGCAGATACGAAGGACTGAAAAAGAATCCCGTTCGCCGCGAGGTAACAGAGGTTGAAGACTGAAAGGACAATGATGAAACGACTTACTCTATTACTGTTACTGGCTTTTATGCTAACGGGCTGCGGTCTGACGCAGCGGGTCAGCGACAGTACGACTTCAGTGGCAAAAGCCATTTTCTACAAACAGGTCAAAACATTGCATCTTGACCTTACTGCCCGTGCGGCACTGAACCCTGATGAAGACGGCATGCCACTGGCGACTGACGTATGGGTGTATCAGCTGAAAGACCGACAGGCGTTTGAGAAAGCGGATTATGCCACACTGCAGTCCGACGCTGACACTGTACTGGGCGTAGACCTGGTGGCTGAAAAAGATGTGTGGATACGACCGGGCACCACCGTATCGCTGGATATGCCGCTCGATGAAGAGACGCAGTACGTGGCGCTGGTGGCGCAGTTTCGCTCACCGGATGCGCGTAAGAACGACTGGCGACTGGTGCTGATGCGGGATGATCTTGACCCGGATAAACCGCGCACTGTGCTGCTGAAAGGGCATTCGATGACACTGAAGCCAACTGAAGATAAATGAGGGACTCGAAACGGAGTGTAGCCGGAATTTGCTGAACAACTGCTGATAAATATAGAGGAAGGATGGGCTCTTTTTGCTCACTTACCAGGTGAACTGCAGCTGGATGATTTCGAAGGCGTATAAACATACGCCTGTGAACATGAAAGCGGGGTGTATCAGATTTAGAGGATGTCACGGACCCGGACTAACGCCGCGTACGGCGAAACATAGAACGCAGTTCGATGAAGAGTCCGGCTCGCTAAAAGCAAAAAACCAGCCCGTAGGCTGGTTTCTTTAAATTAGTGGTGCCCGGACTCGGAATCGAACCAAGGACACGGGGATTTTCAATCCCCTGCTCTACCGACTGAGCTATCCGGGCAACGGGGCGCATTAAACCGTAAAGGCCCGAAGACGTCAACGGCTTTGTCATAAAAAATCCGTCAATCTGTGCTGACTGGCTGATTTTCAGACAAAAAGGCACCCGTTAATGGGTTATCAGGTCAGCGCGCCACCCTGACGGCACTGGGCGAAACGCAGGATATCTTCGGCGAGACGCCGCGCAGTATCCACGTCCGCCTGGCTGCGTTTGACCAGCAGACGGCTCAGACAGCCTTCCAGCACCAGTTCCATCTGCTCGGCGACCATCGCGGGATCGTCCACTTCGAGCTGCGTTAACAGCTCATGCGTGTAGTGATACGCCGCGCGTTTTTGCTGATCCGCCAGTTGATGGATCGGGTGCGACGCCTCGGGGTAAAACGTACAAGCGGCGATAAACAGACAGCCTGGGTAGCGATCCTGGCTGACGCAGTCCGTCAGCGCCTGATAGCGCGCCATGAGCTTTTGCTCGGCGCTTAGCTCTTCGTTGTAGATCAGCTGGCGGCGCCAGGCGTCCACACGCTGGCTCAAATAGCGCAGCGCGTCATACAGTAGCGCCTCGCGATCCGGCCAGTAGCGCTGGATCTCTTCCGTCGGACACTGTGCCGCGGCGGCCACCATTTCCGGCGTGGTATTGGCAATCCCTTCCTGTTCAAGGATATGCAGGGCCTGCTCCAGAACTTCTTCACGTTGCACGGTCTACTCCTCTCCGTTTAGCCCAACGGTTTCTCCCACCCAAGTGTTGTTTACCGCAGGCGATTGTGCAAATGCGTTGCGAATGCGGGCGCGTCCATAAAACCGGTGACGCGGCCATTTGGGATCTCGTTACCCTGCGCATCGAAGAAAATAATCGTCGGCAGCCCGAGCACATTAAGGCGCTTCAGCAATGCCACATCGGCGGCGCTGTTGGCGGTGACGTCAGCCTGCAACAGCACCGCGCCATCCAGCGCGCGCTGCACCGCTGGCGCGCTGAACGTGTATTTTTCAAACTCTTTACAGGCGACGCACCAGTCGGCGTAGAGATCGAGCATCACCGGCTTACCTTTGGCCTGCGCCAGCGCGCGGTCGAGATCGTCCACCGTGGCGATGCGGGTGAAAGCCAGATGCGCCTGGGATTCCGCGACAGGCGCGCCGAAAGCCCAGTCCTGCAACGGGCGGGCGCAAATCAGTGCCGCGCCCAGCAGCACGATTTGCACCGCGCGCATCCAGGATCGGGTGGCGCTCAGGCTGGTCACAAACGCCCAGCCGAAGAACGCGACGCCAAGCGCGCTCCAGAGACGCAATCCCCACGGCTCGCCCAGCACGCGCTCCAGCAGAAATACCGGCAGCGCCAGGATGACAAAGCCGAACGCGGTTTTGACCTGCTCCATCCACGGGCCGCTTTTCGGCAGCAGCCGGTTGCCGAAAACAGTGACCAGAATCAACGGCAGACCCATGCCGAGCGCGTAAAGATACAACGTGCCGCCGCCGAGCCACAGATCCCCGCTCTGGGCGATATAAAGCAGAATGGCGCTGAGCGGCGCGGTGGTGCAGGGCGAGCAGATAAGCCCGGCAATCGCGCCCATCGCAAACACGCCGCCCGGCGAGCCGCCGCGCTGGCGGTTGCTCATCAGCGTCAGGCGCGTTTGCAGCGACGCGGGCAGTTGCAGCGTAAATAGCCCGAACATCGAGAGCGCCAGCAGAACAAACACCACAGAGAGCGTTATCAGCACCCACGGGCTTTGCAGCGCCGCCTGAAATTGTAATCCCGCCGCGGCGACCACCAGCCCGAGCGCGGTATACGTGAGCGCCATTCCCTGCACGTAGACGAACGCCAGCAGCAGCGCTTGGCGGGTGGAAAGCCGTTTTTCGCCGCCAAGCACGATGCCGGAGATAAGCGGATACATAGGGAGCACGCAGGGTGTGAAAGCGACGCCGATGCCGATGAGCAGCGCCCAGAACGCGGAGAAGGGCAGGGTGGCGGAAGGCGCATCGCTGTTAACGCGGGTTTGCTCGCCAGTGGCGGCCGAAGGCGTAGCGGCGTCGGCTTTAACACTCTCTGTCGGTTCGACGGCGCTCAGCGGCACCGTGCGGGTTTCCGGCGGGTAACAGAAACCGGCTTCAGCGCAGCCCTGGTACGTCACGCTCAGCGTCGCGCCCGGTGCCGCCTGCTCTACCGTGACCGGCACGCTGAGCGCGTCACGGTAGATTTCGCTTTTGCCGAAGAACTCATCTTCATGCGGCTCGCCAGTGGGTAGCGCGAGCGGCGCCACGCTGGCATTGGCGGGTGTTACGCGAATTTGCTGGCGGTAGAGATAGTAGCCGTGCTTAATTTGCCAGTTCAGCGTCAGCTGGTTCTTCTGCTGCTGAAAATCAAAGGCAAAAGCCTGATCTGCCGGCACAAACTGCGAGGCGTTTTGCTGGCCGAAGAGTGAGGCCGAAGCATGAGCGCTGCAAAACAGCAGGATCAGCGTAAGGATGCGGTGAGCCATGAGAGGTAATCGTTGTCTCCATGAATGACGGGGATCACAAGCAGTTCGGGTGTCTGGTACGGGTGATGGCTTTTAAGACACGTCAGCAGCGCCTGCTGACGCGCGGTATCGCTTTTTAACACCATCTGCACCTCGTACTCTTGCTCCAGTTTTCCTTCCCAGTAGTAGAGCGACGTGGCACCCGGCAGCAGCGTCACGCAGGCGGCGAGATTTTCCGCCAGCGCTTTGGCCGCCAGATCCTGCGCGGTGGCTTCGTCCGGCGCGGTGCAAAGCACAACGACGGCGTCCGGCGCGGCGTGAGTAACGGTATTTTCATCCAGCATAAAGCCCTCCTGCCTGAAAAGTGTGAACGGCTACTATACAACGGCAGAAGCGGGCGCGTTAGCCGTTGAGCGCAGGTGTGAGGGGTTGTGACGTAAAAAGGGGCGCCGCAGCGCCCCGGAAGATCACAGCATGACGCTGCCCAGCAGGAAGCCAAAGCAGACGGAGAGCACAACGCCGAGCGTGCCCGGAATAAAAAACGGGTGGTTAAAGACGAAGCGGCCAATACGCGTGGTGCCGGTATCGTCCATCTGTACGGCGGCAACCAGTGTCGGGTAGGTTGGCAGAATAAACAGGCCGGAAACGGCGGCAAAAGAGGCGACAGCTGTCAGCGGGGAGACGTTCAGCGCCAGCGCCATCGGCATCAGCGCTTTGGCGGTCGCCGCCTGGGAGTAAAGCAGCGCGGAGGCGATAAAGAAAATCAGCGCCAGCAGCCACGGGTGGCCCTGAATCACGCTGCCCGCCGTCGCTTTGATCCAGTCGATATTGGCGGAAACGAAGGTGTCGCCAAGCCATGCCACGCCGAGGATACAGATACAGGCGCTCATCCCGGCTTTAAAGGTGCTGGAGTTCAGAATGGTGTCGGTTTCCACGCGGCAGAGAAGCGTGATAAGCGTCGCGACGCTCAACATGATGATAAGAATCGCGCTGGTGGTGTTCATCAGCGGTTTTGCCACAAGGCCGAGGCTCGGGCTGTTGATAATCGCATATGCAACAACGCAAACCACGCCCAGCAGGAACAGCCATACGGAGGTTTTGGCGCGCGGTTTGATGTCAATTTGCTCATCGCCGCGCAGCTCGATTAACCCCTCTTCAAGACGTTTGAGGTACACCGGATCGTCGGAAAGCTTCGAGTTAAAAAGGATGGAGACGAGAAAAGACATCACCAGCACCGCCGCGAGCGTAGAAGGGATAACGACCATCAGCAGATGAATGTAGCTGACGCCGTGGCCTTCCATCACCGAGGACATATACACCACGGCGGCGGAAATCGGCGACGCGGTAATGGCTATCTGTGCGGCGACCACCGCGGTGGAGAGCGGACGGCAGGGCTTCACGCCCTGTTCTTTCGCCACTTCAGCGATAACCGGCAGCGTGGCGAGCGAGATATTCCCGGTACCGGCGAAAATCGTCAGAAAATAAGTGACGATGGGAGCCAGTATCGTGATGTATTTCGGGTTTTTGCGCAGCAGCTTTTCCGTCTGGTTGACCAGGAAATCGAGCCCGCCCGCGACCTGCATGGCGGAGATAGCGGCGATCACCGCCATAATGATTGAAATAACGTCAAAAGGGATATTACCGGGTTTCACCCCGATGCCGGCGAGGACCAGCACCCCCAGCCCGCCGGCGTACCCAATGCCGATTCCCCCAAGCCTGGCGCCAAGAAAAATGGCCAGTAAAACGATGATAAGTTCGACGACTATCATGATGGCTTCCTTGATGGTTAATTGTTGGATAATTAAAAGTTATAATTTGGTATCCATTAAACGAAAAAGGCACGTCCGAAGACGTGCCTTTTCAGTGTACCGCGAAAGGGGATTACTGTTCGCTTTCATCGGTATAGCGTTTTGCTTTGTAGGCCGGATGCATCAGGTTCTGGACGGAGAAGATGTCGTCCAGTTCCGCTTCCGTCAGCAGACCGCGCTCCAGTACGACTTCACGCACGCTCTTGCCGGTTTCAGCGCAAATCTTCCCGACGATATCGCCATTATGGTGGCCAATGAACGGGTTGAGATAGGTGACGATACCGATAGAGTTGTAGACGTAGCCTTCGCACACTTCTTTGTTCGCGGTAATGCCGTTGACGCATTTTTCCAGCAGGTTGTAGCAGGCGTTGGTCAGGATATGAATCGACTCAAACATCGCCTGCCCGATAACCGGCTCCATCACGTTCAGCTGCAGCTGGCCGGCTTCAGATGCCATGGTTACGGTGGTGTCGTTGCCGATAACTTTAAAGCAGACCTGGTTTACCACTTCCGGCACAACCGGGTTCACTTTGGCTGGCATGATGGACGAACCCGCCTGCAGCTCTGGCAGGTTGATTTCGTTTAAGCCCGCGCGCGGACCGGAAGAGAGCAGACGCAGGTCGTTACAGATTTTGGAGAGCTTAACGGCCAGACGCTTGAGCGAACTGTGCACCATAACGTAAGCGCCGCAGTCGGAGGTCGCTTCGATCAGGTCTTCCGCCGGAACGACCGGCAGGTTGCTCACTTCCGCGAGTTTCTGCACCGCCAGTTGCTGATAGCCATCCGGGGTGTTCAGACGCGTGCCGATAGCGGTTGCGCCGAGGTTTACCTCAAGCAGCAGTTCCGCCGTACGCAGCAGGTTTTTCGTCTCTTCGTTCAGCAGCACGTTAAATGCGTGGAACTCCTGGCCGAGGGTCATCGGCACGGCGTCCTGAAGCTGGGTACGGCCCATTTTCAGGATGTTTTCAAATTCCACGGCCTTGCGCTGGAAGCCTTCGCCCAGCTCTTTAATCGCGTCGACCAGTTTCACGACAGATGCGTAAACCGCGATGCGGAAGCCGGTCGGGTAGGCGTCGTTCGTGGACTGGCATTTGTTCACATGATCGTTAGGGTTGAGGAACTGGTATTCCCCTTTCTGGTGGCCCATCAGCTCAAGACCAATGTTCGCCAGCACTTCGTTGGTGTTCATGTTAACGGAAGTGCCCGCGCCGCCCTGGTAAACATCCACCGGGAACTGATCCATGCATTTTCCGTTATTCAGCACTTCATCGCAGGCGGCGATAATCGTGTCGGCGATTTTGCGCGGGATGGTCTGCAACTCTTTGTTGGCCAGCGCCGCCGCTTTTTTCACCATCACCATGCCGCGAACAAATTCAGGAATATCGCTGATTTTGCTGTTGCTGATGTAAAAGTTTTCAATCGCTCGCAGAGTGTGAACACCGTAGTAGGCATCCGCTGGAACTTCCCTGGTACCCAACAAATCTTCTTCGATACGAATGTTGTTTAACATGTGAACCTTCTTACTTAAGCTGACTAAGAATGCACCAAACTCACAGGATATATGTGGTTATGGAGGTAAAATGACCGACATTTATGTCCTTAATCGGTCTGGTGCCCACGATCATATGCTGATGATAGCGAAAAGCAGTAACCTGGATCACTTATTCCCCGCCGCGTCTGATGACAATTATTAAACTGTGAAATGGGTCACCGCTTAAAAATTTCCAGAAAAAATGTCCGTGCAAAGTGATTGAACTTTGACTAAGGCGCCTCCATCTCAGTGTATATGCGTTTGCACATCTATTTCTAAGGCGCCAGAAGGCGCCTGCTTTTTACAGGAGAACCCGGTGCGCTGGATACCCTTTATCGCCTTCTTTCTTTACATCTATATTGAAATTTCCATCTTTATTCAGGTGGCGCATGTATTCGGCGTTTTCCTGACCTTAGTGCTGGTGATTTTTACCTCAGTTATCGGGATGTCGCTGGTACGCAACCAGGGCTTTAAAAACCTGATGCTGATGCAGCAGAAAATGGAAGCGGGCGAAAGCCCGGCGGCGGAAATGCTAAAAAGCGTGTCGCTGATTATCGCAGGCCTGTTGCTGCTGTTGCCCGGCTTTTTTACCGATTTCCTCGGCCTGCTGTTGCTGCTGCCGCCGGTGCAAAAACTCATCACGCTGCGCCTGATGCCGCACCTGCGCTTTGGGCGGATGCCGGGCGGTGGTTTTGGGGCTTCATCGCAGGGCGGCAACACCTTCGACGGCGAGTACCAGCGCAAAGACGACGGCCCCAAACGTCTTGAAGACCACGATCGCGACTCGCGATAAAAAATCCAAAAAATTTTTTTCTTTTCCCCCTTGAAGGGGGAAAACCCCAACCCCATCTCTCTGGGCACCAGCCGGAAACCTTCACGGGCCGGCTCAATCCCTAACTGATACGGACTTTCTCAAAGGAGAGCTATCAATGAATATTCGTCCATTGCATGATCGCGTGATCGTCAAGCGTAAAGAAATTGAATCTAAATCTGCTGGCGGCATCGTTCTGACCGGCTCCGCTGCGGGTAAATCCACGCGTGGCGAAGTGCTGGCTGTTGGCAATGGCCGCATCCTTGAAAATGGCGAAGTGAAGCCGCTGGATGTGAAAGTGGGCGACATCGTAATTTTCAACGATGGCTATGGTGTAAAAACCGAGAAGCTGGACGATCAGGAAGTGCTGATCATGTCTGAGAGCGACATTCTGGCAATTGTTGAAGCGTAATCTCACGCGCGAACAAAACTGAACGTACGAATTTAAGGGAAATAACGATATGGCAGCTAAAGACGTAAAATTCGGTAACGACGCTCGTGTGAAAATGCTCCGCGGCGTAAACGTACTGGCAGACGCAGTGAAAGTCACCCTGGGCCCGAAAGGCCGCAACGTGGTGCTGGATAAATCTTTCGGTGCGCCGACCATCACCAAAGACGGCGTGTCCGTAGCACGTGAAATCGAACTGGAAGACAAGTTCGAAAACATGGGCGCGCAGATGGTGAAAGAAGTGGCCTCCAAAGCGAACGACGCGGCAGGCGACGGTACCACCACTGCAACCGTACTGGCACAGGCTATTATCACCGAAGGCCTGAAAGCTGTTGCGGCAGGCATGAACCCGATGGACCTGAAGCGCGGTATCGATAAAGCGGTTGTTGCCGCTGTTGAAGAGCTGAAAGCGCTCTCCGTACCGTGCTCTGACTCCAAAGCTATCGCTCAGGTCGGCACCATCTCCGCTAACTCCGACGAAACCGTAGGTAAACTGATTGCCGAAGCGATGGAGAAAGTGGGTAAAGAAGGCGTTATCACCGTTGAAGAAGGCACCGGTCTGCAGGACGAGCTGGATGTGGTTGAAGGTATGCAGTTCGACCGCGGCTACCTGTCTCCGTACTTCATCAACAAGCCGGAAACTGGCGCTGTTGAACTGGAAAGCCCGTTCATCCTGCTGGCTGACAAAAAAATCTCCAACATCCGCGAAATGCTGCCGGTTCTCGAAGCCGTGGCTAAAGCAGGCAAACCGCTGCTGATCATCGCTGAAGATGTTGAAGGCGAAGCGCTGGCGACCCTGGTCGTGAACACCATGCGCGGCATCGTGAAAGTGGCTGCAGTGAAAGCACCGGGCTTCGGCGACCGTCGTAAAGCTATGCTGCAGGATATCGCTATCCTGACCGGCGGTACCGTTATCTCTGAAGAGATCGGTATGGAGCTGGAAAAAGCGACCCTGGAAGATCTGGGTCAGGCGAAACGCGTTGTTATCAACAAAGACACCACCACCATCATCGATGGCGTGGGCGACGAATCCGCAATCCAGGGCCGTGTTGGTCAGATCCGTCAGCAGATCGAAGAAGCGACCTCTGACTACGACCGTGAAAAACTGCAGGAGCGCGTAGCTAAACTGGCTGGCGGCGTTGCGGTTATCAAGGTTGGCGCTGCGACCGAAGTGGAAATGAAAGAGAAGAAAGCCCGCGTTGAAGACGCCCTGCACGCAACCCGTGCTGCGGTGGAAGAAGGCGTGGTTGCTGGTGGCGGTGTAGCGCTGGTGCGTGTTGCTGCGAAACTGACCGAACTGACTGGCCAGAACGAAGACCAGAACGTGGGTATCAAAGTTGCGCTGCGCGCAATGGAAGCTCCGCTGCGTCAGATCGTGTCCAACGCCGGTGAAGAGCCGTCTGTTGTCGCGAACAACGTGAAAGCTGGCGACGGTAACTACGGTTACAACGCGGCGACCGAAGAATACGGCAACATGATCGACATGGGTATCCTGGATCCGACCAAAGTGACCCGTTCTGCACTGCAGTACGCGTCTTCTGTGGCTGGCCTGATGATCACCACCGAGTGCATGGTTACCGATCTGCCGAAAGAAGATAAAGCCGACTTAGGCGCTGCAGGTATGGGCGGCATGGGCGGCATGGGCGGTATGATGTAATTTAATCTTCATACTTCAGGCCCAGGGCGTTGGCTGCATTCATTCACCCCCGTCACTTACTGAGGTAAGCGCCTGGGATTTATGAACTTGCCGCCTGCCTGCAACCTGAATTATTCGATTAAAAACAGAAAACCCCGGTCAGAAATGGCCGGGGTTTTTCTTTTGGTCATCTTTTTAGTATAAGGTCTTACCGGGCTTACGCAGCCAGGCTATCACCAGCTATTCATAATGGGGAACAACATGCGCTTGAAAGTCACTACAGGAATGGTTGTCGCAGCGCTGCTGCTGGCGGGATGCAGCAACGGTAACACACTCTCGACCGCAGGTCAGAGCGTGCGTTTTGTTGAAGAGCAGCCTGGTAAAGAGTGCCGCTTACTGGGCACCGCGACCGGCGAGCAGAGCAACTGGCTTTCTGGTCAGCACGGCGAAGAGGGTGGCTCCATGCGCGGTGCGGCAAACGATCTGCGTAATCAGGCCGCAGCGATGGGCGGCAATGTGCTTTATGGCGTAAGCAGCCCGACACAGAACCTGCTTTCAAGCTTTGTTCCGACATCCAGCAAAATGGTCGGTCAGGTGTATAAATGCCCGAACTGAAAGTGATATCACCGCATTAACGGTTTTGAAAGATAAAAAGGCGGGTGCGCTGCGCTTACCCGCCCTACGATTTTAACGCCGCGCTGGGTTTGACTGTGGCGGGTGCGCTGCGCTTACTTGCCCTACAGGTTTTAACGCCGCTTTTGGTTTGACTGTGGCGGGTGCGCTGCGCTTACCCGCCCTACGATTTTAACGCCACGCTGGGTTTGACTGTAGCGGGTGCGCTTCGCTTACTTGCCCTACAGGTTTTATCGCCGCGTTGGGTTTGACTGTGGTGGGTGCGCTTCGCTTACCCGCCCTACAGGTTTATCGCTGCCGCTTTTTCTGCGTAGGGCGGGTAAGCGCCAGCGCACCCGCCGCCTCGCCATTCACGATAAAATCAATTCTGTCGCAGCTGCAAATCCAGCGGCGTTTTGCTCGGCTCGCCACCAATTTCACGCGCCAGCTTCGGCACCAGATAACCGGAAACCCGCGACAACAGCTCGCGCATAATCGCCCGCGCCTCGTCGTCGTTCACCATAAAATGCGCCGCGCCTTGTACTTTATCCAGCACATGCAGGTAATAGGGCATCACGCCCGCATCAAACAGCGCATTGCTGAGCGCCGCCAGCGTCGCGGCGTTATCGTTTACGCCTTTCAGCAGCACACTCTGGTTCAGCAGCGTAACGCCCGCCGCGCGTAGCTTCGCCATCCCCTCGCGAAACGCGTCGTCGATTTCCTGCGCGTGGTTGATATGGTTTACCAGAAGCACCTGCAAACGCGTCTCGCCGAGCAGGCGGACCAGCGCATCGGTAATACGCGCCGGGATAACAATTGGCAGACGGCTGTGGATGCGCAGGCGCTTGATATGTGGGATCGCCTCAAGATGCGCAATCAGCCATTCCAGCTCGTGGTCTTTCGCCATCAGCGGATCGCCGCCGGAGAAAATAATTTCATCCAGCTCCGGGTGCGCGGCGATGTAATCCAGCGCGGCCTGCCAGTTGCGCTTATTGCCCTGGTTATCCGCATACGGGAAATGACGGCGGAAGCAGTAGCGGCAATTCACCGCGCATCCGCCTTTTACCAGCAGCAGCGCGCGATTGTGGTACTTATGAAGGAGGCCTGGCACCACACTGTTTTGCTCTTCCAGCGGATCGGTGGTAAAACCGGGCGCCGCGACAAACTCCTCGCGCGCGGTTAATACCTGGCGCAGCAGCGGATCCTGCGGGTTGCCTTTCTCCATCCGCGCGGCGAACGCGCGCGGTACGCGCAGCGCAAATAACCGGCGCGCGTCGCGACCAGCCAGCAATTCTTCACTGGCGTCTATATTGAGAAGGTGCAGGAGCTCATCGGGATCGGTGATAACATCGGCAAGTTGCGATAACCAATCTTCTCGGGATGGGGTATTTAGGGTTACAATATGCGCCATTTTGTGGCTTAGCTACCAGTTAACAATTTCAGAGGGCCTTATGGCGACTTATTCTAGCAACGATTTTCGTGCCGGTCTTAAAATCATGATGGACGGCGAACCGTACGCCGTTGAATCCAGCGAATTCGTTAAACCGGGTAAAGGTCAGGCGTTCGCGCGCGTTAAGCTGCGCCGTCTGCTGACCGGTTCTCGCGTTGAGAAAACCTTTAAATCCACCGACTCCGCCGAAGGCGCAGACGTTGTGGATATGAACCTGACTTACCTCTACAACGACGGTGAGTTCTGGCACTTCATGAACAACGAAACTTTCGAACAGCTGGCTGCGGATGCCAAAGCTGTTGGCGACAACGCGAAATGGCTGCTGGACCAGGCTGAGTGCATCGTGACCCTGTGGAACGGTCAGCCTATCTCCGTTACCCCGCCGAACTTCGTTGAGCTGGAAATCGTGGATACCGATCCGGGCCTGAAAGGCGATACCGCAGGCACCGGCGGCAAACCGGCGACCCTGTCTACCGGCGCTGTGGTAAAAGTACCGCTGTTCGTACAGATCGGCGAAGTCATCAAAGTGGATACCCGCTCTGGTGAATACGTTTCCCGCGTAAAATAATCTCGACTGATATCAGCGGCGTGGTGTCGCCACGCCGCATATTTGCAGAGAACGTCCCATGAAAACCCCGCTGTTACGTCCCCTTTTGATTCTGCTGCTGTGCTCGCTAATCAGCGCCTGTAATACGGCTCGTGGCTTTGGCGAAGATATTCAGCATCTCGGCGGCGCGATTGAGCGCGCAGTAAAATAGTTCTTCTGTTCCTAAAAATCGTTTCCTTCCGGCAGCTTGTCAGTTTTTGTCTATGCTTAAAAAGCTATACACAAATAACTTAGGCTATAAAAGGAAGAGATTATGGTTAAGAAAACAATTGCGGCGCTCTTTTCAGCACTGGTCCTTTCTTCACTGTTGACGGCCTGTAACACCACGCGTGGTGTAGGCGAAGACATTCAGGACGGCGGTAGCGCAATTTCTGGCGCAGCGACTCGCGCATCGCAGTAAGCTTTGCGACGACGGTACGACCCCTCCCGGTGTCGTACCGTTATCTTGCGCACATCTCTGGTAGCGGTACGAACAGCGAAAAGCGGTTATCGGCACCGAGTTTCATGCGAATATTGCGTTTATAGGTGTAAACCGTTTTAACGGCGATGCCCATTTTCCGCGCGATTTCTTCATTGCTCATTCCCACGCTCCACCATTCCAGAATGCGTTCTTCACGCAGCGTCAGTAGCGGTGTCACTGTTTTAGGCTCGCCGAACGGCGGACGCGACATCAGCGCTTTACCAATCATCTGGCCAAGCTCGCGCAGTGGAATAGTTTTATCCACGATGCGCCAGGTTATTTGCTGTGAGCAATAATCATTCAGCACGTCTGAACTACCGCTTTGTAATAAAATAAGGCGCGTAGTATTGCCGCAGGCGGCGAAAATCGAGGAGAACTGATTTACGTGGTGAATATCTCCCATAAACCCGTGAAGATCGGCAATCACCATATTGGGTTGCCATTGAATAAGAAGCTCACGCGCGCGTAGCAAGTGATCGGTTGCCGTCACGTGGAACGGCGCCGCGAAATCTTCAGCGTGGTTAAGCCAGCTTTCGAGCCCGGTACGGCTGAAATGACAGCGGTCAACCAGTAAAATTTTATACATGCTCGGATTCATTATGGAGAGAAAGACGCACCTGCTGACGCCAGCAGGAAAGTGTTTCATCATAGGAAGATTTATCGCTAACTGAACCCGTGATGTACGCGCACAATCGCGGCTATTTCCTGGCTTAACTCACGAGAATCCGCTGGTTTAGGAAAAACCTGGTTGCAAAATGCGCAACAAGAAGGGATGATCCCGCTGTTTAATCACCTGGCCTTGCGGGACGACCTGCAAGCGCGTCATGTTGAACGGGGACGGCCCCAAATAACCTGGAGCTGAATATGTCCTGGTTCATTCTGTTTATCGCTGGTCTTCTGGAAGTGGTCTGGGCCGTCGGCCTGAAATATACCCACGGTTTTACGCGTGTTGTGCCAAGCCTTATCACCGTTTCGGCGATGATTGTCAGCATTGTGCTGCTCTCATGGGCGATGAAAAGCCTGCCGACCGGCACGGCTTATGCTGTCTGGACGGGGATCGGCGCGGTGGGTGCGGCCATTACCGGCATTCTGCTGTTAGGTGAGTCCGCAAGCCCCGCGAGGCTGATAAGCCTGGGGCTTATCGTCGCGGGGATTATCGGTCTGAAACTCAGCACGCACTAACCGGCGCGCTGATTTACCCAAATCAGTTTTTCCACCGCGAAGCCCTGACGGATCGCGGAATCCAGCAGATCCTCTTTCACTTGCTTACTGATGGTTGGCGTGCGGGAGAGGATCCACAGATAGCTGCGATCCGGTCCGCAGATCAGCGCATGCTGGTAGTCTTTATCCAGTGCGATAATGTTATATCCGCCGTAGAACGGGCCGAAGAAAGAGACTTTCAGCGCGGCGCGGCGGGTATCGCCGGTGAAATAGGCTTTACCTTCGCTCTGCTGCCATCTGTTACGATCCGGGTTGAAACCACGGTTAATCACGTTCAGGCCGCCATCGCCACGCAGGCTGTAGGTCGCGGTGACCTGCTCAAGACCGCGCTCAAAGCGGTGATCGAAGCGGGCGATTTCATACCACGTGCCGAGATAGCGGTTAACGTTAAAATCCTCCACCACTCTGACACCGCTCGGCGGCGTCGGGGTACTGCAGGCGACCAGCAGTGCTGCAGTCGCGACGGTAGCTACAACAGGAAGTAGTCGAATACGCATGGCGGGATCCTTCTGTTTTTACTGCTAAGTGTAGATGCCCGTAGCGGTTTTGTAACATCAGAGAAGGGAAATAGTCAGGAAGAAAAGCGCCGCTTCGTGAGAAGCGGCGACAGGGTTCAGAGTGTAACTACGCCAATCAGCGTCACGACCGTCAGAATGGCGGCCAGACCATAGAACACCCATTTCCCGGCAGGAACATGGATTTTCAGGTCGTGCATGCCGTGGTGAATACGGTGCAGGCCGCACCACAGCGGCAGCACAATCATCAGGAACAGGAACAGGCGGCCCACCCAGCTCTGGGCGAACGCCAGCACGCGCTCGTAGCTGAATGCGCCTTCCGGCCCCATGCCGAGCGGCAGCAGAATGCCCACCAGCAGGATGATGACCGGCGCGATAATGGCGCACCACATGCCCCCTGCGCCAAACAGCCCCCAGAATACCGGCTCGTCGGAGCGTTTCGGGTGTTGATTAATCACGATATCCTCCTTACCAGACCAGGGCGATAAACAGCACGACAATCGTGACGATGGCCGTCACACCCCACAGCCCGCGGATCACCGGCTCCGGCCCCATTTTTTCGTCTTTCACCACCACGATGGCGGCTTTCGGCGCGAGCTCAAACCAGGTTTTGGTGTGTAGCAGCGCCGCCAGCAGCGTGATGATGTTCAGTAACACGACGACAGGGTTTTGCAGAAAACCGACAAAACCGGCCCAGCTCTCCGGGCCATGCTTAAGCGCGAACAGGCCATAAATCAGTACAAGGCTGAACCAGACGGCAGGCACCGAGGTGCCTTCGCGCAGCATGTAAAAGCGGTAGAAGGGCAGTTGCTTCCACCAGCCTGTTTCCATCGTCCGTACATAAGGCTTACGTTTCGAGGTCATCATTCACTCCTTGCGCCGGGTTTGAGCATGGCGATTAAGAAATCCTTCGAGCTCTCCACTTTGCTCTGCTGGATAGCCGCGGCCGGATCGACATGTTTCGGGCAGACTTCCGAGCAGAAGCCAACAAACGTACAGGTCCAGACGCCGTTCTGGCTGTTAAGCTGCGGCATACGCGCCTTCTGGCCCTTATCGCGACTGTCGAGGTTATAGCGGTGCGCGAGCGTGATCGCCGCCGGGCCGATGAACTCCGGGTTCAGGCCAAACTGTGGGCAGGCGGCGTAGCACAGGCCGCAGTTGATGCAGCCGGAGAACTGATGGTATTTCGCCATTTGCGCCGGTGTCTGGGTATTTGGCCCTTGTTCCGGCTTGCGCGGGTTACCGATGATATAGGGCTTAATGGATTCGAGGCTCTCGATAAAGTGGGTCATATCGACCACCAAATCGCGCTCGATCGGGAAATTCGCCAGCGCCTCGACTTTCATACCGGAAGTGTAATCGCGCAGGAACGTTTTACAGGCGAGTTTCGGCACGCGGTTGACCATCATGCCGCAGGAGCCGCAGATAGCCATGCGGCACGACCAGCGATAGCTTAAATCCGGCGCCAGGTTGTCTTTGATATAGCCGAGCGCGTCAAGCAGCGAGGTTTGCTCATCCCAGGGCACGTCGTAAAACGCGCTGTGCGGCGCGTTATCGGTTTCCGGGTTATAACGCACGACTTCAATGCGCAGCGTTTTCATCTCAGCCATTCGCCGTCTCCTTTTTATCGGCCGCTTCCGACTCCGCGCCATAAACGCGTTTCGCCGGAGGCAGAGTGGTAATCTTCACGTCGCTGTAATCGAGGCGGGTGGTACCGTCTGCGTCGCGGAAGGCGAGGGTATGACGCAGAAAGTTCACGTCATCGCGCTCGGTGCAGCCTTCGTCAAGCCGCTGATGCGCGCCACGCGACTCTTTACGCGCCATCGCGGAGTGCGCCATACATTCAGCGACGTTCAGGCCATGGCCAAGCTCAATGGTATAGAGCAAATCGGTGTTGAAGACGCTGGAAGTGTCGCTGATGCGCACGCGCTTAAAGCGCTCCTGCAATTCAGCAAGTTTATCGATGGTTTTCTGCATCAGCTCCGGCGTGCGGTAAATGCCGCAGCCTTCTTCCATCGAGAGGCCCATTTCGTCGCGGATTTTCGCCCAGCTTTCGTTGCCGTCCTGGTGCACCAGCCCGTGCAGACGCGCTTCGACATCCGCGGCCTGCGCGTTCAGCACGTCGTCGCGCGTAGATGTCGCTTCCATCGCGCGTTCCATCGCCTGCGTGCCTGCCAGTTGGCCGAATACGACCAGCTCCGCCAGCGAGTTTGAACCAAGACGGTTCGCGCCATGCAGCCCCACGGACGAGCATTCGCCCACGGCAAACAGCCCCTTGATGCGGGTTTCGCACTGCTGATTGGTTTCGATGCCGCCCATGGTGTAATGCGCCGTCGGGCGCACGGGGATCGGTTCTTTGACCGGGTCGACACCCACGTACGCTTTAGCCAGTTCGCAAATGAACGGCAGCCGCTCCAGCAGTTTTTTCTCGCCGAGGTGGCGCAGATCGAGATAGACCACATCGCCGCGCGGCGTGGAGATGGTGTTGCCTTTGCGCCACTCGTGCCAGAAGGCTTGTGACACTTTGTCGCGCGGGCCCAGCTCCATATATTTGTTCTTCGGCTCGCCGAGCGGCGTTTCCGGCCCCATGCCGTAATCCTGCAAATAGCGATAGCCGTTTTTGTTGACCAGAATGCCGCCTTCGCCGCGGCAGCCTTCCGTCATCAGAATGCCGGAGCCGGGCAGGCCGGTCGGGTGGTACTGCACGAATTCCATATCGCGCAGCGGAACGCCGTGCGCCAGCGCCATGCCCATACCGTCGCCGGTGACGATGCCGCCGTTGGTGTTATAACGATAGACGCGCCCCGCGCCGCCGGTCGCCATCACCACCGCATTTGCGCGGATCTGCACGAGCGTGCCTTCCATCATGTTCATCGCCACCAGGCCGCGCGCCTGGCCGTCATCCACCAGAATATCGAGGACGAAATGCTCATCGAAGCGCTGGATTTGCGGGAATTGCAGGGAGGTCTGGAACAGGGTGTGGAGCATATGGAAGCCGGTTTTGTCAGCGGCAAACCAGGTACGCTCGATTTTCATGCCGCCAAAGCGTCTGACGTTGACCGACCCGTCCGGGCGACGACTCCACGGGCAGCCCCATTGCTCAAGCTGAGTCATTTCGCGCGGGCAATGTTTAACGAAATAGTCCACCACATCCTGCTCGCACAGCCAGTCGCCGCCTGCGACCGTGTCGTGGAAATGATACTCAAAACTGTCATGATCCTGGGCAACGGCCGCCGAACCGCCTTCAGCGGCGACGGTATGGCTACGCATCGGATAGACTTTTGAAATCAGTGCGATTTTAGCGTTGGGATTACGCTCGGCCGCCGCAATGGCTGCCCGCAGTCCCGCACCGCCGGCACCGATAATGGCGAGATCGGCTTGAAAAGTATGCACGACATTCCTCCGGGTTTTAGTTATTCCCACCGCGCGGTAACTAAGGCGAAAACTCGGGGCTGCGCGGGGGTAAAGCATTCCCCTGCTCCTTTTTGGGTAGGTGAGTATAACCTTAGCCCTAAAGGGGAAATTTGATGTGTTCGATTTTTTGGGGCGGTGCGGCGCGTTTTACACGCCGGGTTAATTGAAGTGGCTCACAAAACGCAAATCTGGCGTGAATAAAGGAAAAAAGTGCGCAAAATTTGTCTGGCGAACGGGATACGAGTAGACTTCGTGCCCTTGTTTGACGACGGAGAAAGTACCATGAGCGAGACGGCCACCTGGCAGCCGAGCGCATCCATCCCCAACCTGTTGAAACGCGCCGCCATCATGGCGGAGATCCGCCGTTTTTTCGCGGACCGCGGCGTACTGGAGGTGGAAACCCCCTGCATGAGCCAGGCGACGGTAACCGATATCCACCTGTTCCCGTTTGAAACGCGTTTCGTCGGTCCCGGCCATTCCCAGGGGATTAATCTCTATCTGATGACCAGCCCGGAATATCACATGAAACGCCTGCTGGCGGCGGGCTGTGGGCCGGTGTATCAGCTGTGCCGAAGCTTTCGTAATGAAGAGATGGGGCGTCATCACAACCCGGAATTCACGATGCTGGAGTGGTATCGCCCGCATTACGATATGTACCGCCTGATGAACGAGGTGGACGATCTTCTGCAGCAGGTGCTGGAGTGCCAGCCCGCCGAGACCATTTCCTACCAGCAGGCGTTCCAGCGCCATCTGGAGATAGATCCGCTGTCGGCGGATAAAACGCAGTTGCGTGAAGTGGCGGCGAAGCTTGACCTGAGCAATATCGCCGATACCGAAGAAGATCGTGACACGCTCCTGCAACTCTTGTTCTCTATGGGCGTTGAGCCGCACATTGGTAAAGATCGCCCGGTGTTTGTGTATCACTTCCCGGCAAGCCAGGCGGCGCTCGCACAAATCAGCACCGAAGATCACCGCGTGGCGGAGCGTTTTGAGGTCTATTACAAAGGCATTGAGCTGGCGAATGGTTTCCATGAGCTGACCGACGCGCGCGAGCAGCAGCAGCGTTTCGAGCAGGATAACCGCAAACGCCTTCAGCGCGGTCTGCCGCAGCAGCCGGTGGATTACAACCTGCTGGAAGCGCTGAAAGTGGGCCTGCCGGATTGTTCCGGCGTGGCGCTGGGTGTCGATCGCCTGATTATGCTGGCGCTGGGCGCAGAGAGCCTCGCTGAAGTTATCGCTTTTACGGTCGACCGGGCGTAACGGCTGAATGCTTACCTGTGGCGGGTGCGCTGCGCTTACCCGCCCTACGGTGTTAGATAAGGCTTAATTTGCCTTGTAGGGTGGGTAAGCGCAGCGCACCCACCTTTACTAAACGACTTCAACAACAGAATTGCCGCCATAAAAAAGGAGCCTTGCGGCTCCTTTTTCGTTACATACTGCCCGGCGCGCGGCTGGTGCGCCCGGCTGAACTTAACGTTCGCGCCATGCGCTTGCCGTCGAGGCTCTCCAGACGCATCTGGAACGGCGGGAACGGCATCTCGATGCCATGCTCGCGGAAGCCCTGCAAAATCAGCTGATGGATTTCGTGGCGCAGCGGCATGCGGTGTCCCATCTCGGCGGCGTGAATACGCAGTTCAAAGAGCTGAATACCCTGCTGCAAATCGACCAGGAACACTTCCGGCGGCGGGTTATCAATCACATACGAGCACTTCTCAGCGGCACGATAGAGGATCTGCGTTACCTCTTCGCTGTTAGCATCTGCCGGCGCAGGCACCGTCAGCACCACGCGCGTGACCGAATCCGAGAGCGACCAGTTAATAAACTGCTCGGTAATGAACGCCTTATTCGGCACGATTATCTCTTTACGGTCCCAGTCGCTGATGGTCGTCGCGCGCGTGTTGATGCGCGTCACGCTGCCGGTTAAATCGCGAATGGTCACGGTATCGCCGATACGAATCGGCTTTTCAAAGAGAATAATCAGGCCCGAAATAAAGTTGGCAAAAATCTCCTGTAAGCCGAAACCGAGCCCTACACCGAGCGCCGCCACCAGCCATTGCAGCTTCGACCACTCAATACCAATCATGGAGAAGCCCACCAGGCCGCCTATCAGCATCAGCAGATATTTGGTGATGGTGGTAATGGCGTAACCAGTGCCTGGCGTCAGCTCCAGATGTTGCAGCACGACCAGCTCCAGCAGCGCGGGCAGGTTACGCACCAGCTGCGTGGTGACGATAAACACCAGAATGGCGATCAGCACTGCGCCAAGCGTAATCGGTTCAATGCTCTCAACGCCCTGAACGGTCGAGGTGACATCCCACAGCGAAATATTCTCAAGGAACCCGAAAGCCGAGTGAATTTCCGACCACAGCACAATCACGGACAGCAGCGCGATAAGCGTCAGGATCGAGCGCACCAGGCGCAGCGACTGGGCGCTGATCGCATCCAGATCAAGCTCCGCGACTTCCACTTCCACGCTGCCTTCGGTGCTGTGCCCGTGGTGCGGTTCTTCTTCGCCGCGGGCGCGCTGGGCCAGAATTTCCGCGCGACGCGAGCGGGCGCGGTCAAAGGCCAGGCGACGGCGCTGAATGAGCATCCAGCGGCGAATGATGTGGTAAATCACCAGCAGCAGAAACCAGATGGCGACGGACGTTTCCAGACGCGCCAGCAGCGCCTGCGCGGTGGCGAGATAACCGACGGCCGCAGCGAGGATTGCCGTTAACGGCGCGCACAGCAGCAGGTTCCACAGCAGCCGGTTGACCCAGTTATCGCCGTTGCCTTCTTTATCGAGAAAGAGCGGGAGGCCCGCACGCTTGAGGCTGAGCGTGACGATCGCCAGCGCGCCGCAGATAAGCACAAAGCACAGCCGCCCCAGCGAGCCGGAGAATTCGCGGTCGTTGAGGTTATCGAAGGTAATCAACGCCATGATGAGCGGCACGATAAAGCCGATGCTCATCAGGTAGTAGCGCATCGCGCGGGCGACCCGGTTGCGCGGCCAGCCGAAATGCGTGATAAACAGGCCGTTCGGGCGTGCGAAGGTCGCAGAAATCATCACGACCCACAGCAGCGGCACCGTGGCGGTGACGCCATCGCCGACCGCCACGGCGATAGGCCAGGGCCAGGCTTCACGAAGGCCATAGCCAAGCGTCGCCCACAGCACGGGCAGGGGAGAGGCCACCAGAATCGACCAGAACACCGTGCGCATCGTGAGCCAGAAATGGTCCTGCGTTACCTTCCCGACCCGCGCGCTGGAGCGCTCCAGAAACGCTGTAAAGTGACGCCGCGAACTGATACTAAAGCCCACCAGCAGCAGCGCGCCGAAGAGCGGCAGCAGCGTCTCTTTGCTGGTCACCATCATCACGGCGGCTTTACCGAGCTGGCCGAAAAAGTCGAGCGAGATAAGACGGCGCAAATCCTGAACGATATCCACCGGCCAGCTGATAGTGAGCGGGCTGACGTCTGAAGTCCAGAACAGGTAGCGGTGCGTCGCCTCGTTCACTTCTTTCAGCGCGTCTTCAAGCTGGCTGTTTGCCACTTTCAGCTTGGTAAGCTCAAGGATTAACGTATCGCCGCCCTGCAACAGCGAGTTGAGCAGTTCGCGTTGGGTGCGTAACTGCGCGTCGAGAATACGGCTCTGCTCTGCCGTCAGCGGCTTGCCGTCCGCCTGTCGCAACTGGCGCAGCTGCGGCTGCTTGTTGAGCTGATCTTCATAGCGCAGACGATGGACGCGAAGCTGCGCCATTTCGGTATCGAGTTGCTGAAGCTTCGGCATCTCTGGCAGGCGCGACACTTGGGCGCGCAGCGCCTCGCCGAGCACGTTCGACACCCCGAGCCACTGTGACTGTTCACGCAGCGTGGTTAACGCCTGACGCACCTGCATGGTCTGACTGGTGGCCTGCCGCTGCTGGGACGCCACCAGATCCATACGCTGCGCCTGCTGGTTTAGCGCGCGCGACAGCTCGCGGTTTACGTTGAACTGCTCGACAATCGCCGGCGGCAGGTTGGCGCTGTTCTCGGCAAGCAGTTCGGTGCTCTCCAGCGCGCGCTCAGCTTCCTGCTGGCGCTGGCTGTTAAGCTGATTGCGCAGCGCCTGGAGGTAAGCATCAAGCTGTTCGCTCTGCTTTTGCGCCAGTTCCGCGCGCAGGCGCGCCAGCTCCTGGCGGTTGCTGGCGGAGAGCTGGGCGAGTTCGAGTTCGTCAACGCGGGCTTTCAGTTGAGACGATTCGGCCTGCTGGCTAAGCAGCTGCGCCGCGCCAAGCGCATTTGAGCCGGTCGGCGCGCCCGCGCGGCGTTCCATCTCGTTAAGCTGGCGGCGCGCGTCGGTTTGCTGCTGGGGAAGCTGGCTTAAGGAGTCGGCGATTTCGCGCGCGCGATCCTGCTCCTGCTGCGCCTCGCGGCTCTTCTCCAGCAACTGACTGCTGACCTGGAGGATCTCCTGATTGAGCGCGTCGGTGGTAAGCCCGGTAGGCACCCGGCGCGGCTCATCGCGCAGATTGTTGAGTTGCTGGCGCAGCGACTGCGAAAGCTTAGGGAAGTTATCGATAACCTCCTGATATTGCTTTGCGCGCTCAAGGGAAGCTTTTCGCTCCTCAAGCGCGTTTTGCGCCGCCTGCAGGGCTTCAACCACTTGCGCCTGATCGGGCTGGTTTTTGGCCGCTTTGGCCTGTTCCAGCTCCTGCGCTATCTGTTTTTCATCAGGCGCGGTTGCGGCGTTCGCCCAAAAGCTCAGGCTCCAGGCCAGCAGCACGTAAAGGATCAGGCGCACGTCATTTACCTTTGAATTAACGGTTTTGGTCGTTATCTACCAGCGGGTTGGCTTCACGCTCGGCGTCGGCTTCTTCTTGTGAGATAACCGCAGGGGCGACGTCGGCTGCGACCGCCTCAACAGAGACCGCCAGCGGCTCGCCGAGACGCGTGACGGAGAGGCTTTGCAGATGCTCAACCAGCTCCACTTTGCCCGGCGCGAACAGGTTGATAACCGTTGAGCCGAGCTTGAAGCGGCCCATCTCCTGGCCTTTCAGCAGCGCCACGGCGCCGTCGCTTTCGCCTGCCGGGTACGTCCAGCGCTTGATGATGCCTTCACGCGGCGGGGTGATGGTGCCAGCCCAGACGGTTTCGATGCTCCCCACAATCGTCGCGCCCACCAGAATTTGCGCCATCGGCCCGAATTCCGTGTCGAACAGGCAGATGACACGCTCGTTACGGGCGAACAGGTTCGGCACGTTCTGCGCGGTCAGATGGTTTACCGAGAAGAGATCGCCCGGCACATAGATCATTTCGCGCAGGATGCCGTTGCATGGCATATGGACGCGGTGATAGTCGCGCGGCGAGAGATAAGTGGTCGCGAAGGTGCCGTTACGGAACAGATCGGCCATCAGATAGTTGCCTGCCAGCAGCGCTTCCAGCGTGTAGTTGTGGCCTTTGGCCTGCAGGATTTTATCGCCTTCGATGCGCCCGAGCTGGCTGATTACGCCGTCTGCCGGCATTGCCAGCACGTTCGGATCGGTGTTCAGCGGGCGAACTTCATCACGCAGCGGACGCACAAAAAATTCGTTAAAGGTGCGATAGCTGGCGGTATCGGGCTTCTGCGCCTCGCTCATGTTGACCTTGTAGTACTTCACAAACAGATCGATGACCAGTTTAGTCAGCCAGCCTGCGCGTTTGCTCGCGCCCCAGCCAGCCAGACGGGTGAGCCACTGTTTGGGCAGAATGTATTGCAGCGAAAGTTTGATTTCGTTTAACAAGGTAGCCTCCAGGCCAGTGTTTCGTCATTCCTGGCCCGGTTATATGCCGGGCCTGTCAGAAAAAGGGGCTGATTCTAACGACGCCAAGCGTAATTGTCAGTCGTCGCTTTCGGAAAAGTTTTTACGCGTTTTTACCTGCGCCATGCTTTCCAGAATCCGGTGATAATTGTCGAAGCGGGTTTCGGCTATCTCGCCGCGCTCGACGGCCTCGCGAATGGCGCAACCCGGATCGCTGCCATGTTTGCAGTCGCGGAATTTGCACAGGCCGAGATAATCGTGGAATTCGATAAAGCCGCGGGTGATCTGGTCAGGCTCCAGATGCCACAGGCCGAACTCGCGCACGCCCGGGGAATCGATGACTTCGCCGCCGCCGGGGAAGTGATAGAGGCGCGAGGCGGTCGTGGTGTGCTGGCCAAGCCCGGAGTTATCAGAAACATCGTTAACCAGAATCTGGTTATCCTTGAGGCCCAGCAGATTATTCAGCAGGCTCGATTTCCCGACGCCCGACTGCCCGGCGAAGATGCTGGTGCGGCCAATCAGCGCCTCTTCCAGTTCTTTCAGCCCTTCGTCTTTGTAGCTGGAAACCAGCAGGACGCGATAGCCGATACGGCGATAGATATCCATCTGCTCGTTGACGAAGGCCAGGTCTTTTTCATCAAGCAGGTCAATCTTGTTGAGCACCAGTAATGGCTCAATATCCAGCGTTTCACAGGCCACCAGATAGCGGTCGATAATATTCAGCGACAGCTCCGGCAGGATGGCCGAGACGATAATGATTTGGTCGATATTCGCGGCGATAGGCTTCACGCCGTCGTAAAAATCCGGGCGCGTCAGGACGGAGGTGCGCTCGTGCACCGCATCGACAATGCCTTTGCCCTGCACGTTTTCTTTCGCCGGACGCCAGACGACGCGATCGCCAGTCACCAGCGAGCGGATAGTGCGGCGAATGTTGCAGCGGTGCACCCCGCCGTCAGACGCTTCGACGTCGGCATGCTGACCAAAACGACTGATAACGCGGCCGTCGCGAGGCTCACCAAACTGCGAGTCGTCGGGATCGGCTTTCTCCGGAGTCTGTTTGAGCCGGCGCTGATGATTCGCTGAGACGCGGCGTTGCTGACCTTTGGAGAGTTTATTTTTGCTCAATCTTAATGGCTCCTGGTCGCCCCTGGTGGGCAAAACCTCTATGATACCAGCTATTGTAAATGAATTAACTGCCTGTCACCCCAGCGTGACGCGATACGGATGGAAAATAGCATGAGTGCCAATGAAAACAACCTCATTTGGATCGATCTGGAAATGACCGGGCTTGACCCGCGACAGGATCGCATCATTGAGATCGCCACCCTGGTGACCGACGCCAACCTCAACATTCTGGCAGAAGGGCCGGTTATCGCCGTGCATCAGTCTGACGAGCAGCTGGCGCTGATGGATGACTGGAACGTGCGCACCCATACCGCCAGCGGGCTGGTGGATCGCGTGAAGGCGAGCACGATGGGCGATCGCGAAGCGGAACTGGCGACCCTCGAATTTCTTAAGCAGTGGGTACCGGCCGGAAAATCGCCCATCTGCGGCAACAGCATCGGCCAGGATCGCCGCTTCCTGTTTAAATACATGCCGGAGCTGGAAGCGTATTTCCACTACCGCTATCTGGATGTCAGCACCCTGAAAGAGCTGGCGCGCCGCTGGAAGCCGGAAGTGCTCGATGGCCTTAAAAAACAGAATACCCACCAGGCGCTGGACGATATCCGCGAATCGGTAGCGGAACTCGCCTATTACCGCGAACATTTTATAAAATTGTGATGCAAGCGAGGGGCTAAGCCCCTCTTTTGTTGATAAAGTGATCGCTTTGGCGAATAAAAACGCAGTCAGACAAAAATCACGAAAAAAAGCGTTTAAGGGGTTGCGGTAGAAATCATTTCTCGTATAATGCGCCTCCCGTAACGACACAGAAATGTGAATTACGCAGAGCGGGAATAGCTCAGTTGGTAGAGCACGACCTTGCCAAGGTCGGGGTCGCGAGTTCGAGTCTCGTTTCCCGCTCCAAAATTTGAAATCGCCGAAAGGCAGCACCACCCAATCAACGTATTTCGGGTTGCGACAAGGCGGCAACTGAACGAATTCTTGGGAGCTTACTTAAGTAAGTGACTAAGATGAGTGAAGGCAGCCAACGCAGTAGCAGCCAGAAAGACAAAGATTAAGCGGGAATAGCTCAGTTGGTAGAGCACGACCTTGCCAAGGTCGGGGTCGCGAGTTCGAGTCTCGTTTCCCGCTCCAAAATTTGAAATGCCGAAAGGCAACACCACCCAAGCGGGAATAGCTCAGTTGGTAGAGCACGACCTTGCCAAGGTCGGGGTCGCGAGTTCGAGTCTCGTTTCCCGCTCCAAATCTCCTCGATTGTACAAATTATCCACAGCGATAACGCGCGCTACGGCGGGTTTTTCACGTTTGTGCCACACTTTTCTAAACAGACTTATCCACAGAATGCATAAAGTTATCCTGTGAGCAGAAATGATAACTTTGTTCACATCTTTTCTTTATCTTATTGATATTGATAATAAATAATTTATTACCAAATGTTAATTTTGAGGCTTTTTGATAATCATGGCCTTTGAATGACAAGACTTTTTTAATTTTATTCACAGCGAAACGCGTCTAGGCGTCGCGCGGCAAGCCTTTCTCAATCACTCTGACCAGCCGCTGTTTCTGCGGGAGCTGCACTTCCACCACGCAGGCATTACGTTTGTCTGTTTGTTGCGCAATCGCCCAGTCAATATGCTCATCAAGAAGTGGGTGCTCACCTTTGCGCTGTTGCAACGCCGTGATATTAGCCTCGTCCCAGGGCGCGTTGCCGAGCGCGACCGCGATATTACGCAACCAGCGTAAGTGGCCAATGCGGCGGATCGCCGACCCTTCCGTGACTTTCAGAAAGTGCGCTTCGCTCCAGCTAAACAGTTCAATCAGCTTTGGCGCGTGCAGCGCCTGGCGCGGGCTGAAATCCGCTTCATCGGTGAGTTGTGAAAAACGGTTCCACGGGCAAATCAGCTGGCAGTCGTCGCAGCCATAAATGCGGTTGCCCATCAGCGGGCGAAACTCTTCAGGGATCGCGCCTTCAAGCTCAATAGTGAGATAAGAGATGCAGCGGCGCGCATCGACCGTGTACGGCTCGACAATCGCGCCGGTGGGGCAGATGGTCATGCAGGCCACGCAGCGCCCGCAGCCTTCTTCGACAGGCTTATCCACTGGTAGCGGTATATCCACCAGCAGTTCGCCAAGAAAGAAAAACGACCCGGCGTCGCGGCTTAAGATCAGCGAATGCTTGCCGGTCCAGCCGAGACCCGCTTTTTCGGCGAGCGGGCGCTCAAGGATGGGCGCGGAGTCGACAAAAGGTCTAAAATTCAGCGATGCGCAATGCTGTTGCAGCGTTTCGCCGAGTTTTTTCAGCCGGTTTCTCAAAAGCTTATGGTAATCGCGCCCCAGGGCGTAACGGCTCACGTAGCCGAGCGAGGGATCTTTCAGCGTGCTGGCAAACGCCGCCCTGGCAGGCAGATAATTCATGCGCACGCTGATAACGCGCAGCGTGCCGGGCAGCAGTTCATGCGGGCGGGCGCGCAGCATACCGTGACGCGCCATCCACTCCATCTCGCCGTGATACTGTTTATCCAGCCACGCCTGTAACGCGCCTTCGCTGGCGCTGAGATCGGTATCGGTAATACCGACCTGCTGGAAACCGAGCTCGGCACCCCATTGTTTAATTTTTTGCGCTAACTGATTGAGATCGAGGGGTTCAGACATGACGGACCACGGGATGAACAAAAACGACGCCAGTATACCACACTCCGTCTGGCCCGCAGACTGGCTGCGCACGGCGGAACGCGAGGCGGCGGACAGCCTCGGGCTGACGCTCTATGAACTGATGCAACGCGCGGGTGATGCGGCGTTTCAGGTGGCGCGCGCGGCGTATCCGCACAGCCAGCGCTGGCTGGTGCTGTGCGGCCACGGCAATAACGGTGGTGATGGCTATGTGGTGGCGCGTCTGGCGCAGGCGGCGGGCATTGACGTGACGCTGCTGGCGCTGGAAAGCGACAAACCGTTGCCGGAAGAGGCGCAGGCCGCGCGCGAGGCCTGGCTCGGCGCAGGCGGTGAAATCCATGCGCCGCATACGCCGCTGCCGGAAACCTGCGATCTGATTATCGATGCATTGCTCGGCACGGGGCTTTCTCAGGCTCCGCGCGAGAACGTCGCCGCGCTGATTGAACAGGCGAATAAACATCGGGCACCCGTAGTGGCGCTGGATACTCCGTCCGGCCTGCTGGCGCAAACTGGCGCTGCGCCGGGCGCGGTGATTCATGCCGCGCATACCGTGACGTTTATTGCGCTCAAGCCGGGGCTGCTTACTGGCCGCGCCCGTGACGTCGTCGGGCGGTTGCATTATCACGCGCTGGGGCTTGAGGCGTGGCTTGCCGGGCAACAGGCGCCGTATGCGCGCTTCGACGCAACGCAGCTCTCCCGCTGGCTCCGGCCGCGCCGTCCTGGTTCGCATAAAGGCGATAACGGCAAGCTGGTGATTATCGGCGGCGATCATGGCACCGCTGGCGCTATCCGCATGACCGGCGAGGCGGCGTTGCGTGCGGGCGCAGGCCTGGTGCGAGTACTTACTCGCGCGGAAAACATCGCGCCGCTTGTGACTGCACGCCCGGAGCTGATGGTGCATGAACTCACCAGCGATGCGCTCGACGCCAGTCTGGAATGGGCCGACGTCGTGGTTATCGGGCCGGGGCTCGGGCAGCAGGAGTGGGGCAAATCGGCGCTGGCGAAAGTACGCCAGTGTGACAAACCGATGCTGTGGGATGCGGACGCGCTTAACCTTCTGGCAATCGCTCCCGATACCAGTCACAATCGCATTCTTACGCCGCACCCCGGCGAGGCCGCGCGGTTACTTAACCGTAGCGTGGCAGAAATTGAGAGTGACCGCTTACTTAGCGCCAGAGAACTGGCGCAGCGCTACGGGGGGTGCGTGGTGCTGAAAGGCGCGGGAACGGTGGTAACAGGGCCGCAGGACGAATGCGGCATTATCGATGTCGGTAATCCTGGCATGGGTACGGGCGGCATGGGCGACGTGCTTTCCGGTATTATCGGCGCGTTGCTGGCGCAGGGGCTTAACCTTTTTGATGCCGCCTGCGCAGGCAGCGTGGCGCACGGCGCGGCGGCGGATGCGCTCGCGAAGCGCTTTGGCACGCGCGGCATGCTGGCAACCGATCTGTTTTCCACGCTCTATCGTTTTGTTAACCCGGATATAGACACAGACCAGAATCATGATTAATCGCGTTATACCTTTACCCGAAGAGCAGGCCACCCTCGATCTCGGCGCACGCGTGGCGCGTGCCTGCACCGGCGCGACCGTTATCCATCTGTATGGCGATTTAGGCGCGGGCAAAACCACATTCAGCCGTGGCTTTCTGCAGGCGTGCGGTCATCAGGGCAACGTGAAAAGCCCGACGTACACGCTGGTTGAGCCTTATACGCTGGAAAACAGAATGGTCTATCACTTCGATCTCTATCGTCTGGCCGATCCAGAAGAGCTGGAGTTCATGGGCATTCGCGATTACTTCACCGACGACGCCATTTGCCTTGTCGAGTGGCCGCAGCAGGGCGCGGGCGTGTTGCCGTCGCCCGATATCGAAATCCACTTGTCATGGCAGGAGCAAGGGCGAGAAGCGCGGGTGAAAGCGGTCTCCGCCGCTGGTGACGCGCTGCTGGCCCGCCTCGCCTGAACGCAAGGACGACAGGATGATCACACGCATGAAAAACTGGGTAGTGGCGCTTCTGCTGGCGGTATGCGCGCCCGCGTTCGGGGCGACGCTATCTGATATTCAGGTGTCCAACGGCGACGGCCAGGCGCGGATCACCTTAAGTTTTATGGGCGATCCTGAATACGCTTACTCGCAGCAGGTTAAGCGCAGCGTCGCCCTTGATATTAAACAGACCGGCGTGATTCAGGGCCTGCCGTTGATCTTTAGCGGCGAAAACCTGGTCAAGAGCATTCGCGCCGGGCAGCCGAAAGATAATCAGTCGCTGCGTCTGGTGGTCGATTTAACCAAAGATGGCAAAGCGCGCGCGGTGAAGCAGCAAAAGGGCGCGGGCTATAACGTCGTCTTTACGATCGACGCCGACGAGCCGCCGCCGCCACCGCCGCCACCGGTTGTGGCGCAGCGCGAGCCCGTCGCCGCTCCCGTTCGATCGTCCGAGCCTGCGCGCAACCCGTTTCGCACCGATAACGACCGTATCACCAGCGTCGTCGGCAGCAATACCGTGACGCGGCCGGGGCGCAGCGTCAGTCGGACCGCGACATCCGATCGCGTGGTGGTGGCTATCGACGCCGGGCATGGCGGCCAGGATCCCGGCGCTATCGGCCCCGGCGGCGTGCGCGAGAAAAATGTCACCATCGCTATCGCCCGTAAGCTGCGAACGCTGCTTAATGACGATCCGATGTTTAAAGGCGTGCTGACCCGCGACGGCGACTATTTTATCTCCGTCATGGGCCGCTCCGATGTGGCGCGCCAGCAAAACGCGAATCTGTTGGTCTCCATTCACGCCGACGCCGCGCCTAACCGCGACGCCACCGGCGCATCCGTCTGGGTGCTCTCGAATCGTCGTGCCAACAGCGAAATGGCGAGCTGGCTTGAGCAGCACGAGAAACAATCAGAGCTTCTCGGCGGCGCAGGCGACGTGCTCGCGAACAGCCAGGCGGACCCGTACCTGAGCCAGGCGGTACTGGATTTGCAGTTCGGCCATTCACAGCGCGTCGGGTATGATGTCGCCACCAGCGTGCTCGGGCAGCTTCAGCGGGTGGGCGCGCTGCATAAGCGGCGGCCGGAACACGCAAGCCTCGGCGTGCTGCGCTCGCCGGATATCCCGTCGCTTTTAGTGGAGACCGGTTTTATCAGCAACACCGGCGAAGAGCGTTTGCTGGCAAGCGATGATTATCAGCAGCAAATTGCCGAAGCGATTTATCAGGGGCTGCGCAACTACTTTATTGCGCATCCGCTCCAGGCCGCGCCAAAGGGTGACGGCGGAACGGGGCAGACCGCCCGCTCCGCTGACAACGCCACAAGCCAGGTCACCGTGATTCAGTAAGGAGAATTCATGCCGATTCAGGTTCTGCCGCCGCAGCTTGCGAACCAGATCGCCGCGGGCGAGGTGGTGGAGCGCCCTGCGTCGGTTGTGAAAGAGCTGGTGGAAAACAGTCTCGACGCGGGCGCCACGCGCATTGATATCGATATCGAGCGTGGCGGCGCGAAGCTTATCCGCATCCGCGATAACGGCGGCGGCATTAAGAAAGATGAGCTGGCGTTGGCGCTGGCGCGTCACGCTACCAGTAAAATCGCCTCGCTGGACGATCTCGAAGCCATCATCAGCCTCGGCTTTCGCGGCGAAGCGCTGGCCAGTATCAGTTCGGTATCGCGTCTCACGCTCACCTCGCGCACCGCCGATCAGCAGGAAGCCTGGCAGGCGTACGCCGAAGGCCGCGATATGGAGGTGACCATTAAACCGGCGGCGCACCCGGTCGGCACCACGCTGGAAGTCCTGGATCTGTTCTACAACACCCCCGCGCGGCGCAAATTCATGCGCACCGAGAAAACCGAATTCACGCACATTGACGAAGTGGTGCGGCGCATCGCGCTGGCGCGCTTTGACGTGACGATTAATCTCAGCCATAACGGCAAAATGATGCGTCAGTACAGGGCTGTGCAGGGCAACGCGCCGCGTGAACGCCGTCTTGGCAGCATTTGCGGCCCGGCATTTCTGGAGCACGCGCTGGCTATCGAGTGGCAGCACGGCGATCTGGCGCTGCGCGGTTGGGTGGCGGAGCCGAAAGGCACTACGGCGGCGCTGGCCGAAATCCAGTACTGCTATGTAAATGGCCGTATGATGCGCGACCGGTTGATTAACCATGCGATTCGCCAGGCCTGTGAAGATAAGCTCGGCATCGATCAGCAACCTGCGTATGTGTTGTATCTGGAAATCGATCCGCATCAGGTGGATGTGAACGTGCATCCGGCCAAGCATGAAGTGCGTTTTCACCAGTCGCGCCTGGTGCACGATTTTATCTATCAGGGCGTGGTAAGCGTGCTGCAGCAGCAGGCGGCAAATCCGCTCTCTCTCAATGAACCGGCCGAGGACGCGCCACGCTTTCAGCTTGAAAACCGCGTCGCGGCGGGGAAAAATCAGTTTGCGGACCCGGCGCCGCGTGAGCGTGTGAGCACACGCGAGAACGACGCGCCGCGCTATTCATCCGGCGGGGCGTCAGCAGGCAGTAGTGCCGGGCGCAGCGCTGCCAGCAACGGCGGCTGGCCGCATGCGACGCCGGGCTATCAGAAACAGCAGGGCGCGCTGTACAAACAATTGCTGGAGACGCCCGCGGTGACGCCGCCGCCTGCCGCGCCTTCGGTGACAAGCGCGCGTGAAGTTATGCCGTCCGCGCCTGCGCTGGAAGGCCATTCGCACAGTTTTGGACGCGTGCTGACGCTGGTGTCTGAAAACGTGGCGCTGCTTGAGCGCGACGGTAAGCTCATGCTGCTGGCCTTAAGCGTGGCGGAGCGTTATCTCAAACAGGCGCAGCTGTTGCCGCATGATGAAGCGCCCTGCGCACAGCCGTTACTGATTCCGGTTCGTCTAAAAATTTCCGGCGATGAGCGCGATATTATGACCCGCGCGCAGCCGCAACTGGCGCGCCTGGGTATCGAAATCGTCCTCGACGGGCATCACGTGACAATTCGTGCAGTGCCTTTACCCTTACGCCAACAAAATTTACAAATCTTGATTCCCGAACTGATAGGCTACCTGGCGCAGCAACCAAATGCTGACGACGCCGCTATTGCCGGATGGCTTGCCCGCCATCTGGTTATCGCGCAACCGTGGAGCGTCGCGCAAGCCATCGCGACGCTGGCGGAGCTCGAAAGGCTGTGTCCGCAGATGGTGAAAACGCCGCCGGGTGGTCTATTACAACCTATTGATCTACAACCGGCGATGAATGCCCTGACACATGAATGATGTAAGTAAAACAGGCCTTCCGAAGGCGATTTTTCTGATGGGGCCGACGGCATCCGGCAAAACGGCGTTAGCCATTCGCCTGCGCCAGACGCTGCCGGTGGAGCTGATTAGCGTGGATTCCGCGCTGGTCTATAAGGGCATGGATATCGGCACCGCCAAGCCTGATGCGCACGAATTGTCGCAGGCGCCGCACCGCTTGCTGGATATTATCGATCCCGCGCAGGCGTACTCTGCGGCCGATTTCCGCCGCGATGCGCTACAAGCGATGGCGGAGATTGTCGCCGCCGGGCGCATACCGCTGCTCGTGGGCGGCACCATGCTCTACTTTAAGGCGCTGCTGGAAGGGCTTTCGCCGCTTCCTTCAGCGGATCCGACCATCAGAGCGGAGATCGAACGGCAGGCAGCAGAGCAGGGGTGGGACGCATTACACCGCAAGCTTCAGGATATCGACCCTGTCGCGGCGCAGCGAATCCATCCCAACGATCCGCAAAGGCTTTCCCGGGCACTGGAAGTTTTTTTCATTTCGGGTAAAACTTTAACGGAACTGACGCAAACGTCAGGAGAAGCTCTGCCCTATCAGGTGCATCAGTTCGCCATCGCCCCGGCGAGCCGTGAACTGCTCCATCAGCGCATTGAGCAGCGTTTTCACCAGATGTTGGCTTCAGGTTTTGAGGCAGAAGTCCGGGCGTTATTTGCCCGTGGAGATTTGCATACGGACATGCCTTCCGTTCGTTGCGTGGGATACCGTCAGATGTGGTCTTATCTGGCGGGTGAAATCTCATACGACGAAATGGTTTATCGAGGTATTTGCGCCACGAGACAGTTAGCGAAGCGGCAAATGACCTGGCTGCGCGGTTGGGAAGGCGTACACTGGCTCGACAGTGAGAAGCCTGAACAGGCGTACAGCGATGTGTTACAGGTTATTGGTGCGAAGCAACAATGAATGTGTACAATTGAACCGTATCGTGCGCGGATTTTTACGCAGTTTTTCAGAGCCCAAGGGTTCAAGAGTATAAACAACAAGCATATAAGGAAAAGATAGAATGGCTAAGGGGCAATCTTTGCAAGATCCGTTCCTCAACGCGCTGCGTCGGGAACGTGTTCCAGTTTCTATTTATTTGGTGAATGGTATTAAGCTGCAAGGTCAGATTGAATCTTTCGATCAGTTCGTGATCCTGTTGAAAAACACGGTCAGCCAGATGGTTTATAAGCACGCGATCTCGACCGTGGTGCCGTCTCGTCCGGTTTCTCACCATAGTAACAACGCGGGTGGCGGTTCCAATAACTACCATCACAGCAACAACGCACAGCCATCTTCTGCTGCCTCTCAGGATAGCGAAGACGCCGAGTAAGGCCTGGCTGTTGCTCCATGTCGGGGGACCAGTTCGTCTGTGTTCCCCGCTGGTATTTTAAGAGGGTTTACGCTTGTTTGACCGTTATGATGCCGGTGAGCAGGCGGTGCTGGTACACATCTATTTTACGCAAGACAAAGATATGGAAGACCTCCAGGAGTTCGAATCTCTGGTCTCTTCCGCCGGTGTCGAAGCATTACAGGTGATTACCGGTAGCCGTAAAGCGCCGCACCCAAAGTATTTTGTTGGTGAAGGTAAAGCCGTTGAGATTGCCGATGCAGTCAAAGCCACTGGGGCGTCTGTTGTCCTTTTTGATCATGCGTTGACCCCGGCTCAGGAACGTAATCTTGAGCGCCTGTGCGAGTGTCGCGTTATCGACCGCACCGGCCTGATTCTTGATATTTTCGCCCAGCGTGCACGCACCCATGAAGGGAAGCTGCAGGTTGAGCTGGCGCAGCTGCGCCATTTAGCCACGCGACTGGTGCGCGGCTGGACCCACCTTGAGCGCCAGAAAGGCGGTATCGGCCTGCGCGGCCCGGGTGAAACCCAGCTGGAAACCGACCGTCGCTTACTGCGTAACCGTATTACTCAGATCCTCTCGCGCCTGGAGCGCGTCGAGAAGCAGCGAGAGCAGGGACGTCGGTCGCGTACCAAAGCCGATATTCCCACCGTCTCTCTGGTGGGCTACACCAACGCCGGCAAATCCACCCTGTTTAACCAAATCACCACGGCTGAGGTGTATGCAGCGGATCAGCTGTTCGCGACACTCGACCCGACGCTGCGCCGCATAGACGTCGCGGACGTCGGCGAAACGGTGCTGGCGGATACGGTCGGGTTTATCCGCCATCTGCCGCACGATCTGGTCGCGGCGTTTAAAGCCACGCTGCAGGAGACGCGTCAGGCGACGCTGCTGCTGCATGTGATCGACGCGGCGGATGTCCGCATGGCGGAGAATATCGAGGCGGTTAATACCGTGCTCGAAGAAATCGACGCCCACGAGATCCCGACGCTGCTGGTGATGAATAAAGTCGACATGCTGGAGGATTTCGAGCCGCGTATCGACAGGAACGACGAGAATGTGCCCATCCGCGTGTGGCTTTCCGCGCAGACGGGGGCGGGCGTGCCACTGCTTTTCCAGGCCCTGACGGAACGTCTCTCCGGCGAAATAGTCCAGCGTGCGCTGCGTCTTCCGCCGGAAGCGGGGCGTCTGCGGAGCCGGTTTTACCAGCTTCAGGCGATCGAAAAAGAGTGGATGGAGGAGGACGGTTGCGTCGGACTGCAAGTTCGCATGCCGATTGTTGACTGGCGTCGCCTCTGTAAACAGGAACCGGCATTGGTTGACTACGTGGTCTAACCGGCCGGCCGAAGCCTGAAAATATTCCCCTTTGGGGGGTACCCGGATGAACTCAGGCGGCGTGATGACGCCTGCGCTTTTTCGCATTAGCACAATGAATGAAAGCGCACGCCATCACGCCATCTGAAGGACGAAAGGTATATCACCGCATAACAAATATGGAGCATAAACATGGCGTGGAATCAGCCCGGTAATAACGGACAGGACCGCGACCCGTGGGGAAGCAGCAAGCCTGGCGGCAACTCTGGGGGAAATAAAGGCGGTCGCGAGCAGGGGCCGCCGGATCTGGATGATATCTTCCGTAAACTCAGCAAAAAGCTGGGCGGCATTGGCGGTGGTAAAGGCGGCGGTGCTTCGCAGGAGCCACGTAGCCCGGTCGGCGGTCGTATCGTCGGTATCGTCGCGGTCGCTGCGGTCGTCTTATGGGCCGTCACCGGGTTCTATACCATCAAAGAAGCTGAGCGCGGCGTTGTGACGCGTTTTGGCAAATTCAGCCATCTGGTTGAGCCGGGTCTTAACTGGAAGCCCACCTTTATTGATGAAGTGGTGCCGGTCAACGTGGAAGCCGTGCGTGAGCTGGCCGCCTCCGGCATCATGCTAACGTCTGATGAAAACGTGGTGCGCGTTGAGATGAACGTCCAGTACCGCGTCACCGATCCGCAGCGCTACCTGTTTAGCGTCGCCAACGCGGACGACAGCCTGCGTCAGGCCACCGACAGCGCCCTGCGCGGCGTCATCGGTAAATACACGATGGACCGCATTCTGACGGAAGGCCGTACCGTTATCCGTAGCGATACCCAGCGCGAGCTGGAAGAAACCATTCGTCCGTACAACATGGGCATCACGCTGCTCGACGTTAACTTCCAGGCCGCCCGTCCGCCGGAAGAGGTAAAAGCCGCGTTTGACGACGCGATTGCCGCCCGTGAAAACGAACAGCAGTACATCCGTGAAGCGGAAGCGTACAGCAACGAAGTGCAGCCGCGTGCAAACGGTCAGGCGCAGCGTATTCTGGAAGAAGCCCGCGCGTATAAAACGCAGACTGTCCTGGAAGCTCAGGGTGAAGTGGCGCGCTTTGCGAAGATCCTGCCGGAATATAAAGCCGCGCCGGAAATTACCCGCGAGCGTCTGTATATCGAAACCATGGAAAAAGTGCTGAGCCACACCCGTAAAGTGCTGGTCAACGATAAAGGCGGAAACCTGATGGTGTTACCGCTGGATCAGATGCTGAAAGGCGGTTCTGCGCCTGCCGCGAGCGACGACAACAACAGCGGCAATCCGCTGCTGCGTCTGCCGCCGGCTTCCGGTAGCGGTAACAGCGGCGCGAGCAACAGCGCGTCCTCTGGCCGTGGCGATATTATGGATCAACGCCGTGCCAACGCGCAGCGTAACGATTACCAGCGCGAAGGGAGTGAATAACGATGCGTAAGTCAGTCATTGCGGTAATCATCATCGCGTTGGTGGTGCTTTACACCTCGATTTTTGTGGTGAAAGAGGGTGAGCGCGGCATCATCCTGCAGTTCAGTAAAGTGGTGCGTGACAACGATAACAAGCCGAAAGTGTATGAGCCTGGCCTGCACTTTAAGCTGCCGTTTATCGAGTCGGTGAAGACGCTGGACGCCCGTATCCAGACCATGGATAACCAGGCGGATCGTTTCGTCACCAAAGAGAAGAAAGACTTGATCGTCGATTCTTACATTAAATGGCGCATCAGCGATTTCAGCCGTTACTACCTGGCGACAGGCGGCGGCGATCTCTCTCAGGCGGAAGTGCTGCTGAAACGTAAGTTCTCTGACCGTCTGCGTTCTGAAATTGGTCGTCTCGACGTGAAAGACATCGTGACCGATTCTCGTGGTCGTCTGACGTCTGAAGTGCGCGAAGCGCTGAACTCCGGTTCTGCGGGCACTGAAGATGAAGTCGAAACCCCGGCGGCGGATGACGCTATCGCCTCTGCGGCTAAACGCGTGACCGAAGAGACCAACGGTAAAGTGCCGGTGATCAACCCGAACAGTATGGCTGCACTCGGTATTGAAGTGGTTGACGTGCGTATCAAGCAGATCAACCTGCCGGCGGAAGTCTCGGAAGCTATCTTCAACCGTATGCGCGCCGAGCGTGAAGCGGTCGCCCGTCGTCACCGTTCACAGGGTCAGGAAGAGGCTGAGAAATTGCGTGCGGCGGCGGATTACGAAGTGACCCGTACGCTTGCGGAAGCGGAGCGTCAGGCGCGTATCCTGCGTGGTGAAGGCGATGCCGAAGCCGCGAAACTGTTCGCCGACGCGTTCAGCCAGGATCCAGATTTCTACGCCTTTATCCGCAGCCTGCGTGCCTATGAGAGCAGCTTTAACTCCAATCAGGATGTGATGGTGTTAAGCCCGGACAGCGATTTCTTCCGTTATATGAAAACGCCGGCCAATAGCACACGTTAAGCCATTACCCTAAACAAGAGCCGGCAATGACCGGCTCTTTTTTTATGCAGGTTTTACGCACAATGAATACAACGGTTTTGCTGGCGCTGGGTCTGGTGCTGGTGGTCGAAGGGCTCGGCCCGCTGCTTTTTCCACGTCTGTGGCGGCGGATGATCCTCTCTGTGGCGCAAATGCCGGACACCTTACTGCGCCGTTTCGGTGGTGGTCTTGTGGTTGCCGGGATTGTTATCTACTACATGTTGAGGAAAACGATTAACTGAATAAAAATCGGGCAAAATCGACGAAATTTGTATACAAAAAGGGCTGAACATCAGCAAAGCTGGTGTTAGAATCCTTTTTTAAGCAAACGGTGATTTTGAAAAATGGGTAACAACGTCGTCGTACTGGGCACCCAATGGGGTGACGAAGGTAAAGGGAAGATCGTCGATCTTCTGACTGAACGGGCTAAATATGTTGTACGCTACCAGGGCGGTCACAACGCAGGCCATACTCTCGTAATCAACGGTGAAAAAACCGTCCTCCATCTTATTCCATCAGGCATTCTTCGCGATAACGTCACCAGCATCATTGGTAACGGCGTTGTGCTGTCGCCTGCCGCGCTGATGAAAGAGATGAAGGAACTGGAAGACCGTGGTATCCCGGTTCGCGAACGTCTGCTGTTATCTGAAGCCTGCCCGCTGATCCTCGACTACCACGTCGCGCTCGACGTCGCACGTGAGAAAGCGCGCGGCGCCAAAGCCATCGGCACCACCGGTCGCGGCATCGGCCCGGCCTATGAAGATAAAGTCGCACGTCGCGGTCTGCGCGTGGGCGATCTCTTTGATAAAGCCACTTTCGCTGAAAAACTGAAAGAAGTGCTGGAATACCACAACTTCCAGCTGGTGAACTTCTACAAAGTTGAAGCGGTTGACTACCAGAAAGTGCTGGACGACGTCATGGCGATTGCCGACGTGCTGACCAGCATGGTGGTGGATGTTTCCGATCTGCTGGATCAGGCGCGTAAACGTGGCGACTTCATCATGTTTGAAGGCGCGCAGGGTACGCTGCTGGATATCGACCACGGCACCTATCCGTATGTCACCTCCTCCAACACCACCGCAGGCGGCGTCGCGACCGGTTCCGGCATTGGTCCGCGTTATGTGGACTACGTGCTCGGCATCATCAAAGCTTACTCCACCCGCGTGGGCGCAGGCCCGTTCCCGACCGAGCTGTTCGACGATGTCGGCGAATTCCTGTGCAAAAAAGGCAATGAATTCGGTGCCACCACCGGTCGTCGCCGTCGTACCGGCTGGCTGGATGCGGTAGCGGTGCGCCGCGCCGTGCAGATCAACTCCCTGTCCGGCTTCTGCCTGACCAAACTGGACGTCCTGGACGGTCTGGAAGAGGTGAAAATCTGCGTCGCTTACCGTATGCCGGATGGCCGCGAAGTCACCACCACCCCGATGGCGGCGGATGACTGGGAAGGTATCGAGCCGATTTACGAAACCATGCCGGGCTGGTCTGAATCCACCTTCGGCGTGAAAGAGCGCAGCGGCCTGCCGCAGGCGGCGCTGAACTATATCAAACGTATTGAAGAAGTCACCGGCGTGCCGATCGACATCATCTCTACCGGTCCGGATCGTACCGAAACCATGATCCTGCGCGATCCGTTCGACGCATAAAATGACCAGGGGCGCGGCAAACGCGCCCTTTGTTTTCCCGGTTTTTACCCGCCTTTTTCAAATAAATTAGCCGCCTGACATGTGGCTGGTTTATCATCAATATATCGCCCACTGGGCGAACCGCGTTTTTCCCCTCCCATATTCTGAGGTTGATGTGCAGTTAACGAGTTTTACCGATTTCGGGCTACGGGCTTTGATCTATATGGCGTCCCTGCCGGAAGGCCGCATGACCAGCATTTCTGAAGTCACTGAGGTGTACGGCGTCTCCCGCAATCATATGGTCAAAATAATCAACCAACTTAGTCGTGCGGGCTATGTGACCGCCGTGAGGGGTAAAAACGGCGGGATCCGCCTTGGCAAACCAGCCGCAACCATCCGTATTGGTGATGTCGTGCGTGAGCTGGAGCCCCTGTCTATAGTGAACTGCAGTAGCGCGTTCTGTCACATCACCCCCGCGTGTCGCCTGAAACAGGTGCTGGGCGACGCGGTGGCGCGCTTTCTTCAGGAACTGGATAACTACACGCTGGCCGATTTAGTGCAGGAAAACCAGCCGCTTTACAAATTATTGCTGGTGGAATGACGCATTCGCGCCACTGATGACAACGGAGGAACCGCTATGTCACACGATCCTTTTCAGGAACGAGAAGCTGAAAAGTACGCCAATCCCATCCCGAGCCGGGAATTCATCCTTGAACATTTAACCAAACGTGAAAAACCGGCTAACCGCGATGAACTGGCGTCTGAACTCGGCATTGAAGGCGAGGAACAGCTGGAAGCGCTGCGTCGCCGCCTGCGCGCCATGGAGCGCGACGGCCAGTTAGTCTTTACCCGCCGCCAGTGCTATGCGCTGCCGGAACGTCTTGATCTGCAAAAAGGCACCGTCATCGGCCATCGCGACGGTTACGGTTTCCTGCGCGTAGAGGGCCGTAAAGACGATCTCTATCTCTCGTCTGAGCAGATGAAAACCTGCATTCACGGCGATATCGTCCTGGCGCAGCCGCTCGGTTCAGACCGCAAAGGCCGCCGCGAAGCGCGTATCGTGCGCGTGCTGGTGCCGAAGCAGAGCAATATCGTCGGGCGCTATTTCACCGACGCGGGCGTCGGCTTCGTGGTGCCGGACGACAGCCGCCTGAGCTTTGATATCCTCATTCCGCCGGAAGAGGTGATGGGCGCACGCATGGGGTATGTCGTGGTCGTCGAGCTGACACAGCGTCCGACGCGCCGCACCAAAGCTATCGGTAAAATTGTTGAAGTGCTCGGCGACAACATGGGCACCGGCATGGCCGTCGATATGGCGCTGCGCACCCATGAAATCCCTTACGTCTGGCCGAAAGCCGTCGAAGAACAGATTGCGCACCTGAAAGAAGAAGTGCCGGAAGAGGCCAAAGTGGGGCGCGTCGATTTGCGCAACCTGCCGCTTGTCACCATCGACGGCGAAGACGCCCGCGACTTTGACGATGCCGTATTCTGTGAGAAAAAACGCGGCGGCGGCTGGCGCCTGTGGGTGGCTATCGCCGACGTCAGCTACTATGTACGCCCGCCGACTCCGCTTGATAACGAAGCGCGCAACCGCGGCACGTCGGTTTACTTCCCGTCGCAGGTTGTTCCGATGCTGCCGGAAGTGCTCTCCAACGGCCTGTGTTCGCTGAATCCGCAGGTGGATCGCCTCTGTATGGTCTGTGAGATGACGATCTCCGCCAAAGGCCGTCTCACTGGCTATAAATTCTATGAAGCGGTGATGAGCTCGCACGCCCGTCTGACCTACACCAAGGTGTGGCATATTCTGCAGGGCGATGAAGATCTGCGCAGCCAGTATCAACCGCTGGTGAAGCATCTTGAAGAGCTGCACACGCTGTATAAAGCGCTGGAAGAGGCGCGCACCGAGCGCGGCGGTATCTCGTTTGAGAGCGAAGAGGCGAAGTTCATCTTCAACGCCGAGCGCCGTATCGATCGCATCGAGCAGACCCAGCGTAACGACGCGCACAAGCTTATCGAAGAGTGCATGATCCTCGCCAACATTTCGGCCGCGCGCTTTGTCGAGAAGCACAAAGAGCCGGCGCTGTTCCGTATTCACGATCGCCCGACCAACGAAGCGATCACCTCGTTCCGCTCTGTACTGGCGGAGCTGGGGCTGGAGCTGCCGGGCGGCAACAAGCCGGAACCGCGCGACTACGCCGAGCTGCTCGATTCCATCGCCGATCGTCCCGATCACGAGATGCTGCAAACCATGCTGCTGCGCTCGATGAAGCAGGCGATTTACGATCCGGAAAACCGCGGCCACTTTGGCCTCGCGCTGCAATCCTACGCACACTTTACCTCGCCGATTCGCCGCTACCCGGATCTCACGCTGCACCGCGCGATTAAATACCTGATCGCCAAAGAGCAGGGCCACGAAGGCAACACCACTGAAAGCGGTGGCTGGCACTACACCATGGAAGAGATGCTGCAACTGGGCCAGCACTGTTCCATGACGGAACGCCGCGCCGACGAAGCCACCCGTGAAGTCGCGGACTGGCTGAAGTGCGACTTCATGCAGGATCAGGTCGGCCAGACCTTCTCCGGCGTGATCTCAAGCGTCACCGGCTTTGGTTTCTTCGTGCGCCTGACCGATCTCTTTATCGATGGCCTGGTGCATGTCTCGTCGCTGGATAACGACTATTACCGCTTTGATCAGGTCGGCCAGCGGTTGATTGGCGAATCCGGCGGCCAGACGTATCGTCTGGGCGACCGCGTCGAAGTCAAAGTCGAAGCGGTTAACATGGACGAGCGCAAAATCGATTTCTCGCTCATCTCCAGCGAACGCGGGCCACGTAACGTGGGTAAAACCGCGCGCGAGCGCGAGAAGCGAGGCGGCGGCGCTAAAAACCGCAGCCGTCGTCAGGTCGGCAAGCGCCAGAATTTCGAACCTAACGAGGCATTTCGCAGTGAGAAAGGCCGTGGAAAGGTGAAGAAAGATGGCGCGGCGCGGGCAGAGAAGAGCGACAAACCGGCGAAAAGCAGTAAAAAACCGTCGGCCAAAACGCAGAAAATCGCGGCCGCCACCAAAGCGAAGCGCGCGGCGAAGAAAAAGCGCGACGAGTAATCGCGGGGCCTGCGAGCCAGGCCCGATTTATTACGTATTGCCTAACACCGGGCGGCTTGCCGCCCATAACGAGTACCATTCATGAGTGAAATGATTTACGGCATCCACGCGGTGCAGGCCCTGCTGGAGCGCGCTCCCGAGCGCTTTCAGGAAGTATTTATTCTGAAAGGACGTGAAGATAAACGTCTGCTGCCGCTGATCCACGCGCTGGAAGCGCAGGGCGTGCCAGTGCAGGTGGCAAACCGCCAGTGGCTGGATGAAAAAGCGGATGGCGCGGTGCATCAGGGTATCGTCGCGCGCGTCAAGCCGGGGCGTCAGTATGGCGAAAACGATCTGCCGGATCTGCTGGCGGCGCACGCGCAGCCATTCCTGCTGATCCTGGATGGCGTGACCGATCCGCATAACCTCGGCGCCTGCCTGCGCAGCGCCGACGCGGCGGGCGTACATGCGGTGATCGTGCCGAAAGATCGCTCCGCGCAGCTTAACGCGACCGCTAAAAAAGTCGCCTGTGGCGCGGCGGAAAGCGTGCCGCTGATCCGCGTGACCAACCTCGCGCGCACCATGCGTCTGTTGCAGGAAGAGAATGTCTGGATCGTCGGCACGGCGGGCGAGGCGGATCATACGCTCTTTCAGAGCAAAATGACCGGCCCGCTGGCGCTGGTGATGGGCGCGGAAGGGGAAGGGATGCGTCGTCTCACCCGTGAACACTGCGACGAGCTTATCAGCATTCCGATGGCGGGCAGCGTCTCCTCGCTGAACGTCTCGGTGGCGACAGGCATCTGCCTTTTCGAAGCCGTGCGTCAGCGCAGCTAATCGTAAAACCCTCTGCGGAGGGTTTTTTATTGCCCCCGCTCCCTGTGTAAAGTTTTATTAAAGCGCCAGAAACCCTAAACTCCGCTGCTACTATAAGCGCCACAGGCTATTTGCCTGTTTAATCAATACCTCTAACTGGACTCAGGAGATGCAACCGTGCAGACATTCCACGGACTGATGGCGTTTTGCGCTTACTTTTTTATTGGGCTGGCGATGATTAACTGTTTCATGTTCATCTACACCCGCATCACCGCTCACGACGAGTGGAAATTAATTAAAGAGAATAACAGCGCGGCGGCGATTACGTTCGGCGGCGCGATTTTAGGCTATGTGGTGCCGCTCGCCAGTGCGGCGATCAACTCCGTCAGCATTACGGACTATCTGATTTGGGGGGCGATCGCGCTCGTCGTCCAGCTTATAATCTACGGCGGCGTGCGTTTATATATGCCGAAACTGAGCGAGAAAATCATTAACCGCAACGTCGCGGCCGCTATTTTCATGGGCGTGGCGTCGCTGGCGGGCGGTATTCTGAACGCGGCCTGTATGACCTGGTAAAACGAAATAACAAGGAAGGCTATGTCGGCAGCAAGGAAAAGACGTGGAAAGAAAAATGGCGGTCATCCGGTTGCGAATACCTCGGATCTGAAATTTCTTCCACGCCCGGAGCCGGAACGAAAAGGGCCGAAAATACTCACGCTCGCCATCATGGGCGGCGCGGCGTTTTTCGGCCTCAAAGCCTGTCAGGATACCGGCGATAACGACAATGACGGCGATGGCGTCTATTACTCGACGCCCGACGAGTGCCGTGAGGACGGGAACCCGGCAGATCTCTGCACCAACGCCTGGAATACCGCCAAAGCCGAGTTTGAAAAAGATATTCCGCCGAAGCTCACCTGGGACGCCTGTAGCACCGCGTATGGCAATAACTGCTATTACGACGGCGTGGCGAAAACCTGGGTGCCGATGATGGCGGGCTTCCTGCTGGCGAGCAACAGAGACAAAAAGCGCGAGCTGGATGACTCCTCGTCGTCGTATTACACCTCAGGCTCCGGCTATCACTACTACTACACGCGCCCCGTCTGGCAAAACGCGTCTGGCGATTATGTCTGGCGCGGCGGCAACCGCTCCGGTGCCAGCGCCAGCAGCCATAGCCTCGTCACCCGCAGCGCCACAACGATTTCCCGCGGCGGCTTTGGCCGTTCATCCAGCTCCCGCAGTAGCTGGGGAGGCTAAATGCTGCGCCATCACACGCCGGTACGCCCGGATCTCGCGCGTATCGCCCACGAGCACGGCTTTCACTTTCATATTATTGACGATGAAATCTACTGGGATGAAAGCCGCGCCTACCGCTTTACGCTGCGCCAGATTGAAGAACAGATAGAATCGCCCACCGCGGAGCTGCACGAGATGTGCCTTGACGTGGTGGATAGAGCCGTGCGCGATGCGCGCCTGCTTGAGCAACTCGCCATTCCCGAGCTGTACTGGGACGCCATTGCCCAAAGCTGGAAAGACCAGGATCCGTCGCTTTACGGGCGCATGGATTTTGTCTGGACCGGGCAGGGGCCGGTGAAGCTGCTGGAGTACAACGCCGATACGCCCACCTCGCTGTACGAATCCGCGTATTTCCAGTGGCAGTGGCTGGAGGATGCGCGCCGCCAGGGCGTTATCCCGCGCGATGCCGATCAGTTCAACAGCCTTCAGGAGAAGCTCATCGCGCGTCTGGCTGAGATAGCGACGCCTGAACCGCTCTATTTCAGCTGCTGCCAGGAGTCTGAAGAGGATCGCGGCACGGTGCTGTACCTGGAAGACTGCGCGCGCCAGGCGGGCCTTGAGACGCGTTTTATCTATATCGAAGAGATTGGCCTGGGCCTTGGCGGCGTGCTGACGGATTTGGACGATAACGTCATCCGGCAGGCATTTAAGCTCTATCCGCTGGAGTGGATGATGCGCGACGACAACGGCCCGCTGCTCTGTAAGCGCGCCGAGCGCTGGTATGAGCCGCTGTGGAAAAGCATTCTCAGCAATAAAGGGCTGCTGCCGCTGCTCTGGGCGCAGTTTCCGGGCCATCCGAATCTGTTACCGGCGTGGTTCAACGACGATTTCGTGCGCGAGCGGCATGATGTCGCGCAGGCGCTTGCGGGCTACGCAGGGTACGTTCGCAAACCGCTGTTCTCACGCGAAGGCGGCAACGTGACGCTGTTTGATAAAGAATCGCAGGTGCTGGCCCACGAAGAGGGCGATTACGGCAACGAGCCGGTTATCTGGCAGGCGTTTCAGGCGCTGCCGCGTTTTGGCAACAGCTATACGCTGCTCGGCAGCTGGATTGTCGGCGATGAGCCCGCGGGTATTGGCATCCGCGAAGATGTCTCGCTTATTACTAAAGATACCTCTCGTTTCATTCCTCACTATATCGCCGGCTGACGGGTTTTCACTTTTGTGAAGCACGCAGGCGGTTTCTTTTTCCTCTCCTTCCATACTTAACGCGGTTGTCACAGGTAAGGAGAGGGATTTATGCACTGGCAAACCCATACGGTGTTTAACCAGCCCGTTGCGCTCAATAACAGCAATCTGTTTTTATCCGATACCGCGCTGCGCGAGGCGGTGCTGCGCGAAGGCGCAGGCTGGGACGCTGAATTGCTCGCAAGCATTGGCCAGCAGCTCGGCACCGCGGAATCGCTGGAATTAGGGCGACTGGCGAACGCCAATCCGCCAGAGCTGCTGCGCTATGACGCGCGCGGCGAACGTCTTGACGACGTGCGCTTTCATCCGGCATGGCACTTGCTGATGCAGGGGCTGTTCGCTAACCGGGTTCATAATCTGCCGTGGCTTGAGACGGCGCGCGAAGGCGCGCTGGTCGCCCGCGCGGCGCGCTTCGTTCTGCACGCGCAGGTGGAAGCAGGCACGTTATGCCCGATTACCATGACGTTTGCCGCGACACCCCTGTTACAGGCTCATCTGCCGCCGCTGTTCGCCGACTGGCAGACCCCGCTGGCAAGCGATCGCTACGATTCCCACCTGCTGCCCGGCGCGCAGAAACGCGGACTGCTCATCGGCATGGGCATGACGGAAAAGCAGGGCGGTTCGGATGTGCTCAGTAATACCACCCGCGCGGAACCCGTAGCAGGGCGCGGCCCCGGCGAGGCGTACCGGCTGGTGGGGCATAAATGGTTTTTCTCGGTGCCGCAAAGCGACGCGCATCTGGTGCTCGCGCAGACAAAAGGCGGTCTTTCGTGTTTCTTCGTGCCGCGCTTTCTGCCGGACGGTCAGCGCAACGCGGTGCGCCTCGAACGTCTGAAAGATAAACTCGGCAACCGCTCGAACGCCAGCAGCGAGGCGGAGTTTCTCGACGCGCTCGGCTGGCTGCTCGGCGAAGAGGGCGAAGGCGTGCGCCAGATCCTGCGCATGGGCGGCATGACGCGCTTTGACTGCGCGCTCGGCAGCCACGGGCTGATGCGCCGCGCGCTGGCGGTGGCGCTTTACCATACCCATCAGCGTCAGGCGTTCGGCAAAAATCTTATTGAGCAGCCGCTGATGCGTCAGGTGCTCGGACGCATGGCGCTGGAGCTGGAAGGGCAGACCGCGCTGCTGTTTCGTCTGGCGCGCGCCTGGGAACAGCGCGAATCGCCGCATGAAGTGGCGTTCGCCCGCCTCTTTACGCCTGCTGCGAAATATGGCGTCTGCAAGCGCGGCATTCCGTTTGTGGCGGAGGCGATGGAAGCGCTCGGCGGTATCGGGTATTGCGAAGAGAGCGAGCTGCCCCGGCTTTATCGTGAAATGCCGGTTAACAGTATCTGGGAAGGCTCTGGCAACATTATGTGCCTCGACGTATTGCGCGTGCTGACGCGCCAGCCGGGCGTGCTGGAGATGCTGAGCCATGAATTTGACGCGGTAAAAGGGCAGGACAGGCATTTCGATCGCGCCTGGCGACAGCTCGCCGGGCAGTTGCGCAGGCCCGATGAAGCAGCCGGTCGCGCCATTACCACCCAGCTCTTTTTACTGGCGAGTGGCGCTCAGGTGCTGCGCTCGCTGACGCCGCCGCTGGCGCAGGCCTGGTGTCGGATGATGCTGGATACCCGTGGCGACAGCCCGCTACCGGAGCCGGTGCTGGCGCAGGCGCTACTGCGCGCCACGGGTGGGGCGGGCTGATTACGCCTTCAGGCGGAACAGGCTCACCAGTTCGTTCAGGTGGTTGCCTTTCTCGCGCAGTACCTGCGCGGTCTGCTCGCTGCGCGTCACGCGCTCGGCATTGATGTGGGTGGCTTCGCCAATCTGGTGCATGGCGATATTCACCTGGCCAATACCGGCAGACTGCTCGTGCGAGGCGTGGTTAATTTCCGTCACCAGTTGGTTGATCTGACCGATACGGCTGATGATCGCTTCCATCGCGTTGCGCGTCTGTTCGGAGAGCGCGTGGCCCTCGCTGACTTTCGCCAGCGTGTCGCTGATAAGCTGCTCTATCTCTTTCACCGCGTTGGCGCTGCGCGCCGCCAGTGCGCGAACTTCCTGCGCCACGACCGCGAAACCTTTGCCATGCTCCCCGGCGCGCGCCGCTTCCACGGCGGCGTTCAGCGCCAGGATGTTGGTCTGGAAGGCGATAGACTCGATCACATGCGTGATATCCGCGATGCGCTGTGAAGCGCTGCGAATGTCGTTCATGGTGGTCACCGCGTTGCTGACCGTTTCGCCACCGTGCTGCACGGCGTCGGACGCCTCTTTCACCAGGCTCTGGGTCTGCTCCATGTTAGCGGCGTTTTGCGACACCGTGGCCGCCAGCTGTTCCATGCTCGCGGAGGTTTCCTCCACGCTGCTCGCCTGTTTGTTGATCTGCTCGCTGATCTCGCCGCTGTCGGACGCCAGCGCGCGGGTGCCGTGGCTGATATCGCCTGCGGCGTCGCGCACCTGGGTCACTATCTGCTGCAGGCCGTTGCCGATGCCATTGATGGCGTCGATAAGCTGGCCGACCTCATCCTGGCGGCGTGTGTCGATGGTTTCGCGCAGATCGCCTGCGGCGTACTGGCGTGCAAGCGTGATGACGTTACGCAGCGGCGCGGTAAGCCAGCGGCGAACGGTCCAGACAAACACGGCGGCAAACAGCAGCGAGACGATAACGCCTGCGGCAAGGAACTGATTGCGCATGCTCGTTACACCGCTCAGCAGCGTCGCTTTATCCACTTCGCCGACAATCGCCCAGTTCCAGCCCGGCAGTTGTGTGAAGCTCAGCAGGGCAGTGCGGCCATCTTCTTTTTCCATCTCAAGCGTCCCCTGCGGCTCGCTCAGCACCGGTTTTAAGACAGCGTCCGGCCATGACGGGCGTTTGCCTTCATCGCTCGAATGGAAAAGGAACTGGCCGTAGGTTTTGCCCGGCGCGCGGTTAATGACATAAAAATGTCCGCTGTCGCCCAGACGGCGATTGAGGATTTTATTGCGCATCACTTGCCATGAGTTGGTGATATCCACCCCGACGAACAGAATCGCGATCACCTTGCCGCTGGCGTCTTTCACCGGCTCGTATTGCGTGATGTAGCGTTTGCCGAACAGCAGCGCCAGGCCGCGGTAGGTTTCGCCTTTCATGACCGGCGCGAACGCCGGGCTTGCGGTATCGAGCTGCGTGCCGATAGCGCGGCTGCCATCTTCTTTACGCAGCGAGGTCGCCACGCGCACGAAGTTATCACCGCTGCGGACAAACAGCGTGGCGATAGCGCCGGTGCGGGTCAGGAAATCATCGGGCAGCGCGTTGTTTTCATGCAGCGACGTTTCGCCGCCTTTAAGCATTGGCACGCTGATGCCATTGATGCTTTGCATCTGGCTTTCGTCACGGCTGATGGGTTGCGGAATAAAACTGTTGAAGAGTTTAGTAAAGCTTGCCACTTCCTCACTGAGGCTGCTGTCGAACATCTGCGCCATATCCACCACGCTTGTGGTCTGGTTATGGAGATCTTCAAGCGCCAGCGCTTCCAGCTGTTCGCTGGCTTTGTGACTTAATGCAAACGTGAACAATAAAAAAAGGGCCGCGACCGCGACGCCCGTGAGGAATGAAAGCTTCGCGCCCAGTCCCCAGCGTTGAAATGAGAGTGTCATAAAAGAGCCCAAAAGTGCCAGTATTTGGCACCTTCAACGGCAGTTGAGCCCTAATATTTAGTGAGTAAATGTAACTATTTGTTTCAATCTATTTTGATTTGGATCATGGCAAGGCCAAATAAAAACCAGAATTTAGCTAAAGAACGTTCAACTATAGATAATTGCCTGCACGTGCCAGTTATCGGCCCGCTGATTTTCATGCATCTGAATAATTCGATAATACGCCGCGCCCTGTTCGTCCGCTTTATAGGCGATGACTTTTTCAATCTCCTGCGGCGTGCCGGAAATATCGTTTACCGAAATGACGCCAATTTCATTTAAGCCCGTCACTCTGTCAGCATTCACCTCTTCGGCAGACTGCGCAGAAGTGGAAATCAGACCCGCCGATAACAGCAGTGACGTTAAAGCCAGCGATCGTTTCATTGTCAGCTCCCTTACACCTTTTCGATAGATGCAGCGCGCCGGTTCCGGGCGCAGTCCGAAAGTTATTGTGCAGCAGGTACGATCAATGCACGCAAAGGCAGTGTAAATTTCGCTAAATAAAACGACGGCTTACGCTTACTTTCGGTACAAAATCGCGCGGGCGTGCCAGCGGCCAGGCAGCAGAGAGTCATCATTGGAGATGACCTGATAGTAATCTGCGCCTGCGGCGCCTGCTTGTGCGGCGATATCGCGCAGCGCGTCATCCGGTGATCCATACTGCAGCGTCGTGACGGTGCCCATTTTGACAAGCCCCTGCGTCTGGTAGCGCTGGATCTCCTGCGGATGATCCGCCACCGGCGGCGCAGGTTGCGGCGTGCCTTCAAGGGCGCTACAGGCCGTCAGTGTCGCCACCATTAATAAAGGGATGAGCCGTCGCATATGCATTCTCGTTACCTCAGGGATTAATTGTAGTAAGTGTAAGGGAATAGGCGTTCGCTATATCCCGGTTCTGCCGACGAAGGCGCGCTTTTGGGCGTAGAAAATCGTAAAAGCGTAATCTGGCTCGCAACACGATAAAAATCCATGCGTTGCGCGGGTTTTTGGCATCATGGCGTCTGTGCCTAAAGACGTTTTGCAGGAGATAAGTATGATCGAAATTTCGACCCGGCGTTTTGCGGGGATTGAGGCGCTGCATGCGGTGCCTGCGGGAGAGCATGACAAGCCGTTGCCGACGGTCATGTTTTATCACGGCTTTACCTCATCCAAAACGGTCTACAGCTATTTCGCCGTCGCCCTGGCGCAGGCCGGGTTTCGCGTGATTATGCCGGACGCGCCCGATCACGGCGCGCGTTTTAGCGGCGATGCACCACGGCGGATGACGCAGTTCTGGCAAATCCTGCTCGCGACGCTGACGGAATACCCGGCGCTGCGCGACGCGATTCTCAATGAAGGGCTGGTGGCGGACGGCAGGCTCGCCGTTGGCGGCGCGTCGATGGGCGGCATGACCGCGCTTGGCATCATGTCCCATCATCCGGAAGTGAAATGCGTCGCGAGCCTGATGGGCTCCGGCTGGTTTAGCGCGCTTTCACAGACGCTTTTCCCGCCGCAGCCCGCCGAAGCTGCCGTGGTGAGAGCCGCGCTGGCACCCTGGGACGTGGGCGCGCGCCTGCCATCTCTTTCGGATCGCCCGCTGTTTTTATGGCATGGCGAAGAGGACGACGTTGTGCCGGCGGCGCAGAGCCTGCGTTTAGCCGACGCGCTGCGCGAACGGGCGCTGGATAACAATCTCACCTGCCAGTGGCAGCCTGGCGTGAAGCACCGCATCACGCCTGAGGCGCTGGATGCGACGGTTGCGTTTTTCCGCCGCTCTCTTTAAAAGCCGGGCAAACCGGGATTGCGGCTTTTTTTACCAGCGGCCTTGTGTTTGTCATGGTCCGCCATTAGAATGACGCGTCAATTTTTCAGCCGCCCTTTAATCACGTTCCTTGCCTCCCCGGGCCGCGGCTGACCCAGACAGGAGGCTGAATAATCCGTAAGGAGCAATTCGATGCGTCATTACGAAATCGTTTTTATGGTCCATCCTGACCAGAGCGAACAGGTTCCGGGCATGATCGAGCGCTACTCTGCTGCCATCACTGGTGCAGAAGGCAAGATCCACCGTCTGGAAGACTGGGGCCGCCGTCAGCTGGCTTACCCGATCAACAAACTGCACAAAGCACACTACGTTCTGATGAACGTTGAAGCGCCGCAGGAAGTTATCGATGAGCTGGAAACTACCTTCCGCTTCAACGATGCCGTTATCCGCAGCATGGTTATGCGCACCAAACACGCCGTAACTGAAGCCTCTCCGATGGTTAAAGCGAAAGACGAGCGCCGTGAGCGTCGCGATGATTTCGCTAACGAAACCGCTGATGATGCTGAAGCTGGGGATTCTGAAGAGTAATTCTGATGGCCAACCGTCTGGTGTTGTCCGGCACCGTGTGCAGGGCACCCCTTCGTAAGGTCAGCCCATCAGGAATTCCTCATTGCCAGTTCGTGCTTGAGCATCGTTCTGTGCAGGAGGAGGCCGGTTTCCACCGGCAGGCGTGGTGTCAGATGCCTGTAATAATCAGCGGGCACGAGAACCAGGCCGTTACTCACAGTATAACGGTCGGCACGCAAATCACCGTTCAGGGGTTCATCAGTTGCCACAAGGCAAAGAACGGACTGAGCAAAATGGTGTTGCATGCCGAGCAGATTGAATTGATAGATTCTGGAGACTAGCCAAATGGCACGTTATTTCCGTCGTCGCAAGTTCTGCCGTTTCACCGCGGAAGGCGTTCAAGAGATCGACTATAAAGATATCGCTACGCTGAAAAACTACATCACCGAAAGCGGTAAGATTGTCCCGAGCCGTATCACCGGTACCCGTGCAAAATACCAGCGTCAGCTGGCTCGCGCTATCAAACGCGCTCGCTACCTGTCCCTGCTGCCGTACACTGATCGTCATCAGTAATCGGTCACGGTCCATTAATACGACTTTGAGAGGATAAGGTAATGCAAGTTATTCTGCTTGATAAAGTAGCAAACCTGGGCAGCCTGGGCGACCAGGTAAACGTTAAAGCGGGCTACGCTCGTAACTTCCTGGTTCCGCAGGGCAAAGCTGTGCCGGCTACCAAGAAAAACGTTGAGTTCTTCGAAGCACGTCGCGCTGAACTGGAAGCCAAACTGGCTGACGTTCTGGCCGCTGCTGAAGCTCGCGCAGAGAAAATCAATGCGCTGGGCTCTGTTACCATCGCGTCCAAAGCGGGCGACGAAGGTAAACTGTTCGGTTCCATCGGTACTCGCGACATCGCTGACGCTGTAACTGCAGCTGGCGTTGACGTGGCTAAGAGCGAAGTTCGTCTGCCGAACGGCGTTCTGCGTACCACTGGCGAACACGAAGTGGACTTCCAGGTTCACAGCGAAGTATTCGCTAAACTGACTGTAAACGTGGTTGCTGAGTAAGTTTTTACTCAACTACACGTAAAGACGCCGGCCTTGTGCCGGCGTTTTGCTTTTCTGAGATGCTGAAAAGTCTCAGCGCACGCGCAGGAAACTGCCGTCCGGCTGGCGGATAAACAGCACCTGCTGGTTATCACCGGTATCAATGGTCAGCGCCGTCACCACGCCGCTGGCGTTCTGACGAACCTGCACCATCTGCCCCAGCTGAAGATTACTGAGCGGCTTGCCGTCGCCTTCCACTTTCGCCATCGCGTACACATCTTCCGGCGGCAGACCGTGATCGCGGAACAGTTGCGCCAGCGTTTTGCCCGATTCCACGCGATAAGTACGCCACTGCTGCTCGATGTCATTATTCTGGAACGGCTGCACCGGCGCGCTGGGCGCAGGCTGCTGGACATTCGCCTCTGGCGTTTCCACAGGTGCTACCGCCTGCGGCTGCATCGGCGCTTCCGGCGTAGGCGTTAAATCGAGCTGCGCGTCGCGACGCTGCGGCGTTTCCGGCTCGTTGGAAGAAGGCCATAAAAAGCACAGCGCGATAACGACCGCGCAAAGAATAATGCCGCGTCGGTGCGCAGGCGGCAGCGGGTCCATCAGCCGGATATGATCCGGGGCGTGCCATACCTGCGCCAGCAGCGGTTTAATTCGTCCAGGCATGTCTTCTCCTCATTCACTCAAACGCATCGCCGCGCCAGTGTACCATTATAGCGTTCTAACTGTTTGATGCCGGTAGTAAAGCGCGCATTCGTGAGCGCGCTGACATCCCTGACCTTATCACCTTGCCGGAGGATTATTTTACCCAACGTGGCGCTGCTGTTATGCTGCCCGCTAATTTTCCCATTGAGAAAGGATAACCCCATGACAACCCCTTCTTTTGACACCATTGAAGCCCAGGCAAGCTACGGCATTGGCTTACAGGTCGGACAGCAACTGCGCGAGTCGGGCTTACAGGGTCTGCTGCCGGAAGCACTGGTGGCGGGGCTGCGTGACGCGCTGGAAGGCAACCAGCCAGCCGTTCCTGTTGACGTGGTGCATCGCGCGCTGCGTGAAATCCACGAACGCGCCGACGCCGTGCGTCGCGAGCGCCAGCAGGAGATGGCGGTAGAAGGCCAGAAATATCTGGATGAAAACCGCGAGCGCGAAGGGGTGAACAGCACCGAATCCGGCCTGCAATTCCGCGTGCTGACGCAGGGTGATGGCCCGATCCCGTCCCGTAAGGATCGCGTGCGTGTGCACTACACCGGTAAACTTATCGACGGCACCGTATTTGACAGCTCCGTCGCGCGCGGCGAACCCGCGGAATTCCCGGTCAGCGGCGTAATCGCAGGATGGATCGAAGCGCTGACGCTGATGCCGGTCGGCTCCAAATGGGAACTGACCATTCCGCACAATCTGGCCTACGGCGAGCGCGGCGCGGGTGCATCCATTCCGCCGTTCAGCACGCTGGTCTTTGAAGTCGAACTGCTGGAAATCCTGTAAGGCTTTTCCTTTCCCCGCTGCGGCGGGGAATTGTTTTCCCGTAAGCGAAATGACGCGATTTTATTTTGATAATAAGCGGAATACGGGTATTTTTGTGATGCATTTCGCGAAGTGAAAGTGATTTGCCACCCATTTTAAACATAAAATTAACATTATATTTAAATCTTAGTATTCAACCCTCCGATTCTTACCTAATATCGATGTTGCTTTCGCCAAGGACATCGTCATTTCAACACGTAAATAGAGGCCAGCAGAGCCTCCACAACACAGACAGGTACAGGAAACGAACATGTCAGAACAGATCAAAGTGGCTGATGCTGCTGAGGCACCGGCTGAGCAGTCGCTACGGCGCAATCTAACCAATCGTCATATCCAGCTAATCGCTATCGGCGGCGCTATCGGCACCGGGTTATTTATGGGCTCTGGCAAAACCATTAGCCTCGCCGGCCCGTCGATCATTTTTGTCTATATGATCATCGGCTTTATGCTGTTTTTCGTCATGCGGGCGATGGGCGAGCTGCTGCTCTCTAATCTCGAATATAAATCGTTCAGCGATTTCGCCGCCGATTTACTCGGCCCGTGGGCGGGGTATTTTACCGGCTGGACGTACTGGTTCTGCTGGGTGGTCACCGGCATGGCGGATGTCGTGGCCATCACGGCTTATGCGCAGTTCTGGTTCCCTGGGCTTTCGGACTGGGTCGCGTCGCTGGCGGTGGTCGTGCTGCTGCTCTCCCTTAACCTCGCCACCGTGAAAATGTTCGGCGAGATGGAGTTCTGGTTCGCGATGATTAAAATCGTCGCCATCGTCGGGCTTATCGTGGTCGGGCTGGTGATGGTGCTGATGCACTTTAAATCGCCGACCGGCGTTGAAGCGTCCTTTACGCACCTGTGGAATGAAGGCGGCTGGTTCCCGAAAGGGCTGAGCGGGTTCTTCGCGGGCTTCCAGATTGCGGTCTTCGCGTTTGTGGGGATTGAGCTGGTGGGCACCACCGCCGCCGAAACCAAAGATCCGGAGAAATCGCTGCCGCGCGCGATCAACTCGATTCCGGTTCGTATCATTATGTTCTACGTCTTCGCGCTGATTATTATTATGTCCGTGACGCCGTGGAGTTCCGTCGTGCCGACCAAGAGCCCGTTCGTGGAGCTGTTTGTGCTGGTGGGGCTGCCGGCGGCGGCGAGCCTGATTAACTTTGTGGTGCTGACCTCGGCGGCCTCTTCGGCCAACAGCGGCGTCTTCTCCACCAGCCGTATGCTCTACGGCCTGGCGCAGGACGGCGTAGCGCCGAAAGCGTTCGCGAAGCTCTCTAAACGCGCCGTACCGGCGAAAGGGTTGACCTTCTCCTGCATCTGCCTGCTGGGCGGTGTGGTGATGCTCTATATCAACCCGAACGTCATCACCGCGTTTACGATGATCACCACCGTGTCGGCTATCCTGTTTATGTTCGTCTGGACCATCATCCTGTGCTCTTATCTGGTGTACCGGAAGCAGCGTCCGCAACTGCATGAGAAATCGATCTATAAAATGCCGCTCGGTAAACTGATGTGCTGGGTCTGCATGGCGTTCTTCGTGTTTGTTATTGCGCTGCTGACGCTGGAAGACGACACCCGCCAGGCGCTGATGGTGACGCCGCTGTGGTTTGTGGTGCTGGGCGTGTGCTGGTTGTTTATCGGCAAGAAACGTCTGGCGAACTTCCGCCGCTAAGCCATAAAAAAAGGGCCCACGTATCGGGCCCAAAAGGTCAAGTTACTGAGGCGCTCGACAGGGCGCCTTTTATTTTTCGCCTGCGAGGGCACGCGGGAAAAGGGTGTTGTTCTCAAGGCTGATGTGATTCATCAGATCGTCAATCAGCGCATTGATGCCGTTATACAGCGCGCGCCATGTCGTGCAGGCCTCCGGCGGCGGCGTCACGTTATTCGTGGTGTGCTTAATCACCTCCAGCAGTTCTCCCGCCTCGTCGTGCTCGCTCTCCATCACGCTAATCGGTCCGGTTGCCTGGCTGCCCATGCCCTGTTTAATCATCGGGAACAGTACGCGCTCCTCTTTCATCATATGGCTCGTCAGCTCGTCGTGCAGCAGGCTCAGATACTTCGCGAGCCCCTTCGGCACGCCCGGTTTATCGGCGTGAACGCGTTCCACTTTGGTGGCCTGCAAAATCAGCTCTGGTAACTGCTCACGGTGGCGGTCGTGGTAGCGCACAAGGATGTGATCGATGATTTCAGCAAGCGGCGCGGCTTGCCAGTCCTTCTCCAGAGGTGTTTCAGCCAATGCCGCCAGTTCGCTTTCAATCGCGTTCAAATCAAGCGCCTGGCGCGTTGCCGCACGCAGCAGCGTCTGTTTGCCGCCGCAGCAGAAATCCAGGTTGTATTTACGAAACAGCGCAGAGGCGCGCGGGATGGTTAACGCCAGTTCGCCAAGGGGTTGGTCACGGAAGGCCATAGCAGTACCTCACTCAGGATTTATTAAGATGCATATTAAATGCATCTTTAAGGCGAGGCTATAACCCTTTCGGGGAGGAGGGATTAAAGTGTGAGGTGTGTCACAAAAATATTTTGATAGCTAACTGGCTGATCGCTATCAGGAAATAACTGGAAACCGCGCTCCACGCCGCTTTGCTGATTAAACAACCTGAATGACCTGCCGATAGATACACCCTGGATTACACCTGCAAAAAGGTCTTTCATGTTTAAACGTATAAAAGTCATAACCCTTTTAATTACCGTATTGATCGTTCTGGGCGCGATGCAGCTTATCGCGGCAGGCGTTTTCATCACGGCGCTCAATAATGACAAAGACAACTTTAACGTCTCGCAAATCTCCAGCCAGAACGTGGCAGAATTTACCGACGCCTGGATAAGCCTCAACCAGACGCGCGTCACGCTTAACCGCGGCATGCTGCGTCTGCAAGGCAACATGGCGAACCAGATCAACGGCGGCCAGCTCAATCAACTGGTTGATACCGCGAATAAACTGCTGGCAGAGTCGAAGAGCCATTACGATAAATACTATGGCCTGCCGGAAACGCCGGGCATGGACGAACGGCTGGTCGATCGTCTGGAAGAGCAGTACCGCATCTACTCCTCAACGCTTGCGCAAATGAACAAATTCCTGGCCGAAGGCAATCTGGAAGGCATGTTCAAGCAGAACGCCGAGCAGAAGCAGAACGCCATGCAGGTCGTTTATCGCGAGTGGCGCGCCGAGCAGGCGAAGCTTGCCAGTAAAGGCGTAAAAGACAATGAAAGCGACTACGAGCGCATTCTGTGGATCCTGTCGGCGATTATGGTAATGGTGCTGGCTGTGATTATCATCAGCTGGGTGGCGATGCGCCGTGTGCTGCTGCTGCCGCTGCATGACGTCATGGGTCACATTCGTGCGATTGCCGCAGGCGATCTGACGCAGCCTATCGATGCGCAAGGCCATAACGAAATGGCGCTGCTGGCGCGCAACGTTCACGAGATGCAGCAGGCGCTGGCCCGTACGGTCAGCACCGTGCGCGACAGCACCGACACCATCTTCACCGGTGCCAGCGAAATCTCCGCGGGCAGCAACGATCTCTCTTCACGCACCGAGCAGCAGGCCGCGTCGCTCGAAGAGACCGCCGCCAGCATGGAACAGCTGACCGCGACCGTGAAACAGAACGCCGACAACGCCCGTCAGGCGACGCAACTGGCGCGTACCGCGTCGGAAACCGCGCTGAAAGGCGGGGAAGTGGTGGATGGCGTCGTTCGTACCATGGATGAAATCGCCGCCAGCTCTAACCAGATCGCGCAGATAACCAACGTGATCGACGGCATCGCGTTCCAGACCAACATCCTCGCGCTCAACGCGGCGGTGGAAGCGGCGCGTGCAGGTGAGCAGGGCCGTGGTTTTGCGGTGGTGGCGGGCGAAGTCCGTACGCTGGCAAGCCGCAGCGCGCAGGCGGCGAAAGAGATCAAAGCGCTTATCGAAAACTCCGGCAACCGCGTCGATGCGGGCTCGCAGCTGGTGCGCGAAGCGGGCGAAACCATGAAAGAAGTGGTCGGCGCGGTGACGCGTGTGACCGATATCATGGGGGAAATCGCCTCGGCGTCCGATGAGCAGAGCCGCGGTATCGATCAGGTGGGCCTGGCGGTCTCCGAGATGGATAAAGTGACGCAGCAGAACGCCGCGCTGGTGGAAGAGTCCGCCGCCGCCGCAGCAGCCCTTGAAGATCAGGCCGGCAAGCTCAATGAAGCGGTCGCGGTGTTTAAACTCAACCGCGCCCAGGCGCGCGCGGCAAGCGTTGCGCCGCAGGCGTCATCCTTCAGCGCGCCAGCGCCAGTGGCGAGCCTCAAAGCCGCACCGACGGGCGGCAGCGACAACTGGGAAACGTTCTAAGCCTGAAGGCCCGTCACCGACGGGCCTTTTTTTATGGCGCCTCCTGCGTCACGCGCTCCGCGACCGGCACGATTTTCACCCGCACCGCCATCACCACGCCTGCGGCCAGCAACGCGATGCCGGTCAGGGTCAGCAGCGGCGGCAGGCTCTGGCGCAGCAAGAAGGTGTAGAGCAGCCCGGCCAGCGTTTCAAAGACGATAAGCGGGCCGAGGATCACGGTCGGCAGGCGCTGGCTTGCGATATTCCAGCACAGCGCGCCAATCCACGAACAGCAGAGCGCAATGGCGATCATCAGGCCGATAAACACGCCAGGGCGCGGGCCGAAGGGCAGCGCGAAACCGCTGTTATCCGCAGAGAGCCACACGCACGCGGCGATATAACCCACCAGCGAGACGGGCAGCGTCACCAGCCCCTGCGCGGTCGCCCACATCATCGGGTGCTTGTCGGGGTTTTCCCGCAGCCAGCGCGCGTTACGCAGCGCATACCACGCCCAGCAAATCACCGACACGCTCGCCAGCGCAATGCCGCTTGCGTAACGGCCCGGCGTAAAGCCCGGCAAACCGTGGCGCAGCTCGGCGAAATTGACGCAGACCAGCCCGCAGAAAATCGCCGCCAGCGCCGGGCACAACCGCCGCCAGGGCAGCCTGCCGTCGCGACGGCTGTAGAGCAGATTGGCGAAGACCGGGATGACCACCGGCAGCGTGCCGATGATCATCGTGGAGACCGGCGCGCCGGTGCGCTGAATGGCGCTCGCAAGACACACGTAATAGATAAGATTGCCCATCATGGTCAGCGCCAGCGCGGTCAGCCAGTCGCGCGCGGTAAGCTGTTTTAACCGCCCGCGGCCGGCCCACGCCAGCGGCAGCGCCAGCAGGCCCAGCGCCAGGTAGCGCCCCATCGACTGCAATACCGCCGGGTATTCCGGCACCAGCAAAGGGCCGACGAAAATCAGCCCCCACATCATCCCCGCCAGCAGGGCATACAACACACCCGTTAACATCATCACCACCCACGTCGCTGTTTAGCGCATGAGTGTAGCGGCGGGCGAAAACGGGCGTCTTGTACCAGCTTGCTGCGCATCAGCTCAGATCGTGCAGATCTTTGCCGTTGGGCGGCCCGAGGCGAAAATCGGAGAAAACTATCTCAAGCCCGGCGCGCGACGGCGAACAACACATCGCGCCGAGGAAATAGCGCTCCGCTTGCGGAAACGGGCACAGGCGCAGCAGCGGCCAGGTGTCGCCGTCGGTGGAGTATTGCAGGCGCAGGCTCTGGTTCTGGTGCGTCAGGCGCAGCCAGAAGTGCTTCTGCGCGGCGGGGAAAATGCCGGTCGCCCAGTCGGAGCGTTCAAGCGTCAGCACGCTGCCTATCATCGGCTGCGCGTCGTTATACTCAATGCCCGCTTTCAGCCAGTGTTGCTCATCCGCCATCAGGAACAGCCCCGCCTGATCATATAGCGTGGTGAAATCGCCCTCGACGCGCACCTGGAAGGTAAACTCACCGGCAACCTCCGTACCGAACACGTGCCCGGAATGGCGCTGAAAGCCATACCAGGTGGTTTGCCAGAAATCGGTTTGCGCATCGGTGGTGACATGCAGCGCGTCACTTTCGCGCCGCCAGCGTGCGGGTTCATTCAGCCAGCGCCAGTTCGCCAGATTTTCCATCACTCTTCTCCCTTACAACGGTGTCTGAATTATAGCCGGGCTGAAGATCTGGCGAGCCACCTGTTTCTGGTAGCGTGCGGGCGTAATGCCGTAGCGGCGGGTGAAGGCGCGGGTGAGGTGCGGCTGATCGGTAAGGCCCACGGCCGCCGCGACATCAGCGGCGGGCAGGCCAGCGGCGAGAAACTGCTTGGCGCGCCACAGGCGCACCGCCATCAGCATCTGGTGCGGCGTGACGTCATAGCGCGCTTTGAACTGGCGCTGGAAATGATAAGGGCTTAACGCCGCTTCGGCGGCAATCTCATCGAGCGTCAGCGGCAGCATGTAGTTTTCGTAGAGAAACTCGCGTACCCGGTCGAAGCGGTGCGCGCCTTCGGCAGCCTGCGGCGCATGGCGCGCATACGGACGGAAGGTGTCGATAAGATCGAGCAGCAACCCCTGCTGCGCGAGCGTATCCGGCGCGGACCAGAGTGCGGCGATAAGCTGGCCGGTCTGGCGGGCGCGTAGCGGATCGTGACGCTCCACCTCGGCAAACCACCAGTGACGCTCGCCGGTGAGCTGCGCCAGCGTCTCGGGCTCCAGATAAATCATCCGGTAGCGCCAGCCCTGCTGGGTCGCCGCTTCGCCGGTGTGCAGTTCATCGGGGTTCATGGTGACGAGCGAATTCACCGCCGCCACGTGCTGCGCGCCGCGGTAGCGAAAGCGCTCGGCGCCAAGCTCAATCGCGCCGATGCCAAAGGCTTCATGGGTGTGGGGCTCAAAAGCGTAATGCGCGATATGGGCGTGATAAAGCTCCACGCCCGGCAGCGCAGGCAATTGCCGGAAGCGGGCGCTGTCGCGTTCGTCGGTGAACTGATCGGGTACGCCGTGCACAGGAGCTCTCCACGAAGGGTAAGTCCCCATTATAAGAACAACGGTGGCCTTCGCCACCGTAATTAACAATTAATTAACCTGACGGTTATTCGATGCGGGAGAGGTCGGCGTCGTTGCAGCCGGCGTTGCGGCACTCGCGCTCGATGCTTTTCAGCAGCGCAATGCGGGCGGTCATTTTCTCATTGGCGCAGCCGAGCAGCAGCGTGGAGCCTTCCGCGCACTCGTGATCGCGCACTTTCAGCCACGAGATCTGGGCGTTTTTCACGACCTGCTTCTGCGCAGGCGAGAGCACGGACATGGTGTTTTTATATTGCTGGTTGAGGTCGCGGTCGCCCTGAACCATTTCCAGCGCGGCGCAGTAGGTGGTGTCATACGGGCTGCGCGGATTGTCACAGCTCATGGACCACGCGGCGGCGCTGCACAGCAGCAGCGGAAGTGCGAGAAGGTGTGCTTTCATGAGGATCCCTGTTTTCGGTTTATTGTTTTGAGCGCCTGTGGCAGGCGCTCGCATTGTATCCGGCAGGCACAGGGAAAGCAGCCTGCCAGATTTAATATCACGGTTTGAGACTCTCACGCAGGCTCGCTTCAAGCGAGGTGGTCGGGCGGCCAATGAGCACGCTGAGCTGGCGGCTGTCATCAAACAGGCCGCCTTTGGACGCGCCGATATCTGAATCCGCGAGCAGTTTCGCAAAGCCTTCCGGCAGACCCGCGCCCGTGAGCGCCGCGGCGAAATCCGCCTCGCTCAAATTCTGATACGCGACCGTTTTGCCGGTCTCTTTACTTAACAGCGCGGTTAAATCGCGAAGCGTCCAGGCGTGGTCGCCCGCCAGCTCATAAACGCGCCCGGCCTGGTTATCAAGCGTCAGCACTTTGGCGGCGGCTTCGGCGTAATCCTGACGGCTGGCGGACGCAATTTTCCCATCGCCTGCGCTGCCGATAAACACGCCGTGCTCAAGCGCCGGCGGCACGCTCGCCAGATAGTTTTCGGTGTACCAGCCGTTACGCAGCAGCACATAAGGAATACCGGCATCCGCGAGCATCTTTTCAGTAGCGACATGTTCGTCGGCAAGCCCCAGCGGCGAGCGATCGGCATGCAGCAGGCTGGTGTAAGCGATGAGTTTCACGCCTGCGGTTTTCGCGGCGTCGATAACATTACGGTGCTGCGTCGCGCGCTGGCCGATTTCACTTGATGAGATGAGCAGCAGCTTTTCCACGCCCGCGAGTGCCGCGGTGAGCGCCGCCGCGTCATTATAATCAGCCGCGCGAACCTGGACGCCTCTGGTGCTGAGCGCCGCGGCTTTCGCCGGGTTGCGGACAATCGCGACAATCTCCTGTGCCGCAACGGTGTTCAGCAGGGTATCAATCACGCGCTGGCCAAGCTGGCCGGTAGCGCCGGTAATCGCAATCATGGTCTTTTCCTTTGTCTCGGTTGGGTGTTGTGGCACACTATCACTCAAACTAACTTTTAGTAAGTACGTACAAAAAGGTAAGTATGAAATGACCCGTTCTACCCTGAGTGAGCAGTTACGCGACGGCAATCTGTTCGCCGAAGAATGCCCGTCACGCGATGTGCTGAAACATGTGACCAGCCGCTGGGGCGTGCTGATCCTGGTGGCGCTGCGCGACGGCACGCACCGTTTCAGCGATCTGCGCCGGAAAATGGGCGGCGTGAGCGAGAAGATGTTGGCGCAGTCGTTACAGGCGCTGGAGCAGGACGGTTTTGTCGACCGCGTCTCGTATCCGGTGGTGCCGCCGCATGTGGAATACAGCCTGACGCCGCTCGGCGTGGAGGTGAGCGAGAAGGTGGCCGCGCTGGCCGACTGGATTGAAGTTAATCTGCCGCAGGTAATGGCGAACCGTGGAGAGCAAGCGGCGTGAGCGCCGGGTTCTGGTGCTGAAGACAGGATGCCGGGTGCGGCTGCGCCTTACCCGGCCTACGAGGGGAGTGGTTGGCCTGAGTGCCGGGTGCGGCTGCGCCTTACCCGGCCTACGGGGGGAATGGTTTGCCTGAGTGCCGGGTGCGGCTGCGCCTTACCCGGCCTGGGAGGGGATTGGTTGGCGTGAGTGCCGGGTGCGGCTGCGCCTTACCCGGCCTGGGGGGGAGTGGTTGGCGTGAGTGCCGTTACTTCGACAGATCCAGCTGATACACCGCAAAACCGATATCGTCTTTGCCGACGCTGGTCATCGGGTATTGCGCTTTCTCTTTGATGAACGCCGCCGCTTTGTCAGAAGGCGAGGTTTCAAAGCGGATATCCAGCTTGTGGTTGCCTGCAATCGGCGCGAGACGCCAGTTGTTATCCGCCGCCGGGTGAATTTCACCCGCGCGTTTGGTTTCGGCACCAATCCACGCCGCCAGCACCGCGCGGTTCTCGTCCGGCGATGCAAACGCGATATGGCTGCCGCCGGTGCCGGCAAACTTGCCGCCATAAGCGCGATAGTTATTGGTGGCGACCAGGAACGTCGCGTTCGGATCGATAGGCTTGCCGTTAAACGTCAGGTTTTTGATGCGCTCCGCTTTCGGGTTGATCGTCTGACATTCACCGTCATAGCGGGCGGGCTGCGTCACGTCTATCTGGTAATTCACGCCGTCGATAACGTCGAAGTTATAGGTGCGAAAACCGTCCCAGTTCAGCAGCGATTGCGGCTTCGTGCTGTTAACGTCAATCTGGTTAAACTGCCCGGCGGAGCACTCCAGCCACGCTTTTATTTCCGCGCCCGTTGCCTTCACCACCACCAGCGTGTTGGGGTAGAGGTAAAGATCGGCGGCGTTACGCAGCGTCAGCTGGCCTTTTTCCACTTCCACGAAGCTTGCCGGATCGTTTTTACGCCCGCCCACTTTAAACGGCGCGGCGGCGGAGAGCACCGGTAACTGCGCCAGATCCGGATCGCCCTGAATAAAGTGTTCCACGTAAGCTTTCTGCGCGTTGTTCACCACCTGCACGGTTGGATCGTCCTGCACCAGCGCCAGATAGCTGTACATCGGATCGGCGGATTTCCCGACCGGCTGGCTGACAAATTCGCGCGTGGCGTCGTGATCCGCTTTCAGCACTTTCACCAGCGCCGGATCTTCAGCGGCGAGCGATTTCTTCGCCTGGGTGTCGTAGATCGGGCGGGCTTCGGCTTTGCTTTGCGTCACTTTCCATGTGCCGCTGTCGTTATTCAGCACCAGATCGACGATCCCCAGATGGTCGCCCCACATGCCCGGCATCACCGCCGGTACGCCGTTCAGCGTGCCTTTGGCGATATCTGCGCCTTTGATGGCGGCGAAATCTTTACCGGGGAACACCGCGTGCGCATGGCCGAAAAGAATGGCGTCCACGCCCGGCACCTGGCTTAAGTAGTACACCGAGTTTTCCGCCATCGCTTTGTATGGCTCGGCGGAGAGCCCCGAGTGCGCCACTACCACCACCAGATCGGCGCCTTCCGCGCGCATTTGCGGCACATATTTACGGGCGGTTTCGGTGATATCGTTAACCGTGACTTTGCCGCTGAGATTCGCCTTATCCCAGGTCATGATTTGCGGTGGCACAAACCCGATGTAGCCGATTTTCAGCGTATGCGGCTTGCCGTCTTTGTCCTTTACCTGGGTTTCTTTAATCAGGTACGGCGTAAAAAGCGGCTTTTGGGTTTTGGCATCAATGATGTTCGCGTTGACGTAGGGGAATGTCGCGCCAGCGAGGGCTTTATGCAGGTAATCAAGGCCGTAATTGAATTCATGGTTGCCGAGGTTGCCGACGGCGTAATCCAGCGTGTTCAGCGCTTTATATACGGGATGCACATCGCCGTCTTTCAGGCCCTTCGCGGCCATGTAATCGCCAAGCGGGCTGCCCTGAATGAGGTCGCCGTTATCCACCAGCACGCTGTTGGCGGCCTCCTGGCGCGCGGCTTTGATTAAGCTTGCGGTACGCACCAGGCCGAATTTTTCAGTGGGCGCGTCTTTGTAATAGTCAAAGTCCATCATGTTACTGTGCAGGTCGGTGGTTTCCAGGATACGCAGGTCCACCGTGGCGGCGTTCACGCTGGCGGCAACCAGCGTGGCTATCATCGTTGCACTAAACTTAATCATCAGGCAGGTCCTTTTTTTCAGAGCGAAGCCACAAAAGTTTATGTATCTATCGTTTGTTGCTTACAAAAATGTGAATCCTGCCAGAAAAACGGGCAGGGAAACCGGAATCGCTTCACAGATAGCGGAACAAGACGCAATGCGATATAAAAATCATATCGATAAAACAAGGTGTTAAATCCGCAGCCGGGACGGACTGCGAAACGAGAAAGAGGTGGATGACAATGTTAGAACAGATTTGCCAACTGGCGCGCGAAGCCGGCAGCGCCATCATGGAAGTCTACGAGGGTCACAAACCGCTGGAAGCCACCCAAAAGGTTGATGATTCGCCGGTGACGGCGGCGGATATCGCAGCGCACGCGGTGATTGTCGCCGGGCTGAAAGCGCTGACGCCGCAGGTGCCGGTGCTCTCCGAAGAAGATCCGCCAGGCTGGGACGTGCGTCAGCACTGGCAGCGCTACTGGCTGGTGGACCCGCTCGACGGCACCAAAGAGTTTCTCAAGCGCAACGGCGAATTCACCGTTAATATCGCGTTGATTGAAAACGGCAAACCGGTGCTTGGCGTGGTCTACGCGCCGGTGCTGAATGTGATGTACAGCGCGGCGGAAGGCAAGGCGTGGAAAGAAGAGTGCGGCGTGCGCAAGCAGATCCAGGTGCGCGACGCGCGTCCGCCGCGTGTGGTGATAAGCCGCTCCCACGGCGATAACGCCGAATTGCAGGACTATCTGCAGCAGCTTGGCGAACACCAGACCACGTCGGTAGGCTCGTCGCTGAAGTTCTGCCTGGTGGCGGAAGGAGAAGCGCAGCTTTATCCGCGCTTCGGGCCGACGAATATCTGGGATACGGCGGCGGGTCACGCCGTGGCGGTCGCCGCCGGGGCGCAGGTTCACGACTGGCAGGGCAAAACGCTGGATTACACGCCACGTGAGTCGTTCCTGAACCCCAGCTTCCGGGTCACTATTTACTGAGTAACTGTTGCAGCAGGTTCATGACCTGCTGCACTTCTTCCTGCGTCAGGCCGCCATCTTTCGCGTACCGCACGCGCCCGTCTTTATCCAGCACTACAATCGCCGAGCTTCCCGGCTCAAGCTGCCAGGCTTTCTGGGCCACGCCGTTACTGTCGACGATAAACTGCGACCACGGATACTGCTGTTTATTGCTCTCTATGCTGTTGCGAACAAACATTCCGGTGCCGGGAATGGCGTCGTCGCTGTTCACAATCGTTGTGGTCTGGTAGCGGTCGTGCGGGAATTTCGCGGCTTTGATGGCTTCAATCAGCCCCGCATTTTTCTCTTTTGCCGAGGTGCGCCCGGCAATATGTTGCAGCACTCGCACTTTTCCAGGTAACTGCGCGCTGTTCCAGTTTTTGTAGCTAAACTGATCTTTATTCAGCATCAGTTCGCCTTTGTCGTTAATGCCAATGGGCGGCACGCGGTCGTTCTCTTTGAAGTTATGTGCCGAGGCCATCAGCGGCAGCAGCAGGCAGCTCAGCGCCAGCATTCCGCGCAGGGTCATAGGTGGCTCCTTTTTCGATTGTGCAGGTGATCGGACCACTTGGGCCCATTGCTTTTTAGCTTAATTGTTAATTTTCTGTTTTCACGCAACCACAGTGCCAGTTTGCGGGCGAACGCACAGAAACCGTTAAAAAAAGCGGCATTCTCCTGCGCTCCGTAGAGTTTTGAAAAGAAAATTCTGAAAGAATGTAATAAAAGCGTAAATAAAGTCAGGCAGAGTGGGTGCTCCCGAACTTCTGGTCTATAGTCATCTGGCAACAAATTTTGCGTCTTAATCATGATGGTCCAAATGTGGTACCACGAGGGCGTAATTCAGCAGGAGAGAACAATGAAAATTTTCCAACGTTACAACCCGCTTCAGGTGGCGAAGTACGTGAAGATCCTGTTTCGTGGACGGTTGTATATCAAGGATGTTGGCGCTTTCGAGTTCGATAAAGGCAAAATCCTCGTCCCGAAAGTGAAGGACAAACAGCACTACTCCGTCATGTCCGAAGTCAACCGTCAGGTTATGCGTCTCCAGACCGAGATGGCGTAACGACAGCGTTGTACGTATGCAGTAAGACAAACGGCCCCGATGGGGCCGTTAGTGTTTTGAGGCTCAGGCGGCGTTCTGCTCGTCTGGCAGTTTGGGCGTCAGCACACCCGGCTTGTTGTCGATGCGCGTCACCAGCAGCTGGTCGATGCGGTAGTTATCGATATCCACCACTTCAAACTTATACCCGGAGAACTTCACCGCGTCGGTGCGTTTCGGGATTTTGCGCAGCATAAACATCATAAAGCCGCCGATGGTTTCGTAGTTGCCGGACTGCGGGAACTCGTCGATATCCAGCACACGCATGACGTCATCGATCGGCGTGCCGCCGTCAATCAGCCAGGAGTTCTCGTCGCGCGCGACGATCTGCTCTTCCAGCCCCTGACCGACCAGATCGCCCATCAGCGTGGTCATCACGTCGTTCAGCGTGATAAGCCCTACCACCAGCGCATATTCGTTCATGATAACCGCGAAGTCTTCACCCGCCGTTTTGAAGCTTTCCAGCGCCTCGGAGAGCGTCAGCGTATCCGGCACGATAAGCGTGTTGCGGATCTGCACGCCGCTGGTCAGCGCCAGGCTCTGGTTGGCCAGCACGCGGTTCAGCAGGTCTTTGGAATCGACATAACCGATGATGTGGTCGATATCCTGATTACAGACCAGGAACTTGGAGTGCGGATGCTCCGCCACTTTGTTCTTCAGGCTCTGCTCATCTTCATGGAGATCGAACCAGACGATGTTTTCGCGTGAGGTCATGGAGGACGGCACGGTGCGCGACTCCAGCTCAAACACGTTTTCGATAAGCTCATGCTCCTGTTTGCGCAGCACGCCCGCGAGCGCGCCAGCTTCCACCACCGCGTAGATATCATCAGAAGTGATGTCGTCTTTACGCTCCATCGGCAGTTTGAAGAGGCGGAAAATCACATTCGCCATGCCGTTAAAGAACCACACCAGCGGGCGGAAGATGAACAGACAGAAGCGCATCGGGTTGATGATGCGCAAAGCCACGGCTTCAGGCGCAATCATACCGATGCGTTTCGGGGTCAGGTCAGCGAAAAGAATGAACAGGCTGGTGACGAGCGTAAAGGAGAGGATAAAGCTCACTTGCTCGGCGGCCTCGGGGGAGATAAACCGCACCAGCAGCGTGTAGAACGCCGGGGAAAACGCCGCATCGCCCACGATACCGCCAAGAATGGCGACGGCGTTCAGGCCAATCTGCACCACGGTAAAGAAGGTGCCAGGGTTTTCCTGCATCTTCAGTACCCGTTGGGCGTTGATGTTGCCGTCATCGGCCAGCAGCTTGAGTTTGATTTTACGGGAGGCGGCAAGCGAGATCTCGGAAAGCGAGAAAAAGGAGCTGACGCCAATGAGACAAAGTATCAGTAAAATACTGTTTAACATATCTTATCCAGCCATCGCCGGATCCTCGGAAGGGAAGTTGATTATTGTGTGAAAACACGGTGAATGCAGGCTGTAGAGAAGGAGGCCTGCAAATTCAAAGGGTAGTATAGCGTAAGCCCCGGCGTGGCTGCCAGAGGGCTTGCGCAACGGGTGAAGAAAGCGCCCGCCGCGTAGGGAAATTGCGGCGGGCGTAAACGGTCAGATCTCCGGTACGTTTTCGTAGCCTGTCAGCATCAGCAGCAGGTTTTCTTTGGTGCCTGCCGGGTTAAAGCTGTAATTGCCGCCCTGGCGGTCACCGCCAATGTACCAGGCGATTTCGGTTTTCCCGGCAGCCAGCGCGGCCCGCACGGCTTTATCAACATCCACGTAGCGATAGATTCGCGCGTTATCGAGATACAGAATGCCGTCAGATTTGTAGTTACACGCCGGACGATTATTCCAGTTCACCTGATGCTCATCCCACTGCGTATCGGCCGGGTAGAAAAAGATCTGATTCGCGCCTTCGCCGTTTTTCCCGCCATAAATGCGAATTTTATATTTAAACAGCGCGGCATCGGCGTCGGAATAGCCTTCAGGCAGCGGCGGGATGGAAAATTTCACCAGCGACATGACCTCTTTATTGGCGGTGCGTCCCCCGTTGCGCCAGTCATCCTGCACCTGCAGCGTCGGCTCGTCACCAAAGTTACGGCCCGGCTCCGCGCTGCTGACAAACGTATCGGCGCTGGCGCGTTGGTAACTGAACGGAATATTGGTGCCGCAGTCCATATTTTTGTTCATGCATTCTTCGGTCATAAACTGCGCCGATTGCACCGGCCAGCCATTCATGAAATCGCCATGAGCCGTATAGATACTGCCCCATTTCTCAATACGGGTTTCGCCATCCATCTGCGGGTCCATCGACAGCTGGATTTTCGCGGTATCAAGCGAGGTAATCTGTGGCAGAACCCAGGCGACGTTCATATTCACCGTCGGGATTTTCACCGGGAACTCCGCCGGGCACGCGCCTGCGTCGTTGGTGTAGGTGGCGTTCATCCTGCCGCGTGCGGGTTTGAGGTTGACGCCATCCCAGCAGTTCGGGAACTGGATACCGATATTAAACTGTACCGCATCGCCTTTCTGGCGTAACCCGCAGACTTCGCCTGCCGTATTGGTATACCCCTTGCCATTGGCGCACAGAAAGGTGATGTGCCGGTTAGGCCCGGTGCCGTAATGATCGCCCGCCAGCAGCTCAAGACCGGGCGGGAAGGGGGTCAGGGGGTAAGTATCTACACTGGTGCTTTGATAGTAGGTTTTCTGGTAGGCAGGTTTGACGATTTGTCCGTCGGGCAACTTCATGGTGGGAACCCACCAGGCGGAGCTGTCCGCTTTGTTATTACAGGTATTATCCGGCTGGTTTCGCAGCCGGACATAATCGGAATAAGCGTCGGTATGGGTATTGCCAAAGAAGTCATGCAGCATGGCGTGGTTTGGCATGCCATACATCATGATGGCATCGTCGCCAGCGGTATGGTGGTAAGCACAGTCAACATCCGCCTGGGGACCGGCCCAGGCGGAAAGCGCACTAAGACCGGTCACCACCGGGATAAACGAGCGTAACAGCGTGATGAGTTTCATAACAGTTCTCCGCAACCAGTGTCGGTTGAGGGATAGCATGGGCGCGCCGCTTAACGCCTCTCATCACTTATCACAAATCCTGATAATACAATGATTGATGAATTGTTACGCCTCGGGGGGCAGGCACACGCCGATGCCGCCGATGCCGCAATAGCCGTACGGATTTTTGTGCAGATACTGCTGGTGTTCGTCTTCGGCATAGTAAAACGGTTTGGCCGGGGCGATTTCTGTCGTGATATGGCGATAGTCGCCCGCCGCTTCCATCGCCGCGCGGAACCGTTCGAGGCTCGCCTGTGCCGCGGCCTCTTGCTCCGGCGTTAACGGGTAGATCGCCGAACGGTATTGCGTCCCGACATCATTACCCTGACGCATCCCCTGCGCCGGATCGTGGTTTTCCCAGAACACCTGCAACAGCTGTTCGTAGCTGATGACTTTTGGGTCATAGACCACGCGCACCGCTTCGGCGTGCCCCGTCTGCCCGCTGCAGACTTCTCGGTAGGTCGGGTTTGGCGTATAGCCGCCGGTGTAGCCTGCCGCGGTGCTGTAGACGCCCGGCAACGCCCAGAAGAGTCTTTCCACGCCCCAGAAGCAGCCCATCGCGAATAACGCCACCTCCATTCCCTCCGGCACATTGGTCATTGAGTGCCCGGTCACGGTATGCAACGCTGCCACCGGCATACGGGTGTTACGCCCCGGCAGAGCCTCTTCTTCGGTAATCATTTGTTTCTTATCAAAAAAACTCATAGGGCCGACCTCCTGAAAAATGTTAAGCGTGCAAATTCTCGCCTGCGGTTGTCACGAAGCGGCTCTTTGCCCACAATAAACCTCTTAAATGCGACTAAATTAAACATAAGAAATATTTGGGTGATCGTCTTCATTTCAACTCCATTTACCGGAGTTTTGTCAGGCCGCGGAGCGGCATCAGGTTTCCTCCCGGGAGTGGGAATAAGGGATATTCAGGAGAAAACGTGCCATTAATCCGTAACTTGTGCTGGGCCACGCTGCTGGTGGCGGGCGCCTCGACCGCTGCGCCTGTCCGTTTGCAGGTGGAAGGGTTGACCGGCGCGCTACAAAAAAACGTCCGCGCTCAGCTTTCCACGATTCAGACGGATGAGGTCACGCCGGACCGCCGCTTTCGCGCGCGCGTCGATGACGCCATCCGCAACGGGCTGAAAGCGCTGGGCTACTACGAACCGACCATTGATTTCGAACTGCGCGAACCGCCGCCGGGCGGGCGTCGCCAGGTGTTGCTGGCGCGGGTTAACGCGGGCAAACCGGTGCTTATCGCCGGAACGAATGTGATTCTGCGCGGCGGCGCGCGCGACGATAAAGAGTATCTGGCGCTGCTGAAAAAGCGTCCCGCCATCGGCACAGTGCTGAACCATAACGACTACGACAGTTTCAAAAAAGGGCTGACCAGCCTGGCGCTGCGTCGGGGCTATTTCGACAGCGAATATAAAAAGAGCCAGCTTGGCGTTTCGGTGGAGCGTCGCGAGGCGTTCTGGGATATCGATTACGATAGCGGGCAGCGCTACCGCTTCGGCGATGTCACCTTCAGCGGCTCGCAGATCCGCGAAGAGTATCTGCAAAACCTGGTGCCGTTTAAAAAGGGCGATTATTACCAGTCAAGCGACGTAGCAGAGCTGAGCCGCCGTTTATCCGCCACCGGCTGGTTTAACTCGGTCGTCGTGGCGCCGGAATTTGAAAAATCCCGTAAGACCAAAGTGCTGCCGCTGCGGGGCGTGGTCTCGCCGCGCATTAAAAATACCGTCGAAGTGGGCGCGGGGTACTCCACTGACGTCGGTCCGCGTCTCAAAGCGAACTGGCGCAAACCGTGGATCAACTCTTACGGCCACAGTCTTACCACCTCGACCAGTATCTCCGCGCCGGAACAGCAGCTTGATTTCAGCTATAAAATGCCGCTGCTGAAGAACCCGCTGGAGCAATATTATCTGGTGCAGGGCGGCTTTAAGCGCACCGATCTCAACGACACCGAAGCAGATTCCACCACGCTTGCCGTCTCCCGCTACTGGGATCTCTCAAGCGGCTGGCAGCGCGCCATTAACCTGCGCTGGAGTCTGGATCACTTTACCCAGGCCAACGTCACCCATACCACGATGCTGCTCTATCCGGGCGTGATGCTAAGCCGCACTCGCTCACGCGGCGGCCTGATGCCGACGTGGGGCGATTCACAGCGCTATTCCATTGACTACTCTGACTCCGCCTGGGGCTCTGACGTCGATTTCGTCGTCCTGCAGGCGCAAAACGTCTGGATACGCACGCTCTATGACAAACATCGCTTTGTGGCGCGCGGCAACCTCGGCTGGATAGAAACCAACGACTTTGAGCGCGTGCCGCCGGACCTGCGCTTTTTCGCGGGCGGCGACCGCAGCATCCGCGGTTATAAATATAAATCTATCTCTCCTAAAGATGACGACGGCAAGCTGACCGGCGCCTCGAAGCTCGCTACCGGCTCGCTGGAATACCAGTACAACGTGACCGGCAAATGGTGGGGCGCGGTGTTTGTCGATTCCGGTGAAGCCGTCAACGACATCAAGCAAAGCAATTTCAAAACCGGCGCGGGCGTCGGGGTGCGCTGGCAGTCGCCGGTCGGGCCCATCAAGGTCGATTTCGCAGTGCCCGTTGGCGACAAAGAGGAGCATGGTTTGCAGTTTTACATCGGTCTGGGGCCTGAATTATGAGTCGTATGAAAAAAATCAGCCTCGCCGTTCTGGCCGTTGTCGTGCTGCTTATCGCAACCGTTGGCTTTCTGGTGGGCACCACGACAGGTTTACATCTGGTTTTTAACGCCGCTAATCGCTGGGTGCCGGGGCTCGATATCGGGCGCGTCACCGGCGGCTGGCGCGACCTGACTATCACCTCGCTGCGCTACCAGCAGCCGGGCGTGGACGTTAACGCCGGCGAAATCCATCTTTCCGTGAAGCTCGCCTGCCTGCGCGACAGCAGCCTGTGCGTGAATGATTTCTCGCTGAAAGATATCAACGTGGTCGTCGATACCAAAAAAATGCCGCCAGCGGCGAAAGTGGAAGAAGAAGAGAGCGGGCCGCTTGATCTCTCCACGCCGTACCCGATTACGCTGAGCCGGGCGGCGCTGCATAACGTCAATATCAAAATCGACGATACGCTGGTGTCGGTGATGGATTTCAGCTCGGGCCTCGCCTGGGAGAGCCGCAATCTGACGCTCAAACCGACCTCGTTACAGGGGCTGCTCATCGCGCTGCCCAAAGCGGCGGATGTGGCGCAGGAGGAGGTGATCGAGCCGAAGGTGAATAACCCGCAGCCGCAGGAGAAACCGCTCGGCGAGACGCTGCGTGAGCTATTCGCTAAACCTGTGCTGCCGGAGATGACGGATGTTCATCTGCCGCTCAACCTGACAGTGGAAAATTTTCACGGCGAACAGCTGCGCCTGACTGGCGACACCGATATTACGGTCAGCAATCTGCTGGTGAAAATCAGCAGCGTGGATGGCGTCACGAAGCTCGACACGCTGGATATCGATTCGAATCAGGGCACGGTTAACGCCACCGGCAGCGCGGAGCTGCGCAACAACTGGCCGGTCGATATTACGCTTAACAGCACGCTGAACGTGGAGCCGCTCAAGGGCGAGAAAGTGAAGCTCAAAGTGGGCGGCGCACTGCGCGACCAGCTGGAGTTCGGCGTCAATCTTTCCGGCCCGGTGGATGTGGTGCTGCGCGGGCAGACGAAACTTGCCGAAGCGGGCTTGCCGCTCAATCTGGATATTACCAGCGAGCAGCTCTACTGGCCGCTCACTGGCCCGAAACAGTATCAGGCTGACGATCTTAAACTGAAGCTTTCCGGCAAAATGACCGATTACGCACTGTCGTTCCGTACCGCCGTGAAAGGCGATCAGCTGCCGCCTGCCACCATTACGCTTGACGGCAAAGGCAACGAACAGCAGATCAACATCGATAAGCTGGACGTCGCGGCGCTGCAGGGCCACACCACGCTGACCGCGCTGCTCGACTGGCAGCAGGCCATCAGCTGGCGCGGCGAACTGGCGCTGAAAGGCATTAACACCGCCAAACAGTACCCGGAGTGGCCGTCGAAGCTTGACGGGCTGATGAAGCTGCGCGGCAGCCTCTATGGCGGCACCTGGCAGCTTGACGTGCCGGAGCTGAAGCTTGCGGGCAACGTTAAGCAGAATAAGGTGAAGGTCGACGGGCAGCTTAAGGGCAACAGCTATCTTCAGTGGACCATCCCCGGCCTGCATCTGGAATTAGGGCGCAATAAAGCGGACGTGAAGGGCGAGCTGGGCGTTAAAGACTTGGCGCTGGACGCCACGATTGACGCGCCGGCGCTGGATAACGCGCTGCCGGGGCTCGGCGGCACAGCGAAAGGGCTGGTGAAAATTCGCGGTAACGTCGAGGCACCGGAACTTAACGCCGATGTCACCGCGCGCAACCTGCGCTGGCAGGAGCTCTCCGTCGCGCAGGTGCGCCTGCTTGGCGATGTGAAATCCACCGATCAGATCGGCGGCTCGCTGGATCTGCGCGTTGAGCGTCTGGTGCAGGGCGATATCAACCTGCGGCTGATTACGCTCGCCGCCAAAGGCAATGAAAAGTCACATCAGATGGCGCTGCGCGTGCAGGGCGAGCCGGTCTCCGGGCAGCTCGACCTGCGCGGCAGCTTTGACCGTCAGGCGATGCGCTGGCGCGGCGAGATTGATAATACGCGTTTCGCCACGCCAGTCGGCCCATGGGCGCTAAGCCGCGCGCTGACGCTCGACTATCGCGGGCAGGAGCAGAAAATCGCCATCGGCCCGCACTGCTGGCGTAACCCGAACGCCGAGCTCTGCGTTCCGCAAACCATCGATGCGGGCGCGACCGGCCGGGCGCAGGTGAATCTCAACCGTTTCGATCTGGCCATGATCAAACCGTTTATGCCGGAAGAGACGCAGGCGAGCGGGCTTTTCACCGGTAAAGCGGATGTCAGCTGGGATACCACAAAAGAAGGGCTGCCGCAGGGACAGGTGCAGCTCGCCGGGCGCGGGGTTCGCGTGACGCAACTGGTGAACGGCAATCCGCTGCTGGTGGCGTTCGACACGCTGAACCTGAACGCGGAGTTGCGTAATAACCGTGCGCGGCTCAACTGGCTGATTCGTCTCGCTAATAATGGCCAGTTCGACGGTGATATTCAGGTGGCGGACCCACAGGAGCGCCGCAATCTTTCCGGGAATATCAATATCCGTAATTTCTCGCTCGCTATCGCCAACCCGGTCTTTTCGCGCGGCGAGAAAGCGGCGGGTATTCTGAGCGCGAACCTGCGGCTCGGCGGCGATGCACGCCAGCCGCAACTGTTCGGCCAGATGCAGCTTAACGGTGTGGATATCGAGGGTAACTTTATGCCGTTCGATATGCAGCCAAGCCAGCTTGCCATGAACTTCAATGGCATGAGTTCGACGCTGCAGGGCGTGGTGCGCACGAAGCAGGGCGAAATCGCGCTGAACGGTAACGCCGACTGGAGCCAGATCGATAACTGGCGCGCCCGAGTGGCGGCGCGCGGCAGCCGCGTGCGGATCACCGTGCCACCGATGGTGCGCCTGGACGTTTCGCCGGATGTGGTGCTGGAGGCGACGCCAAGCCTGATTACGCTTGATGGCCGCGTGGATGTGCCGTGGGCGCGCATCGTGGTGCACGATCTGCCGGAAAGCGCGGTGGGCGTCTCCAGTGATGAAGTTCTGCTCGATGAAAATCTGAAACCGGAAGAGGAGCAGCACGCTTCCATTCCGATCAATAGTAATCTCATCGTTCACGTTGGGAACAACGTGCGGATAGATGCTTTTGGGCTGAAGGCGCGTCTGACCGGCGATCTGAAAGTCGCGCAGGATAAACAGGGGCTGGGCCTGAACGGGCAGATTAATATTCCCGAAGGGCGCTTCCACGCTTACGGCCAGGATCTGCTGGTGCGTAAGGGTGAGCTGCTGTTCTCCGGTCCGCCGGACCGGCCACTCCTGAATATCGAGGCGATCCGTAACCCTGACGCCACCGAAAACGATGTGATCGCTGGCGTGCGCGTAACTGGCGAAACCGACGAGCCGAAGGTGGAAGTCTTCTCCGACCCGGCAATGTCGCAGCAGGAGGCGCTCTCTTATCTCCTGCGCGGGCAGGGGCTTGAGAGCGGGCAGAGCGACAGCGACGCCATGACGTCTATGCTGATTGGCCTGGGGGTTGCACAAAGTGGTCAGGTTGTGGGTAAAATCGGCGAGACGTTTGGCGTAAGCAATCTGGCGCTGGACACCGAAGGGGTGGGCGATTCCTCCCAGGTGGTGGTCAGCGGCTATGTACTGCCGGGTCTCCAGGTGAAATACGGCGTGGGCATTTTTGACTCGCTGGCGACGCTCACGCTAAGGTATCGCCTGATGCCTAAGCTATATCTGGAAGCGGTGTCTGGCGTAGATCAGGCACTTGATGTGCTCTATCAGTTTGAGTTTTAGCAATGCGAATATTTGTCTACGGCAGTTTACGACGCAAACAAGGCAACAGCCACTGGATGACCAACGCCCAGTGGCTGGGCGATTATGACATCGAAAACTACCAGCTCTTCAGTCTGGGGCATTACCCTGGGGCAGTGCCAGGCGAAGGCTCGGTAGTCGGCGAAGTGTATCGCATCGATGCCACAACGCTTGCGGAGCTGGATGCGTTGCGCACCGCGCGCGGTGAATATAAACGCCAGCTTATCCAGACGCCGTACGGCAGCGCCTGGATGTATGTTTACCAACGACCAACTGAAGGGCTGACCCGCATCGAAAGCGGCAACTGGCTCGACAGGTAAAATCGTTCTTCCTCGAAAACCACGCTTCGGCGTGGTTTTTTAATGGGCGACGTTATACGCACGGGCTTTTACCCCTGCCGTAAATCTGCGCTGTCATAAAACTGCCATAAAAGTTTTAGCGTGACTAATTAGCTACTTAACTGCTGCTACCATTTTCACGCATCTGTTTCCCATAAAGCTCGTATTTTGCAGGCCGATAGATCCGAAGCGTCCCTTTCGGGCGTGCCTACACCATGGGAAACAGAGTATGAAATTAAACCACCTGACAATCGGGCAACGACTCGGTCTGCTGGCGGCGTTACTGCTTGTCGCGGTGCTGTTTATCGGCATTCGTGGCCTGACTATCAACGCCGACGGGCTTGAGCAAAACAACAACATTATGGCCACGGAAAAGGTGATAGCAGAGAGCATCGACACCGCGCGGAACGCGCAGGTGCAGTTCAAAATCCAGGTACAGGAGTGGAAAAACACCCTGCTGCGCGGCACGCAGGGGCAAGCGGCGTTTGATAAATACAAAGCCGCGTTTGTCGATCAGAGTGACAAAACCCAGGCGCTGTTAAACCGCCTTGCCACACTTCTGCCGCAGCTTGGCATGAGCGTGGACGAGGTGCATCAGACCATCGCGCTGCATGAGGGGCTGGAAAAGAGCTATCTGGCGGCGATTGCGCAATACAATATCGCCGACCCGACGAGCGCCCAGCATGTCGATAAGCTGGTGAGCGGTATCGACCGCGAGCCGACGCGGATGATTGATGACGTCGTCGCGAAAACGCTGAAGCAGGCGGATGCGCTGACCCGTCAGACCGAGGCGCGCAACCTGGCGCAGTATCAGCAGACCCGCACGATGCTGCTTATTACGATGGCGCTGACGCTTATCGCGAGCATTCTGATCACCTTCTGGCTGGTGCGCAGCATCACGCGCCCGCTGGCGCAGGCCGTGATTATTGCACGTAACGTTGCCGCCGGTGATTTGCAGACGGCGATCACTGTCAGCGGCCGCGATGAGACCGCTGAGCTGATGAGCGCGCTTCAGGAGATGAACGGTAACCTCACCCGCATCGTCTCTGGCGTGCGCAACGGCACCGAAACCATCGCCACTGCGTCGACCCAAATTGCCACCGGCAGCCGTGAGCTCTCGGCGCGCAACGAAGCGCAGGCGAGCGCGCTGGAAGAGACCGCGGCGTCGATGGAAGAGCTGACGTCGGTGGTGAAAAACAACGCTGAGAACTCGCGCTTTGCGAGCGATATCGCGCGCGATGCCTGCCAGGTGGCCGGGCAGGGTGGCGAAGTGGTTGAGCGCGTGGTGCAGACCATGAGCGAAATCCACCAGTTCTCTACCGAAATCAGCAACATTATCAGCGTTATCGACGGTATTGCCTTTCAGACCAATATTCTGGCGCTCAACGCGGCGGTCGAAGCGGCGCGCGCAGGCGCGGAAGGACGCGGATTTGCGGTGGTGGCGGCAGAAGTGCGCGCGCTGGCGCAGCGTTCCAGCTCGGCGGCGCAGGATATCCGTAACCTGATTGACCGCTCCGTGAGCCGTATCGACGAGGGCAACAGCCTGGTGAAAGGCGCAGGCAGCGCGATGGAAGATATCCTGAAAAGCGTGCAGCGCGTGAGCGAGCTGGTCGAGACGATTTCGATGGCGAACCGCGAGCAGAGCACCGGTATTGACCAGGTGAATATTGCCGTGACGCAGATGGATGCCTCGACGCAGCAGAACGCCGCGCTGTCGCAGGAGTCCGCCGCGGCGGCCCAGTCGATGCAGTATCAGGCCGAGAAGCTGCTGGATTCCGTCAGCGTCTTCCGTCTGGCGGCGCACCGGGACGAAGCGCTGGCGTAACGCCCATAAAAAAACACCGCCTTCGGGCGGTGTTTTTTCATTCGCGGCGAATTACTTCTTCGCGCGTTCGAAAGAGGCGCGGATCTCTTCTTTAGCGGCTTCGGCGTTATCCCAGCCTTCCACTTTGACCCACTTGCCTTTTTCCAGATCTTTGTAGTGTTCAAAGAAGTGGGTGATCTGCGCTTTCAGCAGTTCCGGCAGATCGTTCACGTCTTTGATGTGATCGTATTCTTTAGAGAGTTTAGTGTGCGGTACCGCAACCAGTTTGGCGTCTTCGCCAGACTCGTCGGTCATTTTCAGTACGCCAACCGGACGGCAGCGGATCACAGAGCCCGGCTGCAGCGGGTACGGCGTCGGGACCAGCACGTCAACCGGGTCGCCGTCCAGAGACAGGGTGTGGTTGATGTAGCCGTAGTTGCACGGGTAGAACATCGCGGTGGACATAAAACGGTCAACGAACAGCGCGCCGCTCTCTTTGTCCACTTCGTATTTGATAGGATCAGCGTTAGCCGGAATTTCAATAATAACGTAGATGTCTTCCGGCAGATCTTTGCCCGCAGGTACGTTCAGTAAGCTCATGTCTGTTTCCTTAAAAATGTATGGCAAACAAGTGCCAGGTATTATAGCCAACTGCAATGGAAAGTCGTGGACTCTTTTGTTTCACCAGTGAGCCTGCTGCACCTTTCAGCGTTTTCCCATGACACGTTCATCCATAAAGCCAGCTGCATCCTCAATAAATTACTGAAAACGTTTACATTACGCGCCCGGAGACCGTTTTTACGCTAAAAATTTTTGGCCGATGCCGCGCTGGCGCTTGCCGCGCCGTATCCCGGCTGGCGTTAAATCCCGCCACTTCTGAATTTTAACTTTTTCGTTACTTTTTTGAATTGTGATGTAACGCATTCAGTTACATCCACGCTTGTCTATAGTTTCGCCACAGGTGGACTCTTACCCAACAATAAACTTACGAGGATACCCTTATGTGGAAGCGCTTACTTGTTGTCACAGCAGTTTCGGCAGCCATGTCGTCTATGGCATTGGCTGCCCCGTTAACCGTGGGATTTTCTCAGGTCGGCTCTGAATCGGGCTGGCGCGCGGCGGAAACCAGCGTTGCGAAAAGCGAGGCGCAGAAGCGCGGCATTACGCTGAAAGTCGCTGATGGCCAGCAGAAGCAGGAAAACCAGATTAAAGCGGTGCGTTCGTTTATCGCCCAGGGCGTAGACGCGATTTTCATCGCGCCCGTTGTGGCGACCGGCTGGGAGCCGGTGCTGAAAGAGGCGAAAGACGCGGAGATCCCGGTGATCCTCCTCGACCGTTCGATTGATGTTAAAGACAAGTCGCTCTACATGACGACCGTTACCGCCAACAACGTGCTGGAAGGCAAGCTTATCGGCGACTGGCTGGTGAAAACCGTCGCGGGCAAGCCTTGTAACGTCGTGGAGTTGCAGGGCACCGTGGGCGCGAGCGTGGCTATCGATCGTAAGAAAGGGTTTGCCGAGGCGATTTCCAAAGCGCCGAACATCAAGATTATCCGTTCTCAGTCCGGCGACTTTACGCGCTCGAAGGGCAAAGAGGTGATGGAGAGCTTTATCAAGGCCGAGAACAACGGCAAAAACATCTGCATGGTTTACGCGCATAACGACGATATGGCGATCGGCGCCATTCAGGCCATCAAAGAGGCCGGGCTGAAGCCGGGCAAAGATATCCTGACGGGCTCCATCGACGGCGTGCCGGATATTTTCAAAGCGATGGCGGATGGCGAGGCGAACGCGAGCGTAGAGCTGACGCCGAACATGGCCGGCCCGGCGTTCGACGCGCTGGAGAAATTCAAGAAAGACGGCACGCAGCCTCCGAAGCTGACGATTACCGAGTCGGTGCTGTATCTGCCGGATACCGCCAAAGAGATGTTAGAGAAGAAGAAAACGATGGGGTATTGATTGATCGGCGTGACGGGTTTTTGAGGTGTTCTTACGGCGGCGGGTAAGCGCAGCGCACCCGCCAGCAGGTGTGAGTTTTGTAGGGCGGGTAAGCGCAGCGCACCCGCCAGCAGGTGTAAGTTTTGTAGGGCGGGTAAGCGTAGCGCACCCGCCGTGTCCAGACAGCGCACCCGCCGCGCCAACCAACATCACGCTAACCGCAACACGCCAGGCTCAGGCAACAGGAGAGTCCGACCATGAATAACGACAACCATCAGGAAATCCTGCGAACGGAAGGCCTGAGCAAAACGTTTCCCGGCGTAAAGGCGCTCGACCATGTCGATTTCAGCCTGCGGCGCGGGGAGATCATGGCACTGCTCGGGGAAAACGGGGCCGGAAAATCGACGCTGATTAAAGCGCTCACCGGCGTTTATCAGCCCGATGGCGGCACCATTTATCTCGGCGGCGAGGCCGTGCGGCCGCGCAACACCGCGCACGCGCAACAGCTTGGCATCGGCACCGTCTACCAGGAAGTTAACCTGCTGCCCAACATGTCGGTGGCGGACAACCTGTTTATTGGCCGTGAGCCGCGCCGCTTCGGCCTGCTGCGCCGTAAAGAGATGGAAAAACGCGCCACGACGCTGCTCGAATCCTACGGATTTCATCTTGACGTCCGCGAGCCGCTGAACCGCTTTTCGGTCGCGATGCAGCAAATCGTTGCTATCTGCCGCGCCATCGATCTCTCCGCGCGCGTGCTGATCCTTGATGAACCCACCGCGAGCCTCGACGCCAAAGAGGTCGAGATGCTCTTTACCCTGATGCGCCAGCTCCGCGCGCAGGGCGTCAGCCTTGTCTTCGTCACGCACTTTCTCGATCAGGTCTATGAAGTCACCGATCGCATCACGGTGTTGCGTAACGGGAAATTTGTCGGCACGCGCGACACCGCCGACCTGCCGCAAATCGAACTGGTAAAAATGATGCTGGGGCGCGAGCTTGAGAGCAACGCGCTGCAGCGCGCCGGGCGCACGCTGCTTAGCGAAAAACCGGTCGCGGCGTTTCACGATTACGGCAAGAAAGGCGTTATCGCGCCGTTTTCGCTGGAAGTGCGCCCCGGCGAAATCGTCGGCCTGGCGGGTCTGCTCGGCTCCGGGCGTACCGAAACGGCGGAAGTCATCTTCGGCATCCACCCGGCAGACAGCGGCACGGCGACCATTAAAGGCAAACCGCAAACGCTGCGCTCGCCGCAGCAGGCGTCACGGCTTGGTATCGGTTTTTGCCCTGAAGACAGGAAAACCGACGGCATCATCGGGGCCGCCTCGGTGCGCGAAAACATCATCCTGGCGCTGCAGGCCCAGCGCGGCTGGCTGCGCCCGATCCCGCGGCGTGAACAGGATGAGATCGCCGCCCGCTTTATTCGCCAGCTCGGCATCCGCACGCCGGGCCCGGAACAGCCGATTGAATTCCTCTCCGGCGGCAACCAGCAAAAAGTCCTGCTGTCGCGCTGGCTGCTGACGAAACCGCAGTTTCTGATCCTCGACGAGCCGACGCGCGGCATCGACGTCGGCGCCCATGCGGAGATCATCCGGCTTATCGAAACCCTGTGCGCCGACGGATTGGCTCTGCTGGTCATCTCGTCTGAGCTGGAAGAGCTGGTGGGCTACGCCGACCGGGTGATTATCCTGCGCGACCGCCAGCAGGTGGCGGAGATCCCGCTTGAGGATCTCTCGGTCGGCGCCATTATGAATGCCATTGCGGCATAAGGAGCTACGCGTGATGCCTCGTTCATTACCGGATACGGGCGCGCCGAAGCGGCGCTTACGCTTCCCGCCTGGCATGCCGCAAATCGCGGCGTTGATGCTGGTGTTGCTGGTCGACGGCCTGGTGGCGGACCACTTTTTCCAGATAGTGCTGCAGGACGGGCGGCTCTTCGGCAGCCCGATAGATATCCTCAACCGCGCCGCCCCCGTGGCGCTGCTGGCGATCGGCATGACGCTCGTCATCGCCACCGGCGGGATCGACCTCTCCGTCGGCGCGGTGATGGCGATTGCGGGCGCGACCGCCGCGACGCTGACCGTGGGCGGGCACAGTCTCGCCGTGGTGATACTGGCGTCGCTCGGCGTCGGCGTGCTGGCCGGGCTCTGGAACGGCATTCTTGTGGCGGTGCTTAAAATTCAGCCCTTTGTGGCGACGCTGATACTGATGGTCGCCGGGCGCGGCGTGGCGCAGCTGATTACCTCCGGGCAGATTGTCACGTTCAACTCGCCGTCGCTCGCCTGGCTTGGCAGCGGCTCGCTCTTTTTCTTCCCGACGCCGGTCATTATCGCGATCGTGACGCTGCTGGCGTTCTGGCTTTTTACCCGCAAAACCGCGCTCGGCATGTTTATTGAAGCCGTTGGTATCAATATTCGCGCGGCGAAAAACGCGGGGGTCAGCACGCGGCTTATCGTCATGCTCACCTATATGCTGAGCGGCCTGTGCGCGGCGATTGCCGGGATCATCGTCGCGGCGGATATCCGCGGCGCGGACGCTAACAACGCCGGGCTGTGGCTTGAGCTCGATGCCATTCTGGCGGTGGTGATTGGCGGCGCGTCGCTGATGGGCGGGCGCTTTAACCTGGCGCTGTCGGTCGTCGGCGCGCTGATTATTCAGGGGATGAACACCGGGATTTTGCTGTCGGGCTTTCCGCCGGAGCTGAACCAGGTGGTGAAAGCGGTGGTGGTGTTGTGCGTGCTGATTGTCCAGTCGCCGCGATTTATTGGTCTGATTAAAGGAGTGCGCCGCCATGATAAAACGTAACCTGCCGCTGACCATCACGCTCGCGGTGTTTGTGCTCGGCTATCTCTACTGCCTGACGCAATTCCCCGGTTTCGCCTCCACGCGCGTGATTTGCAATATCCTGACCGATAACGCGTTTCTCGGGATCATCGCCGTCGGTATGACGTTTGTGATCCTCTCCGGCGGCATCGATCTCTCGGTTGGCTCGGTGATCGCCTTTACCGGCGTGTTCCTCGCCAAAGCGATCGGCTTCTGGGGCATGTCGCCGCTGGTGGCGTTCCCGCTGATCCTGCTGATGGGCTGCGCGTTCGGCGCGCTGATGGGCTGGCTTATCGATGCGCTGAAAATCCCGGCGTTTATCATTACGCTCGCGGGCATGTTCTTTCTGCGCGGCGTCAGTTATCTGGTGTCTGAGGAGTCGATCCCGATTGACCACCCGATTTACGACACGCTCTCAAGCCTCGCATGGAAAATCCCCGGCGGCGGACGGCTTAGCGCAATGGGCCTTCTGATGCTGGGCGTGGTGGTGATTGGCATTTTCCTCGCGCACCGCACCCGTTTTGGCAACCAGGTGTACGCCATCGGCGGCAGCGCCACGTCCGCCAACCTGATGGGCATCTCCACCCGCAGCGTTACCGTGCGTATTTATATGCTCTCGACCGGGCTTGCCACGCTCGCGGGTATTGTTTTCTCCATTTACACCTCGGCGGGCTACGCGCTGGCGGGCGTCGGCGTTGAGCTGGACGCCATCGCCTCGGTGGTTATCGGCGGCACGCTGCTTTCCGGCGGCGTGGGTACGGTGCTCGGCACGCTGTTTGGCGTGGCGATTCAGGGGCTTATTCAGACCTATATTAACTTCGACGGCACGTTGAGCTCCTGGTGGACCAAAATCGCCATCGGGCTACTGCTGTTTATTTTTATCGCGCTGCAGCGCGGGCTCACGGTACTGTGGGAAAACCGCCAGAGCGCCGAGGTCACGCGTGTGACGCCGCGCTAACTTTTCAGTTATAAGATATTGATCTGGCTAAACTGTATAAACTTTCCCCGGTAATTGCCGATAGTTTTTTCTTCAATGGATCAAGCTATCGCGATTACCGGGACCCCACCATGTTGAGAAATCTCTCTATCCGTACCGGCCTGCTGACGCTGTTGGCGGTTATGGCCGTTTTGCTTCTGCTCGTGAGCGCCATGGGCATCTACTCACTCACCCAAAGCTCGGCATCCTTACAGCGCATTAACGCGTTGCAGGGCGAAAAAATGATGCGTCTGAACGAAGGCTATACGCTGCTGTTGCGTGCGCGCAACGAGGCAGGCCAGGCGGTGCGCCAGATGGAAATCGGCATGGTGGACGACGCGACCTCGACCGTGAAAATCATCGCGGGCGAGCTGGTGCGCGGTCAGCAACTGCTGAAAACGGTGCTCACCAGCGAGGTGGATGACGAACAGGGCGCGCTGCTGCTCGGCAAGCTTAACCAGAGCTTTAACGCGCTGAACGGGCAGGGGCTTGCGCCGATGATGGCGGCGCTCAACAAGCAGAGCCCGGATGATTACTACGATCTGCTCGGCAACGGGCTTATCCCGCTGACCCGCGCGTTTGATAACGATGTGCAGGCGTTTCAGCGCTGGGGCGAGGCGCGTGGACGTCAGGAAGTTAATGGCGTGCTGACGCAGAAACAGGTGATGCTGGCGCTGATTGGTCTGGTGGCGCTGCTAACCGCGGCGATGATGACGCTGGTCTGGCTGGCGCTTCGGCACTTGCTGCTCAAGCCGCTGGCGCAGTCCGTGGAGCAACTTGAGCATGTGGCGGCAGGCGATCTGACCCGTTCGCTGACCGCGACCAGCAATAACGAGCTGGGGCGTCTGGTAAGCGCCATCGAGGCGATGCGTTTGTCGCTCGCGCAGTCGGTGATGCGCGTGCGTGACGCCAGCGCGCAAATCGACACCGGGAGCCGCGAGCTGGCGGCGGGCAACGTCGATCTGGCGCAGCGCACCGAATCGACCGCCACCTCGCTTGAGCAGACCGCGGCGAGTATGGAGCAGATCACCGCGACGGTGAAACAGAACGCCGATAACGCCGGGATGGCGCATCAGCTGGCGAAAGCGGTCTCCGATACCGCCGATCGCGGCAGTGAAATGGTCTGTTATGTGATTGAAAAAATGCGCGACATTTCCGGCAGTTCAAACCGGATTGGCGACATTCTAAGCGTGATTGACGCCATTGCGTTCCAGACCAATATCCTCGCGCTGAACGCGGCGGTGGAAGCGGCGCGCGCGGGCGAGCAAGGGCGCGGGTTTGCGGTGGTGGCGGGTGAGGTGCGTACACTCGCGAGCCGCAGCGCCGAGGCGGCGAAGGAGATCCGCGCGCTTATCAGTAATTCGCAAAGCCAGGTGGGCGAGGGCAGCGAGCTGGCTATGCAGGCCGGTGAGACAATGGATGAGATTGCCGAAGAAGTATTGCGGATGACGAAGCTGGTGCGCGAAATCGCCGACGCGTCGCTGGAGCAGAGCCGCGGTATTGAGCAGGTGAATATCGCCGTGAGTCAGATGGACGAAACCGCCCAGCAAAACGCGGCGCTGGTGCAGCAATCCTCCGCCGCCACCCGTTCGCTGGAAGAGCAGGCGCAGCAACTGGTGGAAGCAATGGCGTCGTTCCGGTTGCAGACGGCAGGTTAAGTTTTCGCTGATAACCGGTGGGTGCGCTTCAGGCTGGTGGGTGCGCTGCGCTTACCCACCCTACAAGATGAGATGTGAGATAACGGTATGGTGGGTGCGCTGCGCTTACCCACCCTACAAATAATCGATGAGATAACCGGTTGGTGGGTGCGCTTCGCTTACCCACCCTACAAAATGTGATGGGTTTCGTAGGGCGGGTAAGCGAAGCGCACCCGCCGTTTTTGCCTCAGCCCGCCGTTTTCTTCACCCGCCAACAAAAAAGGCAGCCGTGGCTGCCTTTTTCATCACTGACAAACGCGCTTATGCGTCCGGGAATTCGCGGATAAACCGCTCGACGTCGTTCACCATCTGCTCGGTGCCGACGAAGAACGGACGGCGCTGGTGCAGGCTGTCCGGTTTAATATCGAGAATACGTTGCTTGCCGTCGCTCGCCTTGCCGCCCGCCTGCTCGGCCAGAAACGCCATCGGGTTGCACTCATACAGCAGACGCAGCTTGCCTTCCGGGTGGCTCGCGGTGCTCGGGTAGAGATAAATCCCGCCTTTCAGCAGGTTACGGTGAAAATCCGCCACCAGCGAACCAATATAGCGCGAGGTATACGGGCGCTGGGTCGCTTTATCTTCTTCCTGGCAATATTTAATGTACTTCTTCACGCCCATCGGGAATTTAATGTAATTCCCTTCGTTAATGGAGTACGTATTGCCGCTTTCCGGGAAGCGCATACGCTCCTGGCACAGACAGAACACGCCGAGCGACGGATCGTAGGTAAAGGCGTGAACGCCGCAACCGGTGGTATACACCAGCATCGTGGAGGAGCCGTAAACCACATAACCCGCGGCGACCTGCTGGCTGCCCGGTTGCAGGAAATCTTCCATCGTGACCGGCGTACCTACCGGCGTCACGCGGCGATAAATAGAGAAAATAGTGCCGACAGAGACGTTAACGTCAATGTTTGACGAGCCATCCAGTGGATCCATCAGGACGACATACTTCGCGTGTTCGCAGCCTTCGAAAACGACAATCTCGTCTTCTTCTTCGGAGGCGATGCCCGCCACGATATCGCGTGCCTTAAGCGCGGCTTTGAGCTTTTCATTGGCGAACAGATCGAGTTTTTGTTGCGTCTCGCCCTGCACGTTTTCGACGCCGCTGGCACCCAGGATATCGACCAGACCGGCCTTATTGATATCGCGGTGGATGATCTTAGCGCCAAGCTTTATTGCCGACAGCAGCGCCGTCAGTTCCCCGGTGGCGTGAGAAAATTCGTGCTGCTTTTCAACAATAAATTCACCTAACGTTTTCATAACACTTTCCCTGCATCCTGAAGTTGAGTAAAGCGATCGCAACAATCTTAACAAACATTCAAATTGTAGCGCACAGGTGAATCGCGCCAGCAAAATGCGGATTATCCTGAAATGCGTTTATTCGCCCCGTGTCAAACAGGTAGAATGTGCGTCAGTTTTAATAAGGACTGTACCTATGCGTATTCATATACTGGGAATTTGCGGCACATTTATGGGCGGCGTGGCGATGCTGGCGCGCTCGCTGGGTCATGAAGTGACGGGGTCGGACGCGAATGTCTACCCGCCGATGAGTACCCTGCTGGAAAAGCAAGGGATTGACTTAATTCAGGGCTATGACGCCTCGCAGCTCGAACCGCGTCCGGATCTGGTGGTGATTGGCAACGCCATGACCCGCGGCAACCCGTGCGTTGAGGCGGTGCTGGAGCAGGGCATTCCTTATATGTCCGGCCCGCAATGGCTGCACGATTTCGTCCTGCGCGACCGCTGGGTCGTGGCGGTGGCCGGCACCCACGGCAAAACCACGACGGCGGGCATGGCTACCTGGATCCTGGAAGCCTGCGGCTACAAGCCCGGCTTTGTCATCGGCGGCGTGCCGGGCAATTTCGATGTCTCCGCGCGCCTTGGCGACAGCCCGTTCTTTGTGATTGAAGCCGACGAATATGACTGCGCGTTCTTTGATAAACGCTCCAAGTTTGTCCACTACGCGCCGCGCACGCTGGTGCTCAACAACCTCGAGTTCGATCACGCGGATATCTTTGACGATCTGAAAGCCATCCAGAAACAGTTCCACCACCTGGTGCGCATTGTGCCGGGGCAGGGAAAAATCATCTGGCCTGAGAATGACATCAATCTCAAGCAGGTAATGGCGATGGGCTGCTGGAGCGAGCAGGAACAGCTTGGCGAGCAGGGCCGCTGGCAGGCGAAAAAACTCACTAACGACGCTTCAAAATGGGAAGTCTGGCTGGACGGCGAATGCGTGGGCCAGGTGGAGTGGCAGCTGGTGGGCGAGCACAACATGCAGAACGGGCTGGCGGCCATCGCCGCGGCGCGTCATGTCGGCGTGACGCCTGCCGATGCCGCGCAGGCCCTCGGCTCGTTCGTGAACGCGCGTCGCCGCCTTGAGCTGCGCGGCGAAGCCAACGGCGTCACGGTGTATGACGATTTCGCGCATCACCCGACCGCTATCCTCGCCACGCTTGCCGCGCTGCGCGGCAAAGTGGGCGGTACGGCGCGCATCATCGCCGTGCTTGAGCCGCGCTCCAACACCATGAAAATGGGCGTCTGCAAAGACGATCTGGCGCCGTCGCTCGGGCGCGCCGACGAAGTGTTCCTCTTCCAGCCGCACCACATTCCGTGGCAGGTGGCGGAAGTGGCGGATGCCTGCATCCAGCCGGCGCACTGGAGTGCTGATATCGACACGCTGGTGGAGATGATTGTCAAAACCGCGCAGCCGGGCGATCACATTCTGGTGATGAGCAACGGCGGTTTCGGCGGCATTCATCAGAAACTGCTGGATGCGCTGGCGAAAAAAGCCGAAAAAGCGCAGGCGCTCTGAGCCGCTCCCGCTAATAAAAAAGCCTCCGCATGCGGAGGCTTTTTTTTAGGCCCGGCTCACTCTTTAGCGATGGGCGTCTCTTCCTGCGTCGTTTTCTTATCGCCCTGAATATCGGCGATGCGTTTTTCGACGTCAGAGACCTGCTGCGCGTTATGCAGCAGCGTGTAGGTCAGGTCAAAGCGCGTGCTTTCGCCCGGAGCGAGCTGTTTCACGCGTTTTTGTTCGCGCTCAATCGTGACCGGGTAGGCGTAGCTGGTGCCAGGCTCAATGCCGGTCACATAGCCCTGCTTCAGGGTGTCGGTGTTTTTCCACATCGTCAGCACCGGCAGTTGCTGCAGGTTAAAGCTAATCGCCGCGCCTTTATCACCCGCCTTGTTGACCACCGCGGCGACCGTCTCCTGCTTCGCATCGCCGAGCGGCGTCAGGTTAAAGACCATCTCGTCGAAGCCTTTGGTCGGCCCGCTGTAAGTGTTCCACTCTTTCAGGCCGCCTTTGGCATAGTCGTTAAAGGGGCTCACTTTTTCCAGCGGCGCGATAAAGCGCGCGCCTTCTTCCAGAATCGGCTGGCCGAAGTTACTGTGGTAGATAATCTGGTAGTCGTGCGGGTAATCCGCGTGGTTGGTCAGTACATCGTTGATGCTGAAACTGTTGCTGCCTGGCACGTAGCGCAGCTCGGTCAGGGTCTGCAAATCCGCTTTCTTGAACGTGCTCTCTTTCAGCAGGCCGCGCACTTTGATTTCATACGGCGCGTTGTCGCTCACTTCCACTTCCACGCGTGAGGCAGGCGTATTGCCCGCTTTGCCGTGCAGCGTGTAAAGCTGACCGTCAGCAGTGGTCGGGTGACCGGTCCATTCATAACCGCAACGCACCATCATCTCGTTGAAGCCTTCCAGCCAGCCCAGCCCGTTGCGGCTTTCCAGGTTGATATACGCCGGGTTAACCACTTCTTTCACTGGCGAATCCCAGCCCATGCGCACGCCAAAACCGTCGGCGCGCAGCAGGTTCATACCGCGCGTCGGGCTTAACGTAATGGTCAGGCCGTCTTTACTGGTGATGGTGATGATTTTGCTGCCTTCCTGCTTGCCGCCATGAAGCACTTTCTGCTCAATGCTGAACGGCGCGCCGGAAAGCTTCAGCTTTTGGCTGCTGATTTGCCAGTTTCCTTTCTCGACGCCCTGTTCAGCATCGGTCAGCACCCAGGTTTGCGCGCTCACCTGAGCAGAAATCAGCAGGGCAAGCGGGGTAAGCCATACGGTTTTATTCATCTTTTCTTCCTTTTAGCTGAATCGTTTTTAGCTTTGCCCGTGCAGCCTGGCGGATCGCAGGTTAAGAAAACGTGATCGTTTTCAACTGTCTAAAAAAAGCCGGTTTTTGCGAAGGTAATTGTGATTCGCATTAAATTAGAGATGAAAATGTAATCATCATTACAGTCAAAATCGTGAATGTGAGCAGCTTTAGCTTTAACGATTCAGCCAATAAAAGCGGAGTCATGTCCGGCGTTAAGAGACGCCTTAAAAGCGGTCATAAACTATCACTAAAAGGAATAGAAAAGGGGAAACAGCTCAGGCAGCGCCTGAGCCGGGAGGGATTACTGCTCGCTTTCCGCCAGTTCGCGCAGATACTGGAAAATCAGGCGTGAGGATTTCGGCGGTTTATTGCCTTCTTTCTCTTTTTTGGCGTTACGGATAAGCGAACGCAGCTGCTGGCGATCTGCCTGCGGCCACAGGTTCAGCACGTCCGGCACCGCATCGTCGCCTTCTTCGATCAGACGATCGCGCAGCTGTTCCAGCTTATGGAACAGCGCCACCTGTTGGTTATGGCGGTTTTTCAGCTTATCGAGCGCCTGGCGGATCGGTTCGTCGTCACGCTGACGCAACATTTTGCCGATAAGCTGCATCTGGCGGCGGCGGCCTTCTTTCTTAATGCGCTGCGCCAGTTCAATGGCCGCGCGCAGATCGTCGTCCAGCGGGATTTTATCCAGCGCGTTTTTACCGAGATCGACCAGTTCAGCGCCAAGGCGCTTCAGCTCTTCGGCGTCGCGTTTAATTTCACTTTTGCTGACCCAGATAATCTCATCATCGTCGTCATCGTTTTCGTTATCGGGCACTTCATCGAGCCAGTCATCGGGCTGCTTTGTCATCTCAGGCTCCTCAAAAAAAGAGGCTAATACTACCAGTTAAGGCGCGCACTGCGAAATGGTTCTCTGTTAGACTCACAAAATGTGGCTTTTCAGTTTCACCTTACATTATGGCACTCGCGATGAAAGTAATCACACAAGTTGAAGCGCAGCGCAAAGCGCTGGAACAGGCGGTTTCTCAGGCGCTGGAGCTGGCGTCCGGCAAGTCGGACGGCGCGGAAGTGGCGGTCAGCAAAACGACCGGCATCAGCGTCAGCACCCGCTACGGTGAGGTGGAGAACGTCGAGTTCAACAGCGACGGGGCGCTTGGCATCACGGTTTATCACCAGAATCGCAAAGGCAGCGCCTCGTCGACCGATTTAAGCCCGGACGCTATCGCCCGCACCGTACAGGCGGCGCTGGATATCGCCCGTTACACCTCGCCAGACCCGTGCGCGGGCGTGGCGGAAAAAGATCTGCTGGCTTTCGACGCCCCGGATCTTGATCTCTTCCATCCGGCCGAGATCGAACCGGAACAGGCTATCGACTACGCCGCGCGCGCCGAACAGGCGGCTTTAAAGGCCGATAAACGCATCACCAATACCGAAGGCGGCAGCTTTAACAGCCACTACGGCATCAAAGTGTTCGGCAACAGCCACGGCATGTTGCAGAGCTACTGCTCGACACGCCATTCGCTCTCCAGCTGCGTGATTGCCGAAGAGAACGGCGACATGGAGCGCGACTACGCCTACACCATTGGCCGCGCGCTGGGCGATCTGCAATCGCCGGAGTGGGTGGGTGAAGAGTGCGCCCGCCGCACGCTGTCGCGCCTCTCGCCGCGCAAACTGCCGACCATGAAAGCGCCGGTGATTTTTGGCCGCGAAGTGGCGACCGGGCTGTTCGGTCATCTGGTCGGCGCCATCAGCGGCGGCGCGGTGTACCGTAAATCTACGTTCCTGCTCGATTCGCTTGGCAAGCAGATCCTGCCGGAGTGGCTGACGATTGAAGAGCATCCGCATCTTCTGAAAGGCCTCGCCTCCACGCCGTTCGACAGCGAAGGGGTGGCGACCTCGCGCCGCGACATCATCAAAGACGGCGTGCTGCAACAGTGGCTGCTCACCAACTACTCTGCGCGCAAGCTGGGGCTGAAAAGCACCGGTCACGCGGGCGGCATCCACAACTGGCGCATCAAAGGCCGCGGCCTGAGCTTTGAGCAACTGCTGAAAGAGATGGGCACCGGCCTGGTCGTCACCGAGCTGATGGGCCAGGGCGTCAGCGGTATCACCGGCGATTACTCGCGCGGCGCGGCGGGCTTCTGGGTGGAAAACGGCGAAATTCAGTATCCGGTGAGTGAAATCACCATCGCCGGCAACCTGAAAGAGATGTGGCGCAATATGGTTACCATTGGTGACGATATCGAAACACGTAGCAATATTCAGTGTGGTTCAGTACTGCTGCCGGAGATGAAAATCGCCGGTGAGTAAGGCAAGGGCGCCCGTTGTGGCGCTTTTTTTTCGTCATAACAATAAAAAGGTGAGTCAATGCGTAAGCAAGCATTAGCGATGTTAGCGGTCTCCTCTCTGTTGTTCACCAGCGCCGCGGCGTGGGCGGATCTGGAAGACAACATGGACACCCTCAATGAAAACCTGAAAGTCGTGCAGAAGACCAGCGATGCGGCAGAAATGAAAACCGCGCTGACAAAAATGCGCGAGGCGGCGCTGGACGCCAAAAAAGAAACCCCGCCGAAGCTCGAAGATAAGCCTGCTGACAGCCCGGAAATGAAAGATTTCCGCCACGGTCTCGATACGCTGGTAAGCCAGATTGACGGCGCGCTTAAGCTCGTTGATGAAGGCAAAATCAAAGAGGCTCAGGCGAGCGCCGAAGAGTTCAAAACCACCCGCAACACCTACCACAAGAAGTATCGCTAAGCCCTTTTTTGTGCGGCGGTTCGCCGCCGCACGTTCCCTCTGCGCCCGGTCATAAGCCACGCTTATTCTCCGCCGCCTTTTGCGCGCGGCGTCGCAAGCCCGTTATTTTCTTTTTTCCACGCCAGACATGACCGCCAGTGACATTCATCACAGTTATTTGGTGGTTTATATCCATTCACGGCTTTTATGTGGAACAGATCACTGCCGCCACTCTCCTTTCCACTTTGAAGTGGAAAACAACTCGCTACAAACCTTTAACACCCGCCGTTAGTGTTACCTCAGCGCAACTAATCAGGTATGCAGAGTGAATAACGGAGCGGTAATGAACAACGCCAGATGTCGACACGCGGAGGATGCCGCGACGCTTGCCGGGCGGATGCTGGATGAAGTTTACGCGCTCCTTGAGCGCCACCAGATAATGCCCAACGACGTGCAGCGGCAGATGCTCAGCTCACACGTGCGGGCGATGGCGCACCGCTCGGTGACAGGCGAGCCGCTGCCCGAGGTGGAAGAGAGCCTGTTTGAGGAGATCTCCGAAGGCTCGATGGCGCTGGCGCGTGAAATTGTGGCGCAGTTCGGCAATCTGCCCGATGAAGAGGCCTGGCTGTTGTCGGTGCACTTCGAGGTGGCGAAAGAGAATCTTTAACCTTCAGGAGCGAACCATGGAACAGATTACGGTAGTGATTGGCGATCGTCTGGGCAAAGGCCAGAAAGTGGCGGCGGGCGCGGAAAAAGCGGGCGCACGCGCGGTCGTAGTGCCGGGTGTCGCGGCGGATATGAAGCTTGGCGACGTGATGAAAACCGAAGGCGCGACGTTCGGCATCTCGTTTTGCGGCAGCGGCGGCGCGGGCGCTATCACCGCACAGACTAAACATGGCTACAAGGCCAAATATGGAATGCGCTCGGTGGAAGAGGGCGTCACCGCCATCAACGAGGGCTGCAACGTGCTGGGTTTCGGCTTTATGGATAAAGAAGAGCTGGGCGAGCGGCTGGTGGAAGCCTGGAAAAAGAAATACGGCGCATAACGTATGAAAGAACAGTTCACCACCACGGTGAGAGTGAAAGGCAAAGGCGACACGCGTGCTCGCGCGTTCGCTGATGCCCTGAATCAGGTACAGGCGGCGGTGATAAAAGCCTCGCCGCACATCTTACTGCGTATAGAGCCACAGGATGTGCAGGTTGTTCATGCGCGGGAAACGGTGCGTAAAGAAGCGTTTCTGTTTTTCTTTTTGCGCCGGGAACGACGGGCTTTCAGCGTGGAGCTGGACGTGACCGTCAACGTGACCGCCATCAATCTCGATAAGGTGGATTTCGTCACGCAACACAGCTGATTGTTACTAAAAGGGCAGACCAATGTTCCTGATAATTTTAATAAAATCGCTCATCATCGGCGGCCTGGTCGGCGTCGGCGTGGGCGCCGGGGCCGCACGCATGTTCCATGCGCCCACCACGCAAGGGATGGGTGCCTTTCGTACGTTAGGAGAGCTGAACTCCTGTGAAGGCGATCCGGCTTCGCATTTCTCCTTTGGGTTAGGGTTTTTCTTCAACGCCTGGGCGTCCTCCGTCGCGGCGGGCGCGTTCACCCAGGATGTCGATCACCGCATTATTCCCAACTGGGGCGCGGCGGCGCTGATGGTGAAAAACCGCAATCTCGCCGACACCCTGCACAACCCGAAAAAAATGGCGGTTGCCTGCGGGCTTATCGGCATGGCGGTGGTGGCGTTTCTCAACACCACGGCCTCTGCCGTGCCGGAAGCGCTTCAGGTTACCGCCGTTAAAGTGCTGGTGCCTGCCGCTAACCTGCTGGTGAACACCGTGATGCCGGTGATTTTCTGGCTGGCCGCCATCGACGCCGGGAAAAGATCGGGCTTCTGGGCCACCGTCTTTGGCGGCGCGGCGCAGCTGATCATGGGCAACGCCGTGCCGGGGCTGGTGCTGGGCATTCTTATCGGCAAGGGTGTTGAAGAGAGCGGCTGGAACCGCGTTACCAAAGTCATGATGACTGCCATTGTGCTGCTGTTCGTGCTGAGCGCCTTCTTCCGCGGCTTCGACATGAAAATGATCGAATCTTTCCGTCTGACCGTGCCGGACTGGCTCAGTCTTATCCACAACTCGCTGAGCGGCAAATAAGGAGCGCATGATGGAAGAGAATAAAGGTTTCTGGTACGCCGACTGGTCATTCCCGATCTTCGTTGGCCTGCTCTCCTCCGGCGTATTCGCCGGAACGCATATGTACTACCTCTACGGCATCGGCGCGTTTAACGAAGTGGCGTTCGTGGCGATGCTCAAAGCCGGCATCGACACCGGCGTCTATGGCGCGGTGGCCGCCTTCGGCGCGAGTTTCCTCTTTGCCCGCATTATCGAAGGCTCGCTGGTAGGCATTCTGGATATCGGCGGCGCCATCCAGACCGGCGTGGGGCTTGGCGTTCCGGCGCTGCTGCTCGGCGCGGGCTTCGTTTTCCCGGTGGCGAACTTCGCCGCCTCGCTGGTCACCGGCCTGCTGATTGGCCTCGCCATCGGCTACGTCATCATTCTGGCGCGTAAATTCACCATTAATCAGAGCGATTCCACCTACGGCGCGGACGTCATGATGGGCGCGGGCAATGCCTCCGGGCGCTTCCTCGGGCCGCTCATCATCCTGAGCGCCATGACCGCCTCAATCCCGATTGGCGTGGGATCGCTTGTGGGCGCGCTGCTGTTTTATCTCTGGCAGAAGCCGATCACCGGCGGGGCTATCCTCGGCGCGATGATCCTGGGTTCGCTGTTTCCTGTGGCGATCGGTTAACCGTGCGGGCGCTCCGGCGCCCGCCTTTTGAGGAAACCCTATGTTTGACCTGATCCTGCGCCAGGCGCGGCTGGTGGACGACACGCTGGCGGATATCGCCATCAAAGACGGCAAAATCGCCGCGCTCGGCAGCGTGACCGGCGAGGCGCGCGCCACGCGCGATCTCAATGGCGAGCATTACGTCAGCCCCGGCTGGATCGATCTGCACGTCCACTGCTACCCGAAATCGCCGATTTACCACGACGATCCGGACGCGGTTGGCGTTTCGACCGGCGTTACCACCGTGGTGGACGCGGGCAGCACCGGCGCGAACGATATCGACGACTTTTACGCGCTGACACGTGGCGTGGCGACCGAGGTGCTGGCGCTGCTCAATGTTTCGAAGGTAGGTCTTATCGCGCAAAACGAGCTGGCGGATATGGCGAATATCGACGCCGCGGCGGCGCGCGAGGCTATCGCCCGTCACCCCGATTTTATCGTCGGCCTGAAAGCGCGCATGAGCAGCAGCGTGGTGGGCGAGAATGGCATCGCGCCGCTTGAGCGCGCCAAAGCTATTCAGCAGGAGAACGGCCATCTGCCGCTGATGGTGCATATCGGCAACGGCCCGCCGCCGCTGGATGAGATCGCCGCGCGGTTGTCTCAGGGCGACATCATTACCCACTGCTTTAACGGCAAACCAAATCGCATCCTGACGCCGCAGGGCCAGCTTCGCGCCAGCATTAGCGACGCGCTTGAGCGTGGCGTGCGCCTTGATGTCGGCCACGGCAGCGCCAGCTTTAGCTTTGAGGTGGCGCGCCAGGCTATCGCGCTCGGCATTCTGCCGCACACTATCAGCTCTGACATCTACTGCCGTAACCGCATCAACGGCCCGGTGCGCAGCCTCGCCCATGTGATGTCGAAATTCCTCGCCATCGGCCTGTCGCTGCCACAGGTGATTGACTGCGTCACGCTGCACGCCGCGCAGGCGCTGCGTCTGGCCCATAAAGGGCGGCTGATGCCAGGGGCCGACGCCGATCTGACGATTTTTGATCTGCGCCGTCAGCCGGCTCTTTTTACCGATGCCGATGAAGAGACGCTACACGGCGACTATTTACTGGTGCCGCTTGCCGCCGTGCGGGCGGGTGCCTGGCACATGACCGAACAAGGGAGCGCGGAACATGCCTTCAGTGTATGAAAAATATGAATTGAAACAGGTGATTAACGCCTCCGGGCGCATGACGATTTTAGGCGTCTCCACGCCGTGCCAGGAGGTGGTGGAAGCCGTCACGCAGGGGCTGAATCACTATTTCGAGATGAAAGATCTGGTGAATAAAACCGGCGCGTACATCGCCAGACTGCTGGAGGTGGAGGCCGCGACCATTGTCTCCTGCGCCTCGGCGGGGCTTGCGCAGTCGGTAGCGGCGGTGCTGGTCAAAGAGAGCGACTGGCTGCTTGAGAACCTGCACACCACTGCGATTGAGCAAAACGAAATTGTGCTGCCGAAAGGGCATAACGTGAATTACGGCGCGCCGGTCGGCACGATGGTGGCGCTCGGCGGCGGAAAGCTGGTCGAGGCGGGCTATGCCAACGAGTGTTCGGCACAGCAGCTTGCCGCCGCGATTACGCCGCGAACAGCGGCGATCCTCTATGTAAAATCGCACCACTGCGTGCAAAAAAGCATGCTGAGCGTGGCGCAGGCCGCTGCGGTGGCGCGTGAGCATCAGCTGCCGTTGATTGTCGACGCCGCCGCCGAAGAAGATTTGCAGTGCTACTACCACGCGGGCGCGGATCTGGTCATCTACAGCGGCGCGAAGGCGATTGAAGGGCCGTCGAGCGGTCTGGTGATCGGCAAAACGCAGTACGTGGAGTGGGTAAAACGTCAGGCGAACGGCATCGGGCGCGCGATGAAAGTCGGCAAAGAGGGCATTCTCGGCCTTACCAGCGCCATTGAGCACTACCTCAGCGCGCCGAAAGAGAGCGGCGCGCAGATGGTGGCCAAAATGACGCCGTTTATCGACCAGCTCAACACGCTGAACGGCGTAACAGCCCGCGTGGTGTGGGACAGCGCCGGGCGCGACATCGCCCGCAGCGAAATCAAATTCGACGAAGCCGTCACCGGCATCAACACCGGCGATCTGGTCAGCGCGCTGAAGCAGGGCGAATACGCCATCTATTTTCGCGGCTACAAAGCCAACGAAGGCATTATTGAAGCGGATGTGCGCAGCGTCAGCGCCGCGCAGCTGGAGATTGTGTTCCGCCGTATCCGGGACGTGCTGAATCAGGAGGCGCACGCATGAAACTGACCCCGAATTTTTACCGCGACCGTGTTTGCCTGAACGTGCTGGCAGGCTCGAAAGAAAACGCCAGCGCGATTTATGAAGCCGCCGAAGGACATGTGCTGGTGGGCGTCCTCTCGAAAAACTACCCGGACGTGGCGAGCGCCGTCGAGGATATGCGGGACTACGCGAAGCGCATCGATAACGCGCTGTCGGTGGGGCTGGGCGCGGGCGACCCGAATCAGTCCGCGATGGTCAGCGCCATCGTGCGCGAGCTACAGCCGCAGCATGTGAACCAGGTCTTTACCGGGGTGGGCGTAAGCCGCGCGCTGCTCGGGCAGCGCGAGACGGTGGTGAACGGGCTGGTGTCACCAACGGGCACGCCTGGCCTTGTGAAAATCTCCACCGGCCCGTTAAGCAGCAGCGCGCCCGACGGCATCGTACCGGTGGAAACCGCGATTGCCCTGCTAAAAGATATGGGCGGCAGCTCGGTGAAATATTTCCCGATGGGCGGCCTTGCCTGCCGCGAGGAGTATCAGGCCGTGGCGGACGCCTGCGCGCGTCACGACTTCTGGCTGGAGCCGACCGGCGGCATCGATCTCGATAACTTTGAAGCGATCCTGCGCATCGCGCTGGAGGCGGGCGTGAGCAAAGTGATCCCGCATATTTACAGCTCGATTATCGACAAAGCCAGCGGCGATACGCGCCCGGAGGATGTGCGCCGCCTGCTGGCGATGACGCGCAATCTGGTGGGGTAAGGCCGTTTTACGTTAAGGCTGGAGAATATATTCATCACCGTGATAAATATATTCCCTGGCCTGAAGCCGTCCGCGGGCGCGATGGCGCGCCCGTTTAACGAGAGGAAACCGGTGTGCGATTCCCGAGTCAACGTCTGTCCCGGCTGTTTGATCTGCTGCAAAACGAAACGCTGCCGCAGGATGAGCTGGCGCGCCGGTTAAACGTCACGACGCGCACCGTGCGGGCGGATATCAGCGCGCTCAATGAATTACTGCGTCAGCATGGCGTGCAGCTGGTGCTTAATCGCGGCAGCGGCTATCAGCTGACCGTTGACGATATGGGGCGTTATCAGGCGCTCCAGGCGAGCCGCCCGAAGGCGCTTCGCATCCCGCGCACCGCGCCGGAACGCGTGCATTATCTGGCGGTGCGCTTCCTGACCTCCGCGTTTTCCCTGAAGCTTGAAGACCTGGCGGAAGAGTGGTTCGTGAGCCGCGCCACGCTGCAAAACGACATGGCGGAAGTGCGCGAACTCTTTACCCGCTATAACCTCACGCTTGAAACCCGCCCGCGCCACGGCATGAAGCTGTTCGGCAGTGAAATGGCGCTGCGCGCGTGCCTGACGGATCTGCTCTGGCAGCTCGCTCAGCAGGACAGCGCTAATCCATTAATTACCGAAGAGGCGCTGAACGCGGGCGTGCAGGAGAGGCTCGCAGAGCGCCTGCCGACGATTTTCGCGCACGCTCGCCTGCGCTTTACCGACGAAGGCGAGCAGTTTATTCGTCTCTATTGCGCCGTGGCGGTGCGGCGCATCAGCGAGGGCTTTCCGCTGCCTGAATTTGTGGCGGACGATGTGGACGATAACGTGCGCGAGGCGGCGCGCGGCATCGCGGCGCTGCTGCAAACGCTGTGCGGCAAACCGCTATCAGAGGCGGAAGAGAACTGGCTGCGGGTGCATATTGCCGCGCGCCAGGTGCAGGAGCTGGAGCCGAGTGCCATCAGCGCCGATGACGCCGAAGCGCTGGCGGGCTACATCCTGCGCTATATCAACACGCACTATAACTACAATCTGCTGACCGACGAGCAGCTGCGCGCCGACCTGCTGACCCACATTCGCACCATGATCACCCGCGTGCGCTACCAGATAAACATTCCCAATCCGCTGCTCGGCAACATCAAACAGCACTACCCGATGGCCTGGGATATGACGCTGGCGGCCGTGTCCGCCTGGGGCAAATACACGCCTTACACCATCAGCGAAAACGAAGTGGGGTTTCTGGTGCTGCATATCGGCGTCGGGCTTGAACGCCACTATAACGTGGGCTACCAGCGTAACCCGCGCGTACTGCTGGTGTGCGATACCGGCAACTCTACGGTGCGCATGATCCAGTCGATGCTGCTGCGCAAATACCCGCAGTTAGAAGTGAGTGAAATCGCCACGCTGCGCGACTACGAGCAGCGCGCCGCCATCGTCGAGGATTTTGTGATTTCCACCGCGCGGGTGGCGGAAAAAGATAAGCCGGTGGTAGTGATGTCGCCGTTCCCGACCGATTTCCAGCTGGAGCAAATCGGCAAGCTGGTGCTGGTGGACAGAACCCGGCCCTGGATGCTGGAGAAATATTTCGACGCCCGGCATTTTCGCGTGGTGGACGGGCCCATGACCCAGCAGCAGCTTTTCAAAGAGCTGTGCGATGAGCTGGAGCAGGACGGGTACGTGGGGGCGGATTTTCTGCCGTCGGTGGTGGAGCGCGAGGCGATTGTCAGCACCATGCTTGGCGACGGTATCGCGTTGCCGCACTCGCTCGGGCTGATGGCGCGCAAAACGGTGGTCTATACCGTACTGGCCCCGCAGGGAATTGCGTGGGGAGAGGAGACCGCGCACGTGATTTTCCTGCTCGCCATCAGCAAACGCGAATATGAAGAGGCGATGACGATTTACGATCTGTTCGTCACGTTTTTGCGCGAACGCGCGGCGCAGCAACTACAAACGTGTCGTGATTTCGCCCAGTTTCAGGCGGTGGCGATGACCTGCCTGAGCCGGTTTTAGAAGCTGTCTTCCAGAATTCGATGTAATTCATATGTAATGCTATATTGCATTACACTTTGAGAAACGTCGGAGGCATAATGGCCACAATCAACGTAAGGCTTGATGACAAGCTTAAAAATGAGGCTTATGCGGTGCTGGAAAAACTGGGTATCACCCCTACCGAAGCGGTGCGTCTGCTGTTTCAGTATGTGGCGCAAAATGGCCGTATGCCGGTCAAAACGCTAACCGTCAGCGACAGCGAAGAGGCGCTGCTGCGTACCGTGCGGGAGCGACTGGCGGATCCGCAGCCGGGCATCAGGGTTGATCTGGATGAGCTATAAACTGGTCTTTGACCCACGTGCGCTGAAGGAGTGGCACAAACTGGGCGAGACCGTTAAAGCGCAATTCAAAAAGAAGCTGGCGCACGTGCTGGCGGCTCCCAGGGTGAAATCCGCCTGGTTAAGTGGCCTGCCGGACTGCTACAAAATTAAATTAAGAACGAGCGGTTACCGGCTGGTGTATCAGGTGCGCGATGATGCTGTCCGTGTGCTGGTCATCGCGATCGGCAAACGCGAAAACCTGACCGTATACCAGGGGGCCGGGCACCGTCTGGAGTAAGTGCCTCTCAGCGCAGCCGGTGGATAACCTGGTTGCTGCTGCCACGCCAGATAAGCGCCGGATCTTTCAGATCCTGCACAAACTTGCCATCCACCAGCACGTTGATGTGGTTTACCACCTCGCGCTGGGCATCGCTCAGTTCATCGATTTTATACCCCGTCCAGACCCAGATATCTTTGCCGGGGCACTCGGCCCGCACGCGTTGGACGAGCTTTAGGATTGTCGGCACATTTTGCGGGTGCAGCGGATCGCCGCCCGACAGCGACAGCCCCTGGCGTTTGACGCGGGTATCGTTGAGATCGGCGATGATGCGGTTTTCCATCTCGTCTGTGAAGGGTACGCCGGAGTTGAGCCGCCAGGTGCTTTTGTTGTAGCAGCCGGGGCATTCGTGAACGCAGCCCGCCACAAATAATGTGCAGCGGGTGCCGGGGCCGTTGACGACATCAACGGGATAATATTGATGGTAATTCATGGTTTCCTCGTCCCAGGCGGGCGAACGGTGGGTGCGCTTCGCTTACTCACCCTACAACGATTTGCCGGGCGGCGGGTGCGGCTTCGCTTACCCACCCTACACAGGTTTGCCGGGCGGTGGGTGCGCTTCGCTTACCCGTCCTACACAGGTTTGCCGGGAGGTGGGTGCGCGTTGCTTACCCGCCCTACGCGTTTCGTTTTGTAGGGTGGGTAAGCGCAGCGCACCCACCGTGCCAGACGCCAGAGCGGCGTTAACCCAACTGCCCGTTGCCGAGGTGCTTCACGCGGCGCTTCACCTCTTCCTGTTTACCCGCGTTGAACGGACGGGCGTCGGGGCTGCCGAGATACCCGCAAACGCGGCGGGTGACGGAAACGCGCGACGCATCATGGTTGCCGCATTTCGGACAGGTAAAGCCCTTGCTGGTGCACTCGAATTCGCCGGTGAACCCGCACTCGTAACACTCATCAATCGGCGTATTGGTGCCGTAATAAGGCACATGGCGATAGCTGTAATCCCACACGTCCTCCAGCGCCTTCAGGTTATGCTGCAGATTCGGGTATTCGCCGTAACAGATGAAGCCACCACTCGCGAGCGGCGGGTAGGGCGCTTCGAAATCGATTTTATCGTACGGGTTTACCTTCTTCTCCACGTCCAGGTGGAAGCTGTTGGTGTAATACCCTTTGTCGGTCACGCCCGGCACCACGCCAAACTCGGCGGTATCGAGGCGGCAGAAACGATCGCACAGATTCTCGCTCGGCGTGCTGTAGAGGCTAAAGCCGTAACCGGTCTCTTCTTTCCACCGATCCACCGCCTGACGCAGACGCTCAACGATGGCGATACCTTTGGCGCGCAGCGTCTCGCTGTCATAGATATGCTGGTTGCCGGACAGCGCGTTAATCGTTTCATGAATGCCGATATACCCAAGAGAAATCGACGCGCGGCCGTTTTTGAAAATCTCCGCGATGTCGTCATCCGGTTTAAGACGCACCCCGCACGCGCCTTCCATATAGAGAATCGGTGCCACCCGCGCTTTTACGCCTTCGAGACGCGCAATGCGCGTCATCAGCGCTTTGCGGGCGAGCTTCAGCCGCTCATCGAGCAGCGCCCAGAATGCGGTTTCATCGCCTTTCGCTTCAAGCGCGATGCGCGGCAGGTTCAGGCTAATCACGCCGAGGTTATTGCGCCCGTCGTGGATCTGCTCGCCGTTCTCTTCATAAACGCCAAGAAAACTGCGGCAGCCCATCGGCGTTTTAAACGAACCGGTCACTTTCACTACCTGATCGTAGTTGAGGATATCCGGGTACATGCGCTTGCTCGCGCACTCCAGCGCCAGCTGCTTGATGTCGTAGTTCGGGTCGCCGGCTTTATGGTTCAGGCCGTCACGAATCGCGAACACCAGTTTCGGGAACACCGCCGTCTTGTGATTTTTACCGAGGCCCGCAATGCGGTTGCGCAGAATCGAGCTCTGGATCAAACGCGATTCCCAGCTGGTGCCAAGACCAAAACCAAAGGTGACGAACGGCGTCTGGCCGTTGGCCGTGTGCAGCGTGTTGACTTCATATTCCAGCGACTGGAACGCGTCGTAGCACTCTTTTTCGGTGCGGGCGCGGGCGTAGCCTTCGACATCCGGAATGTTCCACTCAAGCGCGGTGCGGCGGTGCTTCTCAAAACTTGCCGTCACAAACGGGGCCAGCACTTCGTCAATGCGGTTGATGGTGGTGCCGCCGTAAATGTGGCTCGCCACCTGGGCGATGATCTGCGCCGTCACGGCAGTGGCGGTGGAAATCGATTTCGGCGGTTCTATCTCGGCGTTGCCCATTTTAAACCCCTGCGTCAGCATGCCTTTTAAGTCGATCAGCATGCAGTTGAACATCGGGAAGAAGGGCGAGTAGTCGAGATCGTGATAGTGAATTTCGCCGCGTTCGTGGGCGAGCACCACGTCGCGCGGCAGCAGATACTGGCGCGCATAGTGTTTGGCGACAATGCCCGCCAGCAGGTCGCGCTGGGTCGGGATCACTTTGCTGTCTTTATTGGCGTTCTCGTTCAGCAGCGCCGGGTTGGTCTGCTCAACCAGCCCGCGGATCTCTTTATTCAGGCGGCCCTGTTTTTCACGGGCGATATCGCGGTCGTGGCGGTACTCAATATAGGCGCGCGCCAGCTGCTTGTAGTTGCCCGCCATCAGCTGGTTTTCCACCGCCGTCTGGATCTCGTGAATGTCCACTTCACGACGATGCTGCATCTGGCTGCTGACGATTTCCGCGACGGTGGCGCAATAGTCTGCGTCATCGACTCCCGCTGCCTGCGCCGCGCGAAGAATCGCTTCGCGAATGCGCGCTGAATTGAAAGGTACTTTACACCCGTCTCGTTTCACTACATGCGGTGTCATGATCACTCCATATTAAGCACAGGTTATCCACAGAAACTCCGTCGTGCGGCGCAGGGAATATTGGCTGCATAAACCCCCTGTTAACGTCGGAGCTGGCCCGTTTTATCCACAGCAGCGCGGGAATATCCTCCGCACCGGATTGCTGAAAGTTTAGCCTGAAATAACAAGATATTGGGCCGCGGTGGATTTTAATGTCTATATATAGTGATTTGCATCAAACAAGTTTGCGATTTTATTGATGCAGGACAAAGCAAAGCGGCGAGTGCGCTTACGGTCTGCGTTGAGGCGGGAAAGATTTACACTGTGAATTTTTCGATTAAAAAATCAACGAAAGCCCGCACGCGCGGGGCGAGGCGATGGTGCGGATACTTCACCCAGAGCGGCTGCGGCGCAGGCCAGTGCGCTTCCATCAACGGCACCAGACGGCCTGTGGCGATAAGCGGTGCCAGATACCAGTCGGCGAGCGAGACAATGCCCATCTCCGCCAGCGCGGCGTCCACCAGCACATCGGGAAAGGTGCTGATAAGAAAAGCGTGCTGCTCTTCCATCGCCAGTTCGTCAGCAAGCCAGCTTTGCAGCTTGCCGTTGCCGGGATTGCGGTGTACCAGGCAGCGATGATGCAGCAGATCCTGCGGCTGTTGCGGCGTACCAAACTGCGCCAGGTAGGCAGGCGAGGCGGCGAGCATCATGCGCATCGGGCGGATTTCGCGCGTCACGATGCGGCTGTCCTGCACCGTCCGCTGGCCAATCGCCACATCGATCCGCTCGCCAATCAGGTTAACGCGGCGCGGATCCATCGCCAGATCCAGCCGCACCTGCGGGTAGCGCTGCTGGAAAGCGGGCAGCGCCGGCATCAGAAGGTAGCGTCCGAAGCCGGGAATCACGCTCACGCGCACCAGCCCCTGCGGCTCGTCGGCAGGCTTTTCCAGCGCCTGGTTGAGCGCATGCCACAGCGGGGCCACTTGTTCGCGCAGCGCCGCGCCTTCTTCCGTCAGCACCACAAAATGCGTGTTGCGCTGAAACAGCACGCGGCCCAGGCGCGCCTCCAGTTGCCGCACGCTTTTACTGACAGCAGCAGGCGTCACGCCCAGCAGGCGAGCGGCGGCGGAAAAACTCTGGCTCTGCGCGGCGGCGAGAAACGCAGGCAGCAGGCGATGCACGTCTGAGGTGAGCGTCATGATTGATACCTTTGGTTGAAACAGATATGCCCGGAACTGCACTACAGGTTAACCCTGCGTCATGCCAACATTACCTCAACCACATCGTTGAGGAGAGTAAAAATGAAAAAAGTTCTGGTTCTGGCCGGGCACCGTTACCCGGATGATTCCCGCGTCAACCGCGCGGCTATCGAGGCGCTGAAAGCACTGCCGCAGGTGACGGTGCATGAGCTGATGCGTGAATATCCGGATTTTAATATCGACGTGAAGCGCGAGCAGGCGCTGCTGCTGGCCCATGATGCGGTGGTGATGCTGTTTCCGTTCTGGTGGTACAGCTCGCCTGCGATTTTAAAAGAGTGGCAGGATCAGGTGCTTGAGCACGGTTTTGCCTACGGCACCGGCGGCGATCGCCTGCACGGCAAACCGTTTATGCTGATGGTTTCGACCGGCGGCAGCGCAGAGGCTTATTCGCCGCAGGGCTATAACCGTTACCCGATTGAGGAATTCTGGCTGCCGTTTCACGCGATGGCCAACATGACCGGCATGATCTGGCAGCCGCCAGCGCTGATTCAGGGCACGCACGTCCTGAGCGACGCCAGTCTCGACGCCGGCGTCGCGCAGTGGCTGAGCCGGGTTAACGCGCTGGTGCGTTAACCCGATTGGGTTACGCGTCTCCCTGAAGCCATATTACGGCTTCGAACGGGCGCAGGTTCATTTCGCCGGGGCGGGGTGCTGCATCGGGATAGTTGCTCATCAGCACCTGCCACGCGCCGCTAAAATCGCCCGGCGTACACCAGTGCGCTTCGCGAGACAGATTCGCCATCACCACCAGCGTCTGCCCTTGCCATTCACGGCGATAGCACCACAGGTAAGGATGCTCCGCCAGCAGGTCGTGATAGTCGCCCCAGGTGAAAATCGGGTGCGCCTTACGCAGCCTGATGAGTTTCTGATAGGCGTAAAAAACGGAGTCTGGATCGTCGAGCGCGCGCGCGGCGTTGATCTCGCGGTAATTATCGCAAAGCCCTATCCACGGCGTGCCGGTGGTAAAGCCGCCGTTATCGCTGTCATCCCATTGCATCGGCGTGCGGCTGTTATCGCGCGATTTGCTGGCGAGGATGGCGAGCAGCGTCTCCGGGCTTTGCCCCTGGGCGCGCCGCTCGGCAAACATATTGTGGCTTTCCACGTCGCGGTAATCGATGATCCGCGTGAAATGCGGGTTGGTCATGCCCAGCTCTTCGCCCTGGTAGATATAGGGCGTGCCCTGCATGCCGTGCAGCACCATCGCGAGCATTTTCGCCGCCGGTACGCGCAGCGCGCCCTCGTCGCCGAAGCGCGAGACGATGCGCGGCTGATCGTGGTTACACCAGAACAGCGCGTTCCAGGCCACGCCATGCATCCCCTGCTGCCAGTGGTTGAAAATCGCTTTCAGCGCCACGAAATCGGGCGCGGCGAGCGTCCACTTCTGTCCGTCCGGGTAATCCACTTTCAGGTGATGGAAGTTAAACGTCATCGAGAGCTCGTGGCCTTCCAGCGCGGCGTAGCGCTGGCAGTTCTCAAGCGTCGTGGAGGACATTTCGCCCACTGTCATCAGCCCGCGCGGCTGAAACACGTCGCGGCTCAGCTCCTGTAAATAGTCGTGAATGCGCGGTCCGTCGGTGTAAAAACGCCGCCCGTCGCCGCGATCGTCCGACGGGAAATCCTGATCTTTTGAAATCAGGTTGATCACATCGAGACGCAGGCCGTCCACGCCGCGATCGGCCCAGAATTCGCAGACCTTTTTCACCTCGGCGCGCACCTGCGGGTTTTCCCAGTTGAGATCCGCCTGTTCGGGCGCAAAGAGGTGCAGATAGTACTGGCCGCTCTCGGCGTGCCAGCGCCAGGCGCTGCCGCCGAATTTTGAACGCCAGTTGTTGGGTGCTTCTTCCGGCGTACCGTCGCGCCAGATGTAAAATTCGCGGTGCGCGCTCTCGCGGGTCAGCGCGTCATGAAACCAGGCGTGCTGCGTCGAGGTGTGGTTAAACACCATGTCCAGAATCACCCGGATGCCGCGGGCATGGGCGTCCGCCACCAGCGCGTCGAACTCCTCCAGCGTGCCATAGGCTGGATCAATGGCGGTATAGTTCGCCACGTCGTAACCGTTATCGACCTGCGGAGAGAGATAGAAGGGCGTCAGCCAGATGGCGTCCACGCCAAGTTGTTGCAGATAATCGAGGCGTCGGGTGACGCCCGCCAGATCGCCTGTGCCGTTGCCGGACGTATCCTGGAAACTCTTCGGGTAAATCTGGTAAATCACCCCGTTTTGCCACCACGGCAGAGTGTTATTCATAACGCGTTCCTGCTGTTGCTAAAGGGGAGCGCCGAAACGCTCCCCGCACTACCCTAAAAGTTAGACGACTAAGAGCGTTCCCTGGCGGGATTTTCGCTTGTAGAGAAAGGCGGTCAGAATGAAAGGAACAATGATCGCCACCAGCATCGCCATGCCGTATACCTGCCAGTAATCCGGCTGGATGGAGAGAATGGCGGGCAGACCGCCGACGCCGATGCCGTTCGCCACCACGCCGCTCAGCCCGCACAGCAGTGCCGCAATGCTGGAACCCACCATGCCGCAGAGCATCGGGAAGCGGTATTTCATGTTGATGCCGTACATGGCGGGTTCGGTCACGCCGAGATACGCCGAGATAGCTGCCGGTACGGAGATTTCGCGCTCGTTATGTTTGCGGCTGGTCATGATGATACCCACCACCGCCGAGCCCTGGGCAATGTTCGACAGCGCAATCAGCGGCCACACCGGCGTGCCGCCCATGCTCTGAATCATCTGCATATCCACCGCAAGCGTGGTCTGATGGACGCCGGTGATGACCAGCGGCGCGTAGAGAAAGCCAAACAGCGCGGCACCGATGGGCGCGAAGCTGCCGGTCATCAGGTGACGCACGCCGAACGCCACGCCATCGCCGATAAGGCGGCCAAACGGGCCGATAAACGCGTGCGCCAGGAATACCGCGAGCAGCAATGAGCAGACCGGCACCACTACCAGATAGAGGTAATCCGGCACCAGGCGTTTTAAGCGAATTTCAATCATGCCGAGCGCCAGACCCGCCAGCAGCGCCGGGATCACCTGCGCCTGATAGCCCACTTTGGCGATGGTAAAGAGCCCAAAATCCCACACTTCCGGCGTTTGCTGGCCGAGCAGATAGGCGTTCATCAGCTGCGGAGAAACCAGCGTCACGCCAAGCACGATCCCGAGGATCGGCGTGCCGCCCATTTTGCGCACCGCCGACCAGCAGATCCCGACCGGCAGATAGAAGAAGATGGCCTCGCCGATAAGCCATAAAAAGTCGTAGATGGTTTTAAGCGACGGGAACATCTGCGCCAGCGTTTTGCCGTCGTGCATTGGCACATCGCCAATCACGTTGCGAAAGCCGAGGATCAGGCCGCCGCTAATCAGCGCGGGCAGCAGCGGGAAGAAAATTTCGGCGAAGTGGGAGATAAGCCGCTCATGCCATTTCATGTTCTGGCGCGCGGCGAGTTTTGCCTGCTCTTTACTGGCGGCGCTGTGGCCGCTGGTGGCGATCAGCGCCTGGTAGTAATCACCGACATTGGTGCCAATCACCACCTGAAACTGTCCGGCGTTGGTAAAGCAGCCTTTCACCATTGGCAGCTCTTCTATCGCTTTCGGATCGGCTTTAGACGGCTGATTCAGTACAAAACGCAGACGGGTAATGCAGTGGCTAACGGTTGCGATATTCTCGCGGCCGCCCACAAGGGTTATCAGCTTATCGATATCCTGTTGGTTTACTTTGCTCATGATGAAGCCCTGTCGCAGAGGTAGGTACGAGGCGCGGATGGCCTGGGGCGCAGAGTAACTTTTAAGCGGGATGGCGTGAACGGGAACGTTCCCGAAAACAGAGCGCGATCACAATAAACATGCAGGAAGGGCGCTTAGCCGAGACGGGCGGGGATCACTATCTGGCGCGGATCGGCGCGGCCGGTTATCTGATCGATAAGCTGTTTCGCCGCCGCGCGCCCGGCTTGACCATAACCGGGATCGACCGCGATCGCTTCAGGGTGCAGGAATTTGAGCAGCGGCGTATTGCCGACGCTCGCAAGCTGGACCGGCGTGCCGCCGCGCTGCTGAAGATATTTACTGGCACCGATGGCAAGGGTATCGGTCGCGCAGACCAGCGCGGTGGTCTCTTCACTCAGCACGTCGGCGGCGTGTTCATAACCCTGCTTCATGGCAAGCCCCGGCAGCGTGTCGCGCGGCGTCAGCCCGTGCTGTTTACAGAAACTGAGATACGCCTCGTGGCGTCGCTTGCCGGTCGTGATATCGCTGTGCGGCACGCCGAGAAAGCTGATGTGGCGGTGGCCGTTGTCATACAGGTGCTGCATTAAGAGCCGTATCGCGCCGTCATCCTCGTAGCAGACCGATGCAAAACCCGTCGCGTCGCGCGCCATCAGCACCAGCGATTTCTGCCAGGCGGCGGTCAGCACCTCGTTAATGCCGCTAAAGCCAAACAAAATCACGCCATCGATATGGCGGCGGCTCAGCACGCCCAGATGCTCCTGCACCAGCGCGGGCGAAAAACGGCTCTCCAGCATGATAGGATCGTAACCCTGTTCATACAGCGCGGGCAGAATGGTCTGCACCGCCAGGTTTTCCGACAGCGAATCCAGGCGGGTGACGATAATCGCGACGACTTTATCACTCTGTCCGCGCATCGCGCGCGCCGAGCGGGAAGGGGAGAAACCGTGCTGGCGCATCACCGCCTCGACCTTTTCGCGGGTGCGTTCGCTGACGCCGCTCTCGTTATTGAGCACGCGCGACACGGTGGATTTCCCCACGCCGCTTAAGCGCGCAATGTCTTTAATGGTGAGGCGGTGTTGCATCGTCCATTCCTCTGGCTGGCGGTCTGTAAAAGCGATAATGCGTAAAGGTAATGCCCCTGGCGTGCGGCGCAATGGGCATAATCTGGTTCAGGGGGGCTTTCGCGCGTATATAGCCAACCATTGTGCCTGACGTCACAAAGCGAAGCGCCAGAAGGTATCTTCGCCGATGATTTTTGGCTTATCAATCATTGTGCTGCGGATTTGTGTGCCTGGCGCGAGTCACCGGGCACAGTCGGCGAGAAAAGCGTCAGACGGCGTGATGGTGGCGGCTTAACCAGATGCCCTCGCACAAGAGCTGCGCGCAGCCCAGCGCCAGCGCCTCCGGGGGCGCCTCATCTGCCGGGACCCGCGCCATCTGGTCTATCATGCCCACGCAGCAGCGCGCCATGTGTAGCGCGTCGATATCATCGCGAAACAGGCCAAGCGACTGCTCTTTGGCGATATTACTGGCGATGGCGTTGACCAGCGTCGCTTTGGTCTGCGTGCAGCCTGGCGGCTGAAAGAAGCCGATTTCGGTCAGCGCTTTGTCTTCGGCAAGAAAATTCAGCAGTTTGAGAAAGCTATTCTGCACGCTTTTCACCAGCGCTTCGCCTTCGATACGGTCGCGGATCAGCAGCGTTTCGGTGAGCCGCTCCAGGCGCAGGCGAAACTCGCTCACCAGCTCTTCATAAGCGGCTTCTTTACTGGCGAAATAGAGATAAAACGTGGGTTGGCTCAGACCGCTCGCTTTAACGATATTGCTGACTTTGGTGCTGTGATAGCCAAGCCGCGCGAACTCGGCGCAGGCATGTTTCAACAGGCGACGGCGGGTAGCGATGCCCCGTTTCGGTTTCCGGCTTTCCGGGTGGTCAGCGTCAGTCTGCAAATCCTCTCTCCCTGGGTCACGTGAACGGCGTAAGCTTACTGCAAGCCAGACGGCAAAGGTATCGCACCAGGCGTTTTCGTCGCGCTTGTCACGCAAACGCGTTATGTTACTATCGAGTAAGGTTACTCATCAGTAGTCTTTTTTGCGAGCGATAACAAGATGGTCGCCGCGCCTTCCCTGGAGAATTGCATGAAGCTGCATATCTACGAGCACTGCCCGTTCTGCGTCCGCGCCCAGATGATTTTCGGCCTGAAAAAGCTGCCGGTTGAAGTGTGCGTCATTATGGAAGGCGATGCCGACACGCCGATCCGCATGGTCGGGCGCAAGGTGGTGCCGATTCTCGAAAAAGACGACGGCACGTATATGCCGGAGAGCATGGATATCGTGCGCTACGTAGATGGGCTTGCGCAGCCGCGCGTGGCCGACGCGCCGGTGGATGAGGCCATTAAACAGTGGTGCGAGTCGATATCGACCCCGCTGTTTAATCTGGCGATCCCGCGCTTTACCGAGGGCGATTTCGCCGAGCTGGCGACGCCACAGGCGCGTCACGCCTATACCACGCGTGAAGAGAAAGCGTTTGGCGATTTAGCCGCGCTGCGCGCGCAGACGCCAGCGCTGCTGGCGCAGGTAAATTCAGATCTGAACGCGCTGGAGCCGCTGGTGGCCGGGCGGCACGCCATCGACACCACCGATTTTATTCTCTTCCCGCTGCTGCGCTCGCTCACGATTGTCAAAGGCGCGGCGTTTGGCCCGCAGGTGAGCGCGTATATCGAGCGCGTGTCGGCGCAAACGGGAGTGGCGCTGTTAAGCGCCCAGGCGAAATAAACGCGACGGGCAGAAGGCGCGCCGCTTGTCCTGGTAAATATGATTGCAGGAGTACAACATGACCGTTCCGGTAGTAGCTATTTTCGTCAGTAAACCTGGCAAGGAAGAGACGCTTGAGCAGCTGTTTCGCGGCGTCATCGAAAAAACGCATGCCGAAGAGGGCTGTATCGTGTATCAGCTCAACCGCGACACGGAAAATCCGCGCCGTTTTGTCTGGACGGAAGAGTGGGAAAGCCGCGAACTGCTGCAAAAGCATTTACAGTCGGCGCACATCATTCATCTCTTCTCCGAGCTGCCGAAGTACATCGAAACGTCCAGCGTGATGATGCTGGATAAACTCGCGGGCGGGCCGGCGAAATAACGCGGCCGCAGACACAAAAACGGCTTGCCAGGGGCAAGCCGTTTTTTATTGCGGTGGACTCAGGGAGAGACGGTATCGTTGTTCGTGCTATCGGCGCGCAGCTGCTGGCCGCTCTCCTGCAACGATTTATAGAGGCTGCCGTTGCCGTTCATGATGTCGTCAATGCGCCAGCGGCCTTTCTCGTTAATCAACGCAAAGCTCTGGGTGGTGGCATCCGGTGAGCTGCGGAATGGGCGGAAGGTAATCGTGGCTTTGGCATGCGTGGCGTCGCTGTTAGTGACGTTTATCTTATCCACGGCCAGATCGTCCCAGTCCTGGCAATAGCAGATGGGATCGTAATCGAGAAAGCCGACTTCACCGCCGGAGAGACGGGTATCTTCTTCCACCAGGCTCAGCAGGCGATCGGAGAGGATCTGCTGCTCGCCTTTACTGGCAAAATCCACCGGTTCATTGCCTTTGGCATAGCTCTGGTAGAGCGATTTCAGAAATTGCGTGGGGGTCTGTGCGTCCCCCTGCGCCAGCGTGCTGGCGGAAAAAAACAGCATAACTAACGCTAAGCGGTGCTTCATCGGAACTGGTCCTCAAACGTCCGTAAACAGGCCTGCGTAGTATGCTGTTTTTTCTTTTTGCCGCCAACTGGCGCGATTACCCGCCGAATTGTTCTGGATCCGGGCCGAGGCGTTTGCCCTGGTCGAGCTTCGCGATTTCGCTGAGTTCGTCTTTATCCAGACGGAAATCCCAGACGTTAAAGTTTTCCGCGATGCGCGTCGGGGTGACGGATTTCGGGATAACGACCAGGCCGCTGTCGAGATGCCAGCGAATCACAATCTGCGCCGGGGTCTTGCCATATTTATCCGCCAGCTCGCGAATAATTTTCTGGTCAAATACGCCTTCGCCGCCCTGCGCCAGCGGGCTCCAGGATTCCGTCTGGATCTTGTGCGTGGCGTTCCAGGCGTGCAGCTGGCGCTGTTGCAGCAGCGGGTGCAGCTCAATCTGGTTAATCACCGGCGTCACGCCCGTTTCGTCGATGATGCGTTGCAGATGCTCAACGTTAAAGTTACACACGCCGATGCTCTTGATGAGTCCTTCCTGCTGCAGCTCAATCATGCCTTTCCAGGCCTCGACATAGCGGTCGATAGCCGGCACCGGCCAGTGCATCAGATAGAGATCCACATAGTCGAGTTGCAGCTTTTCAAGGCTCTCTTCCAGCGCCTCACGCGGACGCTTCTGGTCGTCGTTCCAGAGCTTGGTGGTGATGAATAACTCATCGCGCGCAACGCCCGCGCTTTTCAGCGCGTCGCCCACGCCTTGTTCATTCTTATAGGCCGCTGCGGTGTCGATGGAGCGGTAGCCCACCTCCAGCGCTTTGTGAATCGCGGTGACGACATCTTCGTTCGTCGCCTGCCATACGCCGAGGCCGAGCTGGGGCATCAGGTTGCCGTCATGCAGCTTAATTACGCCTGGATTTGCCATATTTCCTCCTTTTGAGCTAACACACCGGGGCAAGCTGCCCCGGCGCAAGTCAGTGAGTTAAGTCTGGTCGAAATAGCCAAAAACGAAAGTTTGCCGGCAAAAAGCTTAGCGGGCGGCTTCGTAAATGCGGCGGCTGACGTCGAGCGTAATATCGTTGTGCTCGCCAAGCGCGGTGAGACCGTGCTCTTCAAGCTTCGCCAGCAGCGCCGGAATAGAGCTGCCGTCCAGACCGTAATCGCTCAGGCGGGTTGGCGTGCCCATGGTTTCAAAGAAGCGGCGGGTGGCGGCAATCGCGGCGTCGATGCGCTCATCGTCGCTGCCTTCGGTGATATTCCAGACGCGCTCTGCGTATTGCAGCAGTTTGGCGCGCTTCTCATTGCGCTTCTCGTTCCAGAGTGCCGGCAGCACAACCGCCAGCGTCTGGGCGTGATCCAGGCCGTGCATCGCGGTCAGTTCATGGCCGAGCATATGCGTCGCCCAGTCCTGCGGCACGCCCGCGCCGATAAGGCCGTTCAGCGCCTGGGTCGCGGCCCACATCAGGTTGGCGCGCACGTCGTAATTTTCCGGCTCTTTCAGCGCTTTCGGGCCTTCTTCGATAAGCGTCAGCAGAATGCCTTCCGCGAAGCGGTCCTGAATTTTAGCGTTCACCGGATACGTGACGTACTGCTCGACGGTGTGAACAAAAGCGTCCACCACGCCGTTCGCCACCTGGCGCGGCGGCAGGGTGTAGGTGTAAACCGGGTCGAGAATGGCGAAGCGCGGCTGAACATGCGCAGAGTGGAACGCCTGTTTGTCACCGGTAGCGCGGCGTGAAACCACCGCGCCTTTGTTGGATTCTGAGCCGGTTGCTGGCAGCGTCAGGACAGAGCCCATCGGGATGGCGCTGGTGATTTCGCTACCGCCGGTTTCCAGGATATGCCACGGATCGCGCGAGGACGGATAGTGCGCGGCGGCCGCGATGAATTTCGTACCATCAAGAACAGAACCGCCGCCGACGGCGAGTAAAAATGTCACTTTTTCTTTACGCACCAGTTCAACGGCGTTCATCAGTGTCTCGTAAGACGGGTTGGGTTCGATACCGCCGAACTCCAGCACGTCGAGGCCGTTCAGTGCGCTGTAGACCTGATCGAGCACGCCGGTTTTTTTGACGCTGCCGCCGCCGTAAGTCACCAGCACGCGGCTGTCTGCCGGAATGAACGCGCGCAGTTCGCTGATGGCACCTTTACCAAAGGCGATATGGGTCGGGTTATGGAGGTTAAAGTTGTTCATCGAAAACTCCTTCTGAAATAAACGTCATGCATCAGGCATGAACCATTGACGTCTATTCTCGGCGCGGTGACGCACAGCCTCAATGCTCATTCCTGCCTTTCTCTTGCCCATTTCTCTTTACCTCTGGAGGAAATCGGATTTTTTGCGCACACTGAACGCCGGTTGAAAGGGCTGTCTGGAGTCGCTGTTAATGAATCGCGATGCAATATGTCGGAATATCACAGAAGAAATTAAGCGCTTAAAAGAGAAAGAAAAAACGCTGACTTTTTTGCCGCCGGAGATACGCCTGCTCTACGGCACGACGCCCGGCGCGCGCACGCCGGTAATTTATCAGCCTGGCATCATATTTCTCTTTTCCGGCCATAAAACGGGTTATCTCAACGATAAAGTTTTCCGTTACGATCCGCGTGAATATCTGCTGCTGACGGTGCCGCTGCCGTTTGAGTGCGAAACCTTCGCCACAGCGGAAGAACCGCTCGCGGGCATCCGCATTAATATTGATGTGCTCCAGCTTCAGGCGCTGGTGATGGAGATTGGCGAGGATGATCATTTCCGGCCCGCGCCGTGCTCGTGCGGGATTAATTCCGGCGTACTGACCGATGACATTCTCTGCGCCGTCGAGCGGTTGCTGGAAGTGTTAGAGCAGCCGCTGGATGCGCGCATTCTTGGCAAACAGATCGTGCGTGAAATTCTCTACCACGTGCTGAAAGGGCCGGGCGGCGGGGCGCTGATGGCGCTGGTAAGCCGCCAGACGCATTTCAGCCTGATAAGCCGCGCGATAAGGCGCATCGAAACCCGCTACGCCGAAAGCCTGACGGTCGAGCAACTGGCGGCGGAAGCCAACATGAGCGTCTCGGCGTTTCACCATAATTTCAAAGCGGTGACCAGCACCTCGCCGCTGCAATACCTGAAAACCTGGCGGTTGCAGAAAGCACGGCTGCTGATGGCGCATAACGGCATGAAGGCCAGCGCAGCGGCGATGCAGGTGGGGTATGAGAGCGCGTCGCAGTTCAGCCGTGAATTTAAACGCTATTTCGGGGTGACGCCGGGAGAGGATGCCGCGCGCCTGCGCGCGCTGTCGTGAGCGGAGCCTGCGCTCCGCCCGGAAAGACTTACTGCGTTTTTTTCTTTAATACGACCAGCAACGCGCCAAGCAGGCCGATGACCAGCAGCGCGATGGGCAGGATCATCAGGAAGGTCATCACCTGATCTTCATGGCGTTTCACAAACGGGATCATGCTGAGCGCATAGCCAAAGCCGGTCACCACGCCGACCCAAATCACGGCGCTCAGCCAGTTGAAGATCTGGAAGCGACGGTTAGAGAGCCCGGAGATGCCTGCCATCGTCGGCAACAGTGTGCGCACAAACGCCAGGAAACGGCCGGTCAGCAGCGCCAGCAGGCCGTGGCGATCGAACATGCAGGTGGCGCGGTGATGGTATTTCGCCGGTAGCTGCGCGAGCCAGCCGCGCACGACGCGGGTATTGCCAAGCCATCTTCCCTGGACATAGCTCAGCCAGCAGCCGAGGCTGGCAGCACTCGTGAGGATCACAAGCGTCGGCACAAAATCCATGACGCCCTGCGCTATCATCGCGCCCGCCAGCAGCAGCAGGCTATCGCCCGGCAGAAACGACGCCGGCAGCAGACCATTTTCTAAAAACAGCGTGGCAAACATCACACACCAGACCACGCCGACAATGTGCGGGTCCGCCAGCGCGGCAAAATCGTGATGCCAGAGCGCAGCGATAATATCCTGGATAACAGCCATGGGAGATCCTGTGGAACAGCGGAATTGCCTTATTGTACCTCTAAATGGGCCGTTACATCTGCACTACAGGTTCAACAAACCCTCTCTTTTCCTGGGATAACGCGGTTTTTTTTCACTTCAGGCGATACGACGGAAGGCCGCGTCGAGATCGGCGATTAAATCTTCAACGTTTTCGAGCCCGATATGCAGACGCACCAGCGTGCCGGTGAAGTCCACGCCGCCCGCCGGACGGATCGCTGCAAGCTCTTCCGGCTGGTTGGCGAGGATCAGCGACTCATAGCCGCCCCACGAATAGGCCATGCTGAAATGCGCGAAATTATCGAGATAATGCGCGAGCTCTTCATCGCTAAGGCGTTTGTCGAGAATAAAAGAGAAGAGGCCGCTGGCCCCGCTGAAATCGCGCTTCCAGAATTCATGGCCTTTGCTGCCCGGCAGCGCCGGGTGATTGACGCGCGCCACCTGTGGGTGCGCCGCCAGCCATTGCGCCACGCGCAGACCGCTTTCATGATGCTGACGCAGGCGCACCGCCAGCGTACGCAGGCCGCGGCTGGTGACATACGCGGAATCGGCGTCCGCCATCTGGCCCATCAGATAAGCGTTCTCGCGAAGCGTGTCCCAGCAGCGGGCGTTGGCAACCGCGGTGCCTATCATCGCGTCCGAATGCCCCACCAGATATTTGGTGCCTGCCTGAATCGAGATATCGACGCCGAAATCGAGCGCCTTAAAAAGAATGCCCGCCGACCAGGTGTTGTCCATCATTATTATGGCATCCGGCGCGACGCGGCGTACCGCCGCGACAATCGCGGGCACGTCGTGAACTTCCATCGTGATGGAGCCGGGCGATTCCAGAAACACCACTTTGGTGTTCGGCTGAAGGTGCTTTGCAATGCCATCGCCCGCCAGCGGGTCGAACCAGGTGGTAGTGACGCCGAATTTCGTGAGAATTTTGGTGCAGAAATCCTGGGTCGGCTCATACGCGCTGTTGGTCACCAGCACATGATCGCCCTGTTCGACAAACGCCAGAATCGTGTTGGCGACCGCCGCCGCGCCGCACGGAAACAGCGCGCAACCCGCGCCGCCTTCCAGCTCGCACATCGCCTCCTGAAGCGAAAAATGCGTCAGCGTGCCGCGTCGCCCGTAAAACAGTTCGCCCTGTGCGCGCCCGGCGGTGGCCTGCTTTTTCGCGGCCACGCTGTCAAACACCAGCGATGAGGCACGCTGAATCACGCTGTTTACCGAGCCTTGCGTGTAACGTTTTGCGCGCCCGGCCTGCACCAGCGCCGTCTCAATGTGTTTGTCGGTCATGGCTTTCCCCTGTCTGAACGTCTGGATGTCTAAATCTACGTTACCACGGAAAATCGCCATCGCCTCGCGCTGTTTTTATTCTGGCGTCCAAGATGAAAAAACGTCATCTGAACGCCTTTCCTGTCTGAGCGCAAAGAAAAAAATTTCGCGCTGGCACACCATGCAAATACTAATGAGAACTACTATCAATTCGATGTCATTTTGATATCATTGTGAGCAGTTTTGTGACTTTCGTCCTGGAGATGCACAGTGGGAAATAATTTGATGCAGACGGATCTTTCCGTCTGGGGCATGTATCAGCATGCCGACATCGTGGTGAAAATCGTCATGATTGGCCTCATTCTGGCGTCCGTCGTGACCTGGGCGATTTTCTTCAGTAAAAGCGTTGAGCTGTCTGGCCACAAACGCCGCCTTAAGCGCGAACAGCAGGAGCTGGCCGGTGCCCGCACGCTGGACGACGCGCGTGAAATGGCCGAACGTTTCGGCCCGAAAAGCCTGAGCGCGCGCCTTATTGAAGAAGCGCAGAATGAGCGTGAACTCTCGGCGGGCAGCGAAGATAACGAAGGTATTAAAGAGCGCACCGGCTTTCGCCTTGAGCGCCGCGTGGCGGCGGCAGGGCGTCACATGGGGCGCGGCAACGGTTATCTCGCGACCATCGGCGCGATTTCGCCGTTTGTGGGTCTGTTCGGCACCGTGTGGGGCATCATGAACAGCTTTATCGGCATCGCGCAGTCGCAAACCACCAACCTCGCGGTCGTAGCACCGGGTATCGCCGAAGCGCTGCTCGCGACGGCCATCGGTCTTGTCGCCGCTATCCCGGCGGTGGTTATCTATAACATCTTCGCGCGCACTATCGGCAGCTATAAAGCCACGCTTGGCGATGTGGCAGCCCAGGTACTGCTGCTGCAAAGCCGCGATCTGGATCTCGAGGCGAGCGCCCAGGCGCAGCCGGTGCGTACCGCTCAGAAACTGCGTTTAGGTTAATCCTATGGCGATGCGTTTTAACGAAAATCTCGATGATAACGGCGAAATGCACGAAATTAACGTCACGCCGTTTATCGACGTGATGCTGGTGCTGCTGATTATCTTTATGGTGGCGGCACCGCTTGCGACGGTCGATGTGAAGGTGAACCTGCCGGCGGCGTCCAGCCAGCCGCAGCCGCGCCCGGAAAAACCGGTCTATCTGTCGGTGAAGGCGGATAAAACGATGTTTATCGGCAACGATCCGGTGACGCGGGATTCGATGATTAGCGCGCTCGACGCCCAGACCGGCGGCAAGAAAGACACCACGATTTTCTTCCGCGCGGATAAAACCGTCGACTACGAAACCATGATGAACGTGATGGACACGCTGCATCAGGCGGGCTATCTGAAAATCGGCCTGGTCGGACAGGAAGTGACGAAAGCGAAGTAACGCTTACGCCTTCAGCCAAAGAAAAAGCGCGGCATAAGCCGCGCTTTTTTATTATCCCATCTGAAAGAGATTAACTCAGGTGCTCGCCGCCGGTGACACCGTGAACCTCGGCAGTGACATAGCTCGATTCCTGGCTTGCCAGATAGACATAAATCGGCGCCAGTTCTGCCGGCTGGCCTGCGCGTTTAAGCGGCGTCTGCTGGCCGAACTGCGGGATTTTCTCCTGCGGCTGACCACCGCAGATTTGCAGCGGCGTCCAGATAGGGCCTGGGGCCACGATATTCACGCGAATGCCTTTTTCCGCTACCTGTTTGGCAAGCCCGCGGCTGTAGTTGAGGATAGCGGCCTTCGTGGACGCGTAATCCAGCAGGTGCGGGCTTGGCTGATACGCCTGAATGGATGACGTGGTGATAATGCTGGCACCCGGTTTCAGGTGCGGCAGCGCCTCCTGGGTTATCCAGAACAGCGCGAACACGTTAGTCGCATAGGTTTTCTGGAACTGCTCGCTGGTGAGATTCGCGATATCCTCAACGGCGGTCTGCTTACCGGCCACCAGCGCCAGAATATCCAGCCCGCCCAGCTCTTTAATGGCGCGATGCACCAGATCGCGGGCGAATTTCTCGTCGGTCAGATCGCCTGGGATCAGCACCGCTTTGCGGCCCGCCTCTTCAATCAGCGCCTTGACCTCTTCGGCGTCCTGCTGCTCCTCCGGGAGGTAGTTCAGCACCACGTCCGCGCCTTCTCGCGCGTAAGCAATGGCGGCAGCGCGACCAATACCGGAATCGCCCCCTGTCACCAGTGTCTTACGATCCTGAAGGCGACCACTTCCCTTGTAGCTTTTCTCACCGCAGTCCGGCACCGGCTCCATTTTGGCCTGAATGCCCGGCGCAGGCTGTTTCTGCTTTGGATATTCCCCGGTGAAGTACTGGGTCGTCGGGTCCTGGATCTTGTTCTGGTCGTTCGCCATAAGTTCCTCCTCGTTATCAAAGCGTCCTCTAAGGGTAGTGCCTCATGCTGCACTGTCGAAAATTATCAGGATTTTCTGTATTTCCGGCGCGGCCCGGTTCTCCTTTTCGCGCGTCTGCTGCAATAATGAACAGCGTGCAATCCAGGCCATTCACCGTCGGAGCAGCAGGATGAAAAATGAGCGTCAGCAGAAGATTATCAGGCTCTTGTGGGCGCACGAGGCGCTGAGCACCCAGGCGCTGGCGCACCGCCTTGCTGTAAGTCAGGAGACCATCCGGCGCGATCTGAGCGAGCTGCAGCGCGCCGGGAAAATTCTGCGCAGCCACGGGCGGGCACGGGCGCTGCGCCGCGATATGCCAGGCCATGACGATCCGTTCCAGGCGCGCCTGAAAAGCCACCATGCGCATAAGATGGATATCGCGCGTAATGCGCTAAACTGGCTGGACGCCGGGATGGTGGTGGCGCTCGACGCCAGCACCACCTGCTGGTATCTGGCGCGGCAGTTGCCGGATATCCCGCTCACCATTTTCACCAACAGCGTGCGGGTAGGGCAGGAGGTCGCCAGACGCGAGCAGATAACGCTTATCAGCACCGGCGGCATTCTGCATCGTCAGGCTGCCTGTTATGAAAACCCGTCGCTGCCTGCGTTATTGAAGCATATCGATATCGATCTGTTTCTTTTCTCATGCCAGGGGATTGATGAAGCGGGCACCATCTGGGACGCGCGCTCGTGGAACGCGGAGTACAAAACGCTGCTGCTGCGCCGGGCGGCGCAATCGCTGCTGTTGATAGACCGAAGCAAGCGTAATCGTACCGGGGATGTGCAAATCGGAACGCTGGATCAGGTGACGGAGGTAATAACGCAGGAGGAAAACGGCGGACAGAACGCGGGCGCGCTACTTGTCGGGTGAGGCGACGGGCGGTTCGGGAAGCGGCGTGACGGAAGAAGTCTGGCAGTTACCCTCGGCGAGCCTGCGGCTTAACATCAGCGTTTCGGCTTCCTGCGCTTTAATCTGCTGATAATTTTCTTCAATCGCCGTCAGGATTTGCGCGCGCAGCTGCGGATAACGCTTCATGATCTCTTCAAGTACAGCGCCATAAACCTCTTCTTTCACCAGAAACGGATAGATTTCGCGGCGATTTTGCCATTTCAGTTGAACCAGGGCAGCCGGGATCGTCAGCACGGCCCGGGTATAACCGGCAATGGCTTCATTTTTTTCATTAATCAGCGCCTGCAAATTCTGACTTAAGATAAATTTCTGTTCTTCTTGCTTATCTAAAGTGAAATATTGGTGGCTGGAGGTTATTTCCGTCACGCCAGTTAATCCTCGAACTTATAAAAAACGGGGGCGTCTTTTTCCTGGGTAATGAGATTAAGCCAAATTTTATTACCCGCTTCATTTATCTGCGCGGTTTTCGTGGCGATCAGTTCAGCCAATTCTTCAGCGCTAATAGCATTATCTTCGACCAGTTTATTCAGGACTTTAGTGTAAGCCTCAATTTTAACCACACTGAGCAGGCGTGCTTTAATATGGCGGTCGCGTTCTTCCAGCAGTACGTTGCCGCTCTGGCCCGCCAGAGATTTGCCGCTCAATATGTCCGTTTCATATTCTTCGAGCTTTGGCTTTCCCTGAGTTAAATTTTCGCTATTTTGTTCGCCGGAGGGGTGGTTGTCGGGTGTGGGAATACGATAACGCGCCGGCACAAGATTGTCGGGCAACATTGATGTTATTTCCTTTTATATCAGAAGGATAAAGAAATACGCCGGATGGTTTTCGTTGACAATAACATGCCGGAAAATTAAAATCAAAAAAAACGGAGCCTGCGCATGAACAGTATTTTTTATTCTGTCATTACCTTGCTGCTGCTTTTAAGCGGCGTGCTTTTTTTTATGAAAGAAAATGGTGCCAATAAACCAGACAACGCTTCTGGCGCAGATCCCATCCCGCCGCGTAACAAAGAAGAGGGCGAGGACCATTTCTCCGCGCTCCTTAACGCAATTACGCCATTGTGGTACTGGCGCGTTAATCATGAATATATCGATTTTACGAACGCCACCATTAAAAAAATGACATTTGAAGAACTGAACGCCACGCCGGGTTTATTTGAGGCGCAGCGCCGTTGCAGTAATCTTAATTCAGCCGTTTATAAATATTACGATAATTTAAAAAAACGCTGTCTGAACGGTGAGTTAGTCACTTTCTCTGATATCGAAGTGCTCAACCTGCGCCACTGCTTCCATGAATTCAGCCAGGAAGCCTATCCGCAACTGGTGGCGATTGTCTGGCCCGAGTTCCAGCGCCCGCAGGTCGATATCACCCAGGTCTGATCCCTTCCGTCTGTTGTCAGACCGTCACCTCTGTGCGTTATACTGAAAGCCATTCTGGCTATTTTTCAGGACGCTATGGAACGCTTTATCGAAAACGCAATGTACGCCTCACGCTGGCTGCTGGCCCCGGTTTATTTCGGGCTTTCTCTGGCGCTGCTGGCGCTGACCGTCAAATTCTTCCAGGAAATTATTCACGTTCTGCCGAACATTCTGACGATTGCTGAGGCGGATCTGATCCTGCTGTTACTGTCGCTGGTAGACATGACGCTGGTGGGCGGATTGCTGGTCATGGTGATGTTTTCCGGCTATGAAAACTTCGTCTCCCAGCTTGATATTCATGAAGGTAAGGAAAAACTGAGCTGGCTGGGGAAAATGGACGCCAGCTCGTTGAAAAATAAAGTGGCGGCGTCGATCGTCGCCATCTCCTCTATTCACCTGCTGCGTGTCTTTATGGATGCGAAGAACGTGCCGGATAATAAACTGATGTGGTATGTCATTATCCACCTGACATTTGTGCTGTCGGCGTTTGTGATGGGGTATCTGGATAAAATCTCCCGCTCAAAAGGGTATTAAGCCGTTACGGCGTGAAGCCCCGCTCTGTTAATTTCTGCATTAAGCCCCTTCTGATGAAGGGGCTTTTTTTATGCTCGAAGACAGCCTAACCCTATGAAAAGAGCCCTCTTAGCGATGGTCTATACTCAGGTTTCACTTTAGGGCTACCGACCAGGGAGGAAGAATGGATTACATTCTGCACACCAATTTTTTGCGCCTGATGACATCATTAACGTTCTGGGGAAATGTCTTGCTGGTGCTGGCGATAACCCTCGTCACTTACTGGGTCGTCAGTAAAATTCTCGCGATACTGCACAAGCGCATCGCGCGCTGGGCGGAGGAACATAATAACGGCTCAGCGTATAAGGTCTTTCTCGACGTATTAAGAAAGACGCGACGCATTTTGATCCTCTTCGCCGCCTTTCTTTTCAGTTTGCAGTTTGTCAGCCTGCCTGACCGGATACACAGTACAATTTCCCACGCCTGGTTCCTGGTGCTGGCGTTGCAAATCGCGCTCTGGTTCGATCAGGCGGTGCAGTCGTGGCTGCACCATTCGCTAATGCGCCCTGGCACGCATCGTAATCCGGTGACGATGGTTATTCTGGGGCTGATAATCCGCGCGCTGATCTGGGCGGTGATGCTACTGTCGATTCTTGCTAACGCCGGGGTCAATATCACCGCGCTGGTGGCGAGCCTCGGCGTCGGCGGTATCGCTATTGCGCTGGCGGTGCAGACGGTGCTGAGCGATGTGTTCGCCTCGCTCTCGATTGGCTTTGACAAACCCTTTGAAATTGGCGATTTCATCGTCTTTAACGATGTCTCCGGTACCATCGAACATATCGGCCTGAAAACCACGCGTATCCGCAGCTTAAGCGGCGAGCAGATTGTCTGCGCGAACGCCATTCTGCTTCAGCAAACCATTCACAACTACAAACGCATGCAGACGCGCCGTATCGTATTCACCTTTGGCGTCTCGCTCGCCACGCCGCCGGAGAAGCTGCGCCAGATTGGCCCGATGGTGAAATCCATTATCGAGCAGAGCGGCGATACCCGTTTCGACCGCGCGCACTTCGCCACTTTTGATCAGGATCGCCTGACCTACGAAGTGGTGCACATCATTAATACGGCGGATTACAACCAGTACATGGACCTGCAGCAGGAGATCAACCTGCGCATTATGGAAGGGCTTCAGGAGCTGGGTGTGCGCCTTGCGCTGCCAAGCCGTGTGATTATCCAGCCTGATGTGCCGGAAGAAGAAAAGCCGCAGGAGGCGGCTGAAGAGGGCCGAAACCCACCCGCAGCAAGCCCGGCGTAACGCGCGATAAACAGAAAAACCCGCCCCGGTGCGCCGGCGGCGGGTTTTTTTGTGTACGTTATCCCTGCCTGATTACCACCAGGCTTCCCACATCGCGCCGATATTCAGCGAATCGAGCGTGGTGTCGTCGGTATTATTGACGCGGGCGGTGCGTTTGTTATCCACTTCGCCGCCGGTCACGTAGAAGCGCAGCATCGGGCGGAATTCCGGGCCCATCGCGATAGACATGTTCTGCGAGAGCGTCACTTTCCAGCCGCTGTTATCGCCGCCTTCCTGGTAATCAACGCGCTGCCAGCCCGCTTCAAGCCAGGTCGAGTGGACGTCGTTCCAGAAATACATCGGACGCACGATGGCGTTATAGTTGCGACGGTTATCGCGATCGTCACGGTCATTGTCGTAATCGTGGAACGCCAGCAGATACTCCACCTGCGCCTGCTGCGTGAATCTGTGCAGCCCTTCGAAGCTCGCGTATACCGTGGTCAGATCGTCGGTTTTGTTATACACGCTGTTGTCTGAATTATCGGAGTAGCGGGCGATGAGCTTATTCACGCCGCTGTCGTTGGTGTGGCTCAGCACCACGCCGCCCTGCCAGGCTTTCAGGCGCTCATCGCGATCGACCGCTTTTGAGTCAAAGCCGTAGTTGGCGTACAGCTCCAGATCGAGCGGGCCGACTTTCATGCCGTGGATTTTCGATGTCGCCGCGTAGTTGCCTTTATCACCGGTGCCGGAGCCGCCAGTACAGGTGATGCGCGACGGGTTCGCTTCGTCTTCCATCACTTCCGGGCTACAGGATTCCACGGCGGCTACCACCGCCACATCAAACTGAACGCCGCCCAGATCGAAGTTCTTCACCCCGGCACCCTGGCCGTCGTGGTTCATCCAGAAGTAGTCGTTGATACCCTGTTGCGGACGCTGGTGGAAATCGCGGCCGGCCCAGAAATAGGCGTTCGGGTTCGATTCCAGCAGATTGGTCACGCCCGCGTAGGCTTTTTTCAGGTTCACTTCGTCGCCCCAGTGGTCAAACATCACGTTGACATCCCAGATTGCGCCGTTGCCGCCTTTAAAGGCCTTCGAGAGCTGGAATTCGCCGCCGTTGCCTTCGTTGCCGAGACGGCCAATCGCGGAGGCGCCGTTATAGGAGCCGTCAACCGCGACATATTTCTGATCGCCGCTCTGGTAATGCGCGCCATAACGGGCGTAACCGGTAAACTTCACGCCGAACGGAATCGCCAGATCCGGCGTCTGGGCGGGGCTTTGCGGCTCGGTGACCACATCGGCTTTTTTGTTCATGGCGGCGTCGATTTTCTCCTGACGCTCGGCCAGCGCTTTATCCACCGCTTTCGCCACCATGGCGTCAATCTGTTCCTGGGTATATTCCTGAGCGAGCACGGATACCGGGCAAAGGGCGGCGATAACCGCCAGGGCTAATGGAAGTTTTTTTAACGTAGTCATAATTATCTCTTTATCGTCACTATTATTAAGACAACAGCTCTCCCTTCTGGCGGGCCAGAATTAATGCGCTATCATCGGGAAAGCGTATTTACGTTGTTTCGGGTACAGCGGTTTATTTATCGCCCACAGAAGATCTTCTGCCGCGAATAAAATAATTTATTTACTGACGCTGATATAAATGAATCAGCTCTTCAGAAAATTCGCGCGCCAGCAGGGAATTCATTAAATGATCCTGCGCGTGAACCATAATTAAGGTCATCGGCTGGCGGCCTTCGCCCGCGTCCTGCTCAATCAGCTTCGTCTGCATCTTATGCGCCTGACGGGCGTAGCCGTCGGCTTCGCGCAGCAGATGTTGCGCCTCGCTGAAATTGCCCGCCCGCGCGGCGTGCAGCGCTTCAAAGCAGAGGCTGCGCGACTGCCCCGCATTGACGATGATTTCCATTACCGCTTCTTCCAGTGCAATCATTCTTTGTTACTCTTCATTGATGAAAGGGAATAAAAAGGCGTAACGCTCCCCGCATAGCGAAATACCGCCACGCGTTTAATGCCTGTTATTTCCGGTGTCGTTATTTGAGCCGCGCCGTCCCTGGCGCGACGGGAATTATCCTGTCACGGTTTGCGCCTGTGGGGCCGCGTTACGCGCTTTCAGCTCTTCGGTCTTAATAAGTGAGCGTTCATAGGCGCGCAGGAACGGCAGATAAATCAGCGCTGACATCACCATGCAGATAAGGCACATCACCACCGGGGCCAGCGCCCAGTTGGCGGCCCAGGAAGCGCCGATGGGCGCAGGCGTCGTCCAGGGCGTGAGCGACACCACCTGTTCAATCAGCCCCAGTCGTGTGGCGGTCCAGGCGAGTACGGCGTTGACCAGCGGCACGCAGACGAACGGGATAAACAGAATGGGGTTCATGATGATCGGCGCGCCGAACAGAATCGGTTCGTTGATATTAAAAAAGCTCGGTACGATGCCCATTTTGCCGATGGTGCGCAGGTGCGTCGCCCGGCTTTTAAGCAGTAAAAATGCCAGCGGCAGGGTGCAGCCGACGCCGCCGATCAACAGGTAGTGATCCCAGAAGCCTTGCAGATAAGTGTGCGGCAGCGCGGCCCCGGCGGCCAGCGCCGCCTGGTTGGCGGAGAGGTTCGCCATCCAGAACGGGTTCATAATGCCGGTGACGATAAGCGAGCCGTGAATGCCCGCGAACCAGAAAATCTGGCACAGCAGCACGGAGAGCAGTACGGCGGGCAGGGAGTCCGACGCGGAAACCAGCGGCTCCAGCAGATGCATAATCGCCTGCGGCATGATCATGCCGGTTTGCGCTTCGATAAACAGGTTCAGCGGATGCAGCGTTCCCATCACCGCGATAACCGGAATGAGAATTTCAAACGAGCGCGCCACGCCGGTCGGCACCTCTTTCGGCAGGCGGATGGTCACCTTGTGCTCCTTGAGCCACGCGTAGACGCGGGTGGAGTAAATCGCCGTAATCAGCGCCGTGAAAATGCCCTGGCCTGAGAGATACTGCGTGGAGATTTTGCCGTCGGCGTAGGGGGCGGCCACCAGCAGGAACGCCATAAACGCCAGCAGACCCGCCATGACGGGATCGAGCTGGAACTGACGCCCGAGGCTCGCGCCGACGCCAACGGAGATAAAAAAGGTCATCACGCCCATGCTGAGATTAAACGGCAGCATTAGCTGTTCGCGGTACGTCTGCGAGAAATCGAGCCAGGCGCGGGCAAAGCCGACCGTGGTATCGGCAGAGAACGGCGGGAAGATAAACACCAGCATAAACGAGCCGATAATCATGAACGGCAGCGCCGCAGTGAAGCCGTCACGAATGGCGATAACATATTTCTGCTGGCCGAGTTTCCCGGCGAGCGGCGTAATCGTCTGTTCAATAACGGCAACCATCGACTGATATAAAGAACTCATGGGCGAGATCCTGTTTCTAATGCGCGGCTTCAATAAGCGAGAGCGCGTAATCCAGCACTTTGTCGCCACGCTGCATTCCGTAATCCATCATGTCGATGGCCTGAACAGGAATGCCGTGAGCGGCAGCCTTTTGCGACAGCGTCGGTAACATATACTTCACCTGCGGCCCGAGCAGCACCACCTGATACTTTGGAAACTGCGCATCAAATTCGGCAACGCCCCAGGCTTCAATCTGTACGGGAAGATTCCGTTCCCCTGCCGCGTCAACCATCTTTCTCACCAGCAGACTGGTGGACATCCCCGCAGAGCAACACAGCATAATCTTGTACATGGCCTCATCCTTAAATGTAAAAACTTATTGCGGAGATGATTGGATAGGATATGGAAACCGATTTCCATTTATAAAAAAGAGAAGTGTGAAACCCGTCATGATCTCCGCTTTATCGCGAGAATTAATTGGATTTGTGTCACAGCTTTTCGGGCGAAATGCGTACCACGGACACGAAACGGAAAATCGGTTTCCATGATTTCGGGAAACGGATATACTTCAGGCGGTTATCATCTGAACGATTTTTGATGAAGATTTGATGCAGAAAGCCAGGTTTCTGCCAGGGGAAAAAGATGTCAACAATCAACGACGTATCGCGTCTGGCCGGGGTCTCAAAAGCCACGGTGTCACGGGTGCTGAGCGGGTCGCGTGGCGTGAAGGAAGCCAGCCGTCAGGCGGTGCTGAAAGCCGTCGATGAACTCAATTACCGGCCAAACGTTATCGCGCAGTCGCTGTTAAGCCAGAGCACCGGCTGCATCGGCGTTATCTGCGCGCAGGAGAATATTAACCAGACCACGGGCTACCTCTACGCGCTGGAAAAACAGCTCAGCCAGCATCAAAAACACCTGCTGCTGCGCTTTGCTAACAGCAAGCATGGAGTGATGAACGCGCTGGACGAACTTACCAGCGGCCTGTGCGATGATGTGCTGATTATCGGCGCGCGGTTTCCATTAAACATCACTCAGGAAAATGTGATCCTCGTGGACTGCATGGAGAGCGAAAACGCCCCCAGTCTGCATTACGATCACGCGTTCGCCGTGGAAACCGCCTGTAACTATCTGATTCGGCAGAACCGCCGCCAGATAGCCCTGATTTACCCGCAGGGCAACGGCTTCGCCGATCAGGTGCTGCTTGGCTATAAGCTGGCGCTGGAGCGCAACTTCCTGCCGTTTAACCGTAACCTGGTGTTTATGGACGCCACTTCCTCCTCGGTGGCGTTACAGGAGCTGCTCAACAACGCGACAACGCTTAACTTCAACGCGCTGCTGGTGGCGGATGACCAGGAGGCGCAGCGGGTTATTCCGCAGCTTCAGGCGTTTAATAAATCGGTGCCGGACGACATTATGGTCTTCAGCCTTGCGGGTACGCTGCAAATGCCCGGCGTGCCGACCATTCCGGCCATTGAATACTCAATGGATGTGATGGCCGCGCGGATTGTGGGCTGGCTGAATGAGAAGACGCAGGATGTGCTGGGCAGCGGCGTGCTGCGCGGCGATCTCTTCCTGCCGGAGATGCGCAAGCGCTAAATGCATCAGGCCGCCTGCGGGCGGCTTTTTTATTCGCGCATTACGCGTTTAAGCTGGCGGTTGTGGCCGCGCGCCAGCGCAAACACCGAGATAAACGCGCCGAGGAGCGCGCAGAGCATATCCGCCTGCGTATCCCACTCGTCGCCTTGCGTGCCGAGAAAATCATCCGCGTCTTTGCCGAGCGCCAGCGCCACCCACCACTCAATCAGCTCGTAAAAGGCGCTGATAGCAAGCGTCACGCAGCAGAACAGGAACGCGAGCATTTTCGCGCCGAGCCGGTAGCCGCCGCGCGCCAGCACTTCCCGCGCGGAAAGCGACACCACTAAACCCTGCAACACATGGCCGAACCGGTCATACGGGTTGCGCGCCATCCCGAGCAACTCCTGCACCATAAACCCGACAGGCACCCGCGCGTAGGAATACATCCCGCCGACGATAAGCGACACGCAGCCGGTGAAAATCAACGCATAGAGCAGCGGCGTGAGCGGGTAGCGCTTCGCGGTGGCCCACAGCACCGGCACCACGATAAACACCGGCAGCACTTCCATCAGCCAGGTAAGCCGTCGTTCGGTGGTCAGCGCGGTGAGAAGAAGCAGCAGCGCCAGCAGCAATGTGCCGATGGGTAGATACAGCGAGCGGGAGAGCGGCATCAGCGATCCTTCACTTGAGTAAAAGTTACTGTTTAGCGCAAAAGAGGGGGATTGCAAGGAGAGAAACAATGGGAGCGATGAGGTCTGGTAGCCATCAACTTTATCCAGAACGCAGATAATTCGATGGCAAAGCCGCTACTGGCGTAACGCTTTAAGTGCAAATTAAAAGCTCCTGTCTCCAGGGCTCATTTCCCCGATGCGTTACCAGGGCGTGCGCTTTATAAAGGGATGTATCAGATATCATCTCTTTTCTTTAATCTCTCATCAGAAGCACAAATAATGGTCCGGAAAAGTAAATGCATAAATAATATGAATAAGGCTAGGCTTCATATAACAAATAATGAATGAAATAAAAGACCACTGTCGTGTTTATCAATGCGTTACTGGATTACTATACTCAAACGCATTTAGCGACACGTTCAAATAAACTCGTTGTAATAACGCGGCGATAATTTCGATAACTTGTTTTTGGCAGATAATTAAAAGAGAATAATCACTTCATTAAAGTGCTTTTGAAATAAAAGCATTATTATTACAGGGATACGTAAGTGAATGAAACATACAGCAATCACCGGTAATATTTCTTTATCGCGTTATCACCTGGATATTAACGACTGCCCTGTAAACCCCGATGTGCTGATATTCAGAGGACGGGAGGCGCTAAGTGAGCCTTTTTCGTGGCGAATTGAATTTACCACGCCGCACACCGTTCAGCGCGAGGATATCCTGATGAAGTATGCCCGTTTTGATATGAATGGGCTGAAAACTATTTATGGTGTTATTACCCGTTTTGAGTGGCTGTCAACAAACGCTGACCAGTCTCATTATGCGGTCACGCTGGAATCTCGTCTCGCTTTGCTCTCCCGTACCCGTCGCTGCGCCATTTTCCAGAACCAGTCGGTGCCTGAAGTTGTAGAGCAGGTGCTGCGCGCGCATGGCCTGGAGGGGCCGGATTTTGAGTTTCGGCTTTCCCGCGAATACCCGTACCGCGACATCATCACCCAGTGGCGGGAAACCGATCTTGAATTTATCCAGCGGATTCTGGCCGAAGTGGGCATCTGGTTTCGCTTTGCGATGAACGACGCGACAGAACTTGATGTGGTGGTTTTTGGCGACACGCAACTTCAGTATGAATTCAATATCCGGTTGCCCTACCGGGAGCCGTCCGGGTTGTCGGCGGAGGAAAGCGTCTGGGGCGTGCGTAGCTGGCACACCGTCGTATCAGGGCGGACTTATTTGAACCGTTATAACTACCGTAACGCCACGTCGCCCATGCAGGCGCAGGTTGCTGTGCGCAGTGAGGCAGTGACGACAGGCGAGCATTACCGCTATGGCGACATCTATCAGGAAGAGGGGGACGAGCACGATCCTGAACCCGCGACGGAGAGCGGCGCCTTTTATGCGCGCATTGATCATGAGCGTGAACTGAACAAATCAGTCCGCCTGCATCTTTTCAGCAACGCGCCCCATCTGGCGCCCGGCCAGGTGCTGGAACCCCAGGGTGATATCATCACCGCGCTGAAAAATGGTGTGTTAATGACCCTGCTGACGTACAGGGGCGCACGTGACTCCCGCCTGCATGTTTCAGTGTGGGGACAGCCATACACCGAGCGCTACTGCTTTCGCCCGGATTGCCCGCCGCGCCCTGAAATTCACGGAACCCTGCCCGCCCGTGTGGAAAGCCGCGAGAAACACGATATCTACGCCCATCTTGATGAGTACGGCCGTTACCGGGTCAGGCTTGATGTTGATCGCAACGACAGCGAGCCGGGTTTTGGCTACGTGTGGTTGAGAATGGCGAAGCCTTATACCGCCGAGGACGCAGGCTGGCATATGCCGCTTATTGATGGCACAGAAGTCGCGATCGCCTGGCGTCATGGCGATATCGATCAGCCCTACATCGCCCATGCGCTGCATGATTCTGAACATGCTGATGTGGTGAATCGCGACAACCGTAGCCAGAACATTCTGCGTACCGCGGGCGACAACGAGTTACGCATGGAAGACCGGCGCGGCGAAGAGCATATCGCGCTGACCACGCCTTATGGCGCGTCACAGCTAAATGAGGGGCAGGTCGCTGACGCGCAGGGAAAATCGCGTGGCGCGGGCTTTGAACTGCGCACCGATGAGTATGGCGTCATTCGCGTGGCGAAAGGGCTGTTCATCACCGCTGAAGGGCAGGCCAGAGCCGCAGGCGAAGTGCTGGACATGGAAACGGCCCTGAAAGAGATCGCGCTTTGTCTGCAACAGATTGAAGAGCTTAGCCGCGTCGCAGAGCAGGCGCAGGCATTACAGGCGGATACCGCCAGCCAGACCGCCATGTTTAACGAGCGCCTCAGGCCGCTCAACCAGATCATTCATGCTCATGGCCCGCAAGGCGTGGCGTTCACCAGCGGTGAGCATATGCAGCTTGCCGCCGCGAAAAACGTGGCCATCAATGCCGGGGGCGATATCAGTGTCGGCGTGATGGGGAATATGACAGCGCTGGCGGGTGACAAATTCGGCCTGTTTGCCCACACCGGTCCGCTGAGCCTGAAATCCGGCGAGGGGCCAGTCGGGATGCAGGCGCAGAACGGCAGGATGAGTCTGGCGGCACAGAAGAAGCTGACAATGACCTCCACCCGCGATATTTCCTTTGCCGGCAAGAAGCGCATCACGCTTATCGGCGGTGGCAGCTACCTGAAAATAGAACAAGGGAAAATCGAATATGGCACGACCGGAGTGTATCTGCGCAAGGTGCCGCGAACGTATGTAGGGGCGGCGGCTGCAATGGCTGTTGATTTGCCTTCATACAATAGTTTTGAAGAAATGCCTGCGGCACTCAACGTATTTTTATTTTCATAAGCAAGGAGCTCGCTAATGCATATTTCACCGCCAATTTTATTTCCCCGTAAGGATGATGAAGATTATGCCTCCTGGGTTATGCGTACTATGCCTGTCGACCCGGCTCGGGGTTTTCCTGTAAATGGCGTTGAGTCATGGCATGGCGGAATTCACATCCCTCATACTGATTCAGGTGTGTTCGCTAACCCGCTGAGAGCTGTTGCTGATGGTGTGGTTGTCTGGGCAAGCTATCCGGCTTCACCAGAAAAACGAGGTACGAAACCTCTCAACTATGAGGGTGCAACGGATAACGGTTGTGTGCTTATCCGCCATGAAATGCTGATTGGTGAAATTCCGGAAACCTGCGTGTTTTATTCACTCACAATGCATATGAAGCAGGTGCGCCCGGAAATTCTGAGCAAGTCTGGTATTAACGTCAGACGGGGGCAGATCATTGGTACTACAGGTATGGTTGGTGGACGCAACGCTTACCATTTTCAGATGTGCTGCTCTGCTGAAATGTTGAAGATAATTTGTGGTCGTGATCGCGGGTATCTGGATATTAGTGCTTCGGGTAGAGCTAAATCTCGCTACGGTAATCGCTACTTTTATTTTCCTGCGGGAACGCCCGTATATAATGGAAACTCGCCTTATGAGTTATCACTTTTCCCATTTTGTCACACTTCTATAGAGCTCTATATTGTCCATGAAGGAACGAAAACACGCACGATGCGTAAGGTTGATGGAAGTTACGATTTGGTGGGAGAAACGGCGATAGCTGTAGACTATATTTGCGAGCCCACACCGGTCGTCAGGGGACATCAAATATACAGTGAGTGGGTTAAGGTGATTTACCCTGGTGGCGAGGGATGGGTAGATGTATCCTCACCTAAAATTAAGACCTGGACAGATGCTGATTTTCCGGACTGGGCCGGATGGATTCTTGTAGACGATGATTTAACCCCAGACAGCCAATGCAATTCAAAAATAGTAAAAAAAGCACGGGAGAAACGGTGTGCGGATTTCACCCGGTCTATTTGTAAATTTCCCCTGGAGTGGGACTTTTCATCATTTGATGCACGATTTTCATGGCTAAAAAAACCTAATGCTTCGTTGTCTGAACCCATGAATGATAAGAGTTACACGGCCCTGAAGGAATATGTGAAGGCGTTATCGTTTTTTGAAAAACTGCCAGCAAGTATTCAGAGCGAGTTAACTGGCCAGGTCTGGCATTTCGATCCCCGAGGCCTGATTATCCAACTACAGAAAGCAGAACGCCGGCTCATCTATTCAAGTGCTAATAGTATTAAGCATAAAAAAATGAATGATTTCACTGTTGATGATATGCGTCACGGAGATTTAAACAAAGAGCAGATCCTGGAGCAGGGAAAGGTAAACAAGATTAATATTTATGGCAAGGAACTTAAGAAGAGTTTCTTTAATTTTGACAAGACATTGGAAGAGCATTTCGCCACAATGGACAATATGGCCGAATGGACTGCCTGGGGGGAATATTCTCCGTTAATTAGAATTATGCTGGATAAATTTAAAAGGAACGAAGGTGGTATATTGAGGCATGAGCTTCTTAATAAAGCCTTTTTAGAGCATAAAACCACGAAGATGTGCGTTGAAGAAATTAAAAGGCTGATCAGTCAAAGATTAAATGAAAATAATTTCAAGCCATTATCTATGTTGGATCTGGAGAATTTAAGTAACGACATAGGAAGCCGGATAAAGCTACCAAAGTTTGATGATTATGATTGGGTTAATGGACTCGGTATCGCTATTCATGATACATATTCAACAAACATATATATCGATGAGCTTGATGTTTTTGATGCTAATGTTGGTATGCCAAATCGCGTAACTTTTAAAGCACGTCTGTCATTTTGTATCCAGGATCATTTTGGGCTGGATACAGCAGATATGAATGGTAAAGGGTTTGAAGTTATCCCCTGGTTTTGCTCATGGTTTATTTTGCAACGTTATCAGCACTATGATTTCAAGCCGTTTATTAATGAGGCGAATTTTAGTGTTTGGATTGAGGGAGACTAACATGAGAAAATTAAAGTTGATATCTTTTTTGATACTAACATGCGCCTTTTATGTGTTTTATATTTTTTACCTAAGGCAGGGGGAAATAAACAGCATCTACCAGCAAACTCAATATAATGATATCTGGGGGAAAACTTGTAAGTCCACGGTTGTCGTCGTTGATAATGCGCCTTTGTCGAGAGTTTCTTTGAAAAAAATGTGGTTTCGTTTTAGTGAGGGTATTATGAGAAACTGGAAACCTCTTGATAATGACTGTGACAGTATACTTGTCATAGATAATAAGTTGTCAACACCCTATGATCAAAGTGAGTTAGGTTATTGGATGGGGGATGATTATTATTGCTTAAATGGTAAATTAAGTAATGGCCTATGTTTACCTAAAGAGAGCCAAATTTTTGTTATCCAGCTCAGGACATCTACGGAGGATGATGAGAAGGTAGGAATTATTGGTAATAAAGCTGTTTATATTCATTTTATCAACTATGGTGGCTAAAGTTTATATTAATATGTAAGAATTTCATCTAAATAAAAATAAAAAAATACTGGTTGAGATATTTCCTTTGCCGGCAAGAAGCGCATCACGCTTATCGGCGGCGGCAGCTACCTGAAAATAGAACAAGGGAAAATCGAATATGGCACGACCGGAGTGTATCTGCGCAGGGTGCCGCGAACGTATGTAGGGGCGGGGGCTGTGATGGCGCAGGAGATGCCCGTTATGCCCATAGCGGATGGGTACAGCGAATTCTTTATTGTGCGCGACCAGGCAACGAATGAGCCGCTGGCTGGCTTCCCCTATACACTCACGTTTTCGGGCGGCACGCTGCGCGGTGAAACCGATGCCAACGGTGAGACGCAGCGCGCCTGGAGCAAACAGAGTGAGGAAATCGCGCTGACACCGCACCCGGAACATTTCCGCCGGGAATATTTCAGCGCCAGCTACTGGGATAGCCGCACCTCGCTGTCGCTCGATTTTTCAGATTACGACAATGAGGAAAACTGATGGCAGCAGGGAAGAGAGCCGCCGGCATGCCGGGCGAGCCGCAAAGAACGGCAACAACAGTAAAAGCGCCTGAAGGTACGGTGGCCAGAGTCACCAATCCGCTGGATTTATGGTACCTGTGCGAGAAGGTTAACTACGCTCTGAAATATCCCGTAAAGCGCTCCGACGGGAAGATGATGTATCAGCGAAAGGTGACCCGGCTTATTCGGCAGGATGACAGGAACTTTAATTACCATTTTCCCTACATTGGCGAAGTGGGCTACGACATGACGCGCAATCCGCCCTCGTCGCTAATGAGCAGGCGGCACCCTAACTGGCCGAGCAGCTTCCCGCTCGCGCAATATCGCCTGATAAAACAAGGTTATGAAGTGCGCCTGCGGGAAATGGCCGAGGGGCAAGTGGAGCGCGTTATCGAATTGCTGACGCGGGATGAACTGGAAACACTACCTGCGCCGGAGGCCGGTGACATCATGCTGGATGATGCGCTGGATATTGTGCTCAAACGCAAGGGGAGCTTTCGGATACCGGATGTTATCCGAATCAGCGACGTCACCCTGACGGGTAACGCTGCCTTTAGCCAGGGAAATATTCATACGGTGATTGAGATTAAGTTTCCGGGGGACAGATTAAGTCGTGAACAGCAAATAAATTATATGAACATAGCTGGCAATGAGGATAATTTCCGTCTACTTGAAACCGACGTCTGTCAAATAGACGACAAACGCAAACGCGAGTGGATACGGGATGCCGTTCAGGAGCCGGTCTATAAACCGGTAGCGGATGCGCTGGGAGAAACCGAACAGATCTGCCTTCGCCCGGATGTGCCATCGTATCACCTGCTGGAAGGAGAAATGGAGCAAGAGTTTCGCCAGGTACAACACCATTTCTATCAGCTGGCCGGCGACTACTGGGTGCCCCCTGCGGGCATGGAGGTCAATACCTTAAAACCACAGCAAGATGCCGGGGACATCGCCCGGCAGGCGCAGGAACGGGAGCGAGCCGCCGGGTTTCTCGGGGCGTTGCTGGGGGGGCAAATGATTGTTATACCCGCCACGGCAGGCGTGGGAGCCGTCGCGGTAGCGACGGGAGAAAGCCTGACGGGCATGATTGCCGGGACTGCGGTGCGGTATGCCAGAACGGCAACCACCTTTTTGCTGCCGGCAGGCGGCCTCGGCATGGCGACGGCGGCTGAACCTGAAGAACAGCCATCGAATACATTTACCCTGAAGCAAGCTCAGGATTTTGTTTACTGGCCCGATTAAGGAGCGGATAAATGGATTTTTTTGAGAAATTTAAGCAGGCCGAATACGATTTTACTTACGGTGCGGAGGATGATCCGGAACACCATAACGCCTTACAGGTGGGGGTAGTGGCATGGTTTTACCTGGATAAAGGATATACCAAAGAAAACCGGGCCAGAATTGCTGAAGCCTGGCAACTTTACCACAATGAATTCGGTGCGAAATTGAAGTGGGGTTATATTAATGATCCTAATAAAGATAAAAGTTACAACACAGCTTTAGCTAAAAAATTGAAAGGGGTAATCGCTGACAGTTTTGGTGATGATTTTTATTTTCATTGGTATTCGGATAAGGGGTTTCGTTATGCCAGTGATTACTCGGTAAGCGCTGGCTCTCCGGCTGGCTGGTATGAAATGATTCATAGGAGTGTGAGTTATTTTTGTTTTTATTTACCAGTTGCAGAGTTAGCAAAAAAGGAGGAGCTTAAAAATTTGCTCATCCGGTTTTGTACGATTTTAAATCCCGTCCATGGTTTAATGGGTTTAGGTGTGCAGCAATGTCAGGAGGAAGAGCGATACCAACATTTAGAATATGATATAGCTCAGGATTTTCTTGGTATAGATATTCCCGGTGGGCGTACCGACAAACAGTTAAGGACGGGCCTACGCGCCGTTAACTGGTATACCTTTTTTTGCAATGAATGGCTAAATAAATTGGGTGGGATTCAATATTTACGTAGTGCTCTCAGTAATCCGTCAATTGAAATAATAAACTATGATAATGGCGTTATTATCCGCGCCGGAGAATGGCCGGAGTTAGGCTGGGTTAAGGATAACCCATACCCTGAATTGTACGTGAAAGTGAATAAGGTGCTTAAACCTATTCGCGCACCAGAATTGGATAGTATGGGTTATGGCTCGATTGCCGGCGAAATCCGTTTTGACAGAAACTCCACCGCCCGGTGGCTTGCCCGTTTCGATGTAGACCTTCCGCCGCTTGCCACCATGCCAGCGGCAAAAGATCCGGTGCGGATAAGCTGCTGGACAGACGATATTGCGCCTTACGCGGGCCAGTGGGCCACGATTGTCAACGGCACCACCGACTATATTCAAACGCGGGAAGGGCAGAAGATGCCTTATTTTGAAGATAAACACGGCAATAAACACCGTGCCCTCTGGCAACTGCTGAAGCGAGATGATAAAGGCAGCGTTTTCATCATGCCAGAATAATAAAAAAGGGCCTCTTGTCAGAGAGCAGGCCCTGTTAAGGAAAAGATAAAATGGATTTTTTTGAGAAATTTAAGCAGGCCGAATGCGATTTTACTTACGGTGCGGAAGATGACCCGGAACACCATAACGCCTTACAGGTGGGATTAGTGGCATGGTTTTACCTGGATAAAGGTTATACCAAAGAAAACCGTGCCAGAATAGCTGAAGCCTGGCAGCTTTACCACAATGAATTCGGTGCGAAATTGAAGTGGGGGTATATTGATGATCCTAATGCGGAGATTGACTATAGGGCTATTTCGTTAAAAAAATTCAAAGAAATTATCATTGGAAGTTTTGGCAACGATTTGGATTTTCTATGGTATTCCGAAAAAGGGTTTCGCTATGCCAGCAATTATGCGGTTAGTGTCAGTTCCACTGCTGGGTGGTACGAGTCAATTCATAAACGGGTGAGTTGTTTTGGGTTTTATCTTCCAGTGTTATTGTTAAATAACAAGAAGCATTTGGAAGATTTTCTTTTTCAAATTTGTATTGTTTTAAAACCTATGCACGGACTTATGGGGTTAGGTATACAACAGTGCTACGAAAAGGAGCGATACCAGCATCGCGAATATGAAATTTGCAATGAGTTTAATGGTGTTGATGTTATTAATTCTAATACGGATAAAAAAATGAGGGCGGGCCTACGCTCCGTTAACTGGTATACCTTTTTTAACAGTGAGTGGCTAAATAAACTGGGTGGGATTCAGTATTTACGGAGTGCTCTGGGCAACTCATCGATTGAGATAATACCTTATGATGCTGGTGTTATTATCCGCGCCGGAGAATGGCCGGAGTTAGGCTGGATTAAGGATAACCCATACCCTGAACTGTACGTGAAAGTGAATAAGGTGCTTAAACCTATACGCGCACCGGAAATTGGTAGCCTGGGGTATGGCTCGATTGCCGGTGAAATTCGTTTTGACAGAAATTCCACCGCCCGGTGGCTTGCCCGCTTTGATGTAGACCTTCCGCCGTTTACCGCTCTGTGAGCCATTTGCCGAAGCTTTAAACCACATACAGCGAATCATCAGACAAGCTCGATGAAGAGTCCGGCTCTCCAAAAGCAAAAACCCGCCTTGTGGGCGGGTTCTTTAAATTAGTGGCGCCTGGACCGGACAAAAACGCCGGGAGCGTTTTTGCACAGCGCATCGCGCTGCCCGCAGGGCGAGTCGCAGGGATGCGACGAGTGAATCGAACGCAGTTCGATGGAGAGTCCGGCTCTCCAAAAGCAAAAACCCGCCTTGTGGGCGGGTTCTCTAAATTAGTGGTGCCCGGACTCGGAATCGAACCAAGGACACGGGGATTTTCAATCCCCTGCTCTACCGACTGAGCTATCCGGGCAACGGGGCGCATTAAACCCGATTCAACTTACGGCGTCAACGAAATTCCGCGAATTCTGCGCCGCCCGCCCATTCCTGCGCCACTTTGCTTGCGAAATAGCCGTTTTAATGCCTTACGCGAAGAAACGCGTCCAGAGCGCGGAAAGTGGCATTGAAATCAGCAGCGCGGGCAGCAGATTAACCACCGCGAACATCTTGATGCCGCAGATGCGCAGGCCCGTCGCCAGCAGCAGCAAACCGCCCGTCGCGGTAAAATCGCCCATCATCGCGGGTGTAGTCAGCGGCAGGATAAATACCGCGCCGGCGGCGAGCGTTAACTGGATAAGCAGCATCGGGATGGAGATGGCCGCGACGGCGGCGCCAAGCGTCGTCGCAAAAATCGTGGCGGTGAAGAAATCGAGAAACGCCTTGGCGATAAGCAGGCTGTTGTCGCCGGTCATGCCTTCGCGCATCGCGCCAAAAATGCCGGTTCCGCTCGCGCAAAACAGCACGATGATCGCCACAAAGCTCTGCACGAAATTGTCCTGCGCAGGCCGCGCGTTTTTACCGGGCCGCAACCGGCGCGCCACGCCGTTCAGGCCATGCACCAGATTGACGATTCCTTTTTCGATATAGCAGAGCTCGCCAATCAGCGCGCCGAGCAGCATCGAGAGCACCATCACCGGCAGGTTCACGCACTTCACCACCAGTAAAATGCCAATACCGAGCGACGCCAGGCCGAAAATCGAGGGCATCGAACTGCGCAGCCGCTCGGGAAGCCGCTGGCTTAACGCCGCGCCGAGCAATCCGCCCAGCAGTACTGCCGCTGCATTGATAAAAGGTCCGGTTACCACATTGAGCTCCTGCCTGAGTCTGTATCGCGATGGGTTTCAGCATAAGCCCACAGTGAGAGGGAGAAAAGCGCGCCCGATAACTGCATTTTTATGCGAATCTCATGCTTACTTATTTTAAGGATTAATTTTTAACAATAATAATCAAAAAGATAAAGAACAAGGCTGTAAATTCGTTGCTTAAAACCCCGATTTTCTCCACGCGCTGTCTTGCCCCACATGGCGTAAGGTGACATGATTGCGCGACTTTTCTCCATCAGACAGGGTGTATTGTTATGACCGCGCGTTCGCTGCCAGCCGTCATTTCTTCGCGACATTGCACAATGCCGCGCGCCCGTCATGTCTGTCCGCCATACTTCTCCATGCCCACCATGCGGTGAGGCCACCGTATGCTCACTGCCGGACAACAGTAAAACCAGGCGTGCTCTGCTTTTACTGATGTCTCGCGGTCGGAGCTGGTAATCAGTCAGACCACATCGTTTCGCCGGGATACCGTCCCGTTGCCGTGCCCGAAGGCGCTTACACCGACACTCAGGGTTTTTGTGCTTATGAAATCGTTAAAAATTGCCGCCAGCCACGCCGTGGCTCCTCTGCTTTCAACCTCCCGCGACGTGGTGGGGCTCGATAGCACCGACTTCACCGACGTAGCCGCCGTGGTGCTTTCTGTGGCCGATACGCGCAGCGGTATTCTCGCGCTGCTTAAGCGCACCGGGTTTAATCTGCCGATTTTTGTTTATCTGCAGAGCGGCGAAAGCTGCGACGCGCCGGTCAGCGGCATGCTCACGGGAACCTCACAGGAGTTTCTGGCGCTTGAAACCGCGGCGCTCGCGTATGAAGAGAACCTGCTGCCGCCGTTTTTCGACACGCTCACGCAGTATGTGGAGATGCAGAACAGCACCTTCGCGTGCCCCGGCCACCAGCACGGCGAGTTCTTTAAAAAGCATCCGGCGGGCAGGCAGTTTTACGATTTTTTCGGTGAAAACGTGTTTCGCGCCGATATGTGCAACGCCGACGTCAAACTGGGCGATTTGCTGATCCACGAAGGCTCCGCCAAGCATGCGCAGAAATTTGCCGCGAAGGTCTTTCACGCCGATAAAACCTATTTCGTGCTGAACGGCACCTCGGCGGCGAATAAAGTCGTGACCAACGCGCTGCTGACGCAGGGCGATCTGGTGCTGTTCGATCGTAACAACCATAAATCGAACCACCACGGGGCGCTGATTCAGGCGGGCGCGACGCCGGTCTATCTCGAAGCGGCGCGTAACCCGTTTGGGTTTATCGGCGGGATCGACGAGCGCTGCTTCGACGAGGCGTATCTGCGTGAGCTGATTGCCGAAGTGGCGCCGTCGCGCGCGCAGGAGGCGCGTCCGTTCCGCCTGGCGGTGATCCAGCTCGGTACCTACGACGGCACCATCTATAACGCCCGTCAGGTGGTGGATAAAATCGGCCACCTCTGCGACTACATTCTGTTTGATTCCGCATGGGTCGGCTACGAGCAGTTCATCCCGATGATGGCCGACTGCTCGCCGCTGCTGCTGGATCTCAATGAAAACGATCCGGGGATTTTCGTCACGCAGTCGGTGCACAAACAGCAGGCCGGGTTCTCGCAGACCTCGCAAATCCACAAGAAAGATAACCATATCCGCGGACAGGCGCGTTTTTGCCCGCACAAGCGGCTCAATAACGCCTTTATGCTGCACGCTTCGACAAGCCCGTTTTACCCGTTGTTCGCCGCGCTGGATGTGAACGCCAAAATCCACGAAGGCGAGAGCGGCAAGCGGCTGTGGGCCGAGTGCGTGGCGCTTGGGATCGAGGCGCGCAAGGCGATTATCGCCAACTGCCACATGATCAAGCCGTTTATCCCGGATACGGTGGCGGGGCGGCCCTGGCAGGATCATCCGACGGACGCGATTGCGCGTGAGCGGCGTTTTTTCAGCTTTGAGCCGGGCGCGGCGTGGCACGGTTTCACCGGTTACGCGCGCGAGCAATATTTTGTCGATCCGTGCAAGCTGCTGCTGACCACGCCGGGTATCGATGCCGAAACCGGCGAGTACAGCGATTTCGGCGTCCCGGCGGCGATCCTCGCCAATTATCTGCGTGAAAACGGCATCGTGCCGGAAAAAGCGGATCTTAACTCGATCCTGTTTTTGCTCACCCCCGCCGAGAGCGCGCAGAAGATGGCGCACCTGGTCGCGATGCTGGCGCGTTTTGAGCAGCATATTGAAGACGATACGCCGCTTGCCGACGTGTTGCCGACGATTTGCCAGAAATATCCGGTGCGTTATAAAGGCTACACGCTGCGCCAGCTCTGTCAGGAGATGCATAATCTGTACGTGAGTTTCGACGTGAAGGCGTTGCAGCGGGCAATGTTCCGTAAAGCCGAGCTGCCGCAGGTGGTGATGAACCCGCAGCAGGCGAATGTGGAGTATATTCGCGGCAACGTGGAGCTGGTGCGTCTGAGTGAGGCCGAAGGACGCGTGGCGGCGGAGGGTGCGTTGCCGTATCCGCCGGGCGTGTTGTGCGTGGTGCCAGGCGAAGTGTGGGGCGGCGCGGCGCTGCGTTATTTCCTGGCGCTGGAAGAGGGCGTGAACCTGTTACCGGGCTTTTCGCCGGAGTTGCAGGGCGTTTACAGCCAGACCGACCCGGATGGCATTAAGCGGTTGTACGGGTATATGTTGCGCGAATAAGGCGTTATCGGACAGGTGTTGGATGTGACGCTGGCGGGTGCGCTTCGCTTACCCGCCCTACATAATTTCAGCGCCTTATGTGTCGTTGGTGATGGTGGGGCGTGAATGGTGGGTGCGCTTCGCTTACCCACCCTACGAGAATGCCATCATTTTTATCGTGTAGGGCGGGTAAGCAACGCGCACCCGCCGTACAGTCAGAGCATCACTTTCCGTAGGGCGGGTAAGCAACGCGCACCCGCCGTACAGCCAGAGCATCGTTTTCCGTAGGGCGGGAAAGCGTAGCGCACCCGCCGTAAAATCATATCCACCGTAACATCACGCTTCTCCTTCCGCCCGACGGTACAACCGCCGCGGATGGCCAATCTTGCCGTACAACATCTCCACCGTCAGAAACCCACTCTCCACGCAGTGCTCCAGATACCGCCGCGTGGTGGTTTTGCTTAAACCTGTCGCGCTCACCACATCATCGACTGAAAAAATCTGCTCGCGGCTCTCCACAAACAGCCGCTGCACCAGCGTCAGCGTATTCTCCTCAATCCCCTTTGCGCCGGAGTCTGGCCGGAAGCTGCGCGCCTGCAACTGATACAACGAATCCACGTGCTGTTGATCGACAATTTTCCACACCCGCTGCTGCTCGCGAAACTGCACAAAGCGTTCCAGCGAATAGCTGAGGCGCTTCCACGACACCGGCTTTAACAGATAATCGAACGCGCCGTTGCGGATCGCCTGGCTACAGGTGTCCATATCGCTCGCGGCGGTAATAAAAATCACTGAGCAGGCGCTGTTCTTCAGCGTCAGGCTCTCCGTCAGCGTAATCCCTTTGCCGTCCGGCAGATAATTGTCCAGCAGCACCAGATGCGGGCGCTTCTCGCGGATCTGCCGCTCGGCGTCGGCGAGCGTCGCCGCCATGCCCACCAGCCGCAAATGCGGGTGCTGCTTTACCATTTCGGCATGCAGCGCCGCCAGCTGGTTTTCATCTTCCACAATCAGTACGTCGGTCATCTCAGGTGGCATAGTCAGGTTCTCCCTGCGGTTGGGCCGGACGAACGTCGGGCGCGTCAGGAATAAAAAGTGAGAAAATCGTGCCGCGCGGCGTATTGGCGGACACTTCCAGCGTGCCGCCTGCGAGCTTCACATAGCTGGCGATAAGATGCAGGCCGATACCATGATCGCCGCGGCGTTTGGTGGTAAAACCCGGCTCGAAGATCCTGTCGCGAAGCGCGGGCGCGATCCCGACACCGCGATCCGCCACTTCGATGATCAGCTCCCGCTCGTTCAGGCGGATCAACACCTCGACCGGATCGTGCGGCCCTTCGGCGCGCTGGGTGGCTTCGATGGCGTTATCCAGCAGATTGCCAATAACCGAAATCAGCTCCGGCTCGCCAAGCCCGCGGAACGCGCGCGCCATCTCGCAGGCCGGATCGAACGTCAGCGTCACGCCTTTCTCGCGCGCTCTGGCGCATTTGCCGATAAGCAGCCCGCATAATGTGGGGGAGTGAAACCGCCGGGAGATAAAATCGAGCAGCTCCTGGGTGTGCTCGGTCTGGGCCTGAATATAGCTCAGCGCCTGGTCGTAGTGGCCCAGATGCAGCAGCCCGGCGAGCGTCGACATGCGGTTTAACTGCTCGTGACGCAGAATGCGCAGGTTATCCGCGTAGCGCTTCACCTGGCTTAGCTGCACGCTCAGGCTGTCGATATCCTTGCGATCGCGAAAGGTAATCACCCAGCCCTGAAGCTCGCCTTCCAGCAGAATGCGCACCCGGCTTGCGATCACCGTCAGATGGTTAAATACGCAAATCTCATCATGCGTGTCGTTCTCCAGCATCACCTGCGGGGAAAAAAACGAGACCGGGTTAATCACCGCCTCCAGCGGCTGGCCGCGCAGCGAGCGCGAAGACACGTTCAGCCCCAGCAGCCGTTTGGCGGCGCGGTTGATCACCGCGATGCGCGAATGCTCGTCGATGGCGATAACGCCTTCGTAGATGGATTCCATCAGCGCCTTTTGCTGGCGCACGAGAAGCCCGATTTCCCGCGGCTCCAGAAAAAACATCTGTTTTTTAATACTGCGGGTGAAAAACCACGAAAAGATAAACAGCGCCAGCAGCAATAACACCGCGCCAATCAGGATATTGACCACCTTGCCAAGCGTAATGGTGTCGAGATAGCTGGTCAGATAGCCGACCGAGACAATACCGATGACATGGCCCTGGTCGTCAAAAATCGGCGCTTTGCTGCGCAGAGAGACGCCAAGCCCGCCCCGGCGAATGCTGGTAATGGTTTTTCCTTCTAACACATCCTGATTATCGCCACCGATAAGCGGAGTGCCGATGCGGTCATGAAAAACGGAATGAAACAGGTGCAGACCTTTCTCATCGCCAATAACCATAAAACTGGCGTCGCTGTGGCGCGCCATGTCTGTCATAAAGGTGTTAATCGCCGGAATATTACGTTGTCTGACCGCTTCACGTAATGACGGAATGAGCGAAATCTCTTCCGCCTGTATTCTCGCGCGACTGCTCATCTCCTGATAAAGCTGGCGGCTGACATCGAGATAATAATAAACACCGAGCGCCGTAAACAATACGGAGAAGAATATGATGAGATGAATAAATAACTTTATGCGAAAGGAAAATTTCATCGTTCACTGGCGCGCCGGAATACAAACAATAGAGAACTGTACCATTTTTTCAGGCGCTTACCGGGCCTGTGCCTGAAACTTGTGATCCCCTGCACAGGGCGCGGTGCGCGGCGGTAACTGTTTACCCGCGTTACGTTTTTACGCCAAAAACGGTGCTTATTGAATAAACGCCATAAAAACCACGCCCGTAAATTGAGCGCTGATCACATCGCGTTAATTAAAACCATAAACACCATAGGTGCCATTAAATTACCGGCGCTGATTCGGCCTTCCTCACAAATTGTAAGGGTAACCTCTTTTACGCTTAACGGGAAATATAACTACGGAGCTTAATTAAATGAGCACAACCGATGATTCTTACGTCGTACCCCACAACCCGTCTGCTGCGAAGCAAATATCCCTGAAAGAAAAATGGTGGCATATCATGGATACCTGGAAAATCGGGATTATTCCATTGCCGCTGTTTCTGCTCTCCGGCGCGCTTATCGCCATTGACTGCCTCGGCGGCAAACTGCCGAGCGATATTGTGGTGATGGTCGCGACGCTTGCCTTCTTCGGTTTCGCCTGCGGCGAGTTCGGCAAGCGCCTGCCGGTGGTTGGCAAAATGGGCGCGGCGGCGATTTGCGCCACTTTCATCCCTTCCGCGCTGGTCTATTACGGCTGGCTGCCGGATGTGGTCGTGGAATCCACCACCAAATTCTATAAATCCACCAACATTCTCTATCTCTACATCTGCTGCATTATCGTCGGCAGCATCATGAGCATGAACCGCACCACGCTGATTCAGGGCTTTCTGCGCATTTTCTTCCCGATGTTGTGCGGCGAAATCGTCGGCATGCTGGTGGGGATGGGCGTCGGCATCGCGCTGGGTATGGAGCCGTTCCAGATCTTCTTCTTCCTGATCCTGCCTATCATGGCGGGCGGCGTGGGCGAAGGGGCGATCCCGCTTTCTATCGGCTATGCGACGCTGCTGCATATGGACCAGGGCGTGGCGCTGGGCCGGGTGCTGCCTATCGTGATGCTCGGCAGCCTCACCGCGATTATTATCGCCGGTTGCCTTAACCAGCTTGGCAAACGCTATCCGCACCTGACCGGCGAAGGCGAGCTGATGCCGGATCGCGGCGATAAACCGCAGGCCCAGACGCTGAACACCGCGTTCAGCGGCAAGGCTGATGTCACCACCATTGCTTCCGGCGCGCTGTTGGCGGTGCTGCTCTATATGCTTGGTATGCTCGGCCATAAGCTGATTGGCCTGCCCGCACCGGTTGGCATGCTGTTTATCGCGGTCTTTATCAAGCTGGTGCACGGCGTTTCTCCTCGCCTGCTGGAAGGCTCGCAGGTGGTCTATAAATTCTTCCAGACCTCCGTGACCTACCCGATTCTTTTCGCAGTCGGCGTGGCGATCACCCCGTGGGAAGAGCTGATGCACGCCTTTACGCTCAACAACCTGCTGGTGATTGTCAGCACCGTGTCGGCGCTGGTGGCGACGGGCTTTTTCGTCGGCAAGAAAATCGGTATGCACCCGATTGATGTGGCCATCGTCTCCTGCTGCCAGAGCGGGCAGGGCGGCACCGGCGACGTCGCCATTCTCACCGCGGGCAACCGCATGACCTTAATGCCTTTCGCTCAGATTGCCACCCGCATTGGCGGCGCGATTAACGTCTCGCTCGCACTGCTGATACTGGGCAATTTCCTTGTTTAATCGTCAGGATACGTTGTTATGAAACTTGCGAGTTATCTCCATCAGGGCCGCCGTAGTTACGGTATTGTCACGGATAACGGCGTGGTGGATCTCGGCGCCCGTCTCGGGGCGCACTACGCGGATCTCAAAACGCTGCTGGCGCGGGACGCGCTGGAACAGGCGCGCTGCCATGCGCAGGCACCCGCCGATTTCGCAATCAGCGACGTGACGTTTTTGCCGGTTATCGAGCAGCCGGAGAAGATCCTCTGTGTGGGCATGAATTACGCCGAGAAACGCAAAGAGTTCGACCAGCACAACCCGGCGCCGACGCTGTTTGTCCGCTTCCCCGATTCGCAGACCGGCCATAACGCACCGGTCCTCAAACCGCGCCACTCCAGCGAGTTTGATTACGAAGGGGAGCTTGCGGTGATTATCGGGCGCGGCGGCGAGAACATCGCCCGCGAGGCGGCGCTCTCGCACGTGGCGGGCTACAGCTGCTACATGGACGGCTCGGCGCGCGACTGGCAGCACACCTGGTTTACGGCGGGCAAAAACTGGCGGCAGACCGGCGCGTTCGGCCCGTGGATGACGACCGCCGATGAGATCCCCGATCCGCACCAGCTCGCCATCCGCACCTGGCTTAACGGCCGCATGGTGCAGGACGACAACACCCGCAGCATGATCCACGGCGTAGCGGAGCTTATTGAGTACATCAGCACCTTCACCCGCTTAAGCGCGGGCGATGTGATCATCACCGGATCGCCGGGCGGCGTTGGCAAAAAACGCACGCCGCCGCTGTTTATGAAGCCGGGCGACAAAATCGAGGTGGAGATCGAGCGGATCGGCCATCTGTGCAATGTGATCGCCGAAGCGCCCGTCGCGCAACCGGCGCCCGCCCTCTAAAGAGACCGGACGGACGTATGAGCAATCTGGAACTCATCACCGTGGCGCTTGCCCGCCAGCCGCAGGAGAAAGGCCGCGTCGCGGCGTTTCTCGCCAGCCATCAGTTAGGCATGGATGAAGACGTCACGCATGTCGTCATCGCAATCGCGCAGGGTGAGATCGCAGGCTGCGCGGGGCTTGCAGGCAACGTGATTAAAGGCGTGGCGGTGGATGAGCGCTGGCGCGGCGAAAACCTCAGCGCCCGTCTGCTGGTGGAGGTGGAAAACCTGGCGATGAGTCTCGGCCACTTTCACCTGTTCCTCTGCACACGTCCGTATAACCTCGAACACTTCCGGCGCTGCGGCTTCTGGCCGCTCGCGCAGTGTGATGATATCGCGGCACTGCTTGAAAACACGCCCTCCGGCATCCGCCGTTACTGCCAGCAGCTTGGCAGGTTAAAACAGCCCGGCGCGCGTATCGGCGCGGTGGTGATGAACGCCAACCCGTTTACGCTCGGCCACCGCTTTCTCGCCGAACAGGCGGCGAGTGAGAGCGACTGGCTGCATCTTTTTGTGGTGCGCGAAGAGGCGTCGTTTTTCCCTTACCGCGAACGGCTTGCGATGGTGCGGGCGGGCGTCGCGCATCTGCCGAACGTCACGGTGCATGAGGGCTCGGCGTATCTCATCTCGCGCGCCACCTTTCCGGGTTATTTCCTCAAGCAGCGCGGGCTGGTGGATAAAGCCTGGAGCGGGCTGGATTTGCAAATTTTCCGCCGCTATATCGCGCCGGCGCTCGGCATTAACCAGCGCTTTGTCGGCAGCGAGCCGTTCTGCCCGGTGACACGCGCCTACAACCAGGCGATGCACACCTGGCTTGAGCACGCGCCACTTAACGCGCCGCCGGTCAGCGTTATTGAAATTCCACGTCTCAGCTACGCCGAAGGCGAGGCGATTTCCGCCTCCGAAGTGCGCCGCCTGCTGCGCGCGCAGCGTTTTTCTTCGATTCGCGAACGGGTGCCGGAGAGCACTTTCGCCCTTCTCGCGCAACGCTATCGCGCTGAAGTGGCCTGAATTCTTATCTGACAGGACAAACCGTAATGAAGATAGTTAAAGAGGCGCTGGCGGGGACCGCCGAGTCCAGCGACCTGATGGTGAAAATCGCCCCGGCGGCGGGCGAGCTGGAGATAGAAATCTACAGCGATGTGATAAAGCAGTTCGGCGATCAGATCCGCCGCGTGGTGAAAGAGACGCTCGCGGCGATGGAGGTGTACGAAGGGCTGGTGATTATCGAGGACAAAGGCGCGCTGGATTGTGTTATCCGCGCCCGGCTGCAAAGCGCCGTACTGCGCGCCTGCGAGGCGCAGCCGCTGCGCTGGGAGGCGCTTAAATGAGCAAACTTCGCCGCAGCATGCTGTTTTTACCCGGCGCGAACGCCGCCATGCTCTCCACCGCGTTTATCTACCGGCCTGATTCCATCATGTTCGATCTCGAAGACGCCGTGGCGCTGCGCGAGAAAGACACCGCGCGCCTGCTGGTCTTTCACGCCCTGCAACACCCGATGTACCGGGATATCGAAACCGTGGTGCGCATTAACCCGCTCAGCACGCCGTTCGGCTTGCCCGATCTCGAAGCCGCGGTGCGCGCAGGCGTCGACGTCATCCGCCTGCCGAAAACCGACTCGCCGGAGGATATCGACGAGCTGGAAGGCCATCTGGCGCGCATTGAGCGTGAGTGCGGTCGCGAGCCCGGCTCGACGCGCATCATGGCGGCGATTGAATCGGCGGTGGGCGTTATCAACGCCGTGGCGATCGCCCGCAGTTCGCCGCGGCTTATCGGCATTGCGCTCGCGGCGTTCGATTACGTGATGGATATGCAGACCGAGCGCGGCGACGGCACCGAACTCTTCTACGCCCGCTGCGCGGTGCTGCACGCGGCGCGCGCCGCCGGCATCGACGCATTCGACGTGGTGTGGTCAGACGTCAACGACGAAGCGGGCTTTTTAAAAGAGGTCGACCTGATTCGCAAGATGGGCTTTAACGGCAAGTCGCTGATTAACCCGCGCCAGATAGACCTGCTGCACAACGCCTACGCGCCGACACAAGACGAAGTGGATTACGCCCGCCGCGTGATTGCCGCCGCCGAAGAGGGCGAGCGCAACGGGCTCGGCGTGGTGTCGCTCAACGGCAAGATGATTGACGCGCCGATTATCAACCATGCGCAGGTGGTGCTGGAACGCGCCGCCGCCTCCGGCGTGCGCCGTTAAGGAGATAGTGATGAATCAGACAGAACTTCTGCATGTGCAGTTTCCGCACCTGCGCGACCTGGCACCGTTCGATACCGCCCATACCGCCACGCCGTGGCTTGCGGATGACGAGTGCAAGCACAACCGCAAACTCTGCGCGTCGCTGGAAGAGGCGGTGCGCAAAAGCGGCCTGCGCGACGGCATGACGATTTCCTTTCACCACGCGTTTCGTGAAGGCGACCGGGTGATTAACCAGGTGGTGGCGACACTTGCGCAGATGGGCTTTAAAAACCTGACGCTGGCGTCAAGCTCGCTGATGACCTGCAACGAGCCGCTGATTGAGCATATCCAAAGCGGCGTTATCACGCAGATTTACACCTCCGGCATGCGCGGCAAACTCGCCGAGGCGGTGTCGCATGGGCTGATGGCGGAGCCGGTGCAGATCCACTCCCACGGCGGGCGCGTCAAACTGTTGCAGGATGGCGAGCTGAAGATTGACGTGGCGTTTCTCGGCGTGCCGTGCAGCGATGAATTTGGCAACGCCAACGGCAGCCACGGCAAATCCTGCTGCGGCTCGCTCGGCTACGCGATGGTGGATGCGCAGTTCGCCCGTAAAGTGGTGCTGCTGACCGAAACGCTTGTGCCGTACCCGAACATGCTTGCGAGTTTGTCGCAGGATCGCGTGGATTTTGTGGTGCCGGTGGAGAGCGTGGGCGACCCGGCGAAAATCAGCGTTGGCGCGGCGCGCGTCACCAGCAATCCGCGTGAGCTGATGATCGCCCGCTACGCCGCTGACGTGATTGAACACGCCGGCTATTTCAAAGACGGCTTCTCGATGCAGACCGGCTCCGGCGCGGCGTCCACCGCCTGTACGCGGTTTCTCGGCGAGAAAATGGCGCGCCGCGGCGTGAAGGCGCGCTTCGCGCTCGGCGGTATCACCGGCAGCCTGGTGGATTTGCATGAAAAAGGGCTGATAGACGTCCTGCTCGACACCCAGTGCTTTGACAGCCAGGCGGCGGCGTCGCTCGCCCGCAACCCGAAGCACATCGAAATCTCCACCAACGTTTACGCGAGCCCCGCCAGTAAAGCGGCCTGCTGCGACAAGCTCGACGTGGTGATCCTGAGCGCGCTGGAAATCGACGTCGGGTTTAACGTCAACGTGATAACCGGCTCCGACGGCGTGATGCGCGGCGCGTCCGGCGGGCACTGCGATGTGGCCGCGGCGGCGAATCTCACCATCGTGGTGGCCCCGCTGTTGCGCAGCCGCATTCCGACGGTGGTTAAACGCGTCACCACTCGCCTGACGCCGGGCGAGAGCATTGATGTGCTCGTTACCGACCACGGCATTGCGGTCAACCCGGCGCGGCCCGAGGTGCGCGAGCGGCTGCTCGCGGCGGGGCTGAATGTCGTCGATATTCATGCGCTGTGCGAACGCGCCGTGGCGATCGCCGGCGAGCCGAAACCCATTGAATTCACCGACCGCATCGTCGGCGTGGTGCGCTATCGCGACGGTAGCGTCATCGACGTGGTGCGTCAGGTTAAGGAGTAACGTATGGAAATTGATACGCCCGTGAATCCGGGCGTCACGCTTGATGAGCTACTGGCGGCGAAAGACGCGCGCGCGCGCCGTCAGCAGGCGTGGCTTACCCGCTACGGCCAGCCGGTGATTTCGCTCTCGCTGGTGACGCCCGGCCCGGTGAAAGACAGCGTGCGTTACCGCAACGCGTTCGCGGTGGCTGTGCAGGCCTGCGATCAGCTGCTGTGGCAGCACCGCTGGCCGTGGCTTGCGCGCGAGATCTTTCACGCGCATACCGGCCCGACGGCGCTCTGGAGCGTGGCGCACCCGGCGAGCGAAATCAAAGCGCTGTGCGTGGCGCTTGAGCAGACGCACCCGCTCGGCAGGTTGTGGGATTTCGACATTCATTGCCCGCAGGCGGGCCAGGTGGGGCGCGCGTCGCTTGACCGTCCAGGGCGGCGCTGTTTGCTGTGCGATGAGCCGGCGCACGCCTGCGCGCGTTCGCGCCGTCATCCGCTGGAAGAGGTGGTCGGGCGCGTGGAGAAGATGATCGATGACTGGTTTGCCCGCGACTGACCGGCGCTTTGCGCGCCAGCCCGATGTGCCGTCACTCGCGGTGGCGGCGCTGTACGCCGAACTGAACCTGACGCCCAAGCCGGGGCTGGTGGATCGCGCCAATAGCGGTGCGCACCGGGATATGGATCACGCGTTGTTTGTCGCGAGTATCAGGGCGATTGCGCCGTGGCTGCGGGTGTTTTATCAGCAGGGCGTGCAGGGTGCCGGGCTTGCCGAAAGCGAGATGCTGCGGCGGCTGCGCCCGGCAGGGCTTGCGTGTGAACAGGCGATGTTCAGCGCCACCGGCGGCGTGAATACGCATAAGGGAGGGATTTTCTCGCTTGGCCTGCTGTGCGCCGCCGCGGGGAGGCTGGCGGCGCTGGGGGAACCGTTGACGCCAACCGCGCTCTGCATGACGGTGAGCGCGATGACACGTGGCATCGTAGCGCGCGAGCTGGCGCACGGGCGGCGGGCGGCGACGGCGGGCGAGCGTTTGTATCGCCAGTTTGGTCTGACCGGCGCGCGTGGCGAGGTGGAGAGCGGCTTTGCGACGGTGCGCCGCCATGTTTTGCCGTTCTGGCAGTATGCGCAGGGCGAGAGAGGGTTGCAGCAGGCGCTGTTGCGGCTGATGGCGGTTAATCCGGATACCAATCTGGCGTCACGCGGCGGGCTGGAAGGGTTGCGTTATGTGCAGAAGTACGCGAGTGGCCTGCTGGCGCGCGGCTGGGACGACGAGGTGTTACGCGAGATGGACAGGGCGCTGATTACGCGCAACTTAAGCCCCGGCGGCAGCGCGGATTTGCTGGCGGTGAGCTGGCTGCTGGCGGCGCTGGCTTTGTGATTCGGCGTAAAAAAGGCGGGTGCGCTGCGCTTACCCGCCCTACGATTTAGCCACAAATCATTTGTAGGGTGGGTAAGCGAAGCGCACCCGCCAGATAACAGAGAACCTACCCGTGTAGGGTGGGTAAGCGCAGCGCACCCGCCAGATAACAGATTATCCGCCTTTTGTAGGGCGGGTAAGCGAAGCGCACCCACCGGATAACAGATTATCAGCCTTTTGTAGGGTGGGTAAGCGAAGCGCACCCACCGAATAACAGAGAACCTCCCCGCGTAGGGTGGGTAAGCGAAGCGCACCCACCAAACCAGCGCTACGCACCCACCTCTCACGCTTATTTACGGCGATACATCTTCTGCGCGGTATTGACCTTGTAGAGATAACGCCGCGATTCGGCAGACGGATGACGGTTGGTCAGCGTCTCGTACACATCGCCCGGCGATAACTGGTTGATAATATTCACCGCCTGGTCTTTATCGCTTGAGAACACCCGCAACACGCTGCCCGCGCCGCCGTTATAGGCGGTGATCACGGCGTAACGACGCGAGGTCGGGTTGGTAATGCCGCCCAGATACACATTATTAAGCATCGCCAGATACGCGGTGCCGGTATCAATGTTGCTTTGCGGATCAAACAGATAGCTGCGGCTCGGCGTGCCCCATTTGCCCTGCGAGCGGAAAACGTCCTTACCGGCGCTGTGCTGCACCACCTGCATTAGCCCGAGCGCATCGGCATGGCTCACCGCATACGGGTTAAACGACGACTCGGTCTGCATAATCGCGAGGATCAGCGATTCATCCACGCCATATTTGCGCGACGCCTGACGCACCATGCCTATGTACTTATGGGCACGCTTGTCGAGGTGGTTCGGCACCAGGTTAATGGTCACGCTGTAGATAATCCGCAGGCCGTTGCTGCGGCTCTTCAGGTGCGTTTGCAGCAGGTAGTCGGCGAATTTCGACGCGCGGCCTTCCCAGCGAATCGGCTGCCCGGTGTTGTCCACCACCTGACCATAAAGGAACGGCTCGCGGGAAATCTGAATGTCATTAACATCAGAATAGAGATCGATAGAGCCGGGGTCGTCGCCCATCAGCAGCGTGGTGATAATCGCCCGACGCAGGCGCGCCGCAGGCTCAGTACCGGCTATCGTCTCAACCGTAATGGTACCTTCGTCGAAGTTGATGTGGCTGCGCGTCTGGTACTGATCGGTGTATTTCACGTAGTCCTTCGGACCCGCGATTAAAACTTCGTTAAATCCCCAGATGTTTTCAATGTTATGGGCAAACTGGCCCATCAGAATGTCAAACCCGTTGGTGTCCTTAATCCAGGCCTCGTTATAGGCGTTTTCGGCGTTTTTTTTGCTGGAGCAGGAGATGAGCAACGGCGCAATCAAAGCGAGCGCAAATATTTTTTTCATCATTCCGGGCGTGCTGTTGGGTTAAGTGAAAGGGCCAGAGGCCCTTACTGTTGTTCCGGCGGCGTATAGCCTTCGATGTGCACCTCTTTGCCTTCAAACAGGAAATTCACCATCTCCTCTTCCAGCAGCTTGCGATGCTCAGGGTTCATCATGTTGAGCTTTTTCTCGTTGATAAGCATGGTCTGCTTCTTCTGCCACTGCGCCCAGGCTTCTTTCGAGATTTCGTTATAGATACGCTTACCCAGTTCGCCCGGATAGAGCTGGAAATCCTGGCCTTCGGCGTCACGCTGAAGAAAAGTACAAAAAATGGTTCTGCTCATCGTCAATCCTCATGAATGGCGCGAGCGGGGCGGGACGCCACCGGCTCTGCGCGCACTTGCTGTAACAGGCGCTCTACGGGGGCGGCGAGGCCCACCGCTGGCGGCTGCGCTAAGTTATACCAGAGACCCGACGCTTCATCCATGCAGGCGGCGGTCTGCTGCACGCCAAGCCACATCGGCACGATATCCAGATGGAAATGGCTGAAGGTGTGGCGAAAGGCGGTGAGCTGCGTCAGGCCGTCATCGTTAATGCCGCGCGCTGAAAGCCACTCGCGCAGCGCGGTTTCGCTCTCAAACTGCGGGAAACAGTACAGCCCGCCCCATAAACCCACCGGTGGGCGCTGCTGTAAAAAGAGTGCGCCTTCATGCTGAAGCAGTAGAAAATAGCCGGTTTTCTCCGGCAGGATTTGTTTGGGCTTCTTGCCAGGGTATTTCGCATAGCTCTGGTGGGCGAACGCCTCGCAGCCATTATTAAGCGGGCAAATCTCGCATTTGGGTTTCGAGCGGGTGCAGACCATCGCGCCGAGATCCATCATCGCCTGGTTAAAGCGCGCCACGCCCTCGGCGGGCGTTACCGTCTCGCTTATCTGCCACAGGCGGTTTTCCACTTCTTTTTTCCCCGGCCACCCTTCGACCGCGTAACAGCGCGCCAGCACGCGTTTCACGTTGCCATCAAGAATGGGGAAATGTTTGCCAAGCGATAGCGACAGCACCGCGCCTGCGGTGGAGCGCCCGACGCCCGGCAGCGCGGCCACTTCCTCGAACGTTTCAGGGAATTTTCCGCCGTGCAGCGTCGCCACCTGCTGCGCCGCCTTATGTAAATTGCGGGCGCGGGCGTAGTAGCCAAGACCGGTCCACAGATGCAGCACATCGTCGAGCGGTGCATTTGCCAGCGCCGTCACGTCAGGAAAGCGCGCCATAAACCGCTCAAAATAGGGGATAACGGTCGTTACCTGCGTTTGTTGCAGCATGACTTCCGAGAGCCATACTTTGTAAGGGGTTTTTTCCTGCTGCCAGGGAAGGGTTTTGCGACCATATTTGTCGTACCAGTCGAGCACCTGGCGGGAGAACTGCTGTGCCTGCATCATGAACGCGTGGCTTCCGGCTTGAAGAAATCAGGGGCTGTGATTCCAGCACAGGCCCTGTGGGCTGTAAACAGGAACTTTCCTGTGCTTGCATCGGGCAACTATCTTTGGATAATGCCCGTTTCCCGAACCACTACTCAAACAGACTAATCGCCATGAATAACGACGTCATTTCACCGGAATTTGATGAAAACGGTCGCCCGCTGCGCCGTATTCGCAGCTTCGTCCGCCGCCAGGGGCGCCTGACTAAAGGGCAGCAGCACGCGCTGGACCACTACTGGCCGGTGATGGGCGTTGAATATCGCGCAGAGCCGCTCGATCTCGTCGCGCTGTTTGGCCGCGACGCGCCGGTGACGCTGGAAATCGGCTTCGGCATGGGCTCGTCGCTGGTGGAGATGGCGAAAACCAATCCGCAGCAGAATTTTTTAGGCATTGAAGTGCATTCGCCGGGCGTGGGCGCGTGCCTGAGCGCCGCGCATGAAGAGGGCGTCGAAAACCTGCGCGTGATGTGTCATGACGCGGTGGAAGTGCTGGAGAAAATGATCCCGGACGGCTCGCTGCATATGGTGCAGCTGTTCTTCCCGGACCCGTGGCACAAAGCGCGCCATAACAAGCGCCGTATCGTACAGGTGCCGTTCGCGCAACTGGTGCTTCGCAAATTACAGCCAGGCGGCGTCTTCCATATGGCGACCGACTGGGAACCTTATGCCGAACATATGCTCGAAGTAATGTCTTCGGTGGAAGGATATGAGAACCTGTCCCCGACACAGGATTATGTACCGCGCCCGGCCTCGCGCCCGGTGACCAAATTTGAACAGCGTGGCCATCGTCTTGGTCACGGCGTATGGGACTTAATGTTCGGGAGAGTAAAATAATGGCGAAGAACCGTAGCCGTCGTCTGCGTAAAAAGATGCACATCGACGAATTCCAGGAACTGGGCTTTACGGTAACCTGGCGTTTCCCGCAGGGCGCCACGGATGAGCAGATCAACACCACGGTGGACGAGCTTATCAGCGAGGCTATCGAGCCAAACGGCCTCGCCTTTGGCGGCAGCGGCAACCAGGCCTGGGAAGGGCTGGTGTTCCGCCAGCAGATCGGCAAATGCACCGATGAAGATCGCGAAGTGGTCCGCAAATGGCTGGAAGCGCGCGGCATGACGGATGTCCAGGTGAGCGAACTGGTCGACATCTGGTGGGATTAAGTTAAACAACGGGTCGGTTTTGCCGGCCCGTTAGCATTTCAGGAGCGAGTATGATGCGTAAAGCGCTGCTGGGCGTGTTGCTGGTGACAGCGATGCAGGCCCAGGCGGAATACAAATGCAGCGTCACGCCGCGCGACGACGTGGTGCTCAAGCCCCAGCATGTGCAGGTGGTGGGCGAAAACGGCGATCTGGTGATTGGCCCTGACGGCGCGGTGCAGTTTAACGGCAAGCCGATGACGCTTTCCGCCGCCCAGCGTCAGCAGGCGCTCGATTATCAGAAAGCGTTGCGCGCCACGCTGCCGTGGGTCGATCAGGGCGCGCTGTCGCGCGTGGAGAAAGGCCGCGTCGCGCTGGATAAAATCATCGCCAAAGAGGTGGGTGAAAACAGCAGCATGCGCGGGCGTCTTACCAAACTCGACGCGCAGTTGAAAACTCAGATGAACCGAATCATCGAGCATCGTGACGACGGGCTGACGTTCCACTATAAAGCCATCGATCAGGTGCGCGCCGACGGTCAGCAGCTGGTGAATCAGGCGATGGGCGGCATTCTGCAGGACAGCATTAACGAAATGGGCGCCAAAGCGGTGCTGAAAGGCGGCGGCAACCCGCTGGAAGGCGTACTCGGGAGCCTCGGCGGCCTGCAAACGGCTATCCAGAACGAATGGAAAAACCAGGAAGCGGATTTCCAGCAGTTCGGCCATGAAGTCTGCACCCGTACCATTCAGCTTGAAGAGCAGCGTCAGGCGCTGGTGGGCAGCTTTAAATAACTGTGACGGGAGCATTGTCTCCCGTTCTTTACCGTTTCGCCTTACTCCGCCAGATACATCCCGTTACACAGAATCACAATCGCTTCCTCTTTGTCTTACTTTTTCGCACTACGCTCTACGGATGACTTCACACGACAAACGCGAGGATGCGGATGAAACGGGATATTTCCACAGGGAGCCTTATTTCTCTCTTTTTGCTCGCCATCATCACGCTAAACGTCGCCGTGCTCTGGGTGCAAAATTACCAGGCGGAGAGCGTGCCCGTTAGCGCCTCAGCAGACCGCTGTGTTAACGCTGCGCCGGAATATTGTGAAGACGAAATGCCGCCCGCAGGGCCGCTGCCCGGCGAGCCGCCGTTACAGGTGACTGAAGATATTTTGCCTCCCGTAAGCCCGCGCTTTTCTCCCGCACAACTCGCGCTCTACCGCAGCGACGATATCTATCTCCCGGACGACCTGCCCGATGATGACTTCTGGCTGGGCGAGGAGGCGGATTATCCGTAAAGAAACTCCCGGTCTGGTTTTTCTGGAAGGTGGGCTGTAAAAGCAGAGGGACTATATTGGTTGTGCAGGAGACTGATGGTACTGGTTGTTCAGGAAAACGGCCAGGAGGCACGATTCACATGCCAGTGATACTTCGTATAAAGGATTATCGGTTCTTTTTTTATTCGAATGAAGGCAACCCGCGCGAGCCTGCGCATATTCATGTTCGTCGTGGCGGAGCAGAGGCTAAATTCTGGTTAAACCCCTTCACATCCCTGGCACGAAATCATGGATTCACTCCGCGTGAAGTGGCAGAGTTATTACTTCTTGTCACCCAACATCAGCAACAGCTTACCGGAGCCTGGTATGACTATTTCAGCTAAACGCGTGAGCTTTGACGAGCAAACCTTGTGGGTTGAACTCTCCGACGCGCGGATTATTGGCGCGCCGCTCTCCTGGTTTCCACGGCTGCTCAATGCCAGCGATGAAGAACGCGCGAAATGGGAAATCAGCCCATATGGTATTCACTGGGAAACGCTGGATGAAGATATCTCCGTGGAAGGCTTACTGGCTGGAAGAGGGGATATCACTCGCCAGCCGCCGCGGGTAGGCTAATTTCCTCTGTTCACAAGGCTCAATCCTTCGGCGCAAGCGATGCAAAGGCGGCGCGGATCTCGTCTTCCGGCAGATGCGCGCCGATAAACACCAGCGTGCTGTGCGGCGTTTCGTCGCTCGCCCATTCGCGGTCCCAGTCGGCGCTGTAAAGCCGCTGGACGCCCTGGAACAACAAACGGCGCGGCTCGTCCTGAATATAGAGCATCCCTTTGTAGCGCATCAGGTTATCGGCGAACTCTAACAGCAGTCCTTCCATCACGCGGGAAACCGCATCCAGCGCCACCGGGTAATCAAAATTCACCACAATAGAGGCGATATCGGTCTGCGCGGGGGGCGCGAAGTGAAAGCGTGGTGCAGGCTGTACGATGCGCTCTTCGAGCATAAAGCCCTGGGTGTCGAAAATCAGGCCCAGATCTACCTCGCCATGTACTACTTTATGCACCGGCGCGCGGGCGTTAATGCGGCGCAGACGGGCCAGCAGCGCTTCGTCTTCGCCCACCACATCGGTTTTAGTCAGCAGAATGCGATCGGCGTAGCCGATTTGCGACTGCGCCAGCGCGTAGCGGTCCATCTGCTGACCGGCATGTACGGCGTCCACCAGCGTAATCACGCCATCCAGCAGATAGCGCTCGCACAGGGTGTCGTGCGAGAAAAACGTCTGGATGATAGGGCCGGGGTCTGCCATCCCGGTGCATTCGATGATCACCCGATCGAATGTGGTGACGCCGCCGTCCAGCAGTTCCAGCAAATCGAGCAGCGCCGATTCCAGCTCTTCCGAGCGGGTGCAGCAGATGCAGCCGTTGCTGAGCGTTTTCATTTGCGTGGCGCGGGTGCCGAGGATTTCGCTGTCGATGGGCGTTTCGCCGAATTCGTTTTCAATGACTGCGATTTTATAGCCGTGGTTGGCTTCGAGGATGTGACGCAGCAACGTGGTTTTTCCGGCGCCAAGAAAGCCGGTTAAGAGCGTGACCGCAACGGGTTGCATGTTTACCTCCGGTAAGTGTCAGCAGCAGCGCATGCCGCCTTCGCCGCTTCCGCCGTAACGCGCTTCCTGGCGCTCGCGGAAGAATTCGTCGTAGGTCATATACGGTTTATCCGGGTGATTGGTCTTCATATGCTCAACGTAGTTGTCATAGTCCGGAATACCAATCAGCATTTTTGCCGCCTGACCCAGGTATTTTTTCGCTTGTCCTAAGTTACCAAACATTGTGTTCCCCAGGCAGAAAAAGCCCGACGGTACGAGCCGGGGCTTGCGATTGTGTCGATGCAAGTTGGGTGCGCTCCGCTTACCCACCCTACGGATGAAACCTGCACGTATAACGGTGGGTGCGCTCCGCTTACCCACCCTACGGATGAAACCTGTATGTATGACGGTGGGTGCGCTTCGCTTACCCACCCTACGGATGAAATCTGCACGTGCGATGGTGGGTGCGCTTCGCTTACCCACCCTATGGATGAAATCTGCACGTACGATGGTGGGTGCGCTTCGCTTACCCACCCTGGACAACATATGAATCTGTTAAATGTAGGGCGGGTAAGCTTCGCGCACCCGCCGTTTCCGCCGTCACATTAATGGTGTGACGAGGTTTTCACGCCGCCTTCCGGCACAGGCACATACGGCGTTTCTTTCGCGCAAGGCTGTGCGGAACGACGCGCCTTCATCGCGGTACGCACACCGTAGAAAATAATGCTGTACACCACCACCAGGAACAGAATACTCAGGCCCGCGTTGGTGTAATTATTGATAACGATGTGGTGCATATTGGCTACCTGCTGCTCGGTCAGCTCCGCGCCGCCTGCGGCGATACGCGTTTTGTACTCGTTCGCCATATAGAAGAAGCCTTCCATCTGCGGGTTATCGCTAAAGAGCTTCATCCCGAGCGCCCAGGTGGTGCAGATAAGCAGCCACACCGCCGGCACCACGGTCACCCAGATATAACGGGTGCGCTTCATCTTCACCAGCACCACGGTCGCCAGCACCAGCGCCACGGCAGCCAGCATCTGGTTAGAGATACCGAACAGCGGCCACAGGCTCTTCACACCGCCGAGCGGGTCCACCACGCCCTGATAGAGCAGATAACCCCACAGGCCCACACAGCCCGCCGTCCCGACGACGCCCGCCACCAGCGAATCGGTTTTTTTCAGGAACGGCACAAAGTTGCCCACCAAATCCTGGAACATAAAGCGGCCAGAACGGGTGCCGGCGTCCAGCGCGGTCAGGATAAACAGCGCCTCGAACAGAATGCCGAAGTGATACCAGAAGCCCATATCCGCCGCCGGGATGATTTTGTGGAATACGTGGGCGATACCGACGGCCAGCGTCGGCGCGCCGCCCGCGCGGTTCAGTACAGACGGTTCGCCGATATCTTTGGCGGTCTGCATGATCTGCTCAGGCGTTATCACAAAACCCCAGGCGCTCACGGTCGCCGCCGCGTGGGCAGAAACATCCTTGAGCTGCGCCAGAATCAGCGGCGCGTTGTCGGTGCCCAGCTCATGCAGGTTCGGCATCGTGATGCCAAGCCCGGCGGGCGGGGTGTTCATCGCGAAATAGAGGCCCGGCTCGATGATAGAGGCCGCCACCAGCGCCATTACGGCGACGAAGGATTCCATCAGCATCGCGCCATAGCCGATAAAGCGCGCGTCGGTTTCGTTCGCCAGCAGCTTCGGCGTGGTGCCGGAGGCGATCAACGCATGGAAGCCGGAGACCGCGCCGCAGGCGATAGTAATAAACAGGAACGGGAACAGCGCGCCTTTCCACAGCGGCCCGGTGCCGTCGATATACTGCGTCACGGCAGGCATTTTCAGTTCCGGGTTCAGGATCAGAATGCCTACGGCCAGGCCGACAATCACGCCGATTTTCAAAAACGTCGCCAGGTAGTCGCGCGGTGCCAGAATCAGCCACACCGGCAGCAGGGCGGAGACAAACGCGTAGCCCACCAGCGCGTAAGTGATCGTGGTGTCTTTAAAGGTCAGCGCCGGGCCCCAGTACGGGTCGGCTGCGATCACGCCGCCGAACCAGATAGACGCCACCAGCAGCACCACGCCGATAACCGACACTTCACCCACGCGCCCCGGACGGATAAAGCGCATGTAGATGCCCATAAACAGCGCGATCGGCACCGTCGAGCAGACGGTAAAGACGCCCCACGGGCTCTCCGCCAGCGCTTTCACCACGATAAGTGCCAGCACCGCGAGGATAATGATCATGATTAAGAAGCAGCCGAACAGCGCGATGGTGCCCGGCACCGGGCCCATCTCCTCTTTGATCATCTCGCCAAGCGAGGCACCGTTCCGGCGCGAGGAGATAAACAGCACCATAAAATCCTGCACCGCGCCCGCCAGCACCACGCCTGCGAGCAGCCACAGCGTACCGGGCAGGTAGCCCATCTGTGCGGCCAGCACCGGGCCCACCAGCGGCCCCGCGCCTGCGATGGCGGCGAAATGGTGGCCGAACAGCACGTAGCGGTTGGTGGGCACATAGTTCAGCCCGTCGTTATTAATGACTGCTGGCGTCGCGCGCGTTGGGTCGAGCTGCATCACGCGGCTGGCGATATACAAGCTGTAGTAGCGGTAAGCCACCAGGTAGATGGAGACCGAGGCCACCACAATCCACAAGGCGCTGACGCTCTCGCCGCGGCGTAATGCCACTACGGCAAGACAAAAGGCCCCGATGACGCCAAGAAGCGCCCAGGGCAGATGTTTCATTACTGTTTTTTTGTCCATAGGAGACCTGCTTGTCAGACAGAGATAAAACCGGCTGTGACGTACATCCCTGGCGGCGCAGACGGCGGATAACCAAAAGATTTAAAACGCGCTTAATGATGACAAAACGCGCAGGCGGACTGGGCAGGGCTTCAACGAGCGGTTACATAGCGAGGCGAACGGTCATATAGCGCAGCGAGCGGTTCGCCAGCGCCCTGAGCGGCGCGGGTTCTGTGACGTCAGTCACGGGGGGGCTGAGTGAAAGAAACAGAACTGGCGCTATCAACGCGGGCAGGAAGGCACTGGCGTGACCATGTGTGAGCGCGTTATGTATCAGCAAAAAACGCGCTGGCACACGACCCTATTCTCTTTCCGACCGGCATTCACTTTCCCGCTGGGTAATAATGGTAAAAAGTAAAATAGTTTCTCGTTGGTAATAAGTTACCTTCTGAATTAATAATACATGATATATTTTTACTGTGATCGCGCGGGGAATGTGATACCCGTATCACTTTCAGTCAGGGTGAACTACTGCGTTATTTTATACGCGCCCCGGAGATAACTTTGATTGTTAAGTGGTAATAAACACGAATTAAGCACTGGTTAATGGAGAGGCGAAAGTCTGAAAATTTATTTGAAAATAAAATCTTCTGATAATCATTAACTTAAAAACATGTGAAAAAAGGAGAACAAATCTGCCCCAAAAATTTACGTTAAAAAGAAACGCATAATTGTTTATTTAATGAACGCCAGATTGCGCTTAAGTCTCTACTTTTGCACTTAATTACCTGCGTGATAATATTTTTTTAACATATATCTTGAGTTTTTCTTTCCCAATATATTTCTCTTTAGTGGAAATTATTGAATTTTTTTGAACCTTTTAAAATAACGCGTGCGCTAAAGGATCATTCTTTCACTGACGATAAACAGTTAAACAATTTTTATCATTTTAACGTGATGGTGAATGCAATGGCTTTAGTGACGTCGTTTGGCGAGAAAGTGAATAATCTGAGCGTCGGCAAAAAACTGACGTCGGGTTTTATTATTGTGCTGTGCATTATGTTGCTGATTGCTGGTGCCGGAATTTATGGCTTTCGCCAGGTGGATGAGAATGCCCGTAAGGAAACGCTGACCGTCAGTATCGTGACCGCCCTGAACGAAGCACGTATTAACCGCACGATCTTCCAGTTGACCGGCGAGGAAAAATACGCCGAGCTGAACGCCAGTGCGCTGCGTCAGGTGGGTGAGCAGCTCGCGTCGCTGTCGCAATTTAATATGGATACCGAAGGGCGCGCCCGGTTTGCGGCCATGCAAACCAATCTGCAAACTTATCTCGGCGTGCGCGATAAATATATTCAGACGCTGCGCCAGCGCAATACGCTCGCCGCCGATCTGCATGAACAGTGGCCGTCGCAGTTTATCGAGCAGGCATCGGCGTATAGCGAGCAGGCGGACGCCAGCCCGCAGGCGGCGATGCTGGCGGCCCGTCTTGCCGCGAAAGCGCAGCAGATACGGAGCGCCGTCGACGCGCTGATCACTCATGGCGACCGCGAGACGCTGAACAAACTCAACGAGCTGCTGGGCAGTATCGACACAACCGCCGCGCAGCTGGGAGCCAGTACGCGTGATACGCCGCTGCCGTGGCTCTCCGCATTAACCGATCAGACCCGTATGCTGCACAGCAGCGCCGCGCTGTTTGTGTCGGCTTCAGGCGATCAGCAGACACAATCGACCGCGCTCAGCAACGCCGCGACCGCGCTTAATGAAACGGTGGCCGACTTCCATGAGTTTCGTAAAATGCGCATGGCCAATTCCATCAGCCATGTTGAAACGCTGATGCTTGCCGGTACGCTGACAGGCGTATTGTTTGGGCTGATTGTCGCCGCGTTCATTACGCGCAATATCACCCGCCCGCTGCGTGAAACATTAGCAGTGGCGAACCGCATCGCGCAGGGCGATTTAACCGTTACCGTCTCGTCGCTGCGCCGCGATGAACCGGGCCTGCTGATGCAGGCGGTCGGCACCATGAACGACAGCCTGAAAAGCATCATTACCCGTGTGCGTCACGGCGTCGATAACGTATCGCGCGCGTCGTCTGAAATCGCCGCCGGGAATATCGATCTCTCATCGCGCACCGAAGAGCAGTCCGCCGCCGTGGTGCAGACGGCGGCCAGTATGGAAGAGCTGACCTCCACGGTGAAAGAAACCGCCGGTAACGCCCAGCAGGCGAGCCAGCTGGCCGCGCAGGCTTCCACCAACGCCGATCGCGGCGGGAAAGTGGTGAATGAAGTGGTCGAGACGATGCGTAATATCCAGGCGAGCTCCGGGAAAATCGCCGACATTATCAGTGTCATCAACGGTATTGCCTTCCAGACCAACATCCTGGCGCTGAACGCCGCCGTGGAAGCCGCGCGCGCCGGTGAGCAGGGCCGCGGGTTCGCCGTAGTGGCGGGGGAAGTTCGCACCCTGGCAAGCCGCAGCGCCACCGCCGCCAAAGAGATAGGCGCGCTGATTACGGAAGCGAACCAGCGTGTCGAAAACGGCGCGCAGCTGGTGGCGAGCGCCGGTGAAGCGATGGAAGATATCGTCGGCTCCGTCGCCAAAGTGCGTGAAATTATGGATGAGATCGCCCGCGCCTGTACCGAACAGAGCCGCGGCATCGCGCAGATTGGCCAGGCCATGTCGGAAATGGACACCACGACCCAGCAGAACGCCGCGCTGGTGGAGGAATCCTCCGCGGCCGCCTCGTCGCTCGAAGAGCAGGCGCGCGAGCTGGAGCAGATGGTCGCGATATTTAACGTCGGCACCAGCGCGCCTCGCCGTGCTGAGCCCGCCGCCGTGCCGGTCGCGGCGCCTGCGCCGAAAGCGCTCGCCGTGGCGGGTGCTCAGGGCGAATGGGAACATTTTTAAGCGTCAGCTCAGACACACATTAACCCCGGCCTGCCGGGGTTTTTTTTATTCGCAGGGGCAGGGCGACTCCCCCGACACTGACGCCTGGGTTGCTATACTCTCTGGGTTGCGGCGCGAACCGCGCTTACGTTTCCCGGCAACAGGACGTTCCGTTCAGGCGGGCCCAGGAGAAATTATGATTGTGCTGTATAACGTGGCGATTGTATTGCTGACGGTCGCGGCGATGGAAATCGTGGCGGCGCTGACGCACAAATATGTGATGCACGGCTGGGGATGGGGCTGGCATCTTTCCCACCATTCGCCGCGCAAAGGCTGGTTTGAAGTCAACGATCTCTACGCGGTGGTGTTTGCGGGCGTGGCGATTTTGCTTATTGCGCTTGGGGCAGGCGGACGCTGGCCGCTACAGTGGATTGGCGCGGGGATGACGCTCTACGGCGCGCTCTATTTTATCGTGCATGACGGGCTGGTTCACCAGCGCTGGCCGTTTCGCTATGTGCCGCGCCGGGGTTATCTGAAGCGGCTCTATCTGGCGCACCGGCTGCATCACGCGGTGCGCGGGCGCGAAGGCTGCGTCTCCTTTGGTTTTCTCTACGCGCCGCCGGTGGCTAAGCTGCAGGCGGTGCTGCGTGAGCGTAACGGTCGTCCTGCGCGCGCGGCCGCTGCCAGAGCGCCGAAGGGCGAGGCGACGACGACGCGCCGCGAGAACTCACAGCCATAACTGCGCCTTTCGCCAGCAGGGCCAGTTTCTCGGTCTTGCTGGTGCCCTGACGCGTTTCCCACGCGTTAACGCCCGCGCGCTTCACCTTTACGCCAATTTCCCGGTAGACCCCATGCGCGGTGGCGATAGCCCAGGCGCTGCGTAGCGGCAGACCGGCAAGCCCGGCGCGCGCCGAGGCGTAATACGGCTCCGCTTCATCCACCAGCCGCGCGGCGAGACGCGCCAGCGCCGGGCGGTGCGCGCGGTCTGTTAAGGTGTCAGCGCGAAGCCCTTCCTCCTGAAGCCACGCCTCAGGCAGATAGCAGCGCCCGATGGCGGCGTCTTCAACGATATCCCGCGCAATGTTAGTGAGCTGAAACGCGAGGCCCAGATCGCAGGCGCGATCCAGCACGGCCTCATCGCGCACGCCCATCACGCGCGCCATCATCAGCCCCACCACGCCCGCCACGTGGTAACAGTAGCGCAGCGTGTCATCAAAGGTGTGATAGCGCTCGTCGCGCACGTCCATCGCGAAACCTTCCAGATGATCGAGCGCCAGCGCAGGCGGGATCTGATGTGCCAGCGCTACCTCCTGAAACGCTGCGAAATTTGGCTCGCGCATCGGTTTGCCCGCGTAAGCCTCAAGCGTCAGCGCGCGCAGCAGGGCGATGCGCGCCTGCGGGGTGTCTGTCGGCGCGTCGGCCGTGCGAAAACCAAGCGTCTGGCCGTCAGTCACATCGTCGCAGTGGCGACACCAGGCGTAGAGCATCAGCGCGCTGCGTCGGGTTTTTGCGTCAAACAGTTTCGAGGCGGTGGCAAAGCTTTTCGAGCCCGCCTCGATGGTTTCTGTGGCATGCGTCAGCAGCGGTTTGTCACTCATGCATGCCCCTCCAGCATCAGCCCGGCGGTAGCCTTCGCCGAGCCGATAACCCCCGGAATACCCGCGCCGGGGTGCGTGCCCGCGCCGACTAAATAGAGGTTATCAATGCGGCTGTCGCGGTTATGTGGGCGGAACCAGGCGCTCTGGGTGAGGATAGGCTCCACCGAAAACGCCGAGCCATGATACGCGCCGAGCTGGTCGCGGAAATCGAACGGCGTGAACATACGGTGCGTCACCAGTTGTTCGCGAAGGCCCGGCATATAGTGCTGCTCAAGATATTCAAAAATCCGGTCGCGCAGACGCGGCCCTTCGACATCCCAGTTCAGGTTCGCGGTGCCGAGGTGCGGCACCGGGGCGAGCACGTAATAGCTGCCGCAGCCCGGCGGAGCCAGCGACGGATCGGTGACGCACGGCGCGTGCAGATAGAGCGAGAAGTCGTCCGCGAGCGAGTCGCGTTTAAAAATATCTTCAATCAGCCCTTTGTAGCGCGGCCCGAAGCAGACGGTGTGGTGTGCGAGCTGGCTGTGGTGGTGATTGAGCCCGAAATAGAGCACGAACAGCGAGTTGCTCATCCGCTTGCGGCGCAGTGAGGCCGCCTGCGAGACGCCGCGCGGGTGATGGCCCAGCAAATTGTTGTAGGTGTGCACCACATCGGCATTCGACGCCACGGCGCGCGCGGGAATGCGTCGGCCGTCGGCGAGCGTCACGCCGCTGATTTTGTCGCCCTGAGTATCGAGGCGCGTCACTTTGGCGTTGAGTTCAATCTCGCCGCCCAGATCGGTAAACAGCTTCACCAGCCCCTGCACCAGCGCGCCGGTGCCGCCACGGGCGAACCAGACGCCCCACTGGCGCTCCAGCGCGTGGATAAGCGTATAGATTGATGACGTCGCAAACGGGTTGCCGCCCACCAGCAGGGAATGAAAAGAGAACGCCTGGCGCAGATGATCGTCTTCGATAAATTTCGACACCATGCCATACACACTGCGCCACGCCTGAAGACGCGCGAGCTGCGGGCCTGCGCGCAACATATCGCGAAACGAGAGGAACGGCACCGCGCCAAGCTTCAGATAGCCTTCTTTAAACACCGCCTGCGAATACGCCAGGAACTGGCGATAGCCCTCGACATCGCGCGGGTTGAAGCGGGCGATTTGCGCCTCAAGGCTCGCCTGATCGTTATCGTAATTAAACACCTGGCCGTTCTCCCAGCACAGGCGGTAGAACGGCGTGACGGGCAAAAGATCGACATAATCGGCGATGTTTTTACCGGCCAGCGTGAACAGCTCCTCAATGGCTGAGGGATCGGTAATCACCGTCGGGCCGGCGTCAAAGGTAAACCCTTTATCTTCATAAACATACGCCCGCCCGCCGGGTTTATCGCGCTGTTCAAGCAGTAAGGTGGGAACGCCCGCCGCCTGTAAGCGGATAGCCAGAGCCAGGCCGCCAAAGCCGGACCCGATAACAACAGTTTTAGTCATGATGAAAAGCTCGCAGCCGGGGAGTTTGCTTTAGCACGGCCTGCATGGCTTCGCCCACCGGAACCGGGGGTTTGCCTGTCAGCAGTCGTGCCATATCCATTGGGGTCAGTCGTCCGGCGTAAAACCGGGCGATAAGCCCCGCATTCAGTCCATAAAAGCGCTGCATCACCTGCCAGCGTTGGTCCGGTTTTCCGGCCAGAAACAGCATCCGGTTCAGCAGCCGGAAAAAGCGCTGACGCCGCCACTGGCGCTGCGCGTAATCTGCCGTCAGCGCATACAGCGCTGCTGAAGACGCAGGCGGCTGCGCGGCGATAAGGTCGGCAAGCGTTGCCGCGTGCGGCAGCGAATAGCCGGTCGTCGCGTGAAACAGCCCGGCGCGCAGGCCTGCGCGCGCCACGCCCTGCGCTTCGCGCCAGAATGCCTGCGGCGCGCCGGTAAGCGTAATCGGCAGGTTGCCGCGCTCCTCGCGCTCAAGCGTCGCGAGCTGCCAGCCCTGCAAACGCGCGTAGCTGGCGATATTTTCCCGCGCGCGGTCGTGATCGAGTGTGGCGCTGTCGATGTAGTGCGTATCTTCTATCAGCAACGTGTCGGGCGTGAGCGGCAGCGTGTAGACAAACCGGTAGCCGCCCTGTTGCGCTACCGTGGCGTCCATCAGAACAGGACGCGTCAGGCCGTGGGGCGCGGCGAGCCGCCACTGCTGGCCGAGGAACGCCTGCTGGCCTGCGGTGAGGTGCGGGCTCGCCTGCCAGCCGCGGCCGTCAATCACCGCGCGGGCGTGCAGCGTGCGCCCGTCGGTGAGCGTCACGCTCTGCGGCGTCAGGCTTGCGACCGGCGCGTTGCGCCAGAGGCGTTCACCCACGGTTTCCTGCAAAACCTGGGCGAAACGCTCAGACGTAACGCTGTAGTAGCCGCCATCCAGCGTGCGCGTCAGCGCCGGAAAGCGCACCTCGTAGCCGTCCCAGCGGTGCGCCACCAGCGGTGTGAGCCAGGCGTGCTGTTCGGCCGTGAGATCCGCGCCGTGAAATGACCAGGTGTGATTGCCGCCAGGCGCGTCGCTTGCCTCCAGCAGCAGCACGTTAAGCCCCGGCTGTCGCGCGCGCAGGCGCAGGGCGATCAGCCCGTTCGCCAGACCGCCGCCAGCGAGAATCAGATCCCATTGCGTGTTCATAAGGGAGCCTGCGCGAATACAGGGCGGCGCTCATCCAGCGCCTGTTCAGCGATCTGCGCTGCGCGCACGACGCCACCCGCCTGCGCCAGCGCGCGCTGCATCGCGACGAGACGCGCGCGGCAGCGATCGTCGCCAAGCAGCGTTTTAAGCTTGCGGGCAAAGGTGCGACGCCCGGCGAAGCGCGAGACGCGCTGCCCGATGCCGCAGTGCTCCACCCGCGCCGCCACGCCGGGCTGATCGAACGCCAGCGGCACCACTAACAGCGGCGTGGCGCTGGCGATGGCGTCCATCACAGTGTTAAGCCCGCCGTGGGTAATGACGGCATCCGACTGGCTGAGCGCCAGCGGCTGGTCGGTAAATCCCGTGACCTGTGTGGCCCCGCTGGCTTTCAGCGCGCTGGCCTGCGCGTCATTCAGGCCGCCACAATGCGCGACAAGCAGCTCGACGTCGGCGTCGCGACAGGCGCGGGCGATGGTGCGAAACAGCCCGTAGCGATGCCCCTGTAACGTGCCGAGTGAGGCGAAGACGCGCGGGCGCGTCGCGTCTGGCACCGGTTCCGCCACTGGCGGCTGCGGCGGACGCAGCGGGCCGACCGCATGAAAGCAGGGCGGCAGTGCGTGGCGCGGGAAATCGAGCGCGCTGAGCGTCTGGCTGATTTGCGCCAGCGGCGAGAGACAATCGTGCAGGCCGTGGCGGGCCGACAGCCCGAAGCGCTGCGCGTGATGGGCTATCACCTTGCTCTGGCGGCCCATCAGCCAGTCGTGCACCTGCTGGCTGGTCTGATAAATCTTGCGGGCGCGCGGCGTCTGCGCATAGCGAAACGGCATGACCGGCAGCGGAAGCCCTGCCTCGCGATTGACCGGCAGGGCGCAGGCGACCGAAACAAACGGCAGATCCAGCGCGTCGGCGACGATACCGCCCGCGGGCTCCATCTGATCGACAATCAGGCCGTCCACGCCAAGGCGCGTCAGCGCCTCGGGCAACTCCCGGCACAGCATATCGGTGGTACGCGCCAGATCGTCAATCAGGCTCAGGATGGCCGGGCCACCCGGGTGCGCCGTCAGGCGTAAGGTGCGGGCGAGGCTGCCGGGCGGATGGCTCGCTTCGCCTACCGGATAAAAGCCGATGTTCGCATCGTCCAGCAGCGTGCGGGCCTCGGCCTGCTGGATAAAGGTGATGCGGTGCCCGCGCGCGATAAGCGCCTGCGCGAGCGCCTGCATGGCATGAACGTGACTGTAAAGCGGGGGCGTAATGACGGCGTAATGGCTCATTCCTCATCCCCGACGCGCACCAGCCGGGCCTCACGCAGCGCGCTGATACTGGCGCTGCCGGTGCAAAAACAGGCGACCCGCAACTGTTCAATCACGACCGCGAAATGGTCCAGCACGGCGCTGGTGGAGGTGGTCGCGCTGCCGAGCACCGCCGCGGCCTGCCCGACGAGACTTGCGCCCATCGCCAGGGCTTTGGCGGCGTCGATACCGTCGCGAATGCCGCCAGAGGCGATAAGCGGCATCGACGGGAACGCCTGATGTATCTGGCGCAGCGCCTGTGCGGTGGGTATGCCCCAGTCGGCGAAGGCCATCGCCACGCTACGGGCATGGTCGCTCGCCGCGCGTTCACCTTCCACGGCGGCCCAGCTGGTGCCGCCTGCGCCTGCCACATCCAGCATCGCGACGCCCGCCTCTTTAAGCTGGCGCGCCACCGGCACCGAGAGGCCAGCGCCGACTTCCTTTACCACCACCGGCACGGGAAGGGCGTTCACGACGCGTTCAATTGACGCCAGCACGCCGCGCCAGTCGCGATCGCCGCCGGTCTGCAGCGCCTCCTGCAACGGATTAAGATGAATAATGAGCGCGTCGGCTTCCACCATCTCGACGGCGCGCCGGGCGTAATCGAGCCCCTGAACGCTGCCGATTTGCGCGGCACCGAGATTCGCCAGCAGCGGGATATCCGGCGCGTACCGGCGCAGTTCGCCCGTCAGCCCCCAGTTGTCCTCGCTCTCCAGCGCCACACGCTGTGAGCCGACGCCCATCGCCAGCCCCAGCGTCTGCGCGGCTTCGGCGAGGTGACGGTTGATATCGCTCGCGCGCCGCGCACCGCCGGTCATGGAGCTAATCAGAATCGGCGCTTTCATCACGCGGCCAAACAGGCGGGTGCTGAGATCGATGTCGTCAAGCGCGAGTTCCGGCAGGGCGCAGTGCTCAAAACGCCATTGCTCAAAGCCGGTGCGAATCGTTTGTTTAGCCCGCTCCGGGTGCAGAACGATATCCAGATGATCGTTCTTGCGTTGGCTCAGTTCCTTGTCCTTCATTCATACTCCAGTAACAGTCACTGTCGGCGACACGGCGCGCGTTCAGCCAAACATAGCCAGCTGTTTATCAAACCAGGCGTACATAAAACGGCGGGTGGACGCGCCGCGCGAACAGGCACCGGTGAGATGCTCATCGGCGCGCAGCAGGTGATCGCGCAGGCGCTGATGCACCGCTTCCGGGCCAAGCATCGCCACCAGCGTTGATTTCCCGGCGTCTTTATTAATGTCTTTACCGGTATGGTTCAGGCCATCCGCCAGATCGTCAAGCAGCTGGAACGCCTGGCCGAGATGGCGCGAGAACTCGCGAAGCTTATGGCGCACCGACGCGGAAGCGCCGGCGGCGATGGCGGCGATTTGCAGCGTGGCGTCAAACAGCACGCTGGTTTTGAGATCGTTAGTGGCAAGTATCGCCTCGGCGCTGCGGGCCTGGTTGCCTTCGCTGAGATCGCGAAACTGCCCCTGCACCAGCCCCTGCAACCCGACGGCGCTGGAAAGCTCGCTCACCGCCTGAGTTTTGCAGCTATCGGAGAGCGGGTTTGCCTGCGCCACCACGCCGAATGCCCGGCTCAGCAGCGCCACCGCCGCGAGGATCGCCACGCTTTCGCCATACTGGCGGTGAATGGTGGGCTTGCCGCGGCGCAGCAGGGCGTTATCCATACACGGAATATCGTCGAGCATCAGCGACGCGGCGTGCACCATCTCCACGGCGCAGGCGAGATCCATCAGCGCAGGCTGGCTGGCGTCGCAGCCGAGATCGCGCGCGGCAAGAATGAGCAGCAGCGGGCGCACCCGCTTACCGGGCGTCAGCGCGCCTTCGCGCATCGCGGCGCAGACCAGATCGCGCTCCTGGCCCGGCGGCAGAAGCTCGTCAAGGCGGGTTTGCAGCGCATCGCGCAGCGCCTGCAATTCGATTTCCTGCCCTGAAGATTTCACGGCGTTAGCGTTCATGGTTAAGGCCTCTGATGGTGTCCGTTATCGCTGTGGAGTGGGAGAAAATGAAAGCGCAACTGCGCGCGAGTGCCGCCCTCAGGCGCGCGGCAGTCGTCGCATCAGGCGAAATGTGGGATTTTTGGTGTCTGAACAACTGATTATCTTCACGGTAATCTTTCCGGATACGTTCTTAAAAAGCGTAGCGTAATCCCGGAAAATTTCTTCAGCTAACCTCAGTGTGGCACAAAACTTTACAATTCTGTGAGCTGTTGTACAGGTTTATGCGAGCAGCGAGCGCAGCAGCGTCATCACCTGACGTACTTCATCCGGCGTGAGCGCGCCATCTTTGGCGAAGCGGATGCGGCCCTCTTTATCCACAACCACCACGGCGGAACCGCCCGGCTGAAGCCGCCAGGCGCGCTGCACCGCGCCCTGTCCGTCGAGCACAAAGACCGATGAGGGATACGCTTTTTTGGTGCTTTCCAGACTGCGGCGCACAAAGATGGCGCTGCCGGGAATGGCGTCGTCAGTATTGATTATCGTGGTGGCCTGAAATTTATCTGCCGGCAGCTGCGCCGCCGCGATGGCGTCGCTGATGCCTTTATTCAGATCTTTCGCCGACAGCCTGCCCGCCACATGCAGCACCAGGCCCACCTTGCCGCTAAGCCGCGCGCTGTTCCAGTCACGATAATCAATCTCGCCCTGATTCAGCGTCAGCTCGCCGCGCTCAGCCACGCCAACCGGTGCCACCCGTTCGCCTTCCGTAAAATTGTGCGCGCAGGCGAAAAAGGGCAGCAGAGTGCAGATGAGCAGTAACGAACGCAGCATGGGAAATCCTCAATATGGGGAGTTGGGAAAAGTGTAGTGGAGATTGCCCGGTTGGGTTGAGGGATGACAGATGAGCGTGTTCTGACGTTTTGATCGGGAGAAGAGTGAGGTTATTGATTTTGAGGTATAAAGGAAAATCAAAAACAGGGAGACGAGAATGATGGGATGGATCAAAGCCGCGTTGTGTAGTATCGGCGTGATGTTTTTCTCAGGCGCTGCATGGGCTGAAAAAATCCAGTGCCCGAATACTCTGACAGAGAAAAATCACGTCCACAGGCTGCATCTGGTCGATGTGTTTGAAGGCCCGCCGGAAGAGCTCGCGTCCTTATTACCAGATACGGACGATGAAATGATCTGGACATTAAGCGATTCGCAAAACTATGCGAAAGCGCATAACACCGCTGTTTTTCTGGTGTGCCAGTATCAGGGCACCGCTAAAAAAAACACGCTGACGGTGCCTGCCAGCGCCAAAAAATGTATGGCCTGGTTTGGAAATAATAAAAATGATTTCTATGCCGGGTGTGAGTAGTGGTTTTGGGGAATATTTGAAGATGATGACATCATTTCGGGCGTTGACCGGATACACATCACTAAGCGGCTCCTGCCAGCTCCTTTAATGGGCCATCTCGCCGCCATTTTGTTGCCAGTTGATTAACAGCCAACAAAAAAGCCACCCTTGCGAGGTGGCTTAATTATATGATTTTAATGCTAAAATTTGGTGGCCCCTGTTGGGTTTGAACCAACGACCAAGCGATTATGAGTCGCCTGCTCTAACCACTGAGCTAAGGGGCCGTGGCGCTGGATTATAAAGTAACTGGCGACGCCAATCCAGTCTCGGTGTCGCGGCTGCTGAATTTGTAAGCAGGCGCGGCGTAAGGTTTTATACTTTATAGATCCGAGAGTTAACAGGAGAGGACATGATTAACGATATTCTTGAGCCAGGTCTGCGGGTGGTCTTTTGCGGGATCAATCCGGGAAAGTCGTCGGCGCATACGGGCTTTCACTTTGCGCATCCGGGTAACCGCTTCTGGAAGGTTATTCATCTGGCCGGGTTTACGGATCGCCAGCTGAAGCCTGAAGAAGAGCGCCATTTGCTGGATACGCGCTGTGGCATCACGAAACTCGTAGAACGCCCGACGGTGCAGGCGAACGAAGTGGACGTGAAAGAATTGCATGAAGGCGGGCGCAATCTGATTAAAAAAATCGAATATTTTCAGCCAGATGCGCTCGCGGTGCTGGGCAAAAAAGCCTATGAGCAAGCATTCAGTCAGCGCGGTGTGAAGTGGGGTAAACAGAAGCTAAAAATCGGTAAGACGGAAATTTGGGTGCTGCCTAACCCGAGCGGGCTGAATCGCGCTTCGCTCGATAAGCTGGTGGAAGCCTACCGGGAGCTCGACGACGCGCTGGTGGCGCGCGGCAGATAACAGAACGGCGCAACTCTCGCTGCGCCGTTATGAGCAGAAAAAGGCAGGTGGTTTAGCCGCCAGCCTGTTCAATAATCAGCTTACCGAGCGACGACTGGATGCGGAAGCAGAGCGTCTTGATTTGCGACTGATACATCGTGATGACAATGTCGTTTAGCTCCGGCGTCATCCCGTCTTTCAGCGCCAGATATTTCCCCGTTTTCGCGGAAAGCGCGTCCATTTCAGCGGCGTAGCGGCTGTAGGTTTTCGGGCCGTAGTGCTTGAGCGCGTCGAGCTCTTTACGGCAGGTCGCCATGCTGTTAGCGCTTTCAGAGGCTGCCGAGAAAGGCTGGCTTTCAGGCTGCTGTGGAGCAGGCGGCGTTTGCGCGGCGACCGGAGCGGGCGCTGGCGTAAGAGGCGTTACCTGGCTTTTTGGCGGCTGGCTGGCGCATCCGGCCAGTAAAACGCATGTCATAAATAACAGCGACTTGTTCATCCCGGTTCCTTGCAATGTTATCAACGCGATGTTTCATTTTTATACGCAAAATCTCACAGCAAATTACTCAGAATCTATAATCCTGACAAATTCTTTTTGCTAATTAATCCACGCATATCACGATGATTTATCGTTGCAGGGCCGCCTGTTGAAAGGTAGCCCGTAAAAGTCGCTTCAGTCATTTCTGGTGCCAATAAAAAAGCCCTCCGAAGAGGGCTTTTTAAACGCGTTATCACAGACGATTAATCGTCCAGGAAGCTGCGCAGCACTTCAGAACGGCTTGGGTGACGCAGCTTACGCAGCGCCTTCGCTTCGATCTGACGGATACGTTCGCGGGTTACGTCGAACTGTTTACCCACTTCTTCCAGCGTGTGGTCGGTGTTCATGTCGATACCGAAACGCATACGCAGCACTTTCGCTTCACGCGCGGTGAGACCTGCCAGCACGTCGTGCGTCGCCGCACGCAGGCTTTCGGTGGTCGCGGAGTCCAGCGGCAGCTCGAGGGTGGTATCCTCGATGAAATCCCCCAGATGCGAATCTTCATCGTCGCCGATCGGCGTTTCCATGGAGATAGGCTCTTTGGCGATTTTCAGCACTTTGCGGATTTTGTCTTCCGGCATCAGCATGCGCTCGGCCAGCTCTTCCGGCGTCGGCTCGCGGCCCATCTCCTGCAGCATCTGGCGGGAGATACGATTGAGCTTGTTGATGGTCTCAATCATGTGCACCGGAATACGAATGGTGCGCGCCTGATCCGCGATAGAGCGGGTGATGGCCTGACGGATCCACCAGGTTGCATAGGTAGAGAATTTGTAGCCGCGGCGGTATTCGAACTTATCTACCGCTTTCATGAGACCGATGTTGCCTTCCTGAATCAGATCGAGGAACTGCAGACCGCGGTTGGTGTATTTCTTGGCAATAGAAATAACCAGACGCAGGTTCGCCTCAACCATCTCTTTCTTCGCACGACGCGCTTTCGCTTCGCCGATAGACATACGACGGTTGATGTCTTTCACCTGTTCAATGGTCAGGCCGGTTTCTTCTTCGATCTGCTGCAGTTTTTGCAGGCTGCGGTGCACATCTTCCGCCACGTCGTGGAGCTTTTCAGACCACGGTTTGTTCATGGCGATTGCCGCGTTGAACCAGGTTTCGCTGGTTTCGTTGCCGGTGAAGAGGGTGATGAAGTTCTTCTTCGGCATTTTGCACTGCTCAACGCACATCTTCATGATGATGCGTTCCTGGGTACGCACGCGGTCCATCATGGTGCGCATGCTGTTCACCAGATAGTCAAACTGCTTCGGCACCAGGCGGAACTGTTTGAACACTTCAGAAAGCTTCAGGATCTCTTCCTGAGACGCCGCGTTGCTGCGGCCTTTGGCTTTGATGGTGTCGCGGGTCACTTCGTACTGGGTACGCAGCTCACCGAATTTTTCACGGGCCAGTTCCGGATCGATGCTGTTGTCGTCGTCGCTGCTGTCGTCGTCAGACTCTTCGTCTTCATCTTCGTCATCATCCATCTCTTCCTGAGAGAGTTCTGAGCCGACATGCGTCGCGGTAGGCGCCAGATCTTCTTCGGCGTTCGGATCGACAAAGCCGGTGATCAGATCCGAAAGACGCGCTTCGCCCGCTTCAACGCGATCGTACTGCTCCAGCAGATAGGTGATCGCTTCCGGGTATTCGGCGACAGAGCACTGAACCTGATTGATGCCGTCTTCGATGCGTTTAGCGATGTCGATTTCGCCTTCACGGGTCAACAGCTCAACGGTACCCATTTCACGCATGTACATACGAACCGGGTCAGTGGTGCGCCCGATTTCAGATTCAACGCTTGAGAGCACCTGGGCCGCAGCTTCTTCCGCGTCTTCGTCGGTGCTGTTGGAGTTTTCAGCAAGCAACAGATCGTCGGCGTCCGGCGCTTCTTCCATCACCTGGATGCCCATGTCGTTAATCATTTGGATGATGTCTTCGATCTGATCGGAGTCGACGATATCTTCCGGCAGATGGTCATTGACCTCGGCATAGGTCAGATAGCCCTGCTCCTTACCACGGGTGACAAGAAGCTTAAGCTGTGACTGCGGGTTTTGCTCCATAAGACGGTATCCACACTTATTTCATGAGGTTGGTGTCGGTAGGCGTTGCCGCCAACAATAACGTGTGCCCCGGGGTTCATATCACAACATGTTGCAAGCGACGGCGTTTCAGTAGTGCCTGGACGCTTCGACAGCGATATAAAACCACAGGGCGGTGCGGGCTGTTTTATTATTGCCGCTGCCCGGCAGTGCGGCTCTCGGGTGCACCCGATCGTCAATCGGCAATTAAGCCGCGGAATTTATTTTCTGGCGCGCGCCTCGGTAATGATGCGCACTTCTTCGCGCTCCGCCGCGCTAAGTCCCTGGGTGCGCGAGCGGGCGATCAATTCTGTTAGTCTCAACTCGAGCACGGAATCAAACATATGGTCCAGCGCGTCGGTGAACGTTTTCTCTGCGATATCCTTATCTGCTATATCGTCCCACGTTGAGAGTTTTTCAAGGGTAGCGGCTTCTTTTGTACCGCGATAATGTTCGAGCAACTGCCCGGTGGTCAGACCAGGCTGCGAAAGACAAGTATTGACCAGCTCTGCAAAGAGCTCCAGTCCTGGCAGCTTTGTTTTGTCCAATGCGGCCAGTGAGGGCACCAGGGGCGCCAGCTCAGGATTCTGGACTAATAATCCTATCAGTATACGCATGGTTGTACGCTTTAGCGTCGGCGCAGGCCGCGTTTGCGAATTATCTGCCTGGCGCGTCATCAATCGCTCAAGCTGGCTGTCATCCAGAATACCGAGCTTGTTGCCTAACTCCTGACGCAGATAAATGCGCAGCGTCTCGCCCGGCACCTGGCTGATTAACGGCAGCGCCAGCGTGCTGAGCTGCGCGCGTCCGTCCGGCGTGCTCAAATCCACCTGCGGCAGCAGGCTGTTAAACAGGAACGTCGAGAGCGGCTGTGCCTGCTCCATACGCGCCTCGAATGCTGCTTTGCCTTCCTGACGAACCAGCGTATCCGGGTCTTCGCCATCGGGCAGAAACATAAAGCGTAGCTGACGTCCGTCCGTCATGTAAGGCAGCGCGGTTTCCAGCGCGCGCCACGCGGCGCTTCTGCCTGCTCTGTCGCCGTCGTAACAGCAAATCACGTTATTCGTGACACGAAAAAGCATCTGGATATGCTCTGCCGTGGTCGCGGTGCCGAGCGAGGCGACCGCATAGTTAATGTCATACTGCGACAGCGCCACGACATCCATATAACCTTCGACCACCAGAAGCCGCGGCGGGTTCGGATCGCTTTGCTGAACTTCATAAAGGCCATACAGCTGGCGGCCCTTATGGAAAATATCGGTTTCCGGGGAGTTTAAATATTTCGGCAGCGCATCGCCTAACACGCGGCCGCCAAAGCCTATCACTCGCCCGCGCTTATCGCGGATGGGGAACATCACCCGTTCGCGAAAGCGGTCGTAACTGCGGCCCTGATCGTTGGTCACCAGCATGCCCGCGTCGATAAGCGACTTGCGGTTTTCGCTGTTATTACCAAAACGCTTGAGCACGTTGTCCCAGCCCGGCGGCGCGTAGCCAATCGCGAAACGTTCAATAACCGATTCGCTCAGCCCGCGTTTTGCCAGATACTGGCGCGCTGGTTCGGCGCTTTGCGCCTGTAAGGCCTGACGATAAAAACCGTTCAGCCCGTCCAGCAGCTCATACAGCGTCTGGCGCTGGTGACGCTCTATTTGCGTCGGTCCGCTACCCGCTTCGAACGGCACTTCCAGATTATGCATCGCCGCCAGCTCTTCGACGGTCTCGACGAATTCGAGCTTGTCGTAATTCATCAGGAAGTCGATAGCGTTGCCGTGCGCGCCGCAACCGAAGCAGTGATAAAACTGTTTTTCGCCGTTTACGGTGAAAGAGGGGGTTTTTTCATTATGGAAGGGACAGCACGCGTGGTAGTTCTTGCCCTGCTTCTTGAGCTTTACCCGTGCGTCTATCAGGTCGACGATATCGGTGCGAGCCAGCAGATCATTGATAAAGACACGTGGGATTCGTCCAGCCATAAGCCCCGTTTTTATCAGCCCATAAACGAGAATAAGCCGCGCATTCCTTTCGGAAGCACGGCCTCTACAACTACTACTCTGTCTGTTTCAGGGGAGGATATCCCCTGAGGAATTAGTACAGACGAGTACGGCGTGCGTTTTCGCGAGCCAGTTTCTTCGCGTGACGTTTCACTGCGGAAGCTTTGGCGCGTTTACGTTCGGTAGTCGGTTTTTCATAGAATTCACGACGACGAACTTCCGCCAGAACACCCGCTTTCTCGCAGGAACGTTTGAAGCGACGCAGTGCTACGTCGAACGGCTCGTTTTCACGTACTTTAATTACCGGCATGTGCCTCTCACCTTTGATTAATTCGGTTCTGCTGGCATCAGATAGCCAGCTTATTTCAAAATGGTGCGGAATTTTACTGCAACTGCTGCTGCTTTGTAAAGCACCGCCAGGACCAGAAACGCGGTTTTTGTGCGGTCTATTCCAGGGGCACGTATTATACACTATCTGGCCGCCTGGGTTGAGCAAAGTTTTACATCGGCCACCGTTGGCCCTACACTGCGCGGCAGGCGAGAGAGGTAAGAAAAACCATGCGTGTACTGGGAATTGAGACATCCTGTGATGAAACCGGCATCGCGATTTATGACGATGAAAACGGGTTATTAGCCAACCAATTGTATAGTCAGGTAAAACTGCATGCCGATTACGGCGGCGTCGTGCCTGAACTGGCCTCGCGCGATCACGTGCGTAAAACTGTGCCCCTGATTCAGGCTGCCATAAAAGAAGCGGGCCTGACGGCGAAGGATATCGACGCGGTGGCGTATACCGCAGGGCCAGGACTTGTGGGCGCGCTGTTAGTCGGCGCGACGGTCGGCCGCGCGCTGGCGTTCGCCTGGGATGTGCCTGCGGTGCCGGTGCACCACATGGAAGGCCATCTGCTGGCACCGATGTTAGAAGACAATCCGCCCGAATTTCCTTTCGTGGCGCTACTGGTTTCTGGCGGCCATACGCAGCTTATCAGCGTGACGGGGATCGGCCAGTATGAATTGCTGGGCGAGTCTATTGACGACGCTGCGGGCGAAGCGTTCGATAAAACCGCCAAGCTGCTGGGTCTTGATTACCCGGGCGGCCCGATGCTGTCGAAAATGGCGGCGCAGGGCACAGCGGGGCGTTTTACCTTTCCGCGTCCGATGACCGACCGTCCGGGCCTGGATTTCAGCTTCTCCGGGCTGAAAACGTTCGCCGCGAATACCATCCGCGACAACGGTACCGACGATCAGACCCGCGCCGACATTGCGCGCGCGTTTGAAGATGCGGTGGTGGACACCCTGATGATCAAATGCCGCCGTGCGCTGGATCAGACCGGCTTTAAGCGTCTGGTGATGGCAGGCGGCGTGAGTGCTAACCGCACGCTGCGCGCGCGTCTCGCGGAAATGATGCAAAAACGCGGCGGCGAAGTGTTCTATGCGCGCCCGGAATTCTGTACCGATAACGGCGCGATGATCGCCTATGCGGGCATGGTGCGTCTGAAAGCGAAAGGCGAAGCGGGGCTTGGTGTGACCGTGCGTCCGCGCTGGCCGCTTTCGGAGCTGCCTGCCGCGTAACGCGTCAGCAAAGTCATAAAGAAAAGGAGTGAATCATCACTCCTTTTTTTGTGGCCGCTTTTTGCGAAACCGGCTCCAGATTTTGCTTTCCTGGCCGCGCCACAGGCGCTGAATATTATCGTGATGGCGCAGAAGAATAAGACACGAGAGCATCGCTACCGGGAATGTAAACTGCGGCTTAAACCACCAGACATAAAATGGCGCCACCAGCGCGCTGACGATCGCGCCAAGCGAGGAATATCCGCTCAGTAACACCGTCAGAAGCCAGGTGCCCGCCATCACGCCGGTGAGATCCCAGCCGATAGGCGCAATCGCGCCGAACGCCGTCGCCACGCCTTTACCGCCGCGAAAATGGAAAAAGACCGGCCAGATATGGCCCAGACAGGCGGCAATGGCGATAAGCCCCAGCCAGAATGGCGTTACGCCCAGCGCATACGCGCCCCAGACCGGCAGCATGCCTTTCAGCACATCGAATATCAGTACCGCCAGGGCTGCTCCCTTGCCGCCAATTCGCAGGACGTTGGTCGCTCCGGGGTTGCCGGAACCGCTGTCACGAGGATCGGGAAGACCCGCGATGCGGCAGACCAGAATGGCGCTGGAGATCGAGCCGCAAAGGTACGCGAGGAGGATCATTCCAGGCGCGATTGCACTCATAACGCTGTTCCGTTGTGAAAATGTCGTTGTATTCTCTGCATCTGTGGATAATACGCATATTTTGCCGGAAGTGGTATCCGGCGGGGCTAAAAACAGGCAGGGCCGTGATGGACATAGTATTTATAGAGCAACTTTCGGTAATCACCACTATTGGCGTTTACGACTGGGAACAGACCATCGAGCAGAAACTCGTGTTCGATATCGAAATCGGCTGGGACAACCGGGCGGCGGCGGCGAGTGACGACGTGCGCGACTGTCTGAGCTACGCGGACGTCACGCAGGCGGTGCTGGAACATGTCGGTAATGGTCGTTTCGCGCTGGTGGAACGGGTGGCGGAAGAAGTCGCGGAGATCATTCTGACGCGCTTTAACGCTCCCTGGGTGCGCATCAAATTAAGCAAGCCAGGCGCAGTGGCGCAGGCCGCGAATGTCGGCGTGATGATTGAGCGTAGCAATAATCCGAATTAAAACATTTAAATTCATAATGAGTAAACCAAACGCGGGTATACCGGTCATAATGCAGGAACTTACGCGGCCGTCGCGCTGACTGCCGCGTTTTTTAGCGCTTATTTTTTGGGGTACGAGGGTTTACTGAATGACTGATATGCACTCGCTGCTGGTGGCGGCGATCCTGGGCATTGTTGAAGGGCTCACCGAATTCCTGCCGGTCTCCAGTACCGGTCATATGATAATTGTGGGTCACCTGCTGGGGTTTGAAGGCGACACTGCGAAAACTTTCGAAGTGGTTATCCAGTTGGGTTCCATTCTGGCGGTCGTCGTGATGTTCTGGCGTCGCCTGTTCGGGCTCATTGGCATCCATTTCGGGCATCCGCCGCATGAAGGCGTCGGCAAAGGTCGCCTGTCGCTCATCCACATTTTGCTTGGTATGGTGCCGGCGGTCGTGCTGGGGCTGGTGTTCCACGATTTCATCAAGTCGCTGTTTAACCCGATCAACGTGATGTATGCGCTGGTGGTGGGCGGCGTGCTGCTGATTATCGCCGAAGTGCTGAAGCCGAAAGAGCCAAAAGCGCCGGGGCTGGACGACATGACGTACCGCCAGGCGTTTTTTATTGGCTGCTTCCAGTGTCTGGCGCTGTGGCCGGGCTTCTCGCGTTCCGGGGCGACCATTTCCGGCGGTATGCTGGTGGGCGTGAGCCGCTATGCGGCTTCTGAATTCTCGTTCCTGCTCGCCGTACCGATGATGATGGGGGCCACCGCGCTCGATCTCTATAAAAGCATGGGCTTCCTGACGATGGCGGATCTGCCGATGTTCGCGGTCGGTTTTGTCACCGCCTTCGTCGTGGCGCTGGTGGCGATCAAAACCTTCCTGCACATCATCAAACGTATCTCTTTTATTCCTTTCGCGATTTACCGTTTTATCGTGGCTGCCGCCGTTTTCGCGGTGTTCATGTAAACGTCTTAGCCCTCAGCCGCTGGCTGGGGGCATCGCTCTTCCTTCCAGGCCGCCACCGCGCGAATACGCCGTTTTGTCAGTTCCTCACGAATCGCCGGGCCGGTAAAGCCTGCTTCCACCACCTCTTTTGGCGACACCGCGCGCGCCACCTCCCACGCTTCGCGCAATAGCCGCGCCTGCGGATAATCTTTCGCTTCAAAGCCGGTGCGTCCGCGCACGTCCGCTTCGCTGGTGATGGCAATCTGCTCCACGCGCTGCGGCTTGCGCCAGGCGTCTATCGAATCAAACAGGCCCACAATGGTGCGCGGCTTGAGTATCGGGAAGGTGTGGATCAGGTCATGGAACTCGGCCACCAGTTTCGCGAGATCGCGAATGTCGTTTGGCACGCGCAGCCGCTCGCAAACCTGCGCCACCAGCCGCACGCCCGCCGGGCCGTGGCCGTGATGACGCGGCCAGAGGTGCGGCGGCGTCAGGCCTTTACCGAGATCGTGGCACAGCGCGGCAAAGCGCACGTCTACCGCCGGGCTTAACATCGCGGCCATGGCGAGCGTCATCAGCGTATGGATGCCGGTGTCGATTTCCGGGTGCCATTTGGCGGGCGCCGGAACGCCGAACAGTTTATCGACTTCCGGGAACAGCACTTTCAGCGCGCCGCACTCGCGCAGCATCAGGAAGTAGATTTGCGGGTTGCGAGTAGTGAGCGCGCTTTCGGTCTCTTTCCAGACGCGCTCCGCCGTCAGATGCTCCAGTTCACCGTTCTCCGCCATCTCGCGCATGAGCGAAAGGGTCTCCGGCGCGATGCGAAACCCGAGATGCGCATAACGCGCGGCGAAGCGGGCCACGCGCAGCACGCGCAGCGGATCTTCGTTAAAGGCGGGCGAGACATGGCGCAGCAGGCGCGCTTTTAAATCGTCGCGGCCGTGGTACGGGTCGATAAATTCGCCGGAATCATCCTGAGCGATGGCGTTAATGGTGAGATCGCGGCGCTGTAAATCCTGCTCCAGCGTTACGTCCGGCGCGGCATAGCAGGTAAAGCCAGTGTATCCCTGGCCGGATTTCCGCTCGGTGCGCGCCAGGGCGTACTCTTCGTGGGTTTGCGGATGCAAAAACACCGGGAAATCTTTCCCGACTTGCTGATACCCAAGCGCCAGCATTTCGGCGGGCGTGGCGCCCACGACCACCCAGTCTTTGTCTTTTACCGGCAGCCCTAACAGGGCATCGCGTACCGCACCACCAACCAGATAACTCTTCACGCATTCCACTCCGACATCAATTCAGCCGACAGATAATACGTTAAGTGTAGAGGAGATGGTGAGTGAAAAGGGCAGCGGGCGCTGCCCTGAGAGGATTAGTTCATCCAGCGGTCTTTGCGTTTGCGGCTTGGGATCATGTGCGGGAGCAGCAAACCGAGCAGCAAACCAACACCCAGCACGCCGCCGCCATACATAAACCACTGCATGATGATGGTGCGCTGTTTATCGTCGATCTGGATATTGGCGGCGTTCACTTTCTTCTGCGCCACGATAAGCTCGTTTTTGAGCTTCTGGTTCTCATTTTTCAGGCCGTTGATGATGCCATCGCTCGCCGCGACTTTCTTCTGCATCTCCGCCGTGCGCTGATTCCAGGTGGTGTCGATATTCGTCAGCTTATCGGTCAGGGTTTTGACCTGATTTTCCAGCTCCGGCACGCGGGTACGCAGGCTGGGCTCGCTTTTCAGCTGTTCCAGCGGGATCCACGACGTGCGGCCGCTGGCATCACGAATCTGTCCATATTTGCCGTTACTTTCGAGCAGTGCGACTTCTTCGCCGGCATTGACCGTGCCGACCAGGCGGTAATTGTCACCAGGGCCGCTACGCACCCAGGTGTTGAGTTCATCCGAGACATAGCGTTTTTCTTCGGCAACGGCCTGGAAAGTGACGCTAAGCGCAAGCAGGGAAAAGCAAATCAGACGTAATTTGTGCATCAGTTGGTCGTTATTGTCGTTGAAAGTGGAACGATAGTAGTGGCATCAGTCTGACGATGCAAAGCGTAAACCTGAATGGGAATCTTCCTGGTCAGCCTGTCGCCTGCCACCGCGGCAAATTTCATATTTTGATGGCGTCAAAAAGCCTCAAACATGGCAATTTTTCGCAAAATACTATCTACTGACAGATACCAGGCTATTAAGTTCGCTGGAGTTTTCTTCAGTGTGACCCAACGAGTAAAGCAGAGACATGGCTCAGGAAATCGAACTCAAATTTATCGTCGACCCGGAACAGATTGACGCGCTGCGCGCCACGCTGAACGCCCTTGAGGCTGAACACAGCGCCCCGCGCCAGTTGGTCAACATCTACTACGAAACCGCGGACAACCAGTTGCGCCGTCACGATATGGGGCTGCGTATCCGCGGCGATAATGGCCGTTATGAAATGACCATGAAAGTGGCGGGCCGCACGACCGGCGGGCTGCATCAGCGCCCGGAATATAATGTCGCGCTGGAATCCCCGGCGCTTGCGCTCACGCGCTTCCCGGCGGAAGTCTGGCCGGAAGGGCTGTCGCCCGAGACATTGCAGGCGGCGGTGAAACCGCTGTTCAGCACCGATTTCGCGCGTGAAAAGTGGGTGGTTACTTACGGCGAAAGCCGCATTGAGCTTGCGCTTGATCGTGGCGAAGTGAAAGCCGGCGAGCTGGCGGAACCGATCTGCGAGCTGGAGCTGGAACTGCTGCAGGGCGAGGCGGCCGATGTGCTGAAATTCGCCCGTCAGCTGGTGGCGAAACCGGGCCTGCGCCAGGGCAGCCTCAGCAAAGCGGCGCGCGGCTATCATCTGGCGCAGGGGAACCCTGAACGCCCGCTGCGTCCGCTGACGCTTCTTAAAGTGCCTGCGAAAATCACGGTCGAACAGGGGTTTGAAGCGTCGCTGGAGTGGGCGCTCGATCACTGGCTGTACCACGAAGAGCTATGGCTGCGCGGTAACGATAAAGCGAAGCAGCAGGTGCGTGAGGCCATTGCGCTGGTGCGCCATACGCTGGCGCTGTTCGGCGGCATTGTTCCGCGAAAAGCGAGCACTCGCTTACGCGATCTGCTGACCCAGTGCGAAGCGACGCTTGCGACCGACGCATCGGCCCAGACGGTGGCTTTCAGCGCCATTCAGGCCTCTGCGCGCCTGGCGCTCACCGAATGGCTGATTTTCCGTAGCTGGCAGCCTTTCCTTGATGAAAAGGGCCGTCAGAAAATGGCGGATTCCTGGAAACGCTTTGCCGATATCAACCTCTCGCGTCACGCCGCGGAACTGAAAGCCGCGTTTGGTCAGCCGCTCGGCGACCGCTACGTTGATCAGCTGCCGCGTCTTTCGCGCGAGCTGGACGCGCTGCGCCTGCTGGCGGGCGTCTATGACGACACCGTCGCGCTGTTCTGGCTCGATAACTGGCAGGGGCTGCGTCACGCCATCGAAACCGGCCAGCGTATTGAAATCGAGCATTTCCGCAATGAGGCTATCTCGCAGGCGCCGTTCTGGCGGCACAGCGGGAAAGTGTAAATAACCACAGGAAACCCGCATGACGCCGCTCTCCCTCCCTTTGCAACAACAGTGGCAAGCCGTGGTGGAGCGGCTGCCGTTTGATGCCGCCGCGCTCAGCGATGACGCGCGCGCGGTGCTCACCTTCAGCGATTTTGTCCGCGAGGCGCTCAGCGCGCACCCGCAATGGCTGAGCGAGCTGGAAGCCGCGCCGCCCGCGCCTGACGAATGGCGTCACTATCCCGCCTGGCTTCAGACCGCGCTCGCGGAGGTTAACGACGAGGCGGCGCTGATGCGCGCGCTGCGCCAGTTCCGCCGCCGGATGATGACGCGCATCGCCTGGTCGCAGGCGCTTAAGCAGGCCACCACGCAGGAAACGCTCACGCAGCTCAGCCAGCTTGCGGAAACCCTTATCGTCGCCGCGCGCGACTGGCTCTACGCCGCCTGCTGTCGCGAATGGGGCACGCCGTGCAACGCGCAGGGCGTCCCGCAGCCGCTGATGATCCTTGGCATGGGAAAACTCGGCGGCGGCGAACTCAACTTTTCTTCGGATATCGATCTTATCTTCGCCTGGCCGGAAGGCGGCTCGACCCAGGGCGGACGGCGCGAACTCGACAACGCGCAGTTTTTCACGCGCCTCGGCCAGCGGCTTATCAAAGCGCTCGACCAGCCCACGCAGGACGGTTTTGTCTACCGCGTGGACATGCGCCTGCGGCCGTTTGGCGACAGCGGCCCACTGGTGCTGAGCTTCGCGGCGCTTGAGGATTACTACCAGGAGCAGGGGCGCGACTGGGAGCGTTACGCGATGGTCAAAGCGCGCATCATGGGCGATAACGACGACGCCTGGAGCCAGGAGCTGCGCGCCATGCTGCGGCCGTTTATCTTCCGCCGCTATATCGATTTCAGCGTGATCCAGTCGCTGCGCAACATGAAAGGCATGATTGCCCGTGAAGTGCGCCGCCGGGGGCTGACCGATAACATCAAGCTCGGCGCGGGCGGCATCCGCGAAACCGAGTTTATCGTTCAGGTGTTCCAGCTGATCCGCGGCGGGCGCGAGCCGTCGTTACAGCAGCGCTCGCTGCTGCCGACGCTTGAGGCGATTGAGCAACTGCATCTGCTCTCGCCGGACGACGCCACCTGCCTGCGCGAGGCCTATCTCTTCCTGCGGCGTCTCGAAAACCTGCTGCAAAGCATTAACGATGAACAGACCCAGACGCTGCCTGGCGACGCGCTTAATCGCGCGCGTCTGGCCTGGGCAATGGACGAAGAGAGCTGGGACGCGCTCAGCGCGCGGCTGGAGCGCCATATGACGGGCGTGCGGCGCGTGTTTAACGAGCTTATCGGCGATGAAGAGCCGGGCACGGGCGAAGAGGCGCTGAACGAAGGCTGGCGCGAGCTGTGGCATGACGCGCTTGATGCCGACGACGACACGCCGGTGCTGAGCGAGCTGGGCGCGGAAAGCCGGATGCGGTTCCTCGCAACACTCGCGGATTTTCGTAAAGAGACTGAAAAGCGCACTATCGGCCCGCGCGGTCGTCAGGTGCTTGATAATTTGATGCCGCCTTTGCTGAACGCCGTCTGCGCAAGCCCGGACGACGCGGCGCTGGCGCTCTCCCGCGTCACGCCGCTGCTCACCGGCATTGTCACCCGTACCACGTATCTTGAGCTGCTAAGCGAATATCCTGGCGCGCTGAAGCACTTAATTCGCCTGTGCGCCGCCTCGCCGATGGTCGCAAGCCAGCTGGCGCGCTACCCGCTACTGCTTGATGAACTGCTCGACCCGAATACGCTCTATCAGCCGACGGCGATGGACGCCTATCGCGACGAGCTGCGCCAGTATCTGCTGCGCGTGCCGGATGACGACGAAGAACAACAGCTTGAGGCGCTGCGCCAGTTTAAACAGGCGCAACTGCTGCGCGTGGCGGCGGCGGATATCGCCGGTACGCTGCCGGTGATGAAAGTGAGCGATCACTTAACCTGGCTTGCCGAGGCGATTATTGACGCGGTAGTACTGCAGGCGTGGGGCCATATGGTGGCGCGCTACGGCCAGCCGACGCATCTGCGCGATCGCGACGGGCGCGGTTTCGCGGTGGTGGGCTATGGCAAGCTCGGCGGCTGGGAGCTCGGCTACAGCTCCGATCTCGATTTAGTCTTCCTGCATGACTGCCCGGCGGATGTCATGACCGACGGCGAGCGCGAAATCGATGGCCGCCAGTTCTATCTGCGCCTGGCGCAACGCATTATGCATCTCTTCAGCACCCGCACGTCGTCCGGCATTCTCTATGAAGTGGACGCCAGGCTGCGCCCGTCCGGCGCGGCAGGCATGCTGGTGACCACCGCGGAAGCGTTCGCCGATTACCAGAAAAACGAGGCCTGGACCTGGGAGCATCAGGCGCTGGTGCGCGCGCGTGTTGTGTACGGCGACAGGCCGCTGCAGGCGCAGTTTGACGCGATTCGCCGCGACGTCCTCGCCACCCCGCGCGACGGCGACAAGCTGCAAACCGACGTGCGCGAAATGCGCGAAAAAATGCGCGCGCATCTGGGCAATAAACACCGCGACCGGTTTGATATCAAAGCCGATGAAGGCGGCATTACGGATATCGAATTTATTACGCAGTATCTGGTGCTGCGCTACGCGCCGGAGCAGCCGAAGCTGACGCGCTGGTCCGATAACGTGCGTATTCTGGAGCTGCTGGCGCAGAATGACATTATGCGCGAGGACGAGGCGAAAGCGCTGACGCACGCCTATGTTACGCTGCGCGATGAACTGCACCATCTGGCGCTACAGGAACAGCCAGGTCATGTGGCGCAGACGGCGTTCGGGCCTGAGCGCGAACAGGTGCGCGAGAGCTGGCGGCGCTGGCTGGCCCCGGCGTAACCGTGCGATTGCGCGTAACTGTGCTATCATCGCGCGCAAATTTTGGTGTCTCTCAGGAGAGTCAGGAATGAAAGTAACGCTGCCCGATTTTGAACGCGCAGGCGTCATGGTAGTGGGTGATGTGATGCTGGACCGCTACTGGTATGGCCCGACGAGCCGCATTTCACCAGAAGCGCCGGTGCCGGTCGTCAAAGTGGAAACCATCGAAGAGCGCCCGGGCGGCGCGGCGAACGTGGCGATGAACATCGCGTCTCTGGGCGCCAGCTCGCGCCTGGTCGGCCTGACGGGTATTGACGACGCGGCGCGCGCGCTCAGCCAGTCTCTGGCACAGGTGAACGTGAAATGTGATTTTGTGTCAGTGCCGACGCACCCGACCATCACCAAGCTGCGCGTGCTGTCCCGCAATCAGCAGCTGATCCGCCTGGATTTTGAAGAAGGTTTCGATGGCGTGGATCCCGAGCCGCTGCACGAGCGCATTAACCAGGCTCTGGGGCAGATCGGCGCGCTGGTGCTTTCTGACTACGCCAAAGGCGCGCTCGCAAGCGTTCAGCAGATGATCCAGCTGGCGCGTAAAGCCGGCGTTCCGGTGCTTATCGATCCGAAAGGCACCGATTTTGAGCGCTATCGCGGCGCGACATTGCTGACGCCGAACCTGTCTGAGTTTGAAGCAGTGGCAGGCAAGTGCAAAACCGAGCAGGACATTGTCGAGCGCGGCATGAAAATCATCGCCGATTTCGATCTCAGCGCGCTGCTGGTGACCCGCTCAGAGCAGGGTATGACGCTGCTGCAACCGGGCAAAGCGCCGTTCCACCTGCCGACGCAGGCGCAGGAAGTCTATGACGTGACCGGCGCGGGCGACACCGTGATTGGCGTGCTGGCGGCGACGCTGGCCTCCGGCAATTCGCTGGAAGAAGCCTGCTTCTTCGCCAACGCGGCGGCGGGTGTGGTGGTCGGCAAACTCGGTACGTCAACCGTGTCGCCGGTCGAGCTGGAAAACGCGGTGCGCGGACGCGCGGAGACGGGCTTTGGCGTGATGAGCGAGGCGGCGCTGAAAGAAGCCGTACTGGCGGCGCGCAAGCGCGGCGAGAAAGTGGTGATGACCAACGGCGTGTTCGACATCCTCCACGCAGGCCACGTCTCGTATCTGGCGAATGCCCGCAAGCTTGGCGATCGCCTGATCGTGGCGGTCAACAGCGACGCCTCCACCCGACGCCTGAAAGGCGATACGCGCCCGGTAAACCCGCAGGAGCAGCGTATGATCGTGCTGGCCGCGCTGGAAGCGGTAGACTGGGTGGTGCCGTTTGAAGAAGACACGCCGCAGCGGCTGATTAGTGAAATCCTGCCGGATCTGCTGGTTAAAGGTGGCGACTACAAACCTGAAGATATCGCGGGCAGCAAAGAGGTGTGGGCGAATGGCGGGGACGTCATGGTGCTGAACTTCGAAGATGGCTGCTCGACCACCAATATCATCAAGAAGATCCAGAAGAACAGCTAACGCACGTTGCACGAACGCCCCTTGCCTGGCAGGGGGCGTTGTCGTTTCTGTCAGTCCTGTTTGTCGAGGCTATCGACCGGCGGGATGGCAGGCGGCGGCGTCACGGCGGTCACGGGCGCGCTGGCGCTGCCTGCGGTCGTGGTTGCTGAGGTGTCAGCCGGCGCGGAGGCCGCAGCACCACGCGATTCCAGCGCGGTCAGACGCTGCTCCAGCGCTGTCAGTTTCTCGCGAGTGCGCAGCAGTACCTGCGTCTGCACGTCAAACTCCTCACGACTCACCAGATCCAGGCGAGACAGCTGAGCCTGCAGTACCTGGCGGATTTTCTTCTCAACATCTTCCCCGATCTCACGGATCCCTTTTGGCATCGATTCATGGACCTGACGGGCGATCTGTTCAATTTTCTTCGGGTCAATCATAGCGGTTTCCCTGATCTGGTATGGTCTGAAGAGTAATTGTAATCGCTGATCGGAAGGGTATAAACCGGAAATGTTTGAATCTCATGCATTGCCGACGATTATCAATGGCGTTATAGTTATCCCGCTTATTCTCAGGGCGGGGTGAAATTCCCCACCGGCGGTAAATCAGGCTTGTTCTGCTCCAGCGCGAAAGCGAAGACGCAAGATAAACTGAAAGCCCGCGAGCGCTTCAGGTTGTTTCTGAAGGTCAGCAGATCCGGTGTAATTCCGGGGCCGACGGTTAAAGTCCGGATGGGAGAGGGTAACGATCTGCCTGGGCTTGCGCCCACTCACGTTATTTTGCTTGCCGCTTGCCGGCACTCCTAAGACCGCCCTGATTCTGGTAATCCATATAATTAATGAGGTTTCTTTACCATGAATCAGACGCTTCTTTCTGCTTTTGGCACCGCTTTTGAACGCGTGGAAAACGCGATCGCCGCACTGCGCGAAGGGCGCGGTGTGATGGTGCTTGATGACGAGAACCGTGAAAACGAAGGCGACATGATTTTCGCCGCCGAAACCATGACCGTTGAACAGATGGCGCTGACCATCCGTCACGGCAGCGGCATCGTCTGCCTGTGCCTGACCGAAGAACGCCGTAAACAGCTTGACCTGCCGATGATGGTGGAAAACAACACCAGCGCGTTCGGCACCGGTTTTACCGTCACCATCGAAGCGGCACACGGCGTGACCACTGGCGTTTCCGCCGCCGACCGCATCACGACCATTCGCGCGGCGATTGCCGACGACGCGAAACCGTCCGATCTGCACCGTCCTGGCCACGTTTTCCCGCTGCGCGCGCAGCCGGGCGGCGTACTGACCCGCGGCGGCCACACCGAAGCGACTATCGATTTAGTCTCGCTGGCGGGCTTTAAACCGGCAGGCGTGCTGTGCGAACTGACTAACGACGACGGCACCATGGCGCGCGCGCCGGAGTGCATCGCGTTTGCCCGCGAACACAATATGCCGGTCGTAACCATTGAAGATTTAGTGAGCTATCGCCAGGCGCAGGAGCGCAAAGCGAGCTGACAAAAAGCCCGGCGAGCGCCGGGCCTGAATGCTTCTGAAAGCCCGGTCAGACCGGGCTTTTTTATTAGCCGCTAAGGCCGCTCGTTTGCAGCAGCGTCAGGCTTAATCCCATCACTGACATGCCGCACAGCACGCCGTAGCTCGGGTTGTTATGCGGATCGATCTCTTTGGCAAGCGGCATCAGCTCATCCACCGACAGCGCCACCATGATCCCGGCGACTGCCGCCATAATCGCCGCCATGACCACCGGCGACACCATTGTGCCGAGAATAAGCCACGCCAGCACGCCGCCCAGAATTTCGGCCATCCCGGAGAGCCCCGCCCAGATAACCGCTTTACGGCGCGAGCCGGTGGCCGCGTAAACCGGGCCCGCCACCGCCAGTCCTTCCGGGATGTTGTGTAAGGCGACGGCGAGCGCAATTCCGAAGCCCAGCTCCAGGTTGGTGCTGGCCGTCACATAGGTGGCGATACCTTCCGGGAAGTTATGCAGGCTGATGCCAAGCGTCAGCAAAAGCGCGGTGCGGCGCAGATTGCGTGACGCATGGGCCGGCGGCGAGTCGATAAGATCCTGCGGGTGCGCGTGCGGCAATATACGATCGAGCGCGAAATAGCCGAGCAGGCCGACGATAAACATGCCATACCCCAGCACCGGTGACATGCCGTCTTCGCCGAGCGCGGCGGGCAACATTTCCATTAGCGAAATCAGCAGCATAATGCCTGCGGCAAAGCCCAGCGAGAAGGCCAGCAGCCGGTTGGAGGGCTTCTGCCCCAGCACACCGAGCAGCGCGCCGATAAACGTGGCGCCACCCGCCAGTAAGGTCAGGATCAGAGGCACTGACATCGAACACTCCTTTTTGATAATAATTATCATTAATTTATCGGGCGGAACGGAAAAGTCGAGGCCCGTCCGTGGCTTTTACAGATTACTTACATTCAAATTTTCTGACGGTCTTCATCACGGTTATCTCCGTTCTTTCTGTGTGCGATAAGCGTAAGGTAGCGTTATTGATTTTACCGTTTCAGGATATAAAAATGACTGCTTCCACTCGCATGCCCGCACTGTTTCTGGGCCACGGCAGCCCGATGAACGTGCTGGAAGATAACCGTTATACCCGCGCCTGGCGCACGCTTGGCGAAACGCTGCCGCGTCCGAAAGCCATTGTGATGGTCTCGGCACACTGGTTTACGCGCGGCACCGGCGTCACCGCGATGGAGCAGCCGCAAACCATTCACGATTTCGGCGGTTTCCCGCAGGCGCTGTACGATACACACTACCCTGCGCCCGGCTCGCCCACGCTGGCACAGCGCGTGGTCGATCTCCTGGCGCCGCTGCCAGTCACGCTTGATAAAGAAGCCTGGGGCTTTGACCACGGTGCCTGGGGCGTACTGATAAAAATGTATCCGCAGGCCGATATTCCGCTGGTGCAACTGAGTATAGACAGCACCAAACCCCCGGTCTGGCACTATCAGATGGGCCAGCGCCTTGCGGCATTACGTGACGAAGGCGTTATGCTGGTGGCGAGCGGCAATGTCGTTCATAACCTGCGTACCGCGCGCTGGCATGGCGAAGGCGAACCGTATGCGTGGGCGGAGTCGTTCAATAACTTTGTTAAAGATAATCTGACGTGGCGCGGCGAGGCGGCGGCACACCCGCTGGTCAACTATCTGGCGCACCCCGGCGGCAGCCTGTCGAACCCGACGGCAGAGCACTTCCTGCCGCTGCTGTACACGCTCGGCGCGTGGGACGGCAGCGAAAACATCAGCATCCCGGTCGATGGGCTGGAAATGGCGTCGTTGAGTATGTTATCGGTGCAGGTGGGTTAACCATGGCGCCCTGGGGCGCCATTTCGGTTATTCCACAAACAGGTGCGGATAGAAGCGGGAGAGATCCTGGGTTATCAGCGCTCTGTCTTCACGAATGCCGATCCCGGCTGGCTGATCGTTGATAAGCCAGCTGCCGATAAGCGTGTAGCTGTCACCGAATTTCGGCAGCGGATGGAACTGCTGCACGATGGTGCCTTCTTCGCCATACGGGCCTTCCACCTGCGCGATAGTCTGGCCGTTTTCAACGATCGACACGTTAGCGCCTTCGCGGGAGAAAATGGGCTTCACCACATATTTTTCCATCGGCGGCGGGTTATCTTCGCTGAAGTACGCCGGCAGCAGGTTAGGGTGATTTGGGTAGAGTTCCCACAGCAGCGGCAGCAGCGCTTTGTTGGAGATAATGCTCTTCCACGCCGGCTCCAGCCAGCGCACGCCCGCGTCCTCAAGCTTGGTGGAGAAGGTTTCGCGCAGCATGTACTCCCACGGATAGAGCTTAAACAGGTTACTGATGACCTGATCCTGGAGATCGGTAAACTGCCCCTTTTCGCCAAGGCCGATATCTTCGATAAACAGAAAATCGTTCTCGATCCCGGCTTCGCTGGCGCAATCCTGTAAATACTGCACCGTGCCGCGATCTTCCACCGTATCGCGACAGCAGGCGAGATGCAGACGGTTAAAGCCGTACTGCGCTTTCAGCTCGCCGAAACGCTCGATGATCTTCTCCTGGAGGCTATTGAACTGATCGCTGCCCTGCGGGAGATTCCCGGCGCGCAGCTGATCTTCGAGCCAGATCCACTGAAAGAATGCCGCTTCATATAAAGAGGTCGGCGTATCGGCGTTATTTTCGAGAAGTTTTGGCTCGCCGCGTCCGTCCCAGGCGAGATCGAGACGCGAATAGAGCGACGGCTGGCCGCTGCGCCAGGACTGACGTACAAACTCCCACGTGTGCTTCGGAATGCGGAATTTGGTCATCAGCGCGTCGCTCGCGACCACTTTCTCCACCACCTGTAAGCACATCTGGTGCAGCTCGGCCGTCACCTCTTCGAGCTTTTCGACCTGCGCCAGCGTCAGGCGGTAGTACGCGTCTTCGCACCAGTATGGCTCGCCGTACATGGTGTGAAAGTTAAAACCGTACTCCGTGGCCTTATCGCGCCAGTCCGGGCGCTCGCTGATAGCGATTCTTTCCATGTGTCAGCCGCCCATTGAACGAGAAGAAGAACCCGCCGCGCTGCGCTGCATCGTGGCCTGTTTCGCGACGGAATCACCAAAACCACCGCGGGTGATGGTTGAGGTGGTCGCTGGTTTCGGTGCCATCGCCGATTTCGGTACGGTCATGGTACGGCCCGGCTGCGCGGCGCCGTAATTACGGCCGCTGGCGTCGGTATATTTACCGTAAGCCGGGCTTGCCGGGTTGCGCGAGCTGAACAGCGGTTGTTGGGCGAATCCCATGCCGCCGCCCATCAGACGGCCCATCATGTAACCCGCCATCAGCGGCATCCACATGCTGCCGGTCTGCTGCGTGGCCTGGCTGGTATTGGTGTTATTGACTTGTTTGCACTGATCTTCGCCAAATTCCGCCACGCAGTCTTCACGAGTGGCGTATTTCGGCGCGGTGCGTTCCGCCTCTTTCAGGGCGTTGTTATACGCGGTGGTGCATTCAGCCCTTTTGCCGGGGTTGGCCGCCGAGCAGTCGTCTGCGTTTTGATAAAGCTGGACGGTTTCATCGCTCTTTTCGCAACCCGCCAGCATGAATGCTGCGGTGACCGCGAAGGCCACCGGCGTTAAATGACGCGCGTTCCAGCTTTTGCGAAACATCGCGCGGTTAATCTGTTTTGTCCGTTTCATGCCTGCATCCTGACCCAGTGGTATTGCACAGTTATGGTGCTCAGGATAGTGGATGAGTGGTTGAAATTAAAGCGGGAGGCCGGAGGGGGCGGGGATCTTTACGTTGACTTACGTTCAGGCGGGAGGCCGTTGCGCCTCCCGCCACAGCGATTACTGACGGAACGGGTTGCCGCTGTTGCTGTTGCTGCTACGGGTGGCCGCGGCAGGCTGCATGGCAGGCGCATTGCCGCCGCCGTTCGCCATGTTATTCACGGCGGCATCCTGCTCCGGGTTTTCCGGGGCGACGCTTTCAGGCGCGGTGGAGACCGGTTTGCCCAGCGAGTTATTCAGCGCGACCAGATCCTGCTCGTTGAGCGTACCCAGCGCAGATTTAATATTGAGCTGGTTGATCAGGTAGTTATAACGCGCGCTGGAGAGCTGCTGTTTGGCGTTGTACAGCGTGGTGGTGGCGTCCAGCACATCGACGATGGTACGCGTACCGACCGAGTAACCGGCTTCCATCGCATCCAGTGAGCTTTGCGCGGACACGACCGCCTGCTCATAGGCTTTGATGCTGCTGATGGAGGCGTTAACGTTGTTATAAGACGAACGCACGGTCTGCACGACGTTGCGGTGCGCGCTTTCCAGTTTTTCGCTGGCGCCAACGAAGCTGTACTGCGCTTGTTTAACTTGTGATGTCACCGAGCCGCCGCTGTAGAGCGGCAGGTTGAAGCTCAGGCCGATGGAGTTCTGGCCGATTTTGCTGTCAGCGTAACGGCTTGCCGCCGCGCCGCTGGTTTTGCTGCCGCTGTAGTCGGTGTCCGACACGCTGCTGGACGCCGTTAAGCCGAGCGTCGGCATATGGCCGGTTTCAGCGTAGCGGATCTGCTCACGCGCCAGATCCTGGCTCAGACGCGCCTGCAGCAGCGTCAGGTTACGCTGTTCTGCCTCTTTCAGCAGCGCGTTAACGGCGGCCGGTTTGGTAGTTTTGAAATTATCGACGTTCAGCGACGCGAGCTGCGGGTAGTAGTTGCCCGTCACCTGGCGCAGCTGTTCCAGCGCGTTATCGAGGTTGTTACGCGCGGTCACTTCGTTCGCCAGCACGTTATCGTACTGCGCGCGGGCGTTCTGCACGTCGGTAATCGCCACCAGGCCCACGTTAAAACGCTGGGTGGTTTGATCGAGCTGGCGGTAGATCGCCTGTTTCTGCGCTTCGGTGTAGGAGAGCGCGTCAATCGCGCTCAGCACCTGGAAATAAGCTGTCGCGGTGTTCAGCATCAGCGTCTGCTGATCGGTCTGGTAGGTCACATCCTGAATGCCTGCGGTTTTTTCCTGCAGGGTCAGGGCGCGCCATTTGGACATATCGAAAATGGTCTGGGTTAATTGCAGCGACGCGCTCTTGGCGGTGCTGTCTACGCCGTCGTTATCGCGAAAACCGCTGTTATAGGTGTAATCTGCACCCAGGCCGAGCTGCGGAAGTAAAGGACTGCGGGCTTCGTTAATTTTTTCGAATGCGGCGTCGCGGTCAGCAGCGGAGCTGCGCAGGTCCGGGTTACTTAAACGTGCCTGCTGGTAAACCTGCAACAGGTTTTCTGCCTGGCTCATGGCGCTGAAGCCCGTCAGGCTCAGGCCGATAAGGATGGGGAGCAGTTTCTTCATTTGCATTCCTTGTTGTGAAGCATAAAGAATTTATTAGCGCTGTCAGAAGCCGAAAAATTGATCGCCGATTCTACCAGAGTCAACCCGCCGTGAGGCTTGGCGTAACGTGCCTTCTGCCGCTAAATTTCCACAATCTATCACATGGGCAATGAAACGGCAGGTAAACTGGCTTGAAATGCCCAGATTCGGCACCATCTCGAACCGGAAACCATCATGAGCAAATCAACCCCACGCCCCGTTACTTTCACCAAAAACGATGTAGAAATTATTGCACGGGAAAAGCTATATCGCGGCTTTTTTTCGCTCGATCTTTACCGCTTTCGCCACCGCCTTTTCAATGGCGAAATGAGCGGGGAAGTGCGGCGCGAAATTTTTGAGCGCGGCCATGCCGCAGTCCTGCTACCCTTTGACCCTGTGCGTGATGAGGTGGTACTGATCGAGCAGATTCGTATCGCCGCTTTCGATACCAGCGACACCCCGTGGCTGCTGGAACTGGTCGCCGGTATGATTGAGCCTGGCGAAACGGTGGAAGAGGTCGCGCGCCGCGAGGCGATGGAAGAGGCAGGCCTTTCCGTCGGGCGAGTAAAAAAATTCATGAGCTATCTGGCAAGCCCTGGCGGCACCAGTGAGCGCCTGTCATTAATGGTTGGCGAAGTGGACGCCACGACCGCGCAAGGCATACACGGTCTGGCTGATGAAAACGAAGATATTCGGGTTCATGTGGTAAGCCGGGAACAGGCATACCAGTGGGTAGAAGAGGGGAGAATCGACAACGCAGCCTCCGTCATCGCATTGCAATGGCTGCAATTACATTATCAAGCATTGAGAAACGAGTGGAACACCTGAATATGAAGCGTTATACACCTGATTTTCCAGAAATGATGCGCCTGTGCGAGACTAACTTCGCGCAGCTGCGCCGCCTGTTGCCGCGCAATGACGCGCCGGGCGAAGCCGTAAGTTATCAGGTGGCGGGCGCGCAATACCGTTTAACTATCCTCGAATCAACCCGGTACACCACGCTTGTACAGATAGAGCAAACCGCGCCGAAAGTGAGCTACTGGAGTTTGCCGTCAATGAGCGTAAGGCTTTACCATGACGCCATGGTCGCGGAAGTGTGTTCAAGCCAGCAGATCTTTCGCTTCAAAGCGCGTTATGATTACCCAAATAAAAAGTTGCATCAGCGCGACGAAAAACATCAAATTAACCAGTTTCTTGCCGACTGGCTACGCTACTGTTTAGCGCATGGAGCAATGGCGGTTCCGGTTTGTTAGCGTCGTGAAACCTAAGGACACCATTTGGAAAGCCTGTTAAATCTTCCTGTTGCTGGTGGGGCCAGCGTCAGGATTCTACAAATTACCGATACTCACCTGTTTGCCGGAAAGAACGATACCCTGCTCGGCGTCAACACCTGGGAGAGCTACCAGGCGGTGCTGGCAGAGCTTCACGCCGAACAGCGCGAGTGCGATCTGATTGTCGCGACAGGCGACCTGGCGCAGGATCATACGCCTGAGGCTTATGAACACTTTGCAACAGGTATCGCCTCCTTGCCCGCACCCTGCGTCTGGCTGCCGGGCAACCACGATTTCCAGCCCGCGATGTACAGCACACTCCAGGACGCCGGCATTTCGCCCGCCAAGCGCGTGTTCGCAGGAGATAACTGGCAGGTGCTGCTGCTCGACAGCCAGGTTTTCGGCGTGCCGCACGGCGAGCTGAGCGACTACCAGCTCGAGTGGCTTGAGCGCATGCTTCAGGCGGCGCCGGAGCGCCATACGCTGCTGCTTTTGCACCATCACCCGCTGCCGTCCGGCTGCGGCTGGCTCGATCAACACAGCCTGCGCAACGCGCAGGCGCTTGACGATGTGCTGAACCATTACCCGCAAGTGAAGCATCTGCTTTGCGGGCATATTCATCAGGAGCTGGATCTCGACTGGAACGGCCGCCGCCTGATGGCGACGCCGTCTACCTGCGTTCAGTTCAAACCTCACTGCGCGGGCTTTACGCTTGATACGGTCGCACCCGGCTGGCGCTGGCTGAATCTGCACCCTGACGGCTCGCTCACTACGGAAGTGTGCCGCCTTGAAGGCGCGCAGTTCCGCCCTGATACCGCATCAGAAGGATACTGATGTCTACGCTCCTCTACCTCCACGGTTTTAACAGTTCTCCTCGCTCGGCGAAGGCCACCAGCTTGCAACGCTGGCTGGCGCAGCAGCATCCAGAAATTAATATGGTCGTTCCGCAACTGCCGCCGTATCCGTCTGATGCCGCGGAGCTGCTGGAGTCGTTAGTGCTTGAGCACGGCGGCGAGCCGCTCGGCGTCGTGGGCTCCTCGCTTGGCGGTTATTACGCAACCTGGCTTTCGCAATGTTTTATGCTGCCAGCGGTGGTGGTGAACCCGGCGGTGCGCCCCTTTGAGCTGCTGACCGATTTTCTCGGCGCGAACGAGAACCCCTACACCGGGCAGCAATATGTGCTAGAGTCTCGCCATATTTACGATCTGAAAGTGATGCAAATTGAGCCGCTCGAAGCCCCGGATCTTATCTGGCTGTTACAGCAGACAGGCGACGAGGTGCTGGATTACCGCCAGGCGGTGGCGTACTACGCGCCGTGCCGTCAGACGGTGGAAACCGGCGGCAACCACGCTTTTGCAGGCTTTGAAGATTATTTCACGCAGATTGTCGATTTCCTTAGCCTGCGTTAACGCTAAGGCAACGATCCCGTTTTGTGACCTGACGATAAAATCATGACCCAATCCTATAATGCCGATGCCATTGAGGTGCTCACCGGGCTTGAGCCGGTGCGCCGCCGTCCGGGGATGTATACCGACACCTCCCGTCCCAACCATCTGGGCCAGGAAGTTATTGATAACAGCGTCGATGAAGCGCTGGCGGGGCATGCCAGACGCGTCGACGTGATCCTTCACGCCGACCAGTCGCTGGAAGTTATCGACGACGGGCGCGGCATGCCGGTGGATATTCACCCGGAAGAGGGCGTTCCCGCCGTGGAGCTGATCCTCTGCCGCCTGCACGCGGGCGGTAAATTCTCGAACAAAAACTACCAGTTCTCCGGCGGCCTGCATGGTGTTGGGATCTCGGTCGTTAACGCCCTGTCAAAACGTGTCGAAGTGAACGTGAAACGCGACGGGCAGATCTACAACATCGCCTTTGAAAATGGCGAAAAGGTCAAAGAGCTGAGCGTGGTCGGCACCTGCCCGAAACGCCAGACGGGCACCAGCGTCCACTTCTGGCCGGATGAGAAATTCTTCGACAGCCCGCGTTTTTCCGTCTCCCGCCTGACGCACCTGCTGAAAGCGAAAGCGGTGCTGTGTCCGGGCGTTGAAATCAACTTTAAAGATCAGGTGAACAACACCGAGCAGCGCTGGTGCTATCAGGATGGTCTTAACGATTACCTCTCCGAGGCGGTAAACGGGCTGATTACGCTGCCGGAAAAACCGTTTATCGGTAACTTCTCCGGTGAGACGGAAGCGGTGGACTGGGCGCTGTTATGGCTGCCGGAAGGCGGCGAGCTGCTGACCGAAAGCTACGTCAACCTGATCCCGACCATGCAGGGCGGCACCCATGTCAACGGCCTGCGTCAGGGTCTGCTGGACGCCATGCGTGAGTTTTGCGAATACCGCAATATTCTGCCGCGCGGCGTGAAGCTCTCGGCGGAAGATATCTGGGAGCGTTGCGCTTATGTTCTGTCGGTGAAAATGCAGGACCCGCAATTCGCCGGACAGACCAAAGAGCGTCTCTCCTCGCGCCAGTGCGCGGCGTTTGTCTCCGGCGTGGTGAAAGACGCCTTCAGCCTGTGGCTGAACCAGAACGTTCAGGCGGCGGAACAGCTCGCCGAGCTCGCCATCGCCAGCGCCCAGCGCCGTCTGCGCGCCGCCAAAAAAGTGGTGCGTAAAAAACTGACCAGCGGCCCTGCGCTGCCCGGCAAGCTTGCCGACTGCACCGCGCAGGATCTCAACCGTACGGAGCTCTTCCTGGTGGAAGGGGATTCCGCAGGCGGCTCCGCCAAACAGGCGCGCGATCGCGAATACCAGGCGATCATGCCGCTTAAAGGTAAGATCCTGAACACCTGGGAGGTGTCGTCGGATGAAGTGCTGGCCTCGCAGGAGGTGCATGATATCTCGGTTGCGATCGGCATCGATCCGGATAGCGACGATCTCAGCCAGCTGCGTTACGGCAAGATCTGTATCCTCGCGGATGCGGACTCTGACGGTCTGCACATCGCCACGCTGCTGTGTGCCCTGTTTGTGAAACACTTCCGCGCGCTGGTGAAAGGCGGCCATGTCTACGTCGCCATGCCGCCGCTTTATCGTATCGATCTCGGTAAAGAGGTTTACTACGCGCTGGACGAAGAAGAAAAAGCGGGCGTGCTGGAACAGCTCAAGCGTAAAAAGGGCAAGCCGAACGTCCAGCGCTTTAAAGGCCTCGGCGAGATGAACCCGATGCAGCTGCGCGAAACGACGCTCGACCCGAATACCCGCCGCCTGGTGCAGCTCACCATCAGCGATGACGACGACGCGCGCACGCTGGCGGTGATGGATATGCTGCTCGCCAAAAAACGCTCTGAAGACAGACGTAACTGGCTTCAGGAGAAAGGCGATATGGCGGATATCGAAGTCTGATAACGCCCGTTCTGTAACAACACATCCTTTCAGCGGCGCCTTTGGCGCCGCTGCTGTTTCCCTGATGTAACTCCTTACTTTTATGGCGGATTACGTTTTACCGCTTCGTTTGCGATCCCGATCAAACACGGCAGCTTCCATCCGTCGTACTCAACAGGACATGATTCGCCGGCATCTCTTGTTGACGCTTTTGGCTGAAAAACACTGCACCGATTATCCGTCGCATTAGCAAGGCACAGGCTATCGAATCCGTAGATTAATTCAGGTAGGACTTATCAAAAAGCGGGGCTATCGTAGCCTGAAAATGGAAAACGGAGCGAGACATGAGCACGCCATCTGATCAACACAATACGTTATCTGCCGGGAAATGCCCTTTCCATCAGGGCAACAGCAACCAGACCGCGGGCGGTGGCACGTCCAGCCGCGACTGGTGGCCGAATCAACTGCGCGTAGAGCTGCTGGCCCAGCACTCAAACCGCACCAACCCTTTGGGGGAAGATTTCAACTACCGTAAAGCGTTCAGCGAGCTGGATTACGCGGCGCTGAAAGCCGATCTGAAAGCCCTGTTAACCGATTCCCAACCGTGGTGGCCTGCCGACTGGGGCAGCTACACCGGCCTTTTCATCCGCATGGCGTGGCACAGCGCGGGAACCTATCGCTCCGCTGACGGGCGCGGCGGCGCGGGCCGCGGGCAGCAGCGTTTTGCGCCGCTCAACTCCTGGCCAGACAACGTGAGCCTTGATAAAGCGCGCCGTCTGCTGTGGCCAGTGAAACAGAAATATGGCCAGAAAATCTCCTGGGCCGACCTGTTTATCCTCGCCGGTAACGTGGCGCTGGAAAACTCCGGGTTCCGTACCTTTGGTTTCGGTGCCGGGCGTGAAGACGTCTGGGAGCCGGATATGGACGTGAACTGGGGCGATGAGAAAAACTGGCTTGAGCATCGTCACCCGGAATCGCTGGCGCAGGCGCCGCTCGGCGCGACCGAAATGGGCCTTATCTATGTTAACCCGGAAGGGCCGAACCACAGCGGCGACCCGGCCTCCGCGGCCCCCGCCATCCGTGCGACCTTCGGCAACATGGGCATGAACGATGAAGAGACCGTGGCGCTGATCGCAGGCGGTCATACGCTCGGTAAAACTCACGGTGCGGCAGCAGCGAGCCACGTCGGCGTCGATCCGGAAGCCGCGCCTATTGAAGCGCAGGGGCTCGGCTGGCACAGCAGCTTTGGCAGCGGCGTGGGCGCAGATGCCATCACCTCCGGGCTGGAAGTGACCTGGACCCAGACCCCAACCCAGTGGAGCAACTACTTCTTCGAGAACCTGTTCAAATATGAATGGGTGCAGACCCGCAGCCCGGCAGGGGCTATCCAGTTTGAAGCGGTCGACGCGCCGGAGATCATTCCTGACCCGTTCGATCCGTCGAAAAAACGTAAGCCGACGATGCTGGTGACTGACCTGACGCTGCGTTTCGACCCGGAATTCGAGAAGATCTCGCGTCGTTTCCTTAACGATCCGCAAGCGTTCAACGAAGCCTTCGCCCGCGCCTGGTACAAACTGACGCACCGCGATATGGGGCCGAAAGCGCGCTATATCGGCCCGGAAGTGCCGAAAGAAGATCTGATCTGGCAGGACCCGTTACCGGCGGCGATTTATCAGCCGACGCAGGCGGATATCGACAGCCTGAAAGCGGAGATTGCCAGCGCCGGTTTATCGGTAAGCGAACTGGTCTCCGTCGCCTGGGCGTCGGCTTCGACCTTCCGCGGCGGTGATAAACGCGGCGGCGCTAACGGCGCGCGTCTGGCGCTTGCCCCACAGCGCGACTGGGAAGTAAACGCCTCTGCCGCCCGTGCGCTGGCGACGCTTGAAGCTATCCAGCGTACCGCGAATAAAGCGTCGCTCGCAGATATCATCGTGCTGGCAGGCGTAGTGGGCGTTGAGCAGGCCGCGAAAGCCGCGGGCGTTGAGATTACCGTGCCGTTCGCGCCAGGCCGCGTCGATGCACGCCAGGATCAGACCGATGTGGCGCTGTTTGAATTCCTGAAACCGAAAGCTGACGGCTTCCGTAACTATCGCGGCGTGCGCAGCAGCACCCCGACCGAGTCGCTGCTTATTGATAAAGCGCAGCAGCTGACGCTGACCGCGCCGGAACTGACCGTACTGGTGGGCGGGATGCGTGCCCTTGGCGCAAACTACGACGCCAGCGCGCACGGCGTGTTCACGGACCGCGTGGGCGTGCTCAGCACCGATTTCTTCGTCAATCTGCTGGATATGCGTTACGAGTGGAAAGCGACTGACGCGACCGCTGAAGTGTTTGAAGGGCGCGACCGCGAGAGCGGCGAAGTGAAATACACGGCGACCCGCGCGGATCTGGTATTTGGCTCGAACTCGGTTCTGCGTTCTTTCGCGGAGGTCTATGCGAGCCAGGATGCGCACGAGAAGTTCGTGAAGGATTTCGTGGCGGCCTGGACCAAAGTGATGAACCTGGACCGCTTCGATATCCAATAAGCGTGACGCGATAAACAAAAAAGGCGATGAATATTCATCGCCTTTTTTATTCGCATTTAAGCGTCAGACGCCGCTTTCCAGAATGCGAATGGTGGTATCCAGCACATCGCCTTTCACCGCGTCACGAAAGCCCAGCATATGCGGTGTTTCCAGGTGCGCTTTTAAGTGTTCTGCGCTTGCCCACTGTTCCACCATCACGATGGAATCCGGCGCGCTGGTCTGAAAATCAAGACCGGTGGCGCTGTCCACCATCGGCGCGTAGCCGTGGCAGCCCGCTTCTGCGAGCACAACGGGAATGATCTTCTTGAACTCTTCCAGCACCGCCTGACGGTGGTGCGCGCCAGGGCGGGTACGAATTTCTGCTATCACTGTCAGCATGGTTAACTCCTTTTGTAAAACCGTCAGTCAGTTAAGCAAAAATTTTCGCCAGATGCTCGCGATATTCTGCAATGTAGCGCGGCACGTCCGGCATTTTAATCACGTCGTTGGCGATGAACGTCGGCAGCGCGGTCAGGCCAATAAACTCATTCGCCTTGTGGAACGGCAGGTACACGCCATCCACGCCCACGCCGTGGAAGAACTGATCTTTCTCGGTGAACGCTTCCAGCGGCGCGTTCCAGGTGAGCGACAGCATATATTTTTTGCCCTGCAGCAGGCCGCCTGAGCCATACTTTTTCGAGGCGTCAGAGCGGGTGCGGCCATCGCTGGCGTACAGCGAGCCGTGGCCTTCGGTAAAGACATCGTCGATATACTTTTTCACGGTCCAGGGCGCGCCCATCCACCAGCCCGGCATCTGGTAAATAATGACGTCAGCCCAGAGGTAATTCTGCACCTCTTCTTTGACGTCATACTCGCTGTCTGCGCGGGTGACTTTAACATCATGTCCAACGTCGCGCAGGTAGCTCTCCGCGACCTCAGTCAGGGTGTCGTTAAGCTGGCCACTGGAATGCGCGAACTGTTTCGCGCCGTTAATGATAAGTACATTGCTCATTATTTGTCCTCTAATTATCGCGTTTGTCATTAATTTTACCCCATCGGGCGAGACGGTAATATTGGCAAAACGCGCAAAGACATTTGCGAAATGAGCAATAATGAACCCTGCTGTGACTCGGCGTCGCAGATAAGGTACTATCGCGGCAATATTGCCGTTTCCCCCGTGTACGGCTGGCTTGTCTGAGGAATAACGAGTAATGAGTGATTTGACTCATGATGGTGCAGAGCGCCTGGCGCTGCATGAATTCACTGAAAACGCCTATCTCAACTATTCCATGTACGTCATCATGGACCGCGCGCTGCCGTTTATCGGTGACGGGCTTAAGCCTGTTCAGCGCCGCATCGTCTATGCCATGTCGGAACTGGGGTTGAATGCCAGCGCCAAATTCAAAAAATCCGCCCGTACCGTGGGCGACGTGCTGGGTAAATATCACCCGCACGGCGACAGCGCCTGCTATGAAGCGATGGTGCTGATGGCGCAGCCGTTCTCGTACCGCTACCCGCTGGTGGACGGGCAGGGGAACTGGGGCGCGCCGGACGATCCGAAATCTTTCGCCGCGATGCGTTATACCGAATCGCGCCTGTCTAAATACGCCGAAGTGCTGCTGGGCGAGCTGGGCCAGGGCACCGTGGATTATGTGCCGAACTTCGACGGGACGCTGAACGAGCCGAAAATGCTGCCGGCGCGTCTGCCGAACATTCTGCTGAACGGCACCACGGGCATCGCGGTGGGCATGGCGACGGATATTCCGCCGCACAACCTGCGCGAAGTCGCCAAAGCGGCGGTGAGCCTTATCGACAGCCCGAAAACCACGCTCGATGAGCTGCTGGATATCGTGCAGGGGCCGGATTACCCGACCGAAGCGGAAATCATCACTTCCCGCGCTGAAATCCGCAAAATCTATCAAAGCGGCCGCGGCTCGGTGCGTATGCGCGCGGTGTGGAAGAAAGAAGACGGCGCGGTGGTGATCTCCGCGCTGCCGCATCAGGTCTCCGGTGCCCGCGTGCTGGAGCAGATCGCAAGCCAGATGCGCGCCAAAAAGCTGCCAATGGTCGACGATTTGCGTGATGAATCGGATCATGAAAACCCGACGCGTCTGGTTATCGTGCCGCGCTCCAACCGCGTGGATATGGATCAGGTGATGAACCACCTGTTCGCCACTACCGATCTGGAAAAAAGCTACCGCATCAACCTCAATATGATTGGTCTCGATGGCCGCCCGGCGGTGAAAAACCTGCTGGAGATCCTCACCGAATGGCTGGCGTTCCGCCGCGATACGGTGCGCCGTCGTCTGAACTATCGTCTGGAGAAAGTGCTCAAGCGCCTGCATATCCTTGAAGGTTTGCTGGTGGCGTTTCTCAATATCGACGAAGTGATTGAAATTATCCGCAGCGAAGATGAGCCGAAGCCGGTGCTGATGAGCCGTTTCGGCATCAGCGAGACGCAGGCGGAAGCGATCCTCGAGCTGAAACTGCGCCATCTCGCCAAACTGGAAGAGATGAAGATCCGCGGCGAGCAGAGCGATCTGGAGAAAGAGCGCGATCAGATCCAGGGTATTCTCGCCTCCGAGCGCAAAATGAATACCCTGCTGAAAAAAGAGATCCAGGCGGATGCCGACGCGTACGGCGACGATCGCCGTTCGCCGCTGCATGAGCGCGAAGAAGCGAAAGCGATGAGCGAGCACGACATGCTGCCGTCCGAGCCGGTCACTATCGTGCTTTCCCAGATGGGCTGGGTGCGCAGCGCCAAAGGCCACGACATCGACGCCAAAGCCCTGAGCTACAAAGCGGGCGACGGCTGGCTCTCGTCAGTCAAAGGCAAGAGCAACCAGCCGGTGGTGTTTATCGACTCCACGGGCCGCAGTTACGCGCTGGATCCGGTATCGCTGCCGTCGGCGCGCGGCCAGGGCGAGCCGATTACCGGCAAACTGACGCTGCCGCCGGGCGCGGTGGTGGAACATATGCTGATGACCGGCGAGGAGCAAAAACTCCTGATGGCGTCCGACGCTGGTTACGGTTTTGTCTGCACCTTCAACGACCTGATTGCGCGCAACCGCGCCGGTAAGGCGCTGATTACGCTGCCGGAAAACGCGCATGTGCTGAAGCCGCTGGAAATTGAGCATGACGACGACATGCTGCTCGCCATCACGGCGGCAGGACGTATGCTGATGTTCCCGGTGGCGGATCTGCCGCAGCTTTCCAAAGGCAAGGGCAACAAAATTATCTCCATTCCTTCCGCCGACGCGGCGAAGGGCGACGATAAGCTGGCGTATCTCACCATCCTGCCGCCGCAGAGCACCGTGACGCTGCATGTCGGCAAGCGCAAAATCAAGCTGCGCCCGGAAGAGCTGCAAAAAGTGCATGGCGAACGCGGTCGTCGCGGTACGCTGATGCGCGGCCTACAACGCATCGACAGCGTCGAAGTGGATTCACCGTCGCGCCCGAAAGCCGACGACAGCGAGGCGTAACCCCCCGAAATAGTGGCAAACGCATCGCCGCCACGCTTTCTGTGATTACTGGCAGGAAGCGCGGCGGCCTCGCTTGCGTAATTTTCCCGCCCACGCCATTGTTTGTTAGCGCGTGACGCATAAAAATAAGTGTTTGAGTCTGCTCAACATCATGAGCCGCCAGGGATGCCTGACCGTGAGCGGTGTGTTTTCCGTTAAAGCCGTTATACTGGTCCGCGGCTGCGGCTTCAGAGGTAGTTATGTTATCGATCGTTCGAATAATTATTGTGGTTCTCTACAGCATTGTGGTCTGTATTCTGGGTAGCATCTGGTGTCTGTTCAGCCCGCGCAATCCGCGCCATGTGGCGACCTTCGGCCATATGTTCGGACGCCTTTCCAGGGTGTTCGGTCTGAAGGTGGAACTGCGCAAACCGCAGGGCGCTGAAAACTACGGCAACGCGATTTACATCGCCAACCACCAGAACAACTACGACATGGTGACGGCGTCGAATATCGTTCAGCCGCCGACCGTGACCGTCGGCAAAAAAAGCCTGGTCTGGATCCCTTTCTTCGGCCAGCTCTACTGGCTGACCGGCAACCTGTTAATCGACCGTAACAACCGCAGCAAGGCGCACGGCACCATCGCTGAAGTGGTGAACCAGTTCCGCAAGCGCGATATTTCCATCTGGATGTTCCCGGAAGGCACCCGCAGTCGCGGGCGCGGCCTGATGCCGTTTAAAACCGGCGCGTTTCATGCCGCCATTGCCGCAGGCGTGCCGATTATTCCGGTCTGCGTTTCCAATACCCATGGTAAAATCAAGCTCAACCGTTGGAACAACGGTCTGGTCATCGTCGAAATGTTACCGCCTGTCGACACCCAGGGTTGGGGAAAAGAACAGGTACGGGAACTTGCCGCCCACTGCCGCCAGCTGATGGAAGAGAAAATCGCCCAGCTGGATAACGAAGTGGCCGAGCGCGAAGCCGCTGGCAAGATCTGAAACTGACGGGCAGACCGTCATTCATTACCCGTTTTCATGGAGCAATTATGTCACTCAGTCGGCGTCAGTTTATTCAGGCATCGGGCGCGGCGCTCTGCGCGGGCGCGGTGCCGCTGAGGGCACATGCCGCAGGTCAGCAGCAGGTGCTGCCGGTGCCGCCGCTGCTGGAATCACGCCGCGGCCAGCCTCTGTTTCTGACGCTCTCCCGCGCGCACTGGTCTTTTGTGCCAGGCACCCGCGCGCAGGTCTGGGGCTTCAACGGCCGTTATATGGGGCCGACTATTCGCGTCTGGAGCGGCGACGACGTCAAGCTTATCTACAGCAACCGCCTGCAGGAAAATGTCGCCATGACGGTGAGCGGGCTACAGGTGCCAGGGCCGCTGATGGGCGGCGCGCCGCGCATGATGTCGCCCGGTGCCGACTGGGCACCCGTGCTGCCGGTACGCCAGGCGGCCGCAACGCTCTGGTACCACGCCAATACGCCCAACCGCACTGGTCAGCAGGTCTATAACGGCCTTGCGGGCATGTGGCTGGTGGAAGACGCCGTGAGCAAAGCGCTGCCGGTGCCGAACCACTACGGCGTGGATGATTTCCCGGTCATTATTCAGGACAAACGCCTCGACAACTTTGGCACGCCAGAATACAGCGAGCCAGGCAGCGGCGGTTTTGTCGGCGACACGCTGCTGGTGAACGGCGCGCAAAGCCCGTATGTGGAGGTGTCGCGCGGCTGGGTACGCCTGCGCTTGCTGAACGCTTCTAACGCGCGTCGCTATCAGTTACAGATGAGTGATGGCCGCCCGCTGCACGTGATCGCAGGCGATCAGGGGTTTCTGCCCGCGCCGGTGGCGGTGAAACAGCTGGCGCTGGCAGCCGGCGAGCGCCGTGAAGTACTCATCGATATGACCAACGGCGATGAAGTTTCCATTACCTGCGGTGAGGCGGCGTCGATTATGGACCGCATTCGCGGCATTTTTGAGCCGTCCAGCATTCTTATCTCCACGCTGGTGCTGACGCTGCGGCCCACCGGTCTGCTGCCACTGGTGACGGATACGCTGCCGATGCGCCTGCTGCCAGATGAAATTATCAACGGCGCGCCGGTGCGTAGCCGCGATATCACGCTGAGTGACGATCCGGGTATTAACGGCCAGCTGTGGGATATGAAGCGTACCGACGTGCAGACCCAGCAGGGGGCGTGGGAGCGCTGGACGGTACGTTCCGATATGCCGCAGGCGTTCCATATGGAAGGCGTGAGTTTTCTGATCCGCAGCGTGAATGGCGCAGCGCCGTTCCCGGAAGATCGCGGCTGGAAGGATACGGTGTGGGTGGATGGCCAGGTGGAACTGCTGGTGTATTTCAGCCAGCCGTCGTGGGAGCATTTCCCGTTCCTCTATTCGAGCCAGACGCTGGAGATGGCCGACCGCGGCTCGGTGGGGCAGATGGTCGTAAACCCGGCCCCGTAAGCCGTTCGATAAATATGGAAAAAGCCGCTGAGAAGCGGCTTTTTTTTGTATCAGTTGCATGACGCCCGTTGATGGTAAACGGTGGATGCGCTGCGCTTATCCACCCTACAACGCCCTCTTCCAGCTCGTAGGGCGGGTAAGCGCCGCGCACCCGCCGTTAGCAGCGTGAAACAGGAGAGTAGGGCGGGTAAGCGCCGCGCACCCGCCGTTAGCAGTGCGAAACAGGAGAGGTAGGGCGGGTAAGCGCAGCGCACCCGCCATTAGCGGCGCGAAACAGGAGAGTAGGGCGGGTAAGCGCAGCGCACCCGCCATATGCCGCAGCGCCAGACCCGCTACTCCGCCAGAAACAGCTCCAGCAGCGAGTTAAGAAACAGCTTACCGTGCTCGGTTATCTGCCAGCTCTCCGGCGTCTCCACCAGATAATTCAGCGCAATCGCCTCGTCAATCTGCGTGCGGATCGCGGCTTCGCTAAGCCCTGTATAACGGGCAAACTCGGCGCGCGGCGCGGGCTCCAGCAGGCGAAAGCGGTTCATGAAAAACTCGAACGGCTTATCCTGCGCCTCGACCTCATGCTGCTTATCGAGGTAATTACCGGTCATATAGCCGCGCGGATGGCGGGTTTTCGCGGTACGCAAAATACGCCCGTCGGCGAGCGTCACTTTACCGTGCGCACCGCAACCGATACCCAGATAATCCCCGAAGCGCCAGTAATTCAGGTTGTGCTGGCACTGATAGCCCGGTTTCGCGTAGGCCGAGGTTTCGTACTGCGCATACCCGGCGGCGGTCAGCAACCGATGCCCCTGCTCGAAAATATCCCACAGCGCGTCGTCGTCAGGCAGCACCGGCGGGCGCGAGCCAAACAGCGTATTCGGCTCAATGGTCAACTGATACCACGACAGATGCGGCGGGTTCAGCGCAATCGCCTCTCGCAAATCATCGAGCGCTTCTTCCAGCGACTGATCCGGCAGGCCATGCATCAAATCGAGGTTAAAGCTGCGAAGCCCAAGACCGCTCGCAAGACGCGCGGCGCGCTTCGCCTCTTCCGGCCCGTGAATACGGCCAAGACGCGCGAGTTTCGGCTCGCTGAAGCTCTGCACGCCGATGGAAATGCGGTTTACGCCCGCGCGCTGATACTCCACAAAGCGGTCAGCTTCCACGGTGCCAGGGTTGGCTTCCATCGTGATCTCGGCATCCGGCGCGAGCGTAAGCCGCGCCCGCACGCCGTCCAGCAGCGTCTGCATCGCAGGTCCTGAGAGCAGGCTCGGCGTGCCGCCGCCGATGAAAATCGTCTTCACCTCGCGGCCCTGCGCCCAGGGCGCGTCGTTATCTAGATCGCGTAACAGATGCTGGACATAATCGTCATGCGGCACTTCACCCTTCAGCGCGTGGGAGTTGAAGTCACAGTAAGGGCACTTCTGCACGCACCAGGGGATGTGGATATACAGACTCAAGGGTGGCAAATCAGCCATTACGCATTGCTTCCAGTAATAATTTCAGCGCCTGCCCGCGGTGGGAAACCGCGCTTTTCTCTTCACGCGTCAGTTCGGCGGCGGTTTTGCCAAGAGAAGGAACAAAGAAAATCGGGTCGTAGCCAAAGCCGCCCTGGCCCGCGGGCGCGCGGGTAATCACGCCAGGCCAGGCGCCGTGAAAGACCAGCGGTGTCGGATCGTCGGCATGACGCATATAGACCAGCACGCAGTGGAACTGCGCCTGACGCTGCTCGTCCGGCACGTCTTTTAACGCCTCAAGCAGCTTTTCCAGGTTTTCCTGATCGGTGGCGTCGTTGCCTGCGTAGCGCGCGGAGTAAATCCCCGGCGCGCCGCCCAGCGCATCAACCGCGAGACCTGAATCGTCAGCGATAGCCGCAAAGCCAGTGACCTGAGCCGCGTGACGCGCCTTCAGAATCGCGTTTTCGATAAACGTCAGGCCGGTTTCTTCGGCGGAGTCGACGCCAAGCTCGGTCTGCGCCACGATATCCAGCCCAAACTCCTGCAGCAATGAGGCGAGTTCGCGCACTTTACCGGCGTTGCCGGTCGCGAGGACAACTTTCTGCATAGCGTAATCCTGTATTAATCGGTGACAGCCGCAACTTCCGTTGGGATCTGTTGGGGTTCGATAATTTTGACTTGTTTATGACGGCCCAGTTCGCCTTTTTCAATCACCACCTGGCTTTTAGCCACACGAAACTGTTTCGCGAGATATTTCACCAGATGGGCGTTGGCCTGGCCGTCAACCGGCGGGGCGGTAATGGCGACTTTCAGCTCGTCGCCATGTAAACCGATAATGCTGTCGCGGCTGGCTTTCGGCTGGATATAGAGCCGTAACACCAGCCCGTCGACGGTTTTACTGACGGCACTCACAGCAAATACCACAGCCCCGGGAAGAGATCCATGGCGAGGTAATTCAGCAGATAGAGCACGATAATGACGCCCATGGCGGAAAAATCGATGCCGCCCATGGCCGGGAGAATGCGGCGGATCGGGGCCATCAGCGGTTCAGTCAGCTGAATCAGCACAAACTCAATCGGGCTGCGGCCCTGGCTTACCCAGCTCATCAGCGAGCGGATAATAATCACCCAGAAGACTAACTGGCCTGCGGATTTCAGCAGCGACAGCAGGCCCACCACCAGGTTAAACGGATCGAGCGACAGCGCGCCTGACTGAATCAATAACAGCAGCGGGAATTTCAGCGTTGAGAGAATAAACGCCACCAGCAGCGATGAGGTGTCGATAGGCCCTATCGACGGAATAATACGGCGCAGCGGGCCTATCACCGGCTGGGTAAATTTCACCACCGTCTGGGCGAGCGGGTTATAAAAATCGCAGCGCGACCACTGCATCCAGATGCGCAGCAGCAGCACCATCACATACAGGTCGATCAGCGTTTTGACCAGGAAAGTCAACGTCAGCATGGCGTTCCTCAGAAGTTATTGTTGGGTGGCGCGGGCGTAATCGCGCGCGCCGAAAATCGCGGTACCAATGCGCACCATCGTGCTGCCAGCGGCGATGGCGGCTTCCATATCATCGCTCATGCCGAGCGAAAGCGTGTCTACCGTCGGGTAGCGCGCTTTAAGAGCCGTGAAGGCCGCCGCCATTTCACAGGCGACGGCAAACTGGCGCGCATACTCTTTTTCCGGCGCCGGAATGGCCATCAGCCCGCGCAGCCGCAGACGCGGCAGCGCCGCTATCTGCTCTGCCAGCGCGTCCAGCTCGCTTAAGGCAATGCCGGATTTGCTCTGTTCGTCGCTGATATTAACCTGAATCAGCACGTTAAGCGGCGTCATTTCATCCGGGCGCTGTTCATTCAGGCGAGTGGCGATGCGCAGTCGGTCGACCGTATGGCACCAGTCGAAATGCTCCGCCACCAGACGGCTTTTGTTGGACTGCAACGGACCGATAAAGTGCCAGGTCAGCCCGTCAACGCCCGCGTCGCGGAAGTGAAGGATCTTTTCCACGCCCTCCTGCACATAATTTTCACCAAATTCACGCTGCCCGGCAGCGATCGCTTCTGCTATCGCGCTCGCAGGTTTTGTTTTACTCACTGCAAGCAGCGTAACTTCTTCTGGAGCCCGGCCGCAGCGTTGTGCAGCCGCTGAGATCTTTTGCCGGACCTGCGTTAAGTTGCGTTCTGTCTCACTCATGATCAGGGAAGCTGTATGGAAATGGATGAATTAGTGGCGCTTAGTGTAAAGCATAACGTTTCGGATCTACACCTGTGTAGCGAACTGCCGGCGCGCTGGCGCAGACAGGGGCGGCTGGAGACGCTGCAGGAGCCTGTCCCGAAGCCGGAAAACCTGCTGGCGCGCTGGCTTGACGACGCCCATCAGCGCGAGCTTGCCGAGCGCGGGCAGACCGATTTTGCGGTCAGTCTGGCAGGCGGCGTGCGGCTGCGCGGCAACGCGTTTCGCCAGATGCAGGGCATTTCGCTGGTGCTGCGCCTGCTGCCGCGCGGCTGCCCAAAGCTTGAGGCGCTCGGCGTGCCCGCCGCCGTGCCGGGGTTATTGACGATGCCGGATGGCCTGCTGCTGGTCACAGGCGCTACCGGGAGCGGTAAATCGACGACGCTTGCGGCGATGGTCGGCCATCTGAACGAAACGCTCGACGGCCATATTCTGACGCTTGAAGATCCGGTCGAATTTTGTCATCAGCCGGCGCGCTGTCTTATCCAGCAGCGAGAAATTGGCACGCACTGCCAGAGCTTCAGCGACGGCCTGCGCGGCGCGCTGCGTGAGGATCCCGATGTCATTTTGCTGGGGGAACTCCGCGACAGCGAAACGATCCGGCTCGCGCTTACGGCGGCGGAAACCGGCCATCTGGTGCTGGCGACGCTGCACACCCGCGGCGCGGCGCAGGCCGTCGAGCGGCTGGTGGATGTGTTTCCCGCTGATGAGCAAAACAAAGTGCGCAGCCAGCTGGCGGGCAGCCTGAAGGCAGTGTTAGCGCAAAAGCTGGTGGCAGATGCGCAGGGTGGCAGAACGGCGCTGCATGAGCTGCTTATCAATACGCCCGCCGTGGCAAATCTCATCCGCGAAGGGAAAACGCACCAGTTGCCGGGCCTGATGGAAACCGGCCAGCAGCAGGGGATGCAAACCTTCGCGCAAAGCGTGGCGATGCGCCTGAACGAAGGCAGGCTGGCGCTGCAAAAAGACGCCAGCGCCGGGCACTGGGGCTAACGCACGTGGAGCGCGTAAAGGGCGGGCAGCGCGCCTGCGGTGTTGAGGATTTCAAGGCGTATGACGCTCGCGGTGCGTGGCGCATCGACGCGGTATTCGCAGACGGCGTGATGGTTATCCGTCACGTCCGCCAGCAGCGTCTCATCGGCCCACAGGCGGTAATGCGTGACGCAGTGGGGCGTCACGGCGCAGTCATGGCCCATCTGGACGGTTTCCATCGCATTATCGAAATCGTTATCGAAAATCAGCGTCAGGGTGTCGAACGTTTGCGGCTGCGCCCAGCGCCATTCGACGGTGGGTTGCGGATCGTCCGCGGCGGGTGCCCAGGCGTTGGTTTGCTGTTCGGGCCGCAGGCGGCCGTTAAGCAGGTTTTCGGGCGGATAACAGCGCAGCGGCGCGTCGAGGCGCAGCGCGGGCATAATCTGGTGCGGGCGGCGGCGCGGCAGCCAGAAGTCAAATTCGTCCACGCCGTAATCGCCATCGGCCACCTGGCGCGAGCGTTTGGCGACCCGCGCGTTAAGGCTGTTAAACACCATCATGATGCCAGGCAAGTGCTGCGCGCTGAGCGCCATTTCAATGGCGTCGCACCGCTCGAAAACAATAAAGACGTAACAGTCCTGTTCAGCGGTATGGTGCAGCGCCACCCGGTAGGGTGCGGCATCGTGAACCTCCAGCTCGCACTCGTCCAGCCAGCGCTCCGGCGTATAGTTGCCCGGTTTATGGCTGGTGAGCAACTGAACGCGCAGGCGCTGTGGGGTCTCGGCCCGCAATGTAAAGTGCAGGGTCGGCAGCGACTGCCCGGCACGCAGGGGCAGCAGCAGCGCCGTGCGCGCCGAAAGCGTTGCCCATTCGCCGTTCGGCGTGAGTTCAGTGAGCTGATATTCACTGCTGACGCGAAGCCGCGCGCCGCGCGCCGGGTTGTCCAGCCGCTGGCGGGGAATATAACAGCCGGTCGCCTGCAGGTGCTGTTGCAACGCAGTGATGCGCTCGCGCGCCGCCAGCTGGCGCGGCGTGATGCCCTGCTGATGGCAGAGCGCGGCCGCCCGGCCAACCACTTCGCCCAGCAGCCCACAGGTACACATTACGCGGGCACTGCCGAAAGCCACATGCGAGGCGGAGATAAGCCGCCCGGTCAGAAACAGATTATCCAGCGAGCGGCTGTAGAGGCTGCGCCAGGGAATGGTGTATGTGCCTTTGCTGTGAAACTGGCGGCAGCCGTCATGCGTGCTGTAGACGCCGTCCGCCGGGTGCAAATCGATAGACCAGCCGCCGTAGGCGACAGCGTCGTAATGGTCGCGCTGCTCGATAATATCCTGCTGGCAGAGCAGGTGATCGCCCATAAATCGGCGGCTCTCGCGCTTGCCGGGAATGGTGCCGACCCATTCGATCGTAAGATTTTCCGCATCCGGGAACTGGCCAGAGTTTTTAATGTGATCCCACACACCCCAGACTATTTTCCACAGCTCCCATTTGATCTCTTCGCTCTGATGAACGGTATCCAGACGGCCGCCCCATTCGAGCCACCAGAGATCGCAGCCGTTGAGCGTGGAGGTAAGCCGCTGATAGCGCGGAATATCGGTTATCTCTTTCAGCGCAAACGACGGCGGAACAAAGCGCACCGGGCCGCTGGTCTGTTTGGTGTAAAAGTAAATCGAATGCCCGAGCTTGTGACCGAAGCTATCGCCCGGTGCCATTTTTTCGCCAGGCTCGTCCGCCTCTTCCGCGCCGACGCGAAACTCAGCGCCCGCAAGATAGCCCAGCACGCCATCGCCGGTGGCGTCGCAAAACTGGGCAGCGGTAATGCTATAAAAAGTTTCGTTAATGGCGTTAAAGCCACGGACACGTGTAATCCGCTGGCCATTATTGACGACGTCAAAAAGCGCGGTGTTCAGCAGCAGCGTCAACCCCGGCTGCGAGCGGGCGAGATCCAGCAGCACCAGATCGAACATCACCGGATTACCCTCTTTGTTGCGCCAGAGGTTTTCTTCGAGGATTTCGCCCATAATGCCGCCTTCGCGCGCCCAGCGGTTGTTGTTGCCCATGTGCGAGGTTGCGCCGTTGGCCCACAGCCGCACTTCGCTGGAGGCATTGCCGCCCAGCACCGGCCTGTCCTGGACCAGAATCACCTGCAATCCGTCGCGGGCGGCCGCCAGCGCGGCGCACAAACCAGCAAGGCCGCCGCCTGCCACCAGCAGATCGGCATGGAGTTGTTCTTCAGGAAAGATCCGGTCGGCGCTGCGGGGAAAGACGTTCATAAACTTGTATCCTTCTTAACTGGCATTACACTCATGACATTGTCATGCAACGGGACTTCGCTATGTCTTCACAACCCAACCAGAGCCTGATCGATGGGATCCGCTGCCTGCAATACCTGGTCTCCAGCGATCGGGCCATCGGGTGTCGGGAGCTTGCCCGGCTGATGGGCATCAACACCACACGCGTCAACCGCCTGCTGATGACAATGGCCTCTATTGGCCTCACCATGCAGGATGAGCAGCGCCGTTATCTGCCCGGCCCTGGCATTCACGCCCTGGCGGCACAGTCGATTCGTGGTTCTGCGCTTTTCTCCCATGCCCTGCCACTGCTTGAGCGCTACGCCCCTAAAGATGTGGTGGTGGCGCTGGGCGTGCTCTGGGAAGATCAAATCATCTACATCTATCACTCCACACCCGGCACTCAAATGAGCCAGGCGCTGGCCGGTTTTCGTATGCTGCCAGCCTGGCAGTCGGTCATCGGCATGTCGCTGCTGGCGGCGGATAGCGACGAGGCGCTGGAAGCGCGCTTCACGCCTGAGCAGTGGGAACAGCTCGCGCCTCATGTGACGCAGCAGCGTGAAAAGGGCCTGGTGGTCTGGCGCCACGACGACGGTGAAGTCTCGATGGCGAAACCGCTTGGCATTCATAACGCCGCGGTAGCGCTGGCTGGCATGTGGAACATCAGCAATCCTGAAATCCACACGCGTCTTGAGCAGCTTGATGCGCTTGCCGCGCGGCTGATGAAACCGGTCTGACGTAAACTGGCTATGTTTCTTTTATAGAAACGATCGGCGAGCCGGGCAAAGGCCACACCAGAGAAGTGTGATCCGGGGCGGATTCATGAGTGGAAATAAAGAATTCGGGCGGATAAGAGAAACACGAACGCAGCGCCTGGCAGCACTGCGTAAATTGCGTTAGCCGTGTTGCTCGAAGTAGCTTTCCAGGATGACGACCGCCGAGGCGGAATCCACGCTGCCTTTGTTCAGCGCGCGGAAACCGCCGCGCTCGAAGAGCCCGGCGCGGGCTTCCACGGTGCTTAAGCGTTCATCGTGCAGCGTCACTTTAATGCCGAATCGGCCATGCAGCCGGTTGGCGAATGTGCGCGCGCGCGCCGTCAGCGGCTGTTCGGTGCCGTCCATATTCAGCGGAAGGCCAACAATCACGTCGTCCGGCTGCCACTCTTTCAGGAGCTTTTCGATGAGCGTCCAGTCCGGGTTGCCGTTTTGCGCTTTGATGGCGGTAAGTGGGCGGGCTGTGGCCGTCACGCGCTGCCCAATCGCCACGCCGATACTTTTCGTGCCAAAATCGAAGGCCAGCAGGGTGCCGCTCATTACGCGTGCCCCGCTTCGCCAGGCATAGTATGGATGTCGATGCCGATAAGCTTCGCGGCCTCGCGCCAGCGGTCGGCGATAGGCGTGCGAAAGAGAATGTTCAGATCCGCCGGTGCCGTAAGCCAGGCGTTCTCCAGGATCTCTTCTTCAAGCTGGCCTTTCTCCCAGGAGGAGTAGCCGAGCGCCACCAGTACGTCATCGGGCTGTTCGGCCGTGCCGAGCGTTTCGAGCACGTCGCGCGATGTCGTGATCACGGTGTTATCGGAAATACGGATGCTGGAGGAGAACGCATCCGGCGGCGTGTGCAGAATAAAACCGCGATCTTCGGCCAGCGGGCCGCCAAGAAACACGGGCTTATCGAGGCGAATTGCCGGGTCGCGCGGCTCCGGCGTGATTTTCAGTTTCTGAAGAACACCTTCAACCTGCAGATTTTCCAGAGGTTTGTTAATGATAAGGCCCATCGCGCCTTCATTATTGTATTCGCAGATATACACCACGGAACGGCGGAACAGCGGGTCCTGAAGGGCCGGCATGGCAATGAGGAAATGATGCTGTAAATTCATCGTCAAAAGTTCTGTAGTCCTGGTTGGAAAATCGGCAGATTCAGTATGCGGGGAAAGTCGCGAGCTGTCACCCCCGGTGGGGTAACGGGCGGGAGAGTTCCCGCCCGAAAGGCTTACTTAGCGAGGCGTTTTTCGATAGCGTCCATCAGCATGCCGGTAATGGAAACCGGGTACTGCGCTTCGATTTCACGCACGCAGGTAGGGCTGGTGACGTTAATTTCCGTTAGCTTGTCGCCGATGATATCGAGGCCGACAAAAATCAGACCTTTCGCTTTCAGCGTCGGTCCGACGCGACGGGCGATTTCCCAGTCGCTGTCCGTCAGCGGACGCGGTTCGCCACGACCGCCAGCCGCCAGATTGCCGCGGGTTTCGCCGCCCTGCGGAATGCGTGCGAGGCAGTACGGCACCGGCTCGCCGTCGACAACCAGCACGCGCTTGTCGCCGTCTTTAATCGCCGGCAGGTAGTTCTGCGCCATGCAGTAGCGGCTGCCGAGCACCGTCAGGGTTTCCGCAATAACGGAAAGGTTCGGATCGCCTTCTTTAACGCGGAAAATCGACGCGCCGCCCATGCCGTCCAGCGGTTTTAAAATGATATCGCCATGCTTTTCCCAGAAGGCTTTCAGCTGCGCTTTGTTGCGCGTCACCAGCGTATGCGGAGTGAGGTCGGCAAACCACGCGGTGAAGAGTTTCTCGTTGCAGTCGCGCAGGCTCTGGGGCTTGTTGACGATAAGCGTGCCTTTCTCTTCGGCGCGCTCAAGGATGTAAGTGGCGTAGATAAATTCGGTGTCGAACGGCGGATCTTTTCGCATCAGCACCACGTCGAGATCGGCCAGCGCAATATCCTGCTCGGTGCCGAACTCGTACCATTTGTCATAGTTCTGCTCGACGCTCACCAGACGCGTGCGGGCGCGGCCTTCGCCGTTATCAAGGTACAGATCCGCCATCTCCATATAGTGGAGTTCATAGCCGCGGCGCTGGGCTTCCAGCAGCATAGCGAAGCTGGAATCTTTCTTGATGTTGATGTTTGCGATGGGGTCCATCACGATGCCGAGCTTGATCATTATTTTTCTCCTTTAGCCCAGATCGCCAAAGCGCACCTGCAGTGCGGTGATGGCGGTGAGCGCAGTGGTCTCTGTGCGCAAAACGCGTGGTCCTAACAGGATATCAGTAAACTGGTAACGTGCGGTCATGGCAATTTCGTCAGCGGAAAGGCCGCCTTCCGGGCCAATCAGCAGACGCACGCGCTCAACGGGCTGCGGCAGCGTGTTGATGCTGTGCGCGGCGCGCGGGTGAAGATTGAGCTTAAGGCCGCTGTCCGGCTCGGCGCACCAGGCTTCGAGATCCATCGCCGGGCGGATTTCCGGCACCACGTTGCGACCGCACTGCTCGCAGGCGGCAATCGCGATTTTCTGCCACTGTTGCAGCTTTTTATTGAGGCGCTCTTCATCAAGCTTAACGCCGCAGCGCTCGGAGAAGAGCGGGGTAATGACGCTGACGCCAAGCTCAATCGATTTCTGGATGGTGAATTCCATTTTCTCGCCGCGCGACATCACCTGGCCGAGATGTAAAAAGAGCGGCGATTCGCGGTTCGCCTCTTCACGGCTCACCACATTCACCAGCACGCTTTTTTTGCTCGCCTGCGTGATTTCAGCGGCAAAGACGTGATTGCTGCCGTCGAACAGTTGCAGCGCCTGGCCTGCGCTCATGCGCAGCACGCGGCCAACGTGGTTCGCGGCGTCTTCATCAAGAGCGATTTCACGCCCGACGACCAGCGGCTCGGGGTGATAGATGCGGGGAATTCGCATGGGCATTTTCCGGTAAACGGGCTTGCGGCATCGCGCGGCAAGCCCTGCGTTAACAATTGCCCGGTAGTGTAGGTTAGCGGTTTTGCCCCTGGCAAGCCTGCTGTACGTAGGGGTTATGGTTGCCCTGCACCTTCGCGATGCGTTCGTCGCGGGTACACTCCCACGGCGTCACCGGGTAGAGCTTGTTCCAGGCCTCGAAAAGCTGCGTCTGGGCGCGCGACAGGTTGAGCTGATATTTATCGCGCATATAGAAATAGGTACGCGCGATAGCGCCGCGGGCGCGGGCAGGCGGCTCGGCCTGTTTATTTTTAAAGTCGACTTTCATTTCGCACTGGCCGTACTGGCCTTCACCGCCGCGCCACTGGCTGTAAAGGAAATTGCCGCGATCGCCGTTCACCTCGCCAACGGCGGGTTGCAGGTTATGAAGATCGGTTTCCATTTCGCGATAGACCGGGTCTTTATCGCAGTTTTTCCGTCCGCCATCCTGCCAGCACTGGCGCTGGTGGCCGAACTGCCACGCGGGCACCACGTGCTCCCATTCGATGCGCGAGGCGCGGTTTTCGTTTTTCCGCACCTGATAGCCGCAGGCCTTGAGATCGGGGATCCCTTTTTTGCCCTGCCAGGTAATCGGGCATCCACAGTAGAAATCGCCAGGCGCGTCGGCGTTGATTTTCACGCCAGCGGCTTTGGCCTGGCTGAAACTATGAATACCGGACGCCAGCGCGGCGGGTGCGGCAAAGGCGACGCACAGCGCCGCCGCCAGTGTAATTTTGCGAGACATCTTCCAGCTCCTTGTCCGAAGGTGTTCGCAACGTAACGAAGGCGGGCGCCGGAAGCAATCGGTTATTGCCAGAAATTTCCTGAAGGCGTCAGTTTTCTGCAACCAGCGTATCGCCGCAGCGCACGCAGCGGTACTGGGTTTCGCCGCGCACGACGCGGTTATGACGGCGCACGGTGAGCTGATGCTGCTGGCAGCGACAGCGGTAGGGGAAGGTATTGGCTCGCACCGAATCGAGCTCAAACTGATGCGTACGGCGCGCCGGAACGCCAAGCACGCTTTCCATCATCCATTTCCACTCTTTTCCATGCGGCGGCACGCGGCCAAAATGCTTCCAGACCAGCAGGTGCGCCAGCTCGTGCGGCACCACTTCATCAATAAACGCCTGCTGGTTTTCCATCAGCAGTACCGGATTTAAGCGAATTTCATAGCTTTCGAGCCAGGCGGTGCCCGCCGCTGTGCCGCGCTGCTGATAGACCAGTTTTGGCTCCGGGTAGTTGCGGCCAAGTTTGAGGTTAGCGCGTGCGAGCGCGTCGCGCAGGCTGCGCATTACGGCCTGTTGAATGGCGATGGGAAGACGTGGGGTTTTCATAGCGAGAGGATAGAACTGAGGAGGGGATGGGCGCAAGAGGCGGCAGCCCCTTGCGCATGCCGCCCGCATGAACGGGCGGCAAGGTCAGGCTTAGTCGTTCGAACCGATGTCGCGCAGTTTACGGCCCTGCATCAGGTTACGCTCGATATGCTCCAGCGACACGTGCTTGGTTTCCGGTACCAGCAGTACGGTCAGCACGATGAAGAACAGGTTGAGACCGGCGTAGACCCAGAAGGTCGGCGCGTTGCCCAGCGTGTTGAGCATGGTGAGGAAGGTCGCACCGACAATCATGTTCGCAATCCAGTTGGTCGTGGTGGAGAGCGTGATGCCGAAATCGCGGCCTTTTAGCGGCTGAATTTCAGAGCACAGCACCCAAATCAGCGGACCGGCGCTCATGGCGAAACCGATGATAAACATCAGCAGCATCGCGACGGCGAAGTACTGGCCAGCCGGGCTGTCGATGCCCATATGCAGCATAGTGCCGAGAATGCCCATACCGGCGGCCATGACGATAAAGCCCAGAATCAGCGTCGGCTTACGGCCCCAGCGGTCAACCAGGCCGATGGCGATAAAGGTCGCCAGGACGTTGGTCAGGCCGACAATCACGGTGCCCCACATCTGCTCGGTGGTGTTGGAGTAACCCGCCAGTTCAAAGATTTTCGGCGCGTAATACATGATGACGTTCATGCCGGTGAACTGCTGCATCACCTGCAACAGAATGCCGAGGAAGACCGCGCGGCGGAAGTTGCTGTTGTCTTTAAACAGCGCCCAGCCGCCCTGTTTTACCTTCAGGCTTTCGCGAATCTCTTCCAGCTCGCGTTTGGCTTCAGCGCTGGAGTCACGCAGGCGCAGCAGGACGCGCTCGGCGTCGTGGAAGCGGCGTTTCGCAGCGAACCAGCGCGGGCTGTCCGGCAGGAAGAAAACGCCAATCAGCAGCAGGATGGCCGGGATAGTGATAACACCCAGCATCCAGCGCCAGGCGCCGCTGTAGCTGAACGCGGTGTCAGAGAGATACGCGCCCAGAATCCCGATGGTGATCATCAACTGATACATAGAAATCATACTGCCGCGGATTTTCTCCGGCGCAATTTCAGAGAGGTACAGCGGCGCGGTGTAAGAGGCGATACCGACCGCGAGGCCCAGCAGCACGCGGGAGATAATCAGCACTTCCACATTCGGCGCGAACGCCGAGCAGAGGGAGCCGATAACGAACAGCACGGAGCCAATCATCAGGCTGTATTTACGCCCGAGACGCGAAGAGAGCCAGCCGCTGCCGACCGCGCCGACGGCGGCACCAAACATCATGGAGCTGACCACCCACTCCTGTTGATGTGGCGTGATATTAAAATCTTTGGCGATAAAGGGCAGTGCGCCCGCAATGACGCCGATGTCGAGGCCGAAAAGAAGTCCTGCCAGGGCCGCCAGAAAGCAGACGAAGAACGTCATGGCCTTGTGTGAACGCCCCTGTTTTTTATTGTCAGGCATACTGCCCTCCAGTTGGGTTATTGGTTTTATCGTCGTAAAGGGTAAGTTAGCGTAACGTAAAAATATGTGATATCAGTCACGTGCGTGTAATCGGTTACACTACTGTCAGCTTGTGTAAAGCGCTTATCCCTTTTTTAATCAGTTAATTAGTGTAGCCAGAAACGAAGCGGCGGAGAGGAATTCAGACTAAACCGAAGCGGGATGTAACAGAATGCAGAAAGGGCATTTGCCTATAGACAATTCTGAAAAAACGCCGCTTTTCCTGCTCATGTAATCGGTTTCAGTGAGATCATGTCCGTCGCGATGGCAGAAAGTATAGCTGCTGGCAGAAAAGAAGAAGGGGCAGGGGGCTATCACCACCCAAAAAGCAAAAGGCCAGCACAAGGCTGGCCTTTAAGAGAACCACGCAGGGATTATTTCAGACCGGCAGCGTCGCGCAGCAGCTGCGCTTTGTCGGTTTTTTCCCACGGGAAGTGTTCGCGACCAAAGTGACCGTAAGCGGCGGTCTCTTTGTAGATCGGGTGCAGCAGATCCAGCATCTGGATCAGGCCGTACGGACGCAGGTCGAAGAACTCACGCACCAGCAGGGTGAGCTGCTCGGTCGCAATTTTCTCGGTACCGAACGTTTCAACCATGATGGAGGTCGGCTCCGCGACGCCGATGGCGTAGGAAACCTGAATTTCACAACGGTCAGCCAGGCCTGCGGCCACGATGTTTTTCGCCACGTAACGCGCCGCATACGCTGCGGAACGGTCAACTTTAGACGGGTCCTTACCGGAGAACGCGCCGCCACCGTGACGCGCCATGCCGCCGTAGGTATCAACGATGATCTTACGACCGGTCAGACCGCAGTCGCCCATCGGCCCGCCGATAACGAAACGGCCCGTCGGGTTGATGAAATATTTGGTGGATTCATTCAGCCATTCCGCAGGCAGAACCGGCTTGATGATCTCTTCCATGACCGCGTCGTGCAGAACGTTCTGCTCGATGTCTTCCGCGTGCTGGGTGGAAAGCACAACGGCGTCGATACCCACGATTTTGCCGCCATCATACTGGAACGTGACCTGGCTTTTCGCATCCGGGCGCAGCCACGGCAGCGTGCCGTTTTTACGCACTTCCGCCTGACGCTGTACCAGACGGTGCGCGTAGGTGACCGGTGCCGGCATCAGCACGTCGGTTTCGTTGGTGGCGTAGCCGAACATCAGGCCCTGGTCGCCCGCGCCCTGCTCAAGCGGATCGGTGCGGTCAACGCCCTGGTTTATGTCCGGAGACTGTTTGCCGATAGCGCTCAGTACGGCGCAGGAGTTGGCGTCAAAGCCCATATCGGAATGGACGTAGCCGATTTCGCGTACCGTGTTGCGGGTAATCTCTTCGATATCGACCCACGCGCTGGTGGTGATTTCACCACCCACCAGCACCATGCCGGTTTTTACGTACGTTTCGCAGGCCACGCGTGCTTTCGGATCCTGCTCAAGAATGGCGTCCAGCACTGCATCGGAGATCTGGTCCGCAATTTTATCGGGATGTCCTTCTGAGACAGATTCAGAAGTAAAAAGGTGTTTTGCCATGTTTTGTATCACCCTGGATAAATCAATTAGCTCAGCATACCGTGTGTCGGTGCCATCTAAGAAGAAAATTCTGCGGCCATGCAGGTAAACACACAGGAAGGCTAAGTGTTAATCAGTATAGATGGATTAACATCTGGACGGCTATTCTAGGTTAAATCTTAAGCCGATTTCCAGCAGTTTTTGCGGCATTGAACAATGCCTTTAACGCCGCGCTGGCAAGAATTCCTGACAAGGACGGCAAACGGCGCTTTTTTGTTTTGCTTTTTACCTGTGTTCCCGGTATAAAACGGCGCGCGCGGCTCCTGCAAAAAAGCGCACGGAAACAGTCTCCGTGTCGCCACTTCCAGCCGGGCTGAGAGTGATTTTTAGCTTTGGCTTATCGCCGGTCTACAAGGGCTGGCGTGGAGGTGATACCAGATAATGAACCGCCGTTATTCGCTTAATCTGCCATGCCGTTCTGGCGTGCGCTTTTCCCCCGCAACCTGCATCTCTTTTTTGCAAACCTGCCGATGTTCTACCCATCTCGGCGCTTCTCAGGATTCCCGGGCCGGTCACGGCTTGCGATAACTGAACAAGGGCTCTCCTGACGTCAGGAGTTTTCTCGTGGTTTCGCCGACCCGTCACACGGAGTTCGGTTACGTGTTTTACAATGATATGAATAAGAAACCGGTCGCGCGGCAGGGTGGTCAGCACTATGTGCTGGATAACTCTGCTGTTTATGGGTTGTTATCACAGTGTAACGCTGCGATAGTAGTTAACTGTTTTACACTTTCGACAAAATTTGAGGTTCGCTATGTCTGACGACATCTTTTCATCTTCGCCTTCGTCAGCGGGCGAACAGGGTGTACTACGTTCCATGCAGGAGGTTGCAATGAGCTCCCAGGAAGCCAGCAAGATGCTGCGTACTTACAATATTGCCTGGTGGGGCAATAACTACTACGACGTTAACGAACTGGGCCATATCAGCGTTTGCCCGGATCCTGACGTCCCCGAAGCGCGCGTCGATCTCGCGAAGCTGGTAAAGGAGCGTGAAGCTCAGGGCCAGCGCCTGCCTGCGCTGTTCTGCTTCCCGCAGATCCTGCAACATCGCCTGCGTTCCATTAACGCGGCGTTTAAACGCGCCCGTGAATCCTACGGCTATAACGGCGACTACTTTCTGGTCTACCCGATTAAGGTAAACCAGCATCGTCGCGTGATTGAATCGCTGATCCACTCCGGCGAGCCGCTGGGCCTGGAAGCGGGCTCCAAAGCGGAGCTGATGGCGGTACTGGCGCACGCGGGCATGACCCGCAGCGTTATCGTCTGCAACGGCTATAAAGACCGTGAATACATTCGTCTGGCGCTGATCGGCGAGAAGATGGGCCACAAGGTCTATCTGGTCATCGAGAAGATGTCAGAAATCAAAATCGTGCTGGAAGAAGCCGAACGCCTGAACGTTATCCCGCGTCTTGGCGTGCGTGCGCGTCTCGCCTCGCAGGGCTCCGGCAAATGGCAGTCTTCCGGCGGCGAAAAATCGAAATTCGGCCTGGCGGCGACGCAGGTGCTGCAACTGGTTGAGATGCTGCGCGAGGCCAATCGTCTCGACAGCCTGCAATTGCTGCACTTCCACCTGGGTTCCCAGATGGCGAATATCCGCGATATCGCCACCGGCGTGCGCGAATCCGCCCGCTTTTATGTGGAACTGCACAAGCTTGGCGTGAATATTCAGTGCTTCGACGTGGGCGGCGGCCTGGGCGTGGACTATGAAGGGACGCGCTCGCAGTCGGACTGCTCGGTCAACTATGGCCTGAACGAATACGCGAACAACATTATCTGGGCTATCGGCGACGCGTGTGAAGAAAACGGCCTGCCGCACCCGACGGTCATTACCGAATCCGGCCGTGCGGTAACCGCGCACCACACCGTGCTGGTCTCCAATATCATCGGCGTTGAGCGTAACGAATATACCGAGCCGACCGCGCCGTCTGAAGACGCGCCGCGCCCGCTGCAAAGCATGTGGGAAACCTGGCAGGAGATGCACGAGCCGGGCACGCGCCGTTCGCTGCGCGAGTGGCTGCACGACAGCCAGATGGATCTGCACGATATTCATATCGGCTACTCTTCGGGCTCATATTCGCTCCAGGATCGCGCCTGGGCGGAACAGCTCTATCTGAGCCTGTGCCAGGAAGTGCAGAAACAGCTCGATCCGCAAAACCGCGCGCATCGCCCGATTATCGACGAACTGCAGGAGCGCATGGCGGATAAGATTTACGTCAACTTCTCGCTGTTCCAGTCGATGCCGGATGCCTGGGGTATCGATCAGCTCTTCCCGGTATTGCCGCTGGAAGGTCTGAACCACGCGCCGACGCGCCGTGGCGTGCTGCTCGACATTACCTGCGATTCCGACGGCACCATCGATCACTACGTCGATGGCGACGGCATCGCGACCACCATGCCGCTGCCGGAATACGATCCGGAAAACCCGCCGCCGCTGGGCTTCTTTATGGTGGGGGCGTATCAGGAGATCCTGGGCAACATGCATAACCTCTTCGGCGATACCGAAGCGGTGGATGTGTTTGTGTTCCCGGATGGCAGCGTGGAAGTGGAGCTTTCCGATGAAGGCGACACCGTGGCGGATATGCTGCGTTACGTCCAGCTCGACCCGGATACGCTGCTGACGCACTTCCGCGATCAGGTCAAACAGACTGGTCTTGATGCCGCGCTGCAACAGCAGTTTCTGGAAGAGTTCGAGAGCGGCCTGTACGGCTACACCTATCTCGAAGACGAGTAATCAGGTTTTAGCCTCCTGCCGGTCAGGAGGCTAAAAAACGCGCGGCGAAATTTCCTGTTCTATACTGACGAGCATGAGCCGCGCGCTATTGAACCTGAACGAAAATCTGGCGATAATCCGCGCCAACACGCTGTACACGAATCCATCCCTTCCTCGTCGGGTTTAACGACGCGGAGGGGATTTTTTTTATCCCACGTCTCAACCTTAAAAAGAGGTCAGATTCATGAACACCTTAGGCCATCAGTACGACAACTCCCTGGTTTCCAACGCCTTTGGTTTTTTACGCCTGCCATTGAATTTCATGCCGTATGACAGCGACGCCGAGTGGGTGATCACCGGTATTCCGTTTGATATGGCCACCTCTGGCCGTTCGGGCAGCCGCTTCGGACCTGCCGCTATTCGTCAGGTGTCCACCAACCTCGCGTGGGAAGGCAACCGCTTCCCGTGGAATTTCGATATGCGTAAGCGCCTGAAGGTCGTGGATTGCGGCGATCTGGTCTATGCGTTCGGCGATGCGCGCGAGATGAGCGAGAAACTCCAGGCGCATGCGGAAAAACTGCTGGCGGCCGGTAAGCGTATGCTCTCTTTCGGTGGCGACCACTTCGTGACGCTGCCGCTGTTGCGCGCCCACGCGAAGCACTTCGGCAAAATGGCGCTGGTGCATTTCGACGCGCATACCGACACCTACGCCAACGGCTGTGAATTTGACCACGGCACCATGTTCTACACCGCGCCGAACGAAGGCCTGATCGATCCGACCCGCTCCGTGCAGATTGGCATTCGTACCGAGTTCGACAAAGACAACGGCTTTACCGTGCTGGACGCGCCGCAGGTGAACGACCGCACCGTTGACGATGTGGTGGCACAGGTGAAACAGATTGTCGGCGACATGCCGGTATACCTGACGTTCGACATCGACTGCCTGGATCCGGCGTTCGCACCGGGCACCGGCACGCCGGTGATTGGCGGCCTGACCTCCGATCGCGCGCTGAAACTGCTGCGCGGCATTCAGGATCTGAACATCGTCGGTATGGATATTGTGGAAGTGGCACCGGCATACGACCAGTCTGATATCACCGCACTGGCCGCGGCGACGCTGGCGCTGGAAATGCTCTACATCCAGGCGGCGAAAAAAGGCGAGTAATCTTTGCCTGGCCCGGCAGCGTAACGTAATGCTTGCCGGGCTGACAGTATTCATTCGCAAAAACGCCGGACAAGGCGAAACCTTGTCCGGCGTTTTCTTTTATATAGCTAAAGCCGCTTATTTCAGCCCGTCTGCCTTCATGCGATCGCGAATGTGCTGCGCGCGCGCTTCCGAGGCCGGGTGATCGTCAAACATGGAGCTCTGACGGCCTTTTTCCAGCTTCGCGAGTTTCTCAAAACTGGTGGCAAGCCCTGACGGATTAATACCGCGTTTACGCAGCAGATCGTAAGAGTAGTCATCCGCTTCAGATTCCTGACGCTGCGAGAACTGCGCGTTCACCAGCTGTTCGCCAAGCTCGCCCAGCTGCGACTGCGACAGGCTGCCCACGATGCCGCCCGCAGAAGCCGCCGCACCACGCAATGCGTTGGTGCCAAGCGCCACCTGCATGCCGCGCTTCACGTGGCCCAGCGCGACGTGGCCCATTTCATGGCCAATCACCGCTTCTACTTCGTTATCGTTCATCATGTCCATCAGACCGCTGTAAACGCGGATGCAGCCGTTCGCCATCGCGAAGGCGTTGACGTCTTTTTCCTCGTAAACCTTGTAGTTCACCGGCTGGCCGTTGATGTTATCGCCAAGCGCCGCGGCGATTTTGTTCAGGCGCTGCGTATACTGGCTGTTCGCTGGCGCGATTTTCGCTTTGCTGTCCTGCGATTTACAGGCTTCGTCACTCAGCGCTTTTACCTGCGCGTCGCTTAAGGTATAGGCCTGGAATGCCTCGGCGCCTGAGCTCAGCAGGCCGTTGGAATTCATGTTTTGGCAGCCGCTCAGCAGCGCTGCTGCGGTCATGCTCAGTACTATCGCGCGCATTTTCATCGTTATGCTTCCACGCTCCATTGAGGTTTTCATTATCGTCGCCGCGAAACGGCTTCGCTGGCTTGCGGCTTAGTATAAAGAGGTTTGCGCACCTGCGGCGAGTGGGTTGCGCAAACTGCGAGCGGCTTCCAGAGATTTCTTATCGGACAAAAGGATGCTCCATGTACATGCCCAGCCGCTTGGGTTACATTGTGGGACACTTTTTCGGGCGTAGCCCATAACGCGTAGTAGTCAAGCCGTTAACAAGGCGTGGCCTTCAACTATCCGATCTGGAGTCAAAATGTCCTCTCGTAAAGAGCTTGCCAATGCTATTCGTGCGCTCAGCATGGACGCAGTACAAAAAGCCAAATCCGGCCATCCGGGTGCCCCGATGGGCATGGCTGACATTGCCGAAGTCCTGTGGCGTGATTTCCTGAACCATAACCCGCAGAACCCGTCCTGGGCCGACCGCGACCGCTTCGTGCTGTCCAACGGTCACGGCTCCATGCTGATTTACAGCCTGCTGCACCTCACCGGTTACGATCTGCCGATCGAAGAGCTGAAGAACTTCCGTCAGTTGCATTCCAAAACGCCGGGCCACCCGGAAGTCGGCTATACGCCGGGCGTGGAAACCACCACCGGTCCGCTGGGGCAGGGGATTGCGAACGCGGTCGGTATGGCTATCGCCGAGCGTACGCTGGCGGCGCAGTTCAACCGTCCTGGGCATGACATTGTCGACCACTACACCTACGCCTTCCTGGGCGACGGCTGCATGATGGAAGGCATCTCCCACGAAGTCTGCTCGCTGGCCGGTACGCTGGGCCTCGGCAAACTGGTGGCGTTCTACGATGACAACGGCATCTCCATCGACGGCCACATTGAAGGCTGGTTCACCGACGATACCGCTAAACGCTTTGAAGCCTACGGCTGGCACGTGGTGCGCGGCGTGGACGGCCACGACGCCGATTCCATCAAGCGCGCCATCGAAGAAGCGCGTTCTGTTACCGACAAACCGTCTCTGCTGATGTGCAAAACCGTTATCGGTTTCGGCTCGCCGAACAAAGCAGGCACCCATGATTCCCACGGCGCGCCGCTGGGCGACGCCGAAGTGGCCGCGACCCGCGAACAGCTGGGCTGGAAATATGAGCCGTTTGTGATCCCGCAGGAAATCTACGCGCAGTGGGATGCCAAAGAGATGGGCCAGGCCAAAGAAAGCGCCTGGAACGAAAAATTCGCGGCCTACGCGAAAGCGTTCCCGCAGGAAGCCGCTGAATTTACCCGCCGTATGAAAGGCGAAATGCCGGCTGATTTCGCCGCGAAAGCGCAGGAGTTCATCGCGAACCTGCAGGCGAACCCGGCGAAAATCGCCAGTCGTAAAGCCTCTCAGAACGCTATCGAAGCCTTCGGCAAACTGCTGCCGGAATTCCTGGGCGGCTCTGCCGACCTCGCGCCGAGCAACCTGACCATCTGGTCTGGCTCTAAGGCTATCAATGAAGATGCCGCAGGCAACTACATTCACTACGGCGTGCGCGAATTCGGCATGACCGCCATCGCGAACGGTATCGCGCTGCACGGCGGTTTCCTGCCGTACACCTCGACCTTCCTGATGTTTGTGGAATATGCCCGTAACGCGGTGCGTATGGCTGCGCTGATGAAGCAGCGTCAGGTGATGGTCTACACCCACGACTCCATCGGTCTTGGCGAAGATGGCCCGACCCACCAGCCGGTTGAACAGCTGGCGGCGCTGCGTGTGACCCCGAACATGAGCACATGGCGTCCGTGCGACCAGGTGGAATCTGCGGTAGCGTGGAAATACGCGGTTGAGCGTCACGATGGCCCGACGGCGCTGATCTTCTCCCGTCAGAACCTGGCGCAGCAGGAACGTAGCGAGCAGCAGCTGGCGGATATCGCCCGCGGTGCCTACATCCTGAAAGACTGCGACGGCCAGCCGCAAATCATCTTCATCGCCACCGGCTCTGAAGTTGAACTGGCGGTTGCCGCTGCCGATAAACTGGCTGCAGAAGGCGTGAAAGCGCGCGTGGTTTCCATGCCGTCTACCGATGTTTTCGACAAGCAGGATGCCGCTTACCGCGAAGCCGTGCTGCCGAAAGCGGTCAGCGCGCGCGTGGCTATCGAAGCGGGCATCGCCGACTACTGGTTCAAATACGTTGGCCTGAACGGCGCTATCGTCGGTATGACGACCTTCGGTGAATCCGCACCGGCTGAGCAGCTGTTTGAAGAGTTCGGCTTTACCGTGGATAACGTGGTAAGCAAAGCGAAAGCGCTGCTGTAATCGCGCATAGCGTTATAAAAACGAACGGGAGGCCAGCGCCTCCCGTTTTTTTGGGCTCAGTCGCCCGGATATTTTTCCCGCAACGCGATGGCAAACGGTGCGTTATCGTAGTCAGAGACCGACCAGTCGCGGTAGTCCAGCAAATCATCCGCCATTTCCTGAATCACCGCGTTAAGCTCAAGCCGCGCCAGCCATGTTTCCGGCAGGGCCGTGATGCCATACATTGCGCCGAGTAAGTTTCCGGCTATCGCGCCGGTGGAGTCAGAATCGCCGTCGTGGTTTACCGCCATCAGTACGCCCTCTTCAAACGAGTGGGCGCGCAGCGCGCAAAACAGCGCGATGGCGAGCGCCTCTTCGGCCACCCATCCCTCACCCAGTGTTTTGATAGCCTCCGGCGGGGTTAGCGGCGCGGCGGCGAGTGAACGCGCATGCTCCAGTGCGCGCCATGTTTCTTCATGCTGCGGCGTGGTTTTCAGTAAATCCAGCGAGCGCGTCAGCGCAGCGTCAAGGAATTCTCCCTGAACGAGCTGCAAAATCAGTGCCGCCAGCACACCGCCGGTGAGATAGCCGGTCGGATGACCGTGCGTGAGCGCGGCGAGCTGGCAGCCGGTGTCAAACGCCGCTTTCAGTAAATCGCTGCCCGGGTAACGCACGTAAAAAAGCCCCACCGGCGCCACGCGCATAACGCCGCCGCAGCCCTTGCTGTCGTTACGGGCCGGTTCGCCGAAGGCGCGCATTTCGCGCAGTGCGCTGAGGCACGTATTGCCCGGCGCGCGGGCATGGAAAAGCGCGTTATGCCCGGCAAGCCAGCCGGACATCTGCGTTTTATCCAGTAGATTGTGGCGGTTGCGCTCGCCCTGCGTCAGCAGCCAGCGTAAATACGCGTGAGCGGTCACACCGGTGAACGACGGGCCGATGCCGCGCATCGCCGCACGCATCCAGGCCCGCAGCAACCCTTCAGCGGTAAAGAACGTCATCTGCGTGTCGTCCGTGATTTTCCCGATGCCGCCCCATGCATATTCATAATCCGTGACGCCCTGCGCCCCGAAGCGCGCGGTGATTTCCGCAAGCCGTAAAAATTCCACCGGGCCGCCGAGCGCATCGCCCACGGCGCCGCCAAGCAAGCAGCCGCGAAAGCGCGCGCGCAGGGCGGCGAGACTTCCTGCGTTTTTGTACTCTTCTGGATACGCCATCACCATCCCTTTGTTAATGTGGAGCTGTGACCATTGTAGGATGCGGCGGCGGGCGCGTAACGTCGATATTGACTGCCGTTATGGTTTATTTCTGTCCGTCATTCACCCCGGCAGGTGTAATGGTGGAATTTATTCCAGAAAAAATGTGATGCAGGTCAGAAGTTAGTGTCATTTCGCTGCGTTATCATTCCTTTTATTCCACGTTTCGCTTATTCTTGCTGAAGCGTTTCAGTCGACTGATTGTTCGACAATCCATCAAACGGTTGTAGTTTGTGACGGGCGAGGATTCCCCTTCAAAGGTGGCTGCATTACTCTGTCAGCTCCTTCACATCCGGGATTCTGGCAGGAGAGATATGACCTTACGCGTAGCGATTAATGGCTTCGGTCGCATCGGGCGCAACGTAGTTCGTGCGTTGTATGAGTCCGGCCGTCGCGCGGAAATCAGTGTGGTCGCCATTAATGAGCTGGCCGACGCTGCGGGCATGGCGCATTTGCTGAAATATGACACCAGCCACGGCCGCTTCGCGTGGGATGTCCGTCAGGAAGGCGAGCAGCTCTGGATTGGTAACGATGTCATTCGTCTGCTGCATGAGCGCGACATCAACGCGCTGCCCTGGAAAGCGCTGGATGTGGACGTGGTGCTCGATTGTACCGGCGTTTACGGCAGCCGCGCCGATGGCATTGCCCATCTCGAAGCGGGCGCGCGCAAAGTGCTGTTCTCACACCCGGGCGGCAACGATCTCGATGCCACCGTCGTTTATGGCGTTAATGAAGAGGAACTGCGCGCTGAGCATCGCATTGTTTCTAACGCCTCCTGCACCACCAACTGCATTATTCCGATTATCAAGCTGATGGACGACGCGTTCGGTATTGAATCCGGCACCGTGACGACCATCCATTCCGCCATGCACGATCAACAGGTTATCGACGCTTATCATCCGGATCTGCGCCGCACTCGCGCGGCCAGCCAGTCTATCATTCCGGTCGATACCAGGCTTGCCGCCGGTATAACACGTATTTTTCCTAAATTTCATGACCGCTTTGAGGCAATTGCGGTGCGCGTGCCTACCATTAACGTGACGGCCATTGATTTAAGCGTGACGGTGCAAAAACCGGTAAAAGCCCATGAAGTCAACCTGTTGCTGCAAAAAGCGGCACAGGGTGCATTTCATGGTATAGTTGACTATACGGAATTACCGTTGGTCTCAACAGATTTTAACCACGATCCGCACAGCGCCATTGTGGACGGCACCCAGACACGGGTGAGTGGAGCGCACCTGATTAAAACACTGGTCTGGTGCGATAACGAATGGGGCTTCGCTAACCGGATGCTCGACACCACGTTAGCGATGGCAGCTATTGGTTTCAGGTAAGATTTCATGCGTTACGGCCCTGTGGCTTGTGCGTATGGTGTCTGCAAAACTTTAAGAATCAACGAGAGGATTCACCATGTCTGTAATTAAGATGACCGATCTGGATCTGGCAGGTAAACGCGTTCTGATCCGCGCCGATCTCAACGTTCCGGTAAAAGAGGGCAAAGTTACCTCTGACGCGCGTATCCGCGCCTCCCTGCCGACCATCGAACTGGCTCTGAAACAGGGCGCTAAAGTGATGGTGACGTCCCACCTGGGCCGCCCGACCGAAGGCGAATACAACGAAGAATTCTCTCTGCTGCCGGTAGTTAACTACCTGAAAGACAAACTGAACTCCCCGGTTCGCCTGGCGAAAGACTACCTCGACGGTGTTGAAGTGGCTGAAGGCGAGCTGGTCGTTTTAGAAAACGTTCGCTTTAACAAAGGCGAGAAGAAAGACGACGAGACGCTCGCGAAAAAATACGCGTCCCTGTGTGACGTATTCGTAATGGATGCGTTTGGTACCGCGCACCGCGCGCAGGCTTCCACCCATGGTGTTGCGAAATTCGCTGACGTCGCGTGCGCAGGCCCGCTGCTGGCAGAAGAACTGGACGCGCTGGGTAAAGCGCTGAAAGAGCCGGCTCGCCCGATGGTTGCTATCGTGGGTGGTTCTAAAGTTTCTACCAAACTGACCGTACTGGACTCCCTGTCTAAAATCGCTGACCAGCTGATCGTGGGCGGCGGCATCGCCAACACCTTCGTGGCAGCTCAGGGCCACAACGTTGGTAAATCCCTGTACGAAGCGGATCTGGTTGACGAAGCGAAACGCCTGCTGGGCACCTGCGACATTCCGGTTCCGACAGACGTTCGCGTAGCGACCGAGTTCTCTGAAACCGCACCGGCTACCCTGAAATCTGTTACTGAAATCAAAGATGAAGAGCAGATCCTGGATATGGGCGACGTTTCCGCTGAGAAACTGGCTGAAATCCTGAAAAACGCCAAAACTATTCTGTGGAACGGTCCGGTGGGCGTGTTCGAGTTCCCGAACTTCCGTAAAGGCACCGAAATTGTGGCTCGCGCTATCGCTGAAAGCGACGCATTCTCCATCGCCGGCGGCGGCGACACCCTGGCGGCTATCGACATGTTCGGCATCGCCGACAAAATCTCCTACATCTCCACTGGCGGCGGCGCATTCCTCGAATTCGTGGAAGGCAAAGTCCTGCCGGCAGTTGCGATGCTCGAAGAGCGCGCGAAGAAATAATCTAAGCAGGCGGGGCATCCCGCCTGTTTTTCAGCGCGCCTGACAGCTCGCTTACCCTTTTCAACGGTCGAAGATACACATACAGGACAACGCAATATGTCTAAAATTTTTGATTTCGTAAAACCGGGCGTCATCACTGGCGACGACGTACAGAAAGTATTCCAGGTAGCTAAAGAGAACAACTTTGCGCTGCCGGCAGTTAACTGCGTGGGTACCGATTCCATCAACGCCGTTCTGGAAACCGCTGCGAAAGTTAAAGCGCCGGTTATCGTTCAGTTCTCTAACGGCGGTGCCGCGTTTATCGCAGGCAAAGGCTTCAAAGGCGAAGGCCAGCAGGCAGCGATTCTGGGCGCTATCTCCGGTGCGCATCACGTTCACCAGATGGCTGAACACTACGGTGTGCCGGTTATCCTGCACACCGACCACTGCGCGAAGAAACTGCTGCCGTGGATCGACGGCCTGCTGGACGCGGGTGAAAAACACTTTGCCGCTACCGGCAAACCGCTGTTCTCTTCTCACATGATCGACCTTTCTGAAGAGTCTCTGGAAGAGAACATCGAAATCTGCTCCAAATACCTGGAGCGCATGTCCAAAATGGGCATGACCCTGGAAATCGAACTGGGCTGCACCGGCGGTGAAGAAGATGGCGTGGACAACAGCCATATGGACGCTTCCGCACTCTACACCCAGCCGGAAGACGTTGACTACGCGTACACCAAACTGAACGCGATCAGCCACCGTTTCACCATCGCGGCGTCCTTCGGTAACGTACACGGCGTTTACAAGCCGGGTAACGTAAAACTGACCCCGACCATCCTGCGCGACTCTCAGGAATATGTTTCTAAGAAACACAACCTGCCGCACAACAGCCTGAACTTCGTGTTCCACGGCGGTTCCGGTTCTTCCGCTCAGGAAATCAAAGATTCCGTCAGCTACGGCGTAATCAAAATGAACATCGATACCGACACCCAGTGGGCAACCTGGGAAGGTATTCTGAAGTACTACAAAGAAAACGAAGCTTACCTGCAGGGTCAGCTGGGCAACCCGAAAGGCGAAGACCAGCCGAACAAGAAATACTACGATCCGCGCGTATGGCTGCGCGCTGCGCAGACCAGCATGGTGACTCGTCTGGAGCAGGCGTTCAAAGAACTGAACGCGGTAGACGTACTGTAATTTCGCTTAGAGCGTCATCTGAAAAAGCCCACCTCTGGTGGGCTTTTCTTTTTGGCAATAGCAACATACCGGAATCTGATTCACGGGTGGCCGACTGGCAGAGCGGCGGGGTTTTGTTTACCCTTTAACGACTGGCGCTGCCGCAATCCGGGCAGTTTATCAATCACCCGACCAGGGGAAAGGATGTCGAATGGATGATTTACACGTAATAGACAGCATTAATAACGCCGGCGGCTGGCTGGTGCGCAACCAGGCGCTGCTTATCAGCTACGCCGTGAATATCGTGGCGGCTATCGCCATTATTATTGTCGGGATGATTGTGGCGCGCGCCATTTCCAATACGCTTAACCGCGTTATGGTTGCCCGTCATATCGACGCCACCGTGGCGGATTTCCTCTCAGCCCTGGTGCGCTACGGGATCATCGCCTTTACGCTGATTGCCGCGCTGGGCCGAGTGGGTGTGCAGACGGCGTCCGTCATCGCCGTACTCGGTGCCGCCGGTCTGGCCGTGGGTCTGGCTTTACAAGGCTCACTCTCAAACCTCGCGGCAGGCGTTCTGCTGGTCACGTTCCGTCCGTTCCGTGCGGGTGAATATGTCGATCTCGGCGGCGTCGCGGGCTCCGTGCTGCATGTGCAGATCTTCTCCACTACGCTTCGCACGCCGGATGGGCGTATCGTCGTGGTACCGAACGGAAAAATCATCGCAGGCAACATCATTAACTTCTCCCGCGAGCCGGTACGCCGTAATGAATTTATCATTGGTGTGTCTTACGACGCGGATATCGATAAAGTGCGCGCGCTGCTGACTGAGATTATTCAGTCTGAAGACCGCATCCTGAAAGATCGTGAAATGACGGTGCGCATGAACGAACTGGGCGCGTCGTCTGTGAACTTTGTCATTCGCGTGTGGAGCAAGAGCAGCGATCTGCAGGAGGTTTACTGGGACGTGCTGGAGCGCATCAAGAAAACGCTGGATGCCAACGGTATCGGCATTCCTTACCCGCAGATGGATGTGCATTACAAGCCGGTAAAAATCGAGGCTGAAGAAAAAGCGCAGCCGCAAGCGCCGCAGTCAGCGATTATTACGCAGCCTGACGCGCCGAAAGAAAAACCGGCCGACGGCCAGTAAACTCAGGACGGTCTGCCATGCGCAGGCCGTTTTTTTACACCTCACTATTAGCGTTGCTTATTGGTGATTAAAACTATTCGTTTTTGCTAATAAAAAGCAGCCCGTACACTGAGCGCCTGACATCACCACTCTTCGGGAACACAACGTGCTAAGTTTTTATTTTCAGGGGCTTGCGCTGGGGGCAGCGATGATTTTGCCGCTCGGCCCGCAAAACGCTTTTGTGCTCAATCAGGGTATCCGCCGCCAGTATCATCTGATGATCGCCTCACTGTGCGCGCTCAGCGATGTCGTCCTGATTTGCGCCGGAATTTTTGGCGGCAGCACCATCCTGATGCAGTCGCCGTGGCTGCTGGCGCTGGTCACGTGGGGCGGTGTGGCGTTTTTGCTATGGTACGGCTTCGGGGCGCTGAAAACTGCGCTGGCGGGCAACCCGGAACTGGCGTCGGCGGAAATTCTCAAACAGGGCAGGCTGCGTATTATCACCACGATGCTTGCGGTAACCTGGCTTAATCCGCACGTTTATCTCGACACCTTTGTGGTGCTCGGCAGCCTTGGCGGGCAGCTTGACGCCATACCGAAACGCGCCTTTGCGCTCGGCACCATCAACGCGTCTGTCGTCTGGTTCTTCAGCCTTGCGCTACTTGCCGCCTGGCTTGCGCCGCGGCTTCGTACCGCACGCGCGCAACGGATGATTAATCTGTTAGTTGGTCTGGTAATGTGGGTTATCGCCTTCCAGCTGGCGCGCGAAGGGATAGAAAATCTGTCTGCGCTCGGCCTCTAAGCCTTCTCTGATGGACATTCGGCACTGAACCGCTAAGCTTGCAGGCAGATGCCCGACACTCTCTGGCGGGCGGTTTTACTTGCACGCAGCATGGAGGAAGAACAGTGAAGTTTAAAGTGATGGCCCTTGCGGCAATGATTGGTTTCGGCGCGGCGTCTGTGCAGGCGAATGAACTGCCCAACGGCCCGCATATCGTCACCTCCGGCACGGCGAGCGTGGATGCGATACCGGATATCGCGACGCTGGCTATTGAGGTCAATGTTTCCGCGAAAGACGCGGCGGCGGCAAAAAAACAGGCGGACGAGCGAGTAGGGCAGTACCTGACTTTCCTGCAAAATAACGGCGTTGAGAAAAAAGACGTTAATGCCGCTAACCTGCGTACCCAGCCGGAATATGAGTACCTCAAGGATGGTAAAACCCAGCTGAAAGGCTATCGTGCGGTACGTACCGTCGACGTGACGTTGCGCAAGCTCGATAAACTGAACGAGCTGCTGGATGGCGCGCTGAAAGCGGGCCTGAATGAAATCCGCTCCGTCTCTTTAGGCGTGGCGCACCCGGATGAATATAAAGATAAAGCCCGCAAGGCGGCTATCGATGACGCGGTGCGTCAGGCGCAGCAGCTGGCGAGCGGCTTTAACAGTAAACTTGGCCCGGTTTACAGCGTGCGTTATCACGTCTCTAACTACCAGCCGACGCCTGTGATGCGCATGATGAAAGCCGAAGCGGCAGCGCCGGCTTCAGCGCAGGACACCTACGATCAGCAGACTATCCAGTTTGACGATCAGGTGGATGTGGTGTTTGAACTTGAGCCTTCTCAGGCGCAGAGCGGTACGGCGAATCAGAATGGTTCGGGAAGCCAGGGCACTGCGCCTGCGGCGACCAACGCGCCATCACAGCAGTAAACGAAAAACCCGCCATCCGGCGGGTTTTTTAATCCTGACGCAACACTTTGTGGCCGTATTCCAGCAGCGCATCGGTAACCTTGCGCATCATTCTGCTTTCCGGCGCAAATCGGTGCCAGAAGAGCATCCGGCGCTGGTACAGCCCCGGCGTGAGATCGATAAGCTCACCGCTTTGCAGCTCTTTTTCAATTTGCAGGTGCGGGATCATACAGCACGTAGTGCCCTGACGGGCCAGCTGTACGAAGGCTTCTGACGAGTTAACGATGTGGCAGGGCACGCTGCCTGGCGGCAGATCGAAATTCTGCTGTAAAAACGCCTGATGCATATCATCCAGATGGTCGAACGCGACGGCGGGCGCTTTCAGAAGCGACGCGCGCGTCACGCCGTTTGGAAAGTAGCGATCGGCAAAAGGTTTCGAGGCGACAAAGAGATAGTCCAGCGCGCCCAGTTGATCGACAAGGCAGCTTGGCAACGCCTGCGGCTGAATACTTACCGCGCCGACCACTTCACCGCGGCGCAGCCGCTCCTGGGTGCGGGTTTCATCTTCCACCTGCAAATTAAGACGCACTGGCGAATCCGCCAGCACGGGGGCCAGCGCGGGCAAAAGCCAGGTCGCGAGACTGTCGGCGTTGACCGCGAGCGATAGCAGCAGCGGCGTTGAACCGGTCTGTTCATCGCCCAGCCACTCTTCTTCCAGCAGCTCAACCTGGCGCAGCAGAGCCAGCAGCTTTTGCCCTTGCTCGGTCGGGCGCGGTGGCACGGTGCGCACCAGCAGCGGCTGGCCGAAGGTGTTTTCCAGCTGTTTAATACGTTGTGACACGGCGGACTGCGTAATACACAGCTTTTGTGCGGCGCGCTCAAACCCGCGCTCTCTGATTACCGCATCCAGCGCCTGTAGTGTTCTGTAGTCCGGGCGTTTCATCTCTCTGGTGTGCTCCCTGTCTCGTTATGTTCCGCACTATGACATAAATTTGCACCGGATACAGACCCAAACGCAAACATCGGAGCTGTGCCGCAGAATGACTCCCCCATTGCCCGGCGGGTTGTTTTATAATGCGGCACAGTTTTTACACCACAGGCAAAACTCTCATGACGCAGGATGAACTTAAAAAAGCCGTCGGCTGGGCCGCACTGAAGTACGTCGAGCCGGGCACGATTGTCGGCGTAGGCACAGGCTCCACCGCCGCGCATTTTATCGACGCGCTGGGCACCATGAAAAACGAGATTGAAGGCGCGGTTTCCAGCTCTGACGCCTCCACCGCAAAGCTCAAAAGCCTAGGCATTACTGTTTTCGATCTTAACGAGGTGGATTCTCTGGGCATCTATGTCGATGGCGCAGATGAAATCAACGGCCAGATGCAGATGATCAAAGGTGGCGGCGCGGCGCTGACGCGCGAGAAAATCATCGCGTCGGTGGCACAAAAGTTCATCTGTATCGCGGATGCGTCCAAACAGGTGGATGTGCTCGGCACTTTCCCGCTGCCGGTGGAAGTGATCCCGATGGCCCGCAGCGCGGTCGCGCGTCAGCTGGTGAAGCTCGGTGGTCGCCCGGAGTATCGCCAGGGTGTGGTGACGGATAACGGCAACGTGATTCTGGACGTTTACGGTTTAACCATTCTCGACCCGATCGCACTGGAGAACGCCATCAACGGCATTCCGGGCGTCGTAACCGTTGGTCTGTTTGCGAATCGCGGCGCGGACGTGGCGCTCATCGGCACTGCCGATGGCGTGAAAACCATCATAAAATGATCTGACGGGGCGCTCCGGCGCCCCTGCGGTTAAAAAAATTCCCCTGCGTTAAATTTGGTGACATCTCTCACATTTTTGTTTCCATCCTGTTAATCCTTCCGTCATATTTCTGCCATGCGACATTTTCTTCTGCCTTTTATCTCTGCGTGATGTTTCTTCAACGTCGCGACGCAAACGTTCATATTGCCGGGAACGCAAATTTTGATATGTTGGCAGAAGGCTGGCTTATTTCAGCTTCATAACAGTTCAGACAAGACAGGGTCGGGAAATGGCAAAAGTATCGCTGGAGAAAGACAAAATTAAATTCTTGCTGGTGGAAGGGGTTCACCAGAAAGCCATCGATAGCCTGCGTGCCGCAGGTTATACCAATATCGAATACCACAAGGGCGCGCTCGACAGCGAACAGCTGAAAGCGTCCATCCGCGATGCGCACTTTATCGGCCTGCGATCCCGTACTCATCTGACTGAAGAGATTTTTGCCGCGGCGGAAAAACTGGTGGCGGTCGGCTGCTTCTGCATTGGCACCAATCAGGTGGATCTGGACGCGGCGGCGAAGCGCGGCATTCCGGTCTTTAACGCGCCGTTCTCCAACACTCGTTCGGTGGCCGAGCTGGTCATTGGCGAGCTGTTGTTGCTGCTGCGCGGTATTCCGGAGGCGAACGCTAAAGCGCACCGCGGTATCTGGAATAAAGTCGCGACGGGTTCGTTTGAAGCGCGTGGTAAAAAACTCGGCATTATCGGCTACGGCCATATCGGCACTCAACTCGGTATCCTCGCGGAATCGCTGGGGATGAACGTGTTTTTCTATGATATCGAAAGCAAGCTGCCGCTCGGTAACGCCACCCAGGTGCAGCATCTCTCCGATCTGCTCAATATGAGCGACGTGGTGAGCCTGCACGTGCCGGAAAACGCGTCCACCAAAAATATGATTGGTGCTGAAGAGCTGGCGCTGATGAAACCCGGCGCGCTGCTGATTAACGCCGCGCGTGGTACGGTGGTCGATATCCCGGCGCTGTGCGAGGCGCTTTCCAGCAAACATCTGGCCGGTGCCGCGATTGACGTTTTCCCGGTTGAGCCTGCGACCAACAGCGATCCGTTTAACTCGCCGCTGTGCGAGTTCGACAACGTGATCCTGACGCCGCACATCGGTGGTTCAACCCAGGAAGCGCAGGAAAACATCGGTCTGGAAGTGGCGGGCAAACTCGCGAAATACTCCGACAACGGCTCTACGCTCTCGGCGGTGAATTTCCCGGAAGTTTCTCTGCCGCTGCACGGCGGAAGCGTCAGCCGTCTGCTGCATATTCATGAAAACCGCCCGGGCGTGCTGACCGCCATCAACCAGATCTTCGCCGAGCAGGGCATTAACATCGCGGCGCAGTATCTGCAAACTACGCCGCAGATGGGTTATGTGGTGATTGATATTGATGCGCCGGAGGACATCGCGTACAACGCACTGCAAAGCATGAAGGCGATTCAGGGCACGATCCGCGCGCGTCTGCTGTATTGATGTTGATGTTATAAAGCCGGGCATTTTACCCGGCCTGCTGAAACAGATGTTGAGCCGGGTTAGCGTAAGCGACCCGGCTTTTTATTTCACCAGCGCCAGATTTTCGTCGGCGTCACTACCACTGGCAGTGGAATGTCCCACTCCTGCACAGGCAGGCTTTCTACCTGCTGGCAGTCGTGCGCGTAGCCGACCGGCAAGAATCCGTGCGCGCGCCAGTTTTGCAGCGTGCGGTCGTAAAAACCGCCGCCCATGCCGAGGCGCTGCCCTGTGCGGTCAAACGCCACCAGTGGCGTGATAAGCACGTCGAGACGGTCTAACGGCAGCACATGGCGCACATCAAGCGCAGGCTCAAGAATTTTCAGACGATTCGTGGCGAGCAGGCTGTCCGGCAGGTAACGCAAAAACAGCAAATTGCCGGGGCTGAAAGGGTGAAGTACAGGCAGGTATACCTGTTTTCCGGCGCGCCACAGGCCTTCGATCAGCGGTCGGGTATCGAGTTCGCCATCAAATGAGAGAAACACCGCCACGCTTTTGGCTTCCACCACCGGCGCGAAGCCCAGCATACGGGCAGCGGCCTGTTCAGCGAAATGCGCCTGCTGGTGAGCCGTCAACGCGCGACGCTTCTGGCGGATTTCTTTACGGATGTGCTGACGAAGGTCTGAAGTAACGGGAAGTTCTGTCATGGTAGTAGAAGAAGGGGAATCTCCGAGATGCCGCCGCAGGCTGTAACCCTTGAACCCGCGGTTCAAGGTGAATGCGTCGTCACGGTTTTCAGGCTTCTCGGACGAACCGAGCATGCTCACCAACCGTGGAGCGTCACATTCTGTTTTTTTGAAATATCGGCTCAGGGGACTGGCCCGCTTGCGAACATCTCAGAGAAATTTTTTGCTTCACGGTCACTCTACCATAGTAGACCCAGAAGCGTTATTCAAACTTAGGCTCCGCTCTTTCGCTTATGCGACCTTGCTCAAGTAATGCTTGTTCAATGGTCTGCTGGAGCATCCGGATACGCTGTTCCATGTTGGCCGCGTAGTCACGGGTTTTCACTTTTTCCTGAGCGAGCTCATAACAGATGTTTAATGCTGCGATGAAAACTAACTGCTCAGTATTGGTGACTCTAGTGCGAACTTTCAGATCTTGCAACCGTTGATTCAGCTCGTCCGCAGCCTGATTCAGTGCATCTCGCTGTTCAGGCGGGCAATTCACCCGCAGTGAACGCCCAAAAATTTGGATATCGACTGGTTGTGCAGACATTCCACTTTCCTGCTGTTGACTCGCCAACCATTCGCGCCGGGGCTGCGAAGGGGCGACACTATAGCTACCCTGATATGAAGACACAAGCCCTTTTCTGGTATCACCAGGGCACGAAGTGGTAGCATAACACGAACTCATCCTCCCAACGACGACGAATGCGCATGTCTATACAGAACGAAATGCCTGGTTACGACGAGGTCGGCCAGTTGCTTAATCAGCAAGGCGTGGGCCTGACCCCCGCAGAAATGCACGGCCTTATCAGCGGAATCCTGTGCGGCGGCAATCATGACAGCAGCTGGCAACCGCTACTGCACGACCTGACCAACGAGGGGCTGGCGTTCGGCCAGCAGCTCGCTCAGGTGCTGCGTCAGCTGCACGCCGCCACCAGCGATACGCTGGAGGATGACGGTTTTCTGTTCCAGCTCTGGCTGCCGGACGGCGACGATGTCTCGGTCTTTGATCGCGCCGACGCGCTGGCAGGCTGGGTAAACCATTTCCTGTTGGGCCTCGGCGTCACCCAGCCGAAGCTCGACAAAATCACCGGCGAAACCGGCGAAGCCATCGACGATCTGCGCAACATCGCTCAGCTCGGCTATGACGAAGGCGAGGATCAGGAAGAGCTGGAGATGTCGCTTGAGGAGATCATCGAGTATGTGCGCGTCGCGGCGCTGCTCTGCCACGACACCTTTACGCGCCAGTCACCGACCGCGCCGGAAGTGAAAAAGCCCACGCTTCACTAACATTCGTTTACTCAGGAGGTGCAATGACACAGCAAGAGTTTCTGCGACGCCGTCAGGCGTTGCTGGCGAAAATGGCTCCGGCCAGCGCGGCGCTGATTTTCGCCGCGCCGGAAGCGACGCGCAGCGCCGACAGCGAATACCCGTACCGTCAGAACAGCGATTTCTGGTACTTCACCGGCTTCAATGAACCCGAAGCGGTGCTGGTGTTGATCAAAAGCGATGAAACGCACAGCCACAGCGTGATTTTCAACCGCCTGCGCGATAAAACCGCGGAAATCTGGTTTGGCCGTCGTCTCGGCCAGGAGGCTGCACCGGCGAAGCTTGGCGTCGACCGCGCGCTGGCGTTTAACGAAATCGACGAGCAACTGTATCAACTGCTGAACGGGCTGGATGTGGTCTACCACGCGCAGGGCGAATATGCCTACGCCGACACCATCGTGTTCACCGCGCTGGATAAACTGCGCCGCGGCGCGCGTCAGAATCTCTCCGCGCCCGCCACCCTCACCGACTGGCGGCCCTGGGTACACGAAATGCGCCTGTTTAAATCGCCGGAAGAGCTGGCCGTTATGCGCCGCGCCGGCGAAATCAGCGCGCTGGCTCATACCCGCGCGATGCAGAAGTGCCGTCCGGGCATGTATGAATACCAGCTCGAAGGCGAAATTCTGCATGAGTTCACCCGCCACGGCGCGCGCTTTCCGTCTTACAACACCATTGTGGGCGGCGGCGAAAACGGCTGCATCCTGCATTACACCGAAAACGAAAGCCAGCTGCGTGACGGCGATTTAGTGCTTATCGATGCGGGCTGTGAATACAAAGGCTACGCGGGCGATATCACTCGTACCTTCCCGGTGAACGGCAAATTCACACCCGCTCAGCGCGCAGTTTATGACATCGTGCTGGAATCGCTCGAAACCGCCCTGCGTCTTTTCCGTCCAGGCACCTCGATTCAGGATGTGACCGGCGATGTGGTGCGCGTGATGGTGAAAGGGCTTATCGGGCTTGGCATTCTGAAAGGCGACGTGGAACAGCTGGTCGCCGAGAACGCGCACCGTCCGTACTTTATGCACGGGCTCAGCCACTGGCTGGGGCTGGATGTGCATGATGTCGGCTTCTATGGCCCGGATCGCTCGCGCATCCTGGCGCCAGGCATGGTCATCACCGTTGAGCCGGGACTTTATATCGCACCGGACGCCGACGTGCCTGAAGAGTACCGCGGCATTGGCATCCGTATCGAAGACGATATCGTCATTACCGAAACCGGCAATGAGAACCTGACCGCCAGCGTGGTGAAATCGGCGGACGATATCGAAGCGCTGATGGCGGCGGCGCGTCGCTCATGAGCGTGATTATCGCCGGCGGCGGCATGGCTGGCGCGACACTGGCGCTGGCGCTCTCTCGTTTTACTCATGGCGCATTGCCGGTGCATCTGGTGGAAGCCAGCGCGCCGGAATCCGCCGCGCATCCGGGCTTTGACGCCCGCGCCATCGCGCTTGCCGACGGCACCTGTCGTGAGCTGGCGCGCGTTGGCGTCTGGCAGGCGCTCGCGCCCTGCGCCACGCCTATCACCACCGTTCACGTCAGCGACCGCGGCCATGCCGGTTTTGTGACGCTGAACGCGCGCGATTACCAGACGCAGGCGCTGGGGAACGTGGTGGAGCTGCACGACGCCGGGCAGCGGCTCTTCAGCCTGCTGCGTAAAGCGCCAGGTGTTCATCTGCACTGCCCGGCGCGCGTGACGGCTATTACACGTCGTGACGAGACAGTCAGCGTACAGCTTGATAACGGCGAGACGCTGGAAGGGCAATTGCTGGTCGCGGCTGATGGTTCGCGCTCGTCTATTGGCGCGCAGTGCGGCATCGAGTGGCGTCAGCAGCCTTATCATCAGGCGGCAATCATCGCGAATGTCGCGACCGCGCTGCCGCATCAGGGCCGCGCGTTCGAGCGTTTTACCGAACACGGCCCGCTGGCGCTGTTGCCGATGTCGGGCGGTCGCAGTTCGCTCGTCTGGTGCCATCCTCTCGATAAACAGGCCGAGGTGCTTGGCTGGAGCGATGAGCGTTTCTGCCGCGAACTCCAGACCGCCTTTGGCTGGCGGCTGGGGCGCATTACACACGCGGGCGCGCGCAGCGGTTATCCGCTCGCGTTAAGTCTCGCCTCGCGGGTGATTTCTCACCGCACGGCGCTGGTCGGCAACGCCGCCCAGACGCTGCACCCGATCGCAGGACAGGGGTTTAACCTCGGGCTTCGCGATGTCATGACGCTCGCCGAGACGCTGGCACAGGCTTTCGTGCGCGGCGAAGATATCGGCGCGTATCCGGTGCTTGGCGCGTATCAACAGCGCCGCGAGCAGGATAAAGCCGCAACCATCGGCGTGACCGACGGACTGGTACAGCTTTTCGCCAACCGCTGGTCGCCGCTGGTCGTTGGGCGCAACCTTGGCCTGATGGCAATGGATCTATTTACCCCGGCGCGTGACGCGCTGGCCAGACGCACCCTCGGTTGGGTGCCGCGCTAAGGAGTCGAATGTGCAAAGTGTAGATGTAGCGATTGTTGGCGGCGGCATGGTCGGGCTGGCGGTGGCCTGCGGGCTGGAAGGCAGCGGGCTTCGTGTCGCGGTGCTGGAGCAGCGCGCGCCGGAACCGCTGGAGGCGAGCGCACCGCCCGCGCTGCGGGTATCAGCGATTAACGCCGCCAGCGAAGCGTTGCTCAAAAAGCTTGATGTCTGGGACGCCATTCTTCGCCAGCGCGCCGCCGCCTATCACGGCATGGAAGTCTGGGAGAAAGACAGTTTCGGGCGCATCGCGTTTGATGACGCGTCGTTTGGCTTCAGCCATCTTGGGCACATTATTGAAAACCAGGCGATCCACTACGCGCTGTGGCAAAAAGCGCAGCAGTGTAAATCGGTGACGCTGATGGCACCCGCGACGCTGCAGCAGGTCGCGTGGGGAGAAAACGAAGCCTTCCTTACGCTTGAAGACGGCAACATGCTGACGGCGCGTCTGGTTATCGGCGCAGATGGCGCGAACTCCTGGCTGCGCACGAAAGCGGAAATTCCGCTGACGTCCTGGGATTATCAGCATCATGCGCTGGTCGCCACGATCCGCACCGATGAGCCGCATGGCGGCGTGGCGCGCCAGGTGTTCCACGGCGACGGTATTCTGGCGTTTTTGCCGCTAAGCGACCCGCATCTGTGTTCCATCGTCTGGTCGCTTTCGCCTCAGGAAGCCGACCGGATGCAGCAGGCACCGGTGTCGACATTTAATCAGGCGCTCTGCGTGGCGTTCGATAATCGTCTCGGCTTATGCTCACTTGAAAGCGAGCGTCAGGTCTTTCCGCTCACCGGGCGTTACGCGCGCCAGTTCGCCGCGCACCGTCTGGCGCTGGTCGGTGACGCGGCGCACACCATCCATCCGCTGGCCGGGCAGGGCGTTAACCTCGGCTTTATGGATGCCGCCGAACTGATAAGCGAACTGCGCCGTCTGCATCAGCAGGGTAAAGATATCGGTCAGCACCTTTATCTGCGCCGCTACGAGCGCAGCCGTAAACATGCCGCCGCGATGATGCTGGCGGGCATGCAGGGTTTCCGCGAACTTTTCTCTGGTGCTAACCCGGCGAAAAAGCTGCTGCGCGATCTGGGCTTAACGCTTGCCGATAAATTGCCGGGCGTTAAACCGCAGCTGATTCGTCAGGCGATGGGGCTTAATGACCTGCCGGAGTGGTTGCGTTAACTGCGTCACACTTCTCTTTCCGGCCCCCGGAAAGAGAAGTCTCTCCCCGTTTGAAATATTCTAATTTCACTCTCTTTTTCGGATTAGTTTTTTTAATCTCTGGATTTTTCTCTTTCCATTATTTTCCCTTAAAAACAGCGTTTTCTGCCCGGTTATTTTGAAAAGGCGGTAAAGCGTTAGCTTTTTGGCATCACCTGAAACCTTTCAGGCAGTGTTTCATGCTACAGGGTGAAAAAGGATTTTGCGCCATAAGCTAATCTGATGACACAGCCTGGCTTATGGTTTACGCCCTCGTTCGGTGATAAGTTCAGACGCAAGATAACGTTTGCGTCGCCGCCGGGATCGGCGTCGGCGCCGGGTTTCATTCAGCGCGTTACGCCGTCTGAAACCCACACCAACCCGGCTGACAGGATGAGGAAAAGATGGCTCAACAAACCCCGTTGTATGAACAGCACAACCTCTGCGGCGCGCGCATGGTGGATTTCCACGGCTGGATGATGCCGCTGCATTACGGCTCGCAGATTGATGAGCACCATGCGGTGCGTAACGACGCGGGGATGTTTGATGTCTCCCATATGACCATTGTCGACCTGCGCGGCGCGCGTACCCGCGAATTCCTCCGCTACCTGCTGGCAAACGATGTGGCAAAACTCACCCAGCCGGGCAAAGCGCTCTACACCGCCATGCTTAACGCCTCCGGCGGCGTGATTGACGACCTGATTGTCTACTTCATGACCGAAGACTATTTCCGCCTGGTCGTGAACTCCGCCACCCGTGAAAAAGACCTCGCCTGGATTAACGAGCACGCCGAGCCGTATAGCGTGTCCGTCACGGTCCGCGACGATCTCTCCCTTATCGCCGTCCAGGGGCCGAACGCGAAGGCGAAAGCCGCCACGCTCTTTACCGACGCGCAGCGTAAGGCCACAGAAGGCATGAAGCCGTTTTTCGGCGTGCAGGCGGATGACCTGTTTATCGCCACCACCGGCTACACCGGCGAGGCGGGCTATGAAATCGCGATGCCGAATGAAAAAGCGGCCGGCTTCTGGAGCCAGCTTGTGGAAGCGGGCGTCAAACCGTGCGGGCTTGGCGCGCGCGATACGCTGCGCCTTGAGGCGGGCATGAACCTTTACGGCCAGGAGATGGACGAAGGCGTTTCGCCGCTCACCGCCAATATGGGCTGGACGATCGCCTGGCAGCCGGAAGACCGCGCGTTTATTGGTCGCGACGCGCTGGAAGCCCAGCGTGAGAACGGCACGGAACAGCTGGTTGGTCTGGTGATGACAGAAAAAGGCGTGCTGCGCGGCGAGCTGCCGGTGCGTTTTACCGATGATCAGGGCAACGCCCGCGAAGGCATCATTACCAGCGGCACCTTCTCGCCAACGCTTGGCTACAGCATTGCGCTGGCTCGCGTTCCTGCGGGTATCGGCGATACTGCCATTGTGCAGATCCGCAACCGCGAAATGCCCGTGAAAGTCACTAAACCCATTTTCGTGCGCGCCGGTAAGCCGGTCACGCAGTAAGTTTTGTTATCAGGAGAGAAGCAATGAGCAATGTGCCAAACGAACTGAAATACAGCAAAGAACACGAATGGCTGCGTAAAGAAGCTGACGGCACTTACACCGTCGGGATCACCGAGCACGCGCAGGAACTGCTGGGCGACATGGTGTTTGTCGATCTGCCGGACGTCGGCACGACCGTTAACGCGGGCGATGACTGCGCCGTTGCGGAATCCGTAAAAGCCGCCTCCGACATCTACGCGCCGGTCAGCGGCGAGATCGTGGCCGTCAACGACGCGCTGAGCGATTCACCGGAACTGGTTAACAGCGAGCCTTACGGCCAGGGCTGGATCTTCAAAATCAAAGCCAGCGACGAGGCCGAAGTGGCTGCGCTGCTGGATGCCAGCGCGTATGAAGCGCTGTTAGAAGACGAGTAATTCACGGACCTCGCCCCTGCGTAACATCAGGGGCGGGCGCGCTTCGCCTGCGCCGCTCCCGACGGGAGCACAACTGACCATCGCATTTATTTGCCTCACTGCACGTTTCAGGAAATATCGCCCATGACCCAGACCCTGAGCCACCTGGAAAATCGCGACGCTTTTATCGAGCGCCATATCGGACCGGGTGTTGACCAGCAGCAGGAGATGCTGCGCACCGTTGGCGCGGACTCGCTGGATGCGCTGATTTCGCAAATCGTTCCTGCGGATATCCAGCTTGCGACGCCGCCTGATGTCGGCGATGCCGCCACCGAATTCGCCGCGCTGGCGGAGCTCAAAGCCATCGCCGGGCGCAACAAGCGCTTTAAAAACTATATCGGCATGGGCTACACCGCAGTCCACACGCCGCCGGTTATTCTGCGCAATATGCTGGAGAATCCGGGCTGGTACACGGCCTATACGCCGTATCAGCCGGAGGTGTCGCAGGGGCGTCTGGAAGCGCTTTTGAACTTCCAGCAGGTGACGCTGGATCTGACGGGGCTTGATATCGCCTCCGCCTCGCTGCTCGATGAAGCCACCGCGGCGGCGGAAGCCATGGCGATGGCCAAACGCGTCAGCAAACTGAAAAACGCCAACCGTTTCTTCGTGGCGGCGGATGTGCATCCGCAGACGCTGGATGTGGTTCGCACCCGCGCCGAAACGTTCGGCTTTGAAGTGATCGTCGATGACGCGCCAAAAGCGCTCGATCATCAGGATCTCTTCGGCGTGCTGTTGCAGCAGGTCGGCACCACCGGTGAAGTGCATGACTACCGCGAACTGATTAGCGAGCTGAAATCCCGCAAAGTGATTGTGAGCGTGGCGGCCGATTTTATGGCGCTGGTGCTCCTGACCGCGCCTGGCAAACAGGGTGCGGATATCGTTTTCGGCTCCGCCCAGCGTTTTGGCGTGCCGATGGGCTACGGCGGCCCACACGCCGCGTTCTTTGCCGCCAGCGATGAATTTAAACGCTCTATGCCGGGGCGCATTATCGGCGTGTCAAAAGACGCCGCCGGGCGCACCGCGCTGCGTATGGCGATGCAGACTCGCGAGCAACACATTCGCCGCGAGAAAGCGAACTCCAATATTTGTACCTCTCAGGTGCTGCTGGCCAATATCGCAAGCCTCTACGCCGTGTTCCACGGCCCGGCAGGGCTGAAGCGCATCGCCAGCCGCATTCACCGCTTCGCCGATATTCTGGCGGCGGGCCTGCAACACAAAGGGCTGAAACTGCGTCACGCGACCTGGTTCGATACGCTGTGCGTCGAGGTGGCGGATAAAGCCACTGTTCTGGCGCGCGCCGAGGCCAGTGAAATCAACCTGCGCAGCGATATTCCGGGCGCAGTGGGCATTACGCTTGATGAAACCACGACCCGCGCCGATGTGCAGGCGCTGCTGCGCGTGGTCACGGGCGAGGACGCGACGTTTGATATCGACGCGCTGGATAAAGAGGTGGCGCATGACAGCCGCTCCATTCCGGCCGCAATGCTGCGCGATGACGCTATCCTGACGCATCCGGTCTTTAATCGCTATCACAGCGAAACCGAGATGATGCGCTATATGCACAGCCTCGAGCGTAAAGATCTGGCGCTGAACCAGGCAATGATCCCGCTTGGCTCCTGCACCATGAAACTCAACGCGGCGGCGGAAATGATCCCGATCACCTGGCCGGAATTCGCCGAGCTGCATCCGTTCTGTCCGGCGGATCAGGCGGAAGGGTATCTGCAGATGATTAGCCAGCTCTCCGACTGGCTGGTGAAACTCACTGGTTATGACGCGCTCTGCATGCAGCCGAACTCCGGCGCGCAGGGGGAATACGCAGGACTGCTGGCGATTCGCCATTATCACGAGAGCCGCAACGAAGGCCATCGCGATATCTGCCTTATCCCGAGCTCCGCCCACGGCACCAACCCGGCTTCTGCACAGATGGCGGGGATGCAGGTGGTAGTGGTGGCCTGTGATAAACAGGGCAATATCGATCTTGCCGATCTGCGCGCCAAAGCCGAAACGGCGGGCGATAAGCTCTCCTGCATTATGGTGACGTACCCGTCTACCCACGGCGTGTATGAAGAAACCATCCGCGAGGTGTGCGACATCGTGCATCAGTACGGCGGCCAGGTTTACCTCGACGGTGCCAACATGAACGCCCAGGTAGGCATCACTTCGCCGGGTTACATCGGCGCGGATGTGTCGCACCTTAACCTGCACAAAACGTTCTGCATTCCGCACGGCGGCGGCGGCCCGGGCATGGGCCCGATTGGCGTGAAAGCGCATCTGGCACCGTTTGTACCGGGCCACAGCGTGGTACAGATTGAAGGCATGCTGACCTCGCAGGGCGCGGTTTCCGCCGCGCCTTTCGGCAGCGCGTCGATTCTGCCGATTAGCTGGATGTATATCCGCATGATGGGATCGCAGGGGCTGAAAAAAGCGAGCCAGACGGCCATCCTCAACGCGAATTACATCGCAAGCCGCCTGAAAGACGCCTATCCGGTGCTCTACACCGGCCGTGATGGCCGCGTGGCGCACGAATGTATTCTGGATATTCGTCCGCTGAAAGAGGCGACCGGCATTAGCGAGCTGGATATCGCCAAGCGTCTTATCGACTACGGTTTCCACGCGCCGACCATGTCCTTCCCTGTCGCGGGCACGCTGATGGTTGAACCGACCGAATCGGAAAGCAAAGTTGAGCTGGACCGCTTTATCGACGCGATGCTGGCTATTCGTGGCGAAATTGACCGCGTGGCGCAGGGCGAATGGCCGCAGGACGACAACCCGCTGGTGAACGCGCCGCACGTGCAGCGCGAACTGGCGCAGGAGTGGGAACACGCCTATAGCCGCGAGCTGGCGGCTTTCCCGGCAGGTTTTGAGAATAAATACTGGCCGACCGTGAAGCGTCTCGATGACGTCTACGGCGACCGTAATCTGTTCTGCTCCTGCGTGCCGATGAGCGAGTATCAGTAACGTCAGGCTTTAAATACAGACCACAGAGGGCGCTCCGGCGCCCTTTTTTATTCTGTAGCACCTGTTTTTATAGCCACACTACCTGATTGGTAGAGTGTTCCTGTGGCGCGCGGATGGGTAAGGTACCGCAAGCTTTCTGTATCCCACACCATGAAAAGGAGAGAAGTATGTCCGTTGCACTTATCACCGGCGCGAGCCGCGGCATTGGCAGAGCGACGGCGCTTCTGCTGGGTGCGCAGGGCTACACCGTGGCGGTCAATTATCTGCATAACGCCGCGGCAGCACAGGAGGTAGTTGAGCGCATCGTGGCGAGCGGCGGACGTGCGTTTGCCATTCAGGCCGACATCAGCGACGAGCCGCAGGTGATGGCCATGTTTAGAACGATCGATGAGCAGGACGAGCCGCTGGGTGCCCTGGTCAATAACGCGGGCGTGCTGTTTACCCAGTGTATGACGGAGAACCTGACGGCGGAGCGTATCAACAGAGTGCTGGCGACCAACGTAACGGGCTACTTTCTTTGCTGTCGTGAGGCCGTGAAGCGTATGGCGCATCATCACGGCGGGCAGGGCGGCGCGATTGTGAATGTGTCGTCCGCCGCCTCGCGGCTTGGTGCCCCCGGCGAATATGTCGATTACGCGGCATCAAAAGGGGCGGTGGATTCGCTGACCATTGGGTTGTCGCTGGAGGTGGCGGCGCAGGGTATCCGCGTCAACGGCGTGCGGCCGGGCCTTATTTATACCGATATTCATGCCAGCGGCGGCGAGCCGGGACGCGTTGACCGTGTGAAATCCGCCCTGCCAATGCAGCGTGGTGGACAGCCGGAAGAGGTGGCGGAAGCGATCGCCTGGTTGTTGAGTGATAAAGCCTCGTACGTGACGGGGAGTTTTCTCGATCTCGCTGGCGGGAAATAGGGGCGTTTAAGGCGGGTGCGCTGCGCTTACCCGCCCTACGTTCGGCCAAACGCTATTGTAGGGTGGGTAAGCGCAGCGCACCCACCGTATCGTCAAACCACGCCAGCAAATCCGGCCGGTTTTCAGCATCGTAGTGTAGGTAAGCGCAGCGCACCCACCGTATCGTCAAACCACGGCGGCAAATCTGGCCGGTTTTCAGCATCGTAGGGTGGGTAAGCGTAGCGCACCCACCGGGATAGCCGCGCCACGACTGCAAACCCGGCGCAACTCTCCGCGGTAACATTACATCAAAGCGTCTCGCCGTTGCTCGCAATCACCGCTTTATACCAGGCAAAACTCTTCTTGCGAGAGCGCGACATATCGCCCGTACCGTCGTCGTGCTTATTCACATAAATAAAGCCGTAGCGTTTGCTGTACTGCCCGGTGGTAAACGACACGCAGTCGATGCAGCCCCACGGCGTATAGCCCAGCAGCTCGACGCCATCATACGTCACCGCTTTTATCATCTGCTCAATGTGGGCGCGCAGATAATCGATGCGGTAATCGTCATTAATGCTGCCGTCCGCTTCCACTTTGTCATACGCGCCGAAGCCGTTCTCCACAATGAACAGCGGCTTCTGATAACGTTCGTAAAGCTCGCACAGCGCGTAGCGCAGGCCCACAGGGTCAATCTGCCAGCCCCAGTCGGAGGCTTTCACATGCGGGTTCGGCACGCTGCCCTGGAAACCGCTCAGCGCATCGCCGCTGCCGCCGTCGGCTTTCACTGCGTTGGTCATGTAATAGCTGAAACCCAGGTAATCGCAGCAGCCTTCACGCAGGACTTGTTCGTCGCCTTCTTCCATTTTGATATTGAAACCACGGCGCTCCCACTCGTTCAGCACGTAAGAGGGGTAGTAACCGCGCAACTGAACGTCGGTAAACACATAACGCTCGCGCATCGATTCCTGCGCATACATCACGTCTTCCGGTTTGCAGGAGAACGGATAGAGCGGCACCATCGCCAGCATGCAGCCGATTTTCATCTCCGGGTTAATGCGATGGCCGATTTTCACCGCCATAGCGCTCGCCACGAACTGATGATGCAGCACCTGGTACATCGTCTCTTCCGGGTTGTCGTGCTCGGTGTAAACGACGCCGGAACAGCAGTAGCCAAACAGCGGGGCGCGCCAGTTGCGCTGGTTGTTGATCTCGTTAAAGGTCATCCAGTATTTGACCTTATTCTTGTAACGCTCAAACACCACTTCGGCGAAGCGGACAAAGAAATCCACCACTTTGCGGTTGGTCCAGCCGCCATACTGCTTCACCAGATGCAGCGGCATTTCAAAGTGAGAAAGCGTAATCACCGGTTCGATATTGTATTTCAACAGCTCATCGAACATGTCGTCGTAGAACTGAAGGCCTGCTTCGTTAGGCTGCGTCTCGTCGCCGTTGGGGAAAATGCGCGTCCAGGCGATCGATGTGCGGAAACACTTAAAACCCATTTCGGCAAAGAGTTTAATGTCTTCTTTGTAATGACCGTAAAAGTCGATGGCTTCATGGTTCGGATAATATTTGCCCGGCTCGACTTCCTGCGTAATTTCACGCGGTACGCCATGCGCGCCGCCGGTCAGGACGTCACAGATACTCGGTCCTTTGCCGCCCTGATCCCAGCCGCCTTCTACCTGATGCGCCGCGACCGCGCCGCCCCATAAAAAGTCTTTCGGTAATTTAAGTTGTTTCATCGTGTCATCTCATTAACAGAAATAATAAAAGGGAATAATAACGATAAAGTTATTGAGGCTGATTGCGAGTCTAACAAAGGAAAGAGAAATGTCACGCTATAACAAATAGCGCATGGCGTGACTTGTTACAAATGAAAAACAGGATGTTTTTTTATGCGAGTTTTTTCGCCAGCTTGCGACCGAGTGTTTCGAGAATATAAATAACGGGGATTTGCGTCGTAATATCATACACGCCGGCGATACGCGTTTGCGGAATATGCCAGGAGAGATTAAAGTCCGCGAGTTTCGCCAGCGATGAGTTCTCGTGGCTGGTAACAGAGAGCACTTTGCAGTGATGCAGGCTAAACTGGCTGGCAAAACGCAGGATCTCTTCTGTCTCGCCAGACACCGAAAGCACAATCGCCAGCGCATTTTTCGCCATGTCACTGGTGACCGGAAAATAGGGGTCATCGATATGGTTACTGAATTTACCGACGTTTGAGAAGAATCGTGCACCATATTTAGCAAGCGCGCCGGAGGTTCCTGCACCAACGAAAATAATACGCTCAGACTGTAAAATAATGTCGGTCGCCCGATCCAGTAGCGCGTCAAATTCATCATTATTTACGCTTCGGAAAAAACTAATTATTTCGCTGGCACCAAAATTGGCCTGCTGCGGTTCATTTTGTTCCAGATATAATTTAAAGCGTACGCGGAATTCAGAATATCCTTCACAATGCATTTTGCGACAAAAACGCAGTACGGTGGTGGTGGAGACGCCTGCCGCATCTGCCAGCTCACGAATGGTCATGTACATGACCTTATCACGGTTTTTGACCACAAAATTGTAAACCATCATCTCAAGATTATTGAGGCTGGCGACAGCGGAATGGGTAAACATCGTCACGGCGCAACATCCTTTGGTCAAAGCGTTCGGGCTCCGGCACGGGCACTCTCAGCCGCATCGGTTCGCTTATGCTGCCATAATTTACGCAGGCGCGCGTCACTCTTTGCGCCGCGAATAGCGCCTGCGCGCCATCAGACTTATCATAGGCCGTTACTTTTGAGAGAGAGACAATGAAAAACGACATCACGTTTTATACCCGTTTCCAGCAGGACATCCTGGCGGGCACGAAGACCATTACCATCCGTGACGGGAGCGAAGCGCACTTCACGCCAGGCCAGCGGCTGCGCACCGGCCGTTATGAAGATAATGGCTACTTCTGTACGCTTGAGGTTCTGAGCGTGACGCCGGTCACGTTAGCACAGTTGGATGAGGAACACGCGCGGCAGGAGAACATGACGCTGGCTGAACTCAAAAAAGTTATCGCTGACATTTATCCGGGAATAAATGAGCTGTATGTGATTGCTTTTAAAAAGGTTGAAGGGTAACGCCCGGCGTTGCGGCGAACGTTGAACAAAACGGTAACGGACTGTCACAGATTTATTTTAGCGAACAGGTGTTCACTGGAATCATTCTCAGTTAGGCTATGTGGGCTGCGTTTTTTTTATTCAGTTTTACCGGAGTCGCCACATGGTTCGTAAACCATTACTTGCGCAGGGATATTCACTGGCTGAGGAGATAGCCAACAGCATCAGTCACGGGATTGGACTGGTGTTCGGGATAGTCGGACTTGTTCTGTTACTTGTTCAGGCCGTGGACAGCAATGCCAGCGCCACCGCCATTACCAGTTACAGCCTCTATGGCGGCAGCATGATTTTGCTGTTTCTCGCCTCGACGCTGTACCACGCCATACCGCATGCGCGCGCCAAAACCTGGCTTAAAAAGTTTGACCACTGCGCGATTTATCTATTGATTGCAGGCACTTATACGCCGTTTTTGCTGGTAGGGCTGAAATCCTCACTGGCACACGGCCTGATGATTGTCATCTGGAGCCTGGCGCTGCTTGGCATCCTGTTTAAGCTCACAATCGCACATCGCTTCAAAGTGCTGTCGCTGGTCACTTATCTGACGATGGGCTGGCTGTCGCTGGTGGTGATTTATCAGATGGTGATGAAACTCGCGCCTGGCAGCGTCACGCTGCTCGCGGCAGGGGGCATTATCTATTCGCTGGGCGTCATTTTTTATGTCTGTAAGCGGATCCCGTACAATCACGCCATCTGGCACGGTTTCGTGCTGGGCGGCAGCGTTTGCCATTTTCTGGCCATTTACCTCTACATTCGCTGAGGATTGCGCGCTGCGCAAATCGCTTCACTCATTCCCTCGAAGACCCACCGCCAGGCGGCAGATGCCCCTGGCGGCGTGACTGCTTTTATAAAGCCATCAGACGGTTACGCTTCTTCAAGCGAGTAGGGCAGCGGTTCGATGTGCAACGTATGCGCACCGCTCTCTTCGCGAACGCGGAACAGCGTACCGGTTTCCAGATCGTTATTCATCACTACCTGCGCCAGCAGACGCCCGTCATCCAGCTGTACAGCGGCAAGCACGGTGCCGGTGCGACGCCAGTTCTCACCCATCTGCATTTCGATATCTTCGCCAGGCTGAGGCACACGGCTGCTGTGGCCTGCCAGATACCAGAGCGCGCGTTTATTCGCACCGCGGAATTTTGCGCGCGCCACCATCTCCTGGCCTGCATAACAGCCTTTTTTGAAGCTGATGCCGCCCAGCGCCTGAATGTTGGTTGCCTGTGGAATAAACTGATTGCTGTTCGGCGCGTCAATCACCGGGAAACCGGCTTCGATATCAAGCGCCAGCCACTGCACGCTGGCGTTGAGTTGCGCTTCGCCATGGAGTTTGTCACTAAGCTGGCTTGCGGTTTCAGCGTCGGTAATCACCATAAAACGCTCTGCCGGCAGGCCGAACCACAAAAGGGTGGTGGTACCGTCCACGACACGCGGATTCTGCTCATCCGGTAGCGAGGCAAACTGGTTCGCCAGCGCCGCACGCGCCTGGAAACCGGCTACACCCAGCAGCACGGCGTCGTCGTTCGGCGCGATGGTGACTTTTGAGAACACCGCATATTTTTTCATTTCCGCGAGCTGCGTGTCACGCACGCTGCGGCGTTCAATCCAGGCGAAACCGTCGCCATGACGGAACAGGCGCAGGTTGCTCCACATTTTGCCTTTGGCATCGCAGTGCGCCACCAGCAGATGCTGATTCTCGCCAAGCTCGGTAACGTCCGCCGTCACCTGGCCCTGCAAATATTTTTCGCTGTCCGGGCCCGTTATCGTCGCCAGCGCCCAGTCTTCCAGCGAAATAAGCGTCAGCGGCAGGCGCGCGCTGGCGGCTGGCTGACGGGGAGGAAATGGAGTAAATGCCATAAATAAAGTCCCAGTGTGCTATCGCAATAGTGCTCCACATGAGTGGAGAGATAGCTTCATATTGTTAAAGAGCGGGCGAAGTTTGCAAGCCTTTTAGCATTCCCTTTTGTGCCGTTAACGCATTCTTCGAGACGGCTCGAAAGAAAAAATGTCGATTGCATCAGAGACGTCATATTCAGGATAACGCCTCGCAAATACGCACATTCGGCTGAAGGATGGATGAAAAACGGGTTACACTAGCAGCCGTCATCCAATGGTGGTTTAGCAGGTAAAAGACATGGATATTAATAATAAAGCCCGTATTCACTGGGCCTGTCGCAGAGGTATGCGCGAGCTGGATATTTCCATCATGCCTTTCTTTGAATATGACTATGACTCCCTGAGCGACGAAGACAAACGCGTTTTTGTCCGCCTGCTGGAGTGTGACGATCCTGATTTATTCAACTGGCTGATGAATCACGGCAAGCCAGCTGATGCGGAGCTGGCGCGAATGGTGGAATTAATCCAGCAGCGGAATCAGGCACGTGGTCCTGTAGCACTCTGATCTTCGCGTTTCATGGCGCTCGCAGTGGCTATCGCTGCTGCTGCACGGCGCCGTGGCCGTTATTATTTTGCTGCTCCCCTGGCCGCTGCGGTATCTGCCCGTGTGGATGCTGTTGCTGTCTCTGGTGGTGTTTGACTGCGTACGTAGCCAGCGGCGTATCAATGCGTTCCAGGGCGAGGTCAGCCTGACGGCTGATTATTACCTTCGCTGGCAGGGCGTTGACTGGCAGATTTGCGCCACGCCCTGGATGCTGCGCAGCGGAATGATGCTGCGGCTGCGTCATCCTAAAACGACACGCCGCCATCATGTCTGGCTGGCGGCGGATAGCATGACGGAAGCGGAGTGGCGCGATTTGCGTCGCCTTCTGTTGCAACAGCCCGTAGGCGACAAACGCTAATGAAGCCCTGAAATCAGGAGAAGTGCGCCGCCATTTCGCCGAGGATTTGCTCGCACCAGCTTTCGATACGGGCGTCGCTCAGGTCATACTGGTTGGTTTCATCCAGCGCGAGGCCGACGAACAGCTCACCATCGGCGATAACGGGTTTGGCGCTCGTGAACTCATAGCCTTCTGTAGGCCAGTAGCCGACAAACTTCACGCCCTTAGGGCTCAGTTTGTCATGTAGCATGCCGAGCGCGTCGAGGAACCATTCGCCATAGCCTAACTGATCGCCCATGCCGTACAGCGCCACGATTTTTCCGTCGAGGTTGAGTGCGTCCAGCTGTTCCCAGATGGCTTCCCAGTCTTCCTGGAGTTCGCCGAAATCCCAGGTAGGAATGCCGAGGATCAGCACATCATACTGTTCCATGAGCGTCGGCGAGTCGTCTTTAAGGTTATGCAGCGTGACCAGTTCGGGACCAATAATATCGCGGATTTTCTCAGCCGCCATTTCGGTGTAACAGGTACTGGAACCATAAAAAAGACCAATGTTCATAACGATAACGTCTCATTTCCTATTCTGCAGAAGCGTCAGTGTATCAGATCCCGCTTCCAGTCAGGCATAATGCAGCGACCAAGAGCGTAAGAGAGGTGGCAGTGGAACAGGATTTAGCCCGTATCGAACAATTTCTCGATGCGCTCTGGCTTGAGCGCAACCTGGCCGAGAACAGCCTGAGCGCGTACCGGCGGGATCTCAGCATGGTCGTGGAGTGGTTGCACCATCGCGGGTTATCTCTGGCAACGGCACAGAGCGGCGATCTCCAGACGTTGCTGGCAGAGCGCGTTGAAGGCGGTTATAAGGCGACCAGCACTGCGCGTATGCTCAGTGCCGTACGTCGGTTGTTTCAGCATCTCTACCGTGAAAAAATTCGCGACGACGATCCGAGCGCGTTGCTGGCGTCGCCTAAGCTGCCGCAGCGTCTGCCAAAAGATTTAAGCGAAGCGCAGGTGGAAAGACTCCTTCAGGCGCCGACGGTCGAAGAGCCGATTGAGCTGCGTGATAAAGCCATGCTGGAAGTGCTTTATGCCACCGGTTTGCGCGTCTCTGAACTGGTCGGGTTGACCATGAGCGATGTGAGCCTGCGCCAGGGCGTGGTACGCGTTATCGGTAAAGGCAATAAAGAGCGGCTGGTGCCGCTTGGCGAAGAGGCCGTTTACTGGCTTGAACAGTATCTCACGCACGGCCGCCCGTGGCTGCTTAACGGGCAATCGCTGGATATCCTCTTTCCAAGCAACCGCGCCCGGCAGATGACCCGTCAGACCTTCTGGCATCGCATCAAACATTATGCTCAACTGGCGGGCATTGATAGTGAAAAGCTTTCGCCGCACGTTCTACGCCATGCGTTCGCCACGCATCTGTTAAACCATGGCGCCGATTTGCGCGTGGTACAGATGCTTTTAGGCCATAGCGATCTTTCCACCACGCAGATATATACGCATGTGGCGACGGAACGGTTGCGGCAACTTCATCAACAGCACCACCCCAGAGCGTGAGTGCCGAAATTAAGGACATGCTATGAAAAAAACTATTGCGCTGCTCTCCGTTACGCTGGCGGCTTTTTCAGGATTTGCCCAGGCGGATGACGCAGCCATTAAGCAGTCGCTCACCAAACTCGGTGTAGCGAACGCTGAAATTCAGCCGTCTCCGCTGGCTGGCATGAAAACCGTACTGACCGAAAGCGGCGTTATCTATGTGACTGAAGACGGTAAACATATCATTCAGGGCCCGCTGTATGACGTCAGCGGCGGCCAGCCGGTCAACGTGACCAATCAGATGCTGATGACCAAACTCAACGCGCTCGAAAAAGAGATGATTGTTTATAAAGCGCCGCAGGAAAAACATGTCATCACCGTCTTTACCGATATCACCTGTGGCTATTGCCATAAGCTGCACGAAGAGATGAAAGACTATAACGCGCTGGGCATCACCGTGCGCTACCTGGCTTTCCCGCGTCAGGGGCCGCGCAGCGAAACAGCGAAAGATATGCAGGCTATCTGGTGCGCGAAAGATCGTAATAAAGCCTTCGATAACGCGATGAGCGGCGGCAAAGTTGAAGCGGCAAGCTGCGACGTTGACACCGCGAAACATTACGAGCTCGGCGTGCAGTTTGGCGTCCAGGGCACACCGGCGATCGTGCTGAGCAACGGCGCGATGGTGCCGGGCTATCAGGGGCCAAAAGAGATGAAAGCGTTTCTTGATGAGCATCAGAAACAGCTTCAGGCGAGCGGAAAGTAACGGGTGAGCAGACAGACACAACTTCGCAGGCGTTCTCCGGATGAGTCTATTACGCTGCCGGATACCCTGCCGCCGCTGCTGCGCAGGCTCTATGCCAGCCGCGGTGTGCGCGGCGCGCAGGAGCTTGAGCGCAGCGTAAAAGGCATGCTCCCCTGGCAGCAGCTCTGCGGTATCGATAAAGCCGTTGCGATGTTGCATGACGCGCTGCGCGAAGGGCTGCGCATTATTGTTGTCGGCGATTTCGATGCGGACGGTGCCACCAGTACCGCGCTCAGTGTGCTGGCGCTTCGCGCGCTTGGCGGTAGCAACGTGGCGTATCTGGTGCCTAACCGGTTCGATGACGGCTACGGCCTGAGCCCGGAAGTGGTCGATCAGGCCCACGCGCGCGGCGCGCAGATGATCCTGACCGTGGATAACGGCATTTCATCTCATGCGGGTGTCGCGCGCGCGCATGAACTGGGCATTCCGGTGCTGGTTACCGATCACCACTTACCCGGCGATACGCTTCCGGCGGCGGGCGCTATCATCAATCCTAACCTCGCGGAGTGTACCTTTCCGTCGAAATCACTCGCAGGCGTCGGCGTCGCGTTTTACCTGATGCTGGCGCTGCGCGCGCATTTGCGAACCGTCGGCTGGTTTACGGAAAAGGGTATTCCGGAGCCGAATCTCGCGGAGTTTCTTGATCTGGTGTCGCTTGGCACCGTCGCAGACGTGGTGCCGCTGGATGCCAACAACCGCATTCTTATCTGGCAGGGGCTGAGCCGCATCCGGGCAGGCAAATGCCGCCCTGGCATTCGCGCGCTGCTGGAAATAGCCAATCGCGAGGCGCACCGACTGACCGCAAGCGATCTCGGTTTTGCGCTGGGCCCGCGTCTTAACGCGGCAGGCAGGCTGGATGATATGTCTGTCGGCGTCGCGCTGCTTCTGTGCGACAACATCGGCGAAGCGCGCATGCTGGCAAACGAGCTGGACGCGCTGAACCAGACCCGCAAAGAGATTGAGCAGGGAATGCAGGCGGAGGCGTTAACGCTCTGCCAGCAGCTTGAGCGCAGCGGGGAAACGCTGCCGAGCGGAATTGCGATTTTCCATCCCGAATGGCATCAGGGCGTGGTCGGCATTCTCGCCTCGCGTATCAAAGAGCGTTTTCACCGCCCGGTTATCGCGTTCGCGCCCGCAGGCGAGGGGATACTCAAAGGCTCAGGCCGTTCGGTGCAGGGGCTACATATGCGCGACGCGCTGGAGCGTCTCGACACGCTTTATCCCGGTATGATGCTCAAATTCGGCGGCCATGCGATGGCGGCAGGACTTTCGCTTGAAGAGGCGCGTTTCCCGGAGTTTCAGGCGCGCTTCGCACAGCTGGTTAACGACTGGTTAGATCCGGCGATGTTGCAGGGCGAAATCTGGTCTGACGGCGCGCTCGCGCCACAGGAGATGACGCTGGAAGTGGCTGAGATGCTGCGCGACGCGGGCCCGTGGGGGCAGATGTTCCCGGAGCCGCTGTTTGACGGGCGTTTTCGCATTCTGCAGCAGCGTCTGGTGGGCGAGCGTCATCTCAAGCTGATGCTGGAGCCGGTCGGTGGTGGGCCATTGCTTGACGGCATCGCGTTTAACGTCGATACCACCTGCTGGCCCGACCCCGGCGTGCGTGAAGTCGAGCTTGCCTACAAGCTTGATGTGAATGAGTTTCGCGGCAACCGCAGCCTGCAATTAATTATCGACCATCTCTGGCCCGTTTAGCGCCAGGATAAACTATAAAAGGCGGCGTAAATCCGGTAAACTTTCCGTTTTACGACCGCATTTTGCCCATCTTCATCACTAAAAGATTCTACAGCCATGTTTGAAATTAACCCGGTAAAGAACCGCATTCAGGACCTCACGGAGCGCTCAGACGTTCTTAGGGGGTATCTTTGACTACGATGCTAAGAAAGAGCGTCTTGAAGAAGTAAACGCCGAGCTGGAACAGCCGGACGTCTGGAACGAGCCCGAGCGCGCGCAGGCGCTGGGTAAAGAGCGTTCATCCCTTGAAGCTATCGTCGAGACGCTGGATCAAATGTCCCAGGGGCTCGATGACGTCGCGGGCCTGCTTGAGCTTGCCGTTGAAGCGGACGATGAAGAAACCTTCAATGAAGCGGTAGCCGAGCTGGATCAGCTTGAAGCAAAACTCGCGCAGCTGGAATTCCGCCGCATGTTCTCCGGCGAATATGACAGCGCCGACTGCTACCTGGACATCCAGGCGGGCTCCGGCGGCACCGAAGCGCAGGACTGGGCCAGCATGCTGCTGCGCATGTATCTGCGCTGGGCCGAAGCGCGCGGCTTTAAAACAGAAATCATTGAAGAGTCTGAAGGTGAAGTGGCTGGCCTTAAATCCGCCACCATTAAAATCTCCGGCGATTACGCGTTCGGCTGGCTGCGCACGGAAACCGGCGTACACCGTCTGGTGCGTAAGAGCCCGTTTGACTCCGGCGGCCGTCGACACACCTCTTTCAGCTCCGCGTTTGTCTACCCGGAAGTGGAAGACGATATCGATATCGAAATCAACCCGGCGGATCTGCGTATCGACGTGTACCGCGCGTCAGGCGCGGGTGGTCAGCACGTTAACCGTACGGAATCCGCGGTGCGTATTACCCACATTCCGACCGGTACGGTCACGCAGTGTCAGAACGATCGTTCTCAGCACAAAAACAAAGACCAGGCCATGAAGCAGATGAAGGCGAAGCTGTACGAGCTGGAAATGCAGAAGAAAAATGCTGAGAAGCAGGCGCTGGAAGATAACAAGTCCGACATCGGCTGGGGCAGCCAGATCCGCTCCTACGTGCTGGACGATTCCCGTATCAAAGATCTGCGCACCGGCGTTGAAACCCGCAATACACAGGCGGTGCTGGATGGCGATCTGGATAAATTCATCGAAGCAAGTCTGAAAGCAGGGTTATGAGGAACCAACATGTCTGAACAACAAGCACAAGGCGCAGAAGCGGCGGTCGATCTTAATAACGAACTGAAAACGCGCCGCGAGAAGCTGGCTGCGCTTCGCGAACATGGCGTCGCGTTTCCGAACGATTTTCGTCGCGACCATACCTCAGACCAACTGCACGCTGACTTCGATGGCAAAGAAAACGAAGAGCTGGAAGCGCTGAACATCGAGGTCTGCGTGGCAGGCCGCATGATGACCCGTCGTATTATGGGTAAAGCGTCTTTCGTTACGCTGCAGGATGTTGGCGGCCGTATTCAGCTGTATGTGGCGCGCGACGATCTGCCGGAAGGCGTTTACAACGAGCAGTTCAAAAAATGGGATCTCGGCGATATCCTGGGCGCGCGCGGTAAGCTGTTTAAAACCAAAACCGGCGAGCTTTCCATTCACTGCACCGAGCTGCGTCTGCTCACCAAAGCGCTGCGCCCGCTGCCGGATAAATTCCACGGTCTGCAGGATCAGGAAGCGCGCTACCGCCAGCGTTACCTCGATCTCATCGCGAACGATGAATCCCGCAAAACCTTTAAAGTGCGCTCGCAGATCCTGGCGGGTATCCGTCAGTTCATGGTTGGCCGCGGCTTTATGGAAGTGGAAACCCCGATGATGCAGGTGATCCCGGGTGGCGCGTCCGCGCGTCCGTTCGTGACGCACCACAACGCGCTGGATCTCGACATGTATCTGCGTATCGCGCCGGAGCTGTACCTCAAGCGTCTGGTGGTCGGTGGTTTCGAGCGTGTGTTTGAGATCAACCGTAACTTCCGTAACGAAGGCATCTCTGTGCGCCATAACCCTGAGTTCACTATGATGGAACTCTATATGGCGTATGCGGATTACAAAGATCTGATCGAGCTGACTGAATCCCTGTTCCGTACTCTGGCGCAGGATGTGCTCGGCACCACGCAGGTGCCTTACGGCGAAGAGACGTTTGATTTCGGCAAGCCGTTTGAAAAACTGACCATGCGCGAAGCGATCAAGAAGTACCGCCCGGAAACCGATTTAGCGGATCTGGATGATTTCGAGAAGGCCAAAGGCATTGCGCAGGCAGTCGGCATTAAAGTTGAGAAAAGCTGGGGTCTCGGCCGCGTTGTGACCGAAATCTTCGAGGAAGTGGCCGAAGCGCACCTGATTCAGCCGACCTTCATCACCGAATACCCGGCAGAAGTCTCTCCGCTGGCGCGTCGTAATGATGAAAACCCGGAAATCACCGACCGCTTTGAATTTTTCATCGGCGGCCGCGAAATCGGCAACGGCTTTAGCGAGCTGAACGACGCGGAAGACCAGGCGCAACGCTTCCAGGATCAGGTTGCCGCGAAAGACGCGGGCGATGACGAAGCGATGTTCTACGACGAAGACTACGTCACCGCGCTGGAGCACGGCTTGCCGCCGACGGCGGGTCTCGGTATCGGGATTGACCGTATGGTGATGCTGTTTACTAACAGCCACACCATCCGCGACGTTATCCTGTTCCCGGCGATGCGTCCGGTGAAATAAGCCATCCGGCTTCATCGTGAAAGCCGCGCGCTCCTTCGGGACGCGCGGCTTTTCTTTTAGGGTTACGGGTTTGGGTCATCCGGGCGTAGCTGCTAAGATAACCGCCGTTATTTCAAGGTGTCACTGAATTAAGGAGCCGTTTTGAACACGGACTGGCCGCCCGCCCGCACAATACTGAAAACGCTGTGTTTATTGTTTTGCCTGTTTCTGACTGCCTGTTCCAGCAACAAAGCGGGCGTCTCAGATGCGACAAAAGGCGGCTATAGCGGCTCTGTCTATACGGTCAAACGAGGCGACACTCTCTATCGCATTTCCCGCATTACCGGATCCAGCGTCAGCGAACTGGCGCGCCTGAACGGCCTCTCTGCGCCTTATACGATTGAAGTCGGGCAGCGGCTGCGCGTGAGCAGCGCTTCTGGTTCAGCCTCTTCACGGAAGACCGCCTCCCGCCAGACAACGGCTGCACGCAAAACCGCCTCATTACCGAAAGTGGATGCGCCACCGCCGGGTCAACGCTGCTGGCGCTGGCCGACCAGCGGTAAAGTAGTCATGGGGTATTCAACCGCCGATGGCGGCAATAAAGGCATTGATATCGCCGGTCGCCGCGGACAGCCGATTTACGCCTCGGCAGCGGGCAGGGTGGTCTATGTCGGCAATCAGCTGCGCGGTTACGGGAATCTCATCATGATTAAACATAATGAAGATTACATCACCGCCTACGCGCACAACGACACAATGCTGGTGAATAATGGCCAGCAGGTAAAAGCAGGGCAGAAAATCGCGACGATGGGCAGCACCGGCTCCGATTCCGTCGGCCTGCACTTCCAGTTGCGCTACCGCGCGACGGCCATCGACCCGCTGCGCTACCTGCCGCCGCAGGGCAAAGCGCCTTCCTGTTAACGTTATACCGCCCGCCTGCGCGGGCGGTTGCTTATAAATCCGTCAGTTAACGTGCCGGGGGCTTGTCAGCCATGGGTGAAGGCCTATAATGCTTATCGCACCTCATCGCGGGCGTAGTTCAATGGTAGAACGAGAGCTTCCCAAGCTCTATACGAGGGTTCGATTCCCTTCGCCCGCTCCAGAATCCTTCCTGGCGCTCCCTGATTTCTGTGTAATAACCCATACACATTTATGTTATGACACTGCACAGGTGCTTAAGACAGGCTGAACATGCCCTGTTCTCACAAATCCTGTTAAGTAATTCATTATGTATGGTGTCCTGACCTTTCAGAATAATGGCTCTGCTGCCTGGCGTTGTTCCATTTTCATTGCGCCAATCCTCTCTGACAAAAATTTAAGCCCTGCAACTGTCTGTCATCACGCTATTCAGTGAGCCAGCAAACAAAAAAGCGCCTGATAATATTTTTCTGTGAAGCGGTGGGGAGCCACATGAATCATGCTGACGCATTAATAAGTCATCACAGATCTCAGGTAAAACTTTAAATGCGGTGAACCTGCCGATGACTTTTATCATGGTGCTAATCTTTCTGGAGCGTTAAACATCAAGTCTGCTTTCTGGTCACAGCATCCGATTTGCCCATACTGTTAATATCCCCCTGCGTAACTAACTCCCTGATTGCCGGGTCTGTTTTTGTTCTATAAGATTTTTCTTTTCGGAGGATAAACATGTCGGTTACTGATGCTCTGCTTGCGTATACCCTTGCGGCTACGCTGTTAACGTTGACGCCGGGGCTGGATACGGCGCTCATATTGCGAACCGCGGCGGCGGACGGGGGTAAGAAAGCCGTTCAGGCGGCGCTTGGCATCGATGTTGGCTGTTTTATCTGGGGCGCGCTGGTGGCGTTTGGCCTGGGGGCGCTGTTCGCTGTGTCTGAAATGGCGTACTCCATTCTGAAATGGTGCGGTGCGGGTTACCTCTGCTGGCTCGGCATCCAGATGCTGCTGCGCCCGCGCGCCACGTTTGATACCCGCGTGGGAAATGAAGCGCGCGCCAGCAACAGTTTTCTGCGCGGTATGCTGGGCAACGTGCTGAACCCGAAAATGGGCGTGTTCTATGTCTCCTTTCTGCCGCAGTTTATCCCGGCCGGGCATTCGCCGATGGTCTGGACATTCCTGCTGGTGGCCATCCATGCGCTGATAGGCACCCTCTGGTCGCTAACGTTGATTGTCGCAACCCGCTACGCGTCAGGCGTACTAAAAAAACCAGGCGTGGTGAAATGGATGGATCGCGTCACAGGTGGCGTGTTCCTGCTGTTTGCCGTAAAGCTGGCCTTAAGTAAACGCTAATGCGGTACTGGCGCCTGCGCGTTTAAGAATATTAAACGTAAATAAGCTCTTTCTTTAGTGGTTTTATTAATGCGCCGTCTCATTGTGAAAAAATAAGGCGGCGCGCAATCAAGTTTTTACTATGCTGATCGTAACGTTATCTCTGGTGCGTGTTATCAGCATGGAAACATATCCGCTTCCTGAAAGGCCCGAAGAGGCCATCAATCAGCTTATCGACGCCCTGAAAATTAGCGGTGAACTGCGTCGTTTCGCCAGTGGTGCGCATATTCCTGCGCAGCCTGATCATATTATTGTGATAGAGCAGGGCGCACTCTCGATGCACCGCATGATGGATGGCCTGATGATGATTGAGTCGACGCGGCCTCAGTTGCTCGGCATCACCTACAATAATCAGTTCAGCCACCATTTCACGATTAAAGCCGAATCAGTCTGTGAGGCGCGTCTGGTGCCGCGTAGCGATTTTGAAGCCATTATTGAGACGCGCCAGCTATGGCGCGAACTGCTGCTGGTCGTCTCCTGGTACTACGATGTGCTGTACTGGAAGAGTTACCACTATCTTGGGCGGCAATCCTATACGCTTATTCGCAACTGCTTAATAGAGCTGGCAGCCAAAAACGAGCAGGAGCGAGAGGAGATTAACGCCTATGATTTTATTCGTGGTAAAACCAATCTTTCTCAAAGTTATATTCTCAAAGTCTTTAGCGATTTAAGAAAAGGCGACTACATCGATATTTCACGCGGACGCCTTAAATCCATTAATAAACTGCCTGACCGGTATTAACTGCCTCTCGCCTGCATAGCTGTCTTTGCGCCGACGCCCGATGGGGTGCGGCGCAGATTCCTTGTGATACCCCTCACCAATTTTTAAACATTTACGAAATGATTTTATAACAAGCGGCTACTATGTCCCGGTTCACTTCCCGGAGATAACAATGAAAGATGTGGTAATTGTCGGGGCCGCTCGCACGCCCATTGGCTGCTTTCAGGGCCAGCTTGCGCGTCGCTCGGCGGTCGAGCTCGGCGCGGTGGTCATTGAGGCACTGCTGACGCGCACCGGTCTTAACCCTCAGGATGTCGATGAAGTTATCCTGGGCCAGGTGCTGACGGCAGGCGCAGGCCAGAATCCGGCGCGGCAGACTGCGCTCAACAGCGGTCTGCCGTGGTCGGTTTCGGCGATTACCATCAATGATGTGTGCGGCTCTGGCCTGAAGGCGCTGCATCTGGCGACGCAGGCGATTCAGTGCGGTGAGGCGGATGTGGTGATTGCTGGTGGTCAGGAAAATATGAGCCGCGCGCCGCATGTGCTGACCGAAGGGCGCAGCGGCGAGCCCGGCGACAGCCATATTATCGACAGCCTGGTGCATGACGGGTTGTGGGATGCGTTTAACGATTACCATATGGGCGTCACCGCGGAAAATCTGGCGCGCGAATATAACATCAGCCGTGAACATCAGGATGCTTACGCGCTTGCATCACAGCATAAAGCGCGGGTCGCTATCGACAGCGGGCGCTTTCGTGACGAAATCGTGCCCGTCGTGATCGAACAGATGCAGGGCGCGCCGCTGGTGGTCGATACCGACGAGCAGCCACGCGCCGATACCAGCGCGGAAGGGCTGGCGCGCCTGTCGCCCGCCTTTGACCGGCTGGGAAGCGTTACTGCGGGCAACGCCTCGTCAATGAATGATGGCGCGGCGGCGGTGCTGATGATGAGCGCCAGCAAGGCGCAGGAAATGGGGCTGCCGGTGCTCGCGCGCATACGCGCTTTCGCAAGCGTGGGCGTCGATCCGGCTCTGATGGGCATCGCGCCGGTCTACGCTACGCGGCGCTGTCTGGAGCGCGCGGGCTGGCAGCTCAATGATGTCGATCTTATCGAGGCCAATGAGGCATTCGCGGCACAGACGTTGTCGGTCGGTAAGCTACTGGAGTGGGACGAGCGCAAGGTGAACGTTAACGGCGGTGCGATTGCCCTGGGACATCCGATTGGCGCGTCCGGCTGCCGCATTCTGGTTTCTCTGGTCCATGAGATGGTGAAACGTCAGGCTCGCAAAGGGCTCGCCACGCTTTGCATTGGTGGCGGCCAGGGCGTGGCGCTGGCGATTGAACGCGATTAATCCTTTCCTTTCTTATTAAGAAATGTGCCGTCACTTCACGGCGCACTTTCTTTGTCAGCTAATAGTATTGAAAGAGCAATTATATTCCTGATATCAGTTGCTCTGTTTACTATTTCCTTCATTTAAGTTAATTCGCAGATTGCAGTCACTATCGCCGCTTTTCATGGGTGAATTTAAAAACAAACTGTGACTCAAAACATCATTTTATGGTCGTTTGTTGATTTTTTATTGAGCGCAATCACGTGCTTTCTTTTCGTTATTTTTGAAACAAAGTATTGCGATCCGGATCGCTAAAATAACCAATATTAAAAAATAAAATGAAGTTTCATAAAAAAGAAACGATATTTCATTGAGGGTATTTTATGTTTAAGAAAGCTCTGGTACTGACTGTCCTCTGTGGTTCATCATTCGCGGCGCAAGCCGTAACCGTTGATTTACGTCACGAGTACATTGATAGCGGAATCAATGCCGATCGCGTTGCGGTTTCACATCGTTTTGATAATGGATTTGGTTTTTCCGTGGAGGCGAAATGGAAAACTGGCGGAGACGATCAGTCGCGTCCATTTAATGAAGTCGTGGGTAACGGTCATGAAGATCAGATAAGCTGGCGCTGGAAAGCAACCGACGCTATCGCTATCACGCCAGCATTTACTATTGAAAGTGTTGATAGTAAAACCATTTATAAGCCAAACATCCATGTGCAGTACAGCTTTGAGAATGGCTTCTATGTCGCGGCCCGTTATCGTTATGAGTATACCCGCGTCCCGGACGGTAAAGATGATGACGATAAAGTTAACCGTGGTGATGCCTGGGTAGGATTTGCGCTCGGCGACTGGCGCACTGAGCTGAACTATGTGTATGCCCAGAGCGAAGAAGGCTTTACCCGTAATAACGGGAAAAACTATTCCAACGAATATAACGCCAAAGTGGCTTATAAAATTGATAAAAACTGGGCACCTTATTTTGAAGTGGGGAATATTGGCGTAAAAGAGTCTGACGAGCGCCAGACGCGTTTACGTGTCGGCGTGGCATACAGCTTCTGATGAAATTAGCCTCCGTCAGTGCAGGGGCGTTAAATTTTTTTGCTGTTTCCTGATAGCGTGCTCCTGAGAATAAGCACACCGCCCATGCAGGGGCGGTTTTTTTATGCCCGCTGTAAATTATTTTTTTCGCATGCGCTCATTTTTATTAAGCTGCCGAGTTTACCTTAAACATGAAAAAATAAAAAAGCCCTCCAGGAGAGGAGGGCAAAGATCAGTAATGGAAACAGGACGCTTATTATTATGACACGCTCAGCATTTCACGCTGTTCGGGTAATTTTGCAAGATAGACCGCCGGTTTGCCGTCTTTATCGGTACTGAAAAGAATGGCGTTGCCGTCCGGCGTGAAAGAAGGGTGTGGATGCGTCACCTGACGGCTGCCGGCAAACGTCTCCCAGGACGTATCGTGACGCGCCACACGGTAATAGGATTTATTATTTACATCAAACACATAGAGATAAGGATCGTTGTCAATGGTATAGCCGCCGGTGTCTTTCACATCGACCGGCGTGCCAGAGCCGTCGCCCACCAGCAGCGTGCCGTCGAAGTTGCTCATCAGGTGGGAGCATGCCGGGATCGGCATGATTTTTTCATTAACGCCGCGCTCCGGCAGGTAGCGGTAAACCGTGCGGCCCTGCTGGCCCTTGAGATAAGAGACATAGACCAGCGCTGAGCCGTCCGGCACCCAGAATTCGTGGGTGCAGCTTTCACCCTCGGCGTGTTCCTTCACTTTGCGCACATTGCTGCCGTCTTCATTCACCATCCACATACGGGCATCGATCAGATCGTGCGGGCCTTCATGACAAAACGCGACGGTATTGTCGTCGAACGGGCGATAAATCGGGTGCCCCAGCCAGATTTTCTCTTCGTGGATCGTCTGGCTGGCGCCGGTTTGCAGGTCAATTCGCAGCAGGCGGCAGTGCGGCCCTTTGTGGAAGAAGTCATGAAAGATTTTCCAGTCGCTCAACGGCACATAGTCGCTTTTTGCGATTTCGATCCCGACCAGTTTGGTGCAGTCGCTGTTCGCCACCCAGGTGCCGTAGCCGACCCACGCTTCCGGCACGCGATAGACGTCGCGCTCGGCAAGTGTGGTGAGGTTAACTTCGCGCAGGACGCGATCGTTTTTCACATAGTAAAGATAGTTGTCGTCCGGTGAGAGAAAACCGCCAAAGGTATTGTCGCCCGCGCCTTCGGTGAGCTGTACCGCTTCGGCGTTTTCCAGATCCAGCAGATAGTAGTTCCAGTGCCCGTCGAATTCGCCGGCAAACAGCAGGTGGCTGCCATCGTTAAAAAAGCATTTCTGGTAGAAATAATTGCGGTGACACGTCACTTCCGGTGGGGTTAAACGCGTGACTTCCGCCCCGGTATCCGGGTCAATGCTTACCTGATACTGAAGTTTCACCCGCATGCCTTTGGCCATACTCTGCTCCTTACGTTACCGGCTGGCGTTCGCTGATTAAATTTCGAAAACAGTAATATAAATTATCAAAACAGTGTTTCAATGTGTGTGACTGTGGGCGCATTTCTGCTCAACTGTTCTAATGGAAAGAGTATTTTTGGACAAAATTAGCGCGAAAGCGGTATCGAGGGATGCCGGGCGACGGGCGGTAGACTTTTCATTAAAACCGCGCCGTAAAATTTTATTTAACTGATTTTAAAAAGAAAATTTGCAGCTTGTGTAAAGGCTGTCTGTCGGGCCAACGCGATAAACGTGACCGCATCATCAAATTCGGTAAGATGTAACCATAAAAATGAAACAATGTTTTATTTATAATTGAAAACACGTTTCGCTACGTTTAAGATGGATGTCATCCCAAAAAACGAAACGCTGTTTCGCTGTTTTATTTCCTTCTGCGGTCTCTCTTTTAATGCGCGGTGAGTGGCAGATGTCATAACGCGATACGTGCCGGGCTGCCTGTTACCTGGCGTTTTATGGCATCGATATCCGTGATGAAGAGAGGGCGTAAGCGGCGGACAGCCTTATTACGGTCACGCCTGTCACAGACAGGCCCGATAACAAGGAAACACACATGATTCTCGATGCATTCTCTCTTCAGGGTAAAGTCGCGATCGTTACTGGTTGTGATACCGGTCTTGGTCAGGGTATGGCGCTGGGCCTCGCAGAAGCAGGCTGCGATATCGTGGGCATTAATATTGTCGAACCGGCGGAAACCATCGAACGTGTGACTGCGCTGGGCCGCCGTTTTCTGAGCCTGACGGCTGACCTGCGTAAAATCGACGCGATCCCGGCGCTTATCGGACGCGCGGTGGCCGAGTTCGGGCATATCGATGTGCTGGTCAATAACGCAGGGCTTATCCGCCGCGAAGACGCAATTAACTTCAGCGAGCAGGACTGGGACGACGTGATGAACCTGAATATTAAGAGCGTGTTTTTTATGTCTCAGGCCGTGGCGAAGCAGTTCATCGCTCAGGGCAACGGCGGCAAAATTATTAATATCGCATCGATGCTCTCCTTCCAGGGCGGCATTCGCGTGCCGTCTTACACGGCGTCTAAAAGCGGCGTGATGGGCATTACGCGCCTGATGGCGAACGAGTGGGCGAAGCACAATATCAACGTCAACGCCATCGCGCCCGGGTATATGGCGACCAACAACACCCAGCAGTTGCGCGCCGATGAGCAGCGCAGCGCCGAGATCCTTGACCGCATTCCGGCAGGCCGCTGGGGTCTGCCGAGCGATCTGATGGGGCCGGTGGTGTTCCTGGCGTCCAGCGCGTCAGATTACATTAACGGTTATACCGTTGCGGTCGATGGCGGCTGGCTGGCGCGGTAAGCGTGATGTGAAGTTAAAAAACCTCCCGCGTGGAGGTTTTTTTATTGGGAACGTTTAGCGGTGCGGGATGCGGTGGGTGCGCTTCGCTTACCCACCCTACGGAGAGATGGTGCCGGATGTGGTGGGTGCGCTTTGCTTACCCACCCTACAAAACGCACAACCCTTTTCGCTCGTAAGGTGGGTGCGCTTCGCTTACCCACCCTACAAAGTAGGTAATCCTGATGTTAGCGTAGGGCGGGTAAGCGAAGCGCACCCGCCGGACAACATCTTTACCACGTTTACCTGATCCCGCCCACACCGGCGGGGTTGCAACAGAAACCCCTCTTAGCGCATCGCGCGTTTCAGAATACGCTCTGCCTGGCGCTGGAATTCCGCCGCGGCGTCTTCAACGGATTTCTGGCCGTAATCGATATACTGCAGCGCGGTGCCGAACTGTGACACGATCTGCGGATCGTCAAAATAGGGCGAAACGGCAAGCGAGGTCGGCAGCGACTGCGCCAGCTTCAGGCCAGACACCGACGGATCGTCATCTTTAATCACGCCCGCTTCGGTAAGCTGCGCCACCGCGGCTTTGCTGAGCGGCACGCCGCGTTCAAGCCCCAGCGCCGCCACACCCTCTTTGCTATTCAGCAGGAAGTTAATCAACTGCGCAGCCTCTTTCGGGTGTTTAGTCGATTTACCGATGGACAGCATCTGCGCCGGTTTAAAGAAGAGGCCCGCATCTTTCGCGCCCGGCAGCATCGGATAGGCGCCCAGCTCCAGCTTTGCGGGCGGCTTTAAGTTGTCGGAGTATTTGGTAATGGTGGAGTTCCACATATAGGTGCCCGCCCATTCGCCCTGGATCCACGGCTTCATCTCATACATGTTGCTCTTGCCGAACGAGGCATAATATTTGGTGTCCGGCATCACGTGGCTGTCGATGAGCTTTTTATACATGCCGAAAAACTCGACCCACTGCGCTTTGCTGTAGGCGAATTTTTTGGTTTTCTCATCCACCGCCGGAATATTGTATTTCTGCACCATGTAGGAGTTGAGCAGGGCCAGCACATCCTGATGCTCCAGCACGACCGGGTAATACTGTTTGCCGAGTTTCGACTCGAACGTTTTACCGGCGGCCATCAGCTCATCCCAGGTTTTCGGGTAGTCGACGCCCGCTTTCTTCCAGGTTTCGTTGTTGTAGTAGAACACGCGCGCGGTGACGGAGATCGGAATACCGTTGAGCTTGCCGTTGACAGTAGTGGACTTCAGCTCTTTCGGGTCGAACTGGCTCAGGTCGATGACATCTTTTACCTGATTTAAATCGTAAAACCCGTCGCCGTTTTTGGAGAAGATCGGCAGCCAGTTCCAGTTGGTTTGCATCACGTCCGGCTCGGTGCCGCCCGCGATTTGCGTGGTAAGACGCGAAAGATGGCCGTCCCAGCCGGTGTATTCCGGCTTAACGCTAATTTCCGGGTGCTGTTTGTGAAATTCCTCCAGCGCTTTCAGCGTGACCTGGTGACGGCCATTGCCGCCCCACCAGGACATACGCAGCTCGACGTTTTCCGCTGAGTGCGACGGCAGCGCGCAAAGGGTGAGGGTAGACGCTAATGCTGTGCTAACGAGGGCTTTTTTCATTATAAGACTCCTGTCAGAGAGTGAGGTTTTGTTCTGTTTTGGCGTCAAAAAGATGACACTTATTCATGTCGAACTTAAAAAACACCTTGCGGTGAAGGCCCTTTTCAATCATTGGCTTAGCTTCATCGGAAGGGATGCGGCAGGTCATTTCGAAATCCGCGACCTTGAGATAGACGAAAAACTCGTGACCCATATTCTCCACGCGCACCAGTTCACCGGTGCCACAGGGTTCGGCACAGGGCGTGTCGGAAATTGAGACATATTCCGGGCGAATGCCGAAGAAAACCTGTTGCCCGGCGTATGCGGTCACTTTCTCCTGCTGGCGTGGCGTCAGCGCCAGGCGGTCATCGCCGATGCAAATCCGCAGCTCGCCTGCTTCTTCCACCAGTTTGCCGGGTTTAATATTCATCTCCGGCGCGCCAATAAAGCCCGCCACAAACATGTTTTTCGGGTAGTGATAGAGGTTATCCGGCGTGTCCACCTGCATAATATGACCAAGCTTCATCACGCAGATGCGGTCGCCCATGGTCATCGCTTCGGTCTGATCGTGCGTGACGTAGACCGTGGTGGCCGGTTTGCCGCTCTTTTTCAGCTGCTTATGCAAATCGGAAATACGGATACGCATTGAGGCGCGCAGTTTGGCGTCGAGGTTAGAAAGCGGCTCATCGAAGAGAAAGACATCCGGCTTTTTCACAATCGCGCGGCCCACCGCCACGCGCTGCGCCTGGCCGCCGGAGAGCTGGCGCGGCAGACGGTCAAGTAGCTCTTCCAGTTCGAGGATTTTCGCGGCTTCATCCACCTGGCGGTTAATCTGATCTTTCGGCAGTTTGCTGAGCTTCAGGCCGAACGCCAGATTTTCGCGCACCGTCATATGCGGATAGAGCGCGTAGTTCTGGAACACCATCGCGATGCCGCGCTCCTTCGGCGCCAGGTTATTTACCAGCTTCTCGCCGATGCGCACTTCGCCGCCGCTGATCGTTTCAAGGCCCGCGAGCATACGCAGCGTGGTGGATTTGGCGCAGCCGGAAGGACCGACAATCACCATAAATTCACCGTCGGCGATTTTCAGGTCGATACCATGAACCGCTTTAAAGCCGTTGGAATAGACTTTTTCTAACTTATTGAAAATAACTTCAGCCATGATATTCCCCTGTTAACCTTTGATTCCGCTGCTGGCCACGCCCTGTACGAAGTAACGCTGAGCCAGGAAAAAGACGATGATGGACGGCAGAATGGAAATACTCGCCATTGCCAGAATTTCGTTCCACGGCGCGCCTTCGGTCACGTCGATGGACATCTTGAGCGCCAGCGCTATCGGGTACTTATCAACGCTATAGACGTAAATCAGCGGGCCGATAAAGTCGTTCATCGACCACATAAACTGGAACAGCGCGACCGAGATCATGGCGGGCTTGAGAATAGGCACCACCACATACCACAGCACCTGGAAGGAGTTGCAGCCGTCGATTTGCGCCGCTTCTTCCATGTCGCGCGGCACGCCGCGCAGGAACTGAATCAGCATAAAGACGAAGAACCCCTGGGTGGCGAAGGCCATCGGCAGCCAGAGCGGCAGATAGCTGTTGAGCATCCCCATTTCGCGGAACATCAGGTATTGCGGGATAAGCAACACGGTGCTCGGCAGCAGCATGGTGGCGATAAGCGTGGCGAACCAGAATTTCTTCCACGGGATCTCAAAGCGCGCGAAACCGTACGCCACGATGGTGGAGGAGATAACCGTCAGCACGACTTTTGGGATCACATACTTAAACGTGTTCATCATGTAGTGGCCGAAATTATATTCGGTGCCGGTTTTCCAGCCGTTAATAAAGCCATCCCAGGTCGCGTGCGTCGGCCACAGGCCGAGCGTGGTGAAAATCTCGTGGTTGGGCTTAAACGACGCTGAGAACATCCACGCCAGCGGGTAGAGCATCAGCAGGCCGACGAACAGCAAAATCACGTAACGGATGGCGCGGCTTGCTTTTTCGCGCCGTAGCGTGCGCGTCACTTCGCGATCGCCCGCGCTCATGGCCGGGCGGCGAGCCAGTGGTTCCTGTTGGATATCAGCCATTTTTGCCTCCCTTATCGGCGGAGTAGAAGACCCAGTATTTCGAGGATTTGAAGGCAATGGAGGCGAAGAGCGCCACCACCAGGAACAGCACCCACGCGAGCGCCGCGCCGTAGCCCATGTCGAAATATTTAAAGGCGGTGTCGTAGATATAGAGCGAGAAGAGATAGGTGTAATAGGTCGGGCCGCCGCCGGTAATCACATACGGGCCGGTAAATTCCTGGAACGCCTGAGTGGTCTGCATAATGAAGTTAAAGAAAATGACCGGTGTGATCAGCGGGACTGTCACTTTCATAAACATCTGCCACTTCGAGGCACCGTCAATCATCGCCGCCTCATACTGCGACTGCGGCACGTTTTGCAGCGCGGCCAGGAAAATCACCATCGCGGAGCCAAACTGCCAGACGCGCAGCAGCGTGACGGACATCAGCGCCAGCGAGGGTTCGCCAAGCCAGTTCACCGGATCGAGCCCGAACACGCCGATAAAACTGTTCAGCAGGCCATCAATGGCAAACAGCGCGCGCCACAGCACGGCGATGGCAACAGAGCTGCCGAGGATCGACGGGATGTAATAGGCCGTGCGGAAAAAGCCGATGCCGCGCAGTTTAAAATTGAGCACAAACGCAATGCCAAGCGCGAAGGCGAGCTTCAGAGGGATAGTCAGGAATACATAAGCGAACGTCACGCCCATCGATTTCCAGAACAGATCGTCATCCATCAGCATATAACGGTAGTTTTCGATGCCGTTAAACACCGGCGGATTCATCAGGTCGTACTCGGTAAAGCTGAGCGCGAAAGAGGAAACAAACGGGAAGGCCGTAAAGACTATCAACCCGATGATATAGGGCGATATCCAGGCCAGACCCAGGAGCTTGTTTTCATTCATACATACCTACCTGGCATTCAAGGGTTCGTTAATCGGATGTGAGATGGTGTTTAAAGCGTGACAGCGAATGCGCCAGGCTCGTAAGGGCGTGGCTGGACTGCCATGCCATCGCGATGCCAGCAACGTCTCGCCATGGAAACCGGCGGGCGTAATGTAATGAATATCGCGATTTTTATAATTTATTGAACCGTTGTTTCTTGTTTCTAAAACAGCGTTTTAATTTATTTTATTGCTATTTGTTTCGCCGTCATTCGATAAATAGTGGAAATGTGATCGTGGTCGAAACGCTGTTCTGGTTTTTTGAAGCAGCGCCGTTTTCGGGGCAAGGGCGGTGATACAACTTTTGGTAGGCACGTAAATTAGTGTTTGCTCTCAATTAGGATTATTCGTAATAATGATGATTACGGACGTAATACCTCTCCTCACAACAAGGATATGTTTCTTTGTTTTGCATAGTTTTTCCTTTTTTGTCAAAGAGATAGTTGTGTGCGCCCGTTCACTTTCTCAAAACAATACATTTGACCGGTGAAACAATTCGCACGCATATTGTTTTTGGCGGAAATAATTTCGACTTCATCAGCAGCTTAATTAAACGTAACGCACTCACTATGTCATCGATAGATATCAAAAATAATCCGCTCACTTCGTCTGCGGATTATCCGCTCCTGGGGCAGCCGCGCGCCGAGTTAGATCTGTTTGCGCTGGTCGACGTGCTTTTCAAATCCCGTAAGGTGATCCTCTCCATTACGGCATTGTTTATCGTGATGGGTCTGGCGCTGGCCTTTTTGCTCCCGCAAAAATGGACCAGTGACGCCGTGGTGTCCATTCCTGAAACGCCGCAACTTATTGAATTAAAGCGCGTGCTGGTTGATCTCCAGGTGCTGGATGTGGATGCCGCTATCGATGCCGCGTCGCTTGAAAATATGTTCCTGAAAAAATTCGATTCGCGCGCGCTTCAGGAAAAATTTCTGCGCACCTCGCCTTGGGTGCAGGCGCAGGTGAAGGAAGCGCAGGGAGATACTGAAAGCCTGCAGCGCGCGATTACGCTTGTGGCGCAGCGGATAAAAATGGTTTCTAACGACAACCCGAAAGCGGCGTCAGCCTCGCCTTACAGCTCCTGGACGCTGAGCTTCACTGCGCCGAAAGCGCAAGATGCGCAGCGCGTGCTGAAGGAATACATCAATTATGCGGCGCTGGCGGTACAGCGAGAGGTGCTTGAGAACCTGCGCTCGACCATTGAGCTTAAAGTGAAATCGGAAGAGAGCCGTCTGATTCTTGACCGTAACACGCTGGCTAACGAGCATAAAATCGCGATTCAGCGACTGAACTATTCATTGCAGGTTGCCAATGCCGCGGGCATTAAAAAGCCGGTGTACAGCAATGGACAGGCGGTGAAAGACGACCCGGATTACTCCATTGCGCTTGGTGCGGATGGGCTTGCGCAGAAGCTGGCTATTGAGCGCTCCATTACCGACGTGACGGCGCTGAATGCGGCCATCCAGAACCGCGAATATCGTCTGGCAGAGCTGAAAAAGCTCAACCTGGCGGACGTGGATTTCCAGCCCTTCCACTATCAGATGGCACCTTCGCTGCCGATGAAAAGCGACGGGCCGGGAAAAGCGCTGGTACTTATCCTTGCCGCGATGCTGGGCTTTATCATTGCCTGCGCGACGGTGCTGGTGCGTGATGTCTTCACGAAGCGTCAGGTTATGACGCAGCACGCAAGCGACGTTGACGCGCTGCTCTCCTGATACCGTTCGTATGACAAAAAAGCCGCCTGATGAGGCGGCTTTTTTATGGGCGCGATTTACTTCAGAAAATCTTCCCGTACCGGCGTAAAGGTATCAAGCAGCGTGCCGGGTGTAATACAGACGCAGCCATGCATAATATTCGGCTGTTTATAAAGCGTATCGCCTGCGCTCACGCGGCGGGTTTCTTCGCCGATGGTGAATTCAAATTCACCAGAGAGCACATACGTCAGTTGCTCATGCGGGTGGCAGTGCATCGGGCCGACCGCACCAGCGTCAAAATTCACTTCCACCGCCATCATTTTGCCGCCATGGGCCAGAATGCGGCGCGTGACGCCATTGCCTAAATCTTCAAGCGTCGTCTCTTTGTGATAGATAAACATGCCGTGCCTCTGATTTGTGAAACGTTGTTTCAATTAATCTATCCTGGCAGGAAAAAGATGAGAACGCGCCGGCGTGTGAAATGGCGGGCAGATCACATTTGTTCCGCTCTCTGAGCATGTTATAACCGGGGAAGCGCAAACAGGAGGCAACGATGAAAACAGTAGGCTTGCTCGGCGGCATGAGCTGGGAATCGACCATTCCTTATTACCGGTTAATTAATGAAGGCGTGCGCGACCGGCTCGGCGGGCTGCATTCCGCACAGTTACTGCTGCACAGCGTCGATTTTCACGATATCGAAGCCTGCCAGGCGAGCGGCGAATGGGATAAAGCGGGCGAGATGCTGGCGCAGGCGGCGCTCGGTTTAGAACGCGCCGGTGCGCAGGCCATCGTGCTCTGTACCAACACGATGCATAAAGTAGCGCACCAGATTGAAGCGCGCTGTGCGCTGCCGTTTTTGCATATCGCCGACGCGACGGGCCGCGCCATCGAACAGGCGGGGCTGCGCCAGGTTGCGCTGCTCGGCACCCGGTACACCATGGAGCAGGATTTCTATCGCGCGCGGCTGGAAGAGGGGTTTGGCGTCACCTCGCTTATCCCGGATGCGCCCGCCCGTTTGCGCATCAATCAGATTATTTTCGATGAGCTGTGTCTCGGGAAAATCACCGCAGAATCAAAACGCTACTATCAGCAGCAGGTAGAAATTCTGGCAGAGCAGGGCGCGCAGGGCGTGATTTTCGGCTGTACCGAAATCGGTCTGTTGCTCGGTGCGCAGGATTGCCCGCTGCCGGTGTTCGACACCGCCGCGCTGCACGCCGCCGATGCGGTGAACTTTATGCTGGGCGACCAGAACTGACCAGCATCGCCTCCAGCGTATCGCTAAGTCCTCTCATCTGCTGTTGTAAGTGCTGGCTGAACGCCTCAACCAGCGCAGAAGCGGGGCGGTGCAGAGGGCGGATGAGGCTCACCGTGAAGGGCACCGCCACGCTGAAGCGACGCACCACAATGCCCGTCGCCGCGTAATCCAGCGCGGTGAGCGGGTTTACTATCGATACCCCGACGCCTGCACGTACCATCGCGCAGACCGACGCGGCGCTGTGCGTTTCCAGTACCATGCGGCGCTGCACGTTATGCTCCTGAAAGAGCGAATCAAGCAGTTGCCGGTAGCTGTCGGTACGCGACAGGCTGATGTAGTTCTCCCCTGCGAAATCCTGCGGCGTCAGCTGCGGTTTATCGGCCAGCGTATGGCCTGCGGGCAATACGCACACCTCATTTAACGTCAACAGTGTTAGCCGCTCGGTGCCGGCGGGCGTGGCGGTATTTTCCGTAATGCCTAAGTCGTGACGCTGGGCGGAGAGCCACTCTTCGAGCAGCGGCGACTCCTGGGGCACGATGTTCAGGCTCACGTCCGGGTAGCTATCCAGAAAGGGTTTTAACATCAGTGGCAACAGCGACTGCGAGAAAACCGGCAGGCAGGCGATGGAAAGCTCGCCCTGGCGGAACTGGCGCAGGCTTTCGGCGGCACTGATGATGCGGTCAAGCCCGTACCAGGAGCGCTGGACTTCTTCAAACAGGCGCAGCCCCTGGACGGTGGTATGCAGCCGCCCGCGGCTACGGGTAAAGAGCGACAGGCCAATGAGTTTTTCAAAGCGCGCCAGCTCGCGGCTGACGGTGGGCTGCGAGGTGCGCAGCAATGCCGCGGCTTCCGTGAGATTGCCCGCCGTCATGACCGCGTGAAAGATTTCAATATGGCGAAGCGTGACGCCAGGCATAAGTGAACCCTTGTTTGTGTGAACAGACACCGCTGGCGATCCGGCGGCGGGTGCACTTTGCTTACCCGCCCTACAATAACAGTTACGCCGCCTCTGGCGGTTGCGCTGCGCTTATCCGCCCTACAACAACAGATACGCCACCACTGGCGGGTGCGCTCTGCTTACCCGTCCTACAACAACTACGGGTTAATCTGCGGCCTCCAAAAAACCATATCATTTTTGCATAGACTCACGAGAAAACGATATTTTTTCTTCGCTAACGGCTGTGGCGTAATAAAGGCATCAGCTTAAAGGAGTCTCGCCATGCCACGTTCGCTTTATCACACCGACAGCGCCCTTAACGCCGACACGCTGCTGCCGCTGCCCGCGCAGTACGGCGGCCCGGTCTGGGTTTATGACGCGCAGATCATCCGCGCGCAAATCGACCGTCTGCGCCAGTTCGACGTCATTCGTTTCGCCCAGAAAGCCTGCTCGAATATTCATATTTTGCGTCTGATGCGCGAGGCGGGCGTGAAAGTGGATTCCGTGTCGCTCGGCGAGATCGAACGCGCTATCGCCGCAGGCTACGATCCGCGCCAGAACCCGGATGACATCGTATTTACGGCGGATGTGCTGGACGACGCCACTATCGCCCGCGTGCATGAACTGGGCGTGCCGGTCAACGCAGGCTCAGTGGATATGCTGGCGCAGCTCGGCGCGGTATCGCCGGGCCATCGCGTCTGGCTGCGCATTAATCCGGGCTTTGGCCACGGCCACAGCCAGAAAACCAACACCGGCGGCGAGAACAGCAAGCACGGTATCTGGTACAGCGATCTCCCGGCGGCGCTGGCGGTGATGCAGCGCTATCAGCTGAAGCTGGTTGGCATGCACATGCATATCGGCTCTGGCGTCGATTACGGGCATCTGGAGCGGGTATGCGGCGCGATGGTAAGCCAGGTGATCGAGTTCGGTCAGGATCTGGAGGCGATTTCCGCTGGCGGCGGGCTCTCGATTCCTTACCGCGAAGGCGACGAAACCATTGATACCGACCACTATTTCGGCCTGTGGAACCGCGCCCGCGAGCAGATCGCCGCGCACTTTGGCCACCCGATCAAGCTTGAGATTGAGCCTGGGCGTTTTCTGGTGGCGGAAGCGGGCGTGCTGGTGGCGCAGGTGCGCAGCGTGAAAGAGATGGGATCGCGCCACTTTGTGCTGATCGACGCGGGCTTCAACGATCTGATGCGCCCGTCGATGTACGGCAGCTATCACCATATTTCCGCGCTGGCGGCGGATGGGCGCGATCTGCGCGCCGCGCCGCTGCTGGAAACGGTGGTTGCCGGGCCGCTGTGTGAGTCAGGCGATGTATTTACGCAGCAGGAGGGCGGCAAAGTGGAAACCCGCGCGCTGCCGGCGGTGCATCCGGGCGATTATCTGGTGCTGCACGATACCGGCGCGTATGGCGCGTCGATGTCGTCTAACTACAACAGCCGCCCGCTCCTGCCGGAAGTGCTGCTGGAAAACGGCGAGGCGCGCACCATTCGTCGCCGTCAGACGATCGACGAATTACTGGCGCTTGAGCGCTTTTAACGGCGCGACGGCGTAAGGGCCCGGTGCGACGGAATCCCGCAGCACCAGGGTGCCGGTAAATGGCGGGATCGCGGCGAGCGGTTCGTCGCGCGCCAGCCGCACCGCGCTCTCAATCGCGGTGGTTATCATATCTTCGATCGGCAGACAGACCGTCGAGAGCCCCGGCTCCAGCCAGGCGGCGCTCGGCGCGTCGTCGAAGCCGAACAGCGACACATCTTCAGGAATACGCAGGCCCGCCTGGTAGAGTGCCTTTGACGCCCCGAGCGCCATATCGTCGTTACAGGCGAACAGCGCGGTGAAGCGCACGCCGCGCTCCAGCAGCTCTTTACAGCGCGCGTGGCCGCCGCTCATGCTTGAATCGCCGTTTTTAATCAGCGCCTCGTTCCCGGCGATGCCGTGCTTTTCCAGCGCGCGACGATAGCCGAGCAGACGCGCCTGGCCTGTGGGCGTGGCGAGCGACACCGTGATGCAGGCGATTTCCCGGTGCCCCTGTTCAATCAGATATTCCACCGCCTGAAAAGCCGCGTCCTGCTGTTCGAAAAAGACGCAGCGCTCGCGCGCCTGGCTGACGTCGCGGTTGATAATCACCAGCGGCACGGCGGTGTTATCGATAAGTTCCATAATCGCGGTTTCGCTCATATGGCGGGTATAGAGGACGATGGCGTCGCACTGTCTGTCCGCCAGCATCTGCACGGCTTCCAGCTCGCGCGCGGGCGTGTCGTGGCCGTCGGTGACGATGAGCTGTTTGCCGTGCGCCTCGGTCTGGCGCGACGCCTGCTGCAACAGACGCCCGAAGTAAAAGCCGTTAAAGCTCGACACCACGAGGCCAATGCTGTTACTGGTGCGGTGTGCCAGCGAACGAGCCAGCAGGTTAGGGCGGTATCCCAGTTCTTCCATCGCCCGGAACACCTGCGCGCGGGTGCTCTCTTTCACCTGGCCTGTGTTGTTCAGCACGCGTGAAACGGTCGCTTTGGAAACGCCTGCCCGAACTGAAACATCCCGCATTGTCACCATTCCCTTCGCTCCCGTTGTCGTCGTGATTCGATGGAGTTTAACACACAAGCCGGACCGCGACGGAGCCGCCCACGCACGCTGTCGGCGCGTTCACACCGGCTCCGTTTCTGGTATACCAAATTTCATAAATTGCATTTTTTGGAATACCAATGGCCGGTTGTGGGAGAAGCGTCACAGATAATTGTGCCAGTCGATCCTATTTTTTGGCATACCAAAAAAGGTGTTCAGCGGTAACCTTTCCATTAAAAAAGCCACATTCAAAGAGGGCACACCCTATGGCGTTCCAGGAAAAGTTGATCGATTCTCTGGGCAGTTTCGCGACTAAATTCAACAGTTACCGCTATATCATGGCGATCAAAGCGTCGTTTATTACGCTGATGCCGGTGATTATCGTCGGCGCGTTTTCGGTGCTGATTTCCAATATGGTACTGGATCCGAAAAACGGGCTGGCGAGCTTTCAGGCGCTGTCGTTCCTGGCGGCGCTCAAGCCCATCACCAGCGCCATTAACTACGCGACGCTGAACTTCTTAAACATCGGCGCGGTGTTTTTGATTGGCATTGAGCTTGGGCGCATCAACGGCATCAAGACGCTTTTCCCCGGCCTGCTGGCGGTGATCTGTTTTATCTGCGTGACGCCAACCACGGTTGAAATGCTGGTGGATGGCGAAATGCATGTGGTTAAAGATGTGCTGCTGCGCCAGTTCTCTGACACCCGCAGTCTGTTCCTCGGGATGTTTATCGCCATTCTCTCCGTTGAGATCTACACCTGGCTTGAGCACCGCGACGGGCTGAAAATCAAAATGCCTGATACCGTGCCGCCAAACGTTTCGGCGTCGTTTTCGGCGCTGATCCCGGCGATCATTACCACTACCGCAATCGCCACATTCGGTTTTGTGTTCCATCAGGTGACCGGCATGTATCTCTACGACGCGGTCTATCAGGTGGTGCAGCAGCCGCTGGAGCGCGTGGTGCAAAGCCTGCCGGGTATTCTGCTGCTGATGTTCGTCGCCCAGCTTTTCTGGGTTATCGGCATTCACGGTAACCAGATGATTAAGCCGATTCGCGAACCGCTGCTGCTCGGCGCGATTACCGTCAACATGAGCGCGTTCGAACAGGGCAAAGAGGTGCCGAACATCATCACGATGCCGTTCTGGGATGTCTATATGAGCATCGGCGGCTCCGGGCTGACCATCGGCCTGCTGATTGCGGTGATGATCGCCACCAAACGCAAAGAGATGAAAGAGATAGCCAAGCTTTCGTTTGGCCCCGGCATTTTCAATATCAACGAACCGGTTATCTTCGGGATGCCGATTATGCTCAACCCGATCCTCGCGGTGCCGTTTATCATCACGCCGCTGGTGACCGGCACGATAGGCTATTTCGCAACGGTCATGGGCTTTGCCGGGAAAGCCGTGGTGATGGTGCCCTGGACCACGCCGCCGCTGATTAACGCCTGGCTCTCCACCGCTGGCTCCATGGGCGCGGTCGTCACGCAGCTGGTCTGCATTCTGGTCTCCATTCTTATCTATCTGCCGTTTGTGAAGATTGCGTCGCGCCGCGCCGAGCAGGCGCAGGCAGAAGCCACCCGCGTTGAAACCGCGAAAAATGTATGAGGACCGCATGAGCGAAAAAACTCTCGCCATCCCGCAGGATTTCATTCTCGGCGCGGCGTCGTCCGCCTGGCAGACCGAAGGGTGGAGCGGCAAAAAACCGGGCCAGGATTCGTGGCTCGATCTCTGGTATCAAAACGATCGCCACGTCTGGCACGAGGGCTACGGCCCGGCGGGCGCGACGGATCTTATCAATCGCTACGAAGAAGACGTGGCGCTGATGAAACAGGCGGGGCTGACGCACTATCGCACGTCGATCAACTGGTCGCGCTTTTTCACCGACTATGAAAACGGTGTTGTCGATGAAGAGTACGCGGCGTATTACGATCGCTTTCTGGATGCGATCAGGGCGGCGGGCGTCGAACCGATGATCTGTCTGGAGCATTACGAGCTGCCGGGCTATCTCTTTGACACTTACGGCGGCTGGTCGTCCAAAAAGGTGGTCGAGCTGTATGTGCGCTACGCCGAAAAAGTCTTTGAGCGCTACCACCATAAAGTCTCGCGCTGGTTCACCTTCAACGAACCGATTGTGGTGCAGACGCGCGTCTATCTCGATGCGCTGCGCTGGCCGTATGAGCAGAACACCGCGACCTGGATGCAGTGGAACCACCATAAAACGCTCGCCACTGCGAAAGTGGTGCGATTGTTTCGCGAGAAGGGCTACGCGGGCAGCGTGGGGGTGATTCTGAACCCGGAAGTGACCTATCCGCGATCGCGCGCGCCGCACGATGTCAGCGCCGCCGAACGCTACGATCTCTTCTATAACCGTGTGTTTCTCGACCCGTTAGTCAAGGGCGTCTACCCACCTGAACTTATGGAACTGCTGGAGAAACATGGCGTCATGTGGGAATACAGCGAAGAGGAGCTTGCCATTATTCGCGACAACACCGTGGATGAGCTTGGCATCAATCTTTATTACCCGCATCGCGTCAAAGCGCCGTCGCGCGCCTGGCACCCGGAGACGCCGTTCCATCCGGCGTATTACTACGAGCCGTTTGAACTGCCGGGGCGGCGAATGAACAAATCGCGCGGCTGGGAGATCTACCCACGCATTATTTACGACATGGCGATGCGGCTCAAAAACGATTACGGCAACATCCCGTGGTTTGTTGCAGAGAGCGGGATGGGTGTCGAAAACGAAGCGCAGTTTCGCAACGCCGACGGCGTTATTGAAGATGACTACCGCATCGGATTTATCGGCGAGCACCTGTACCAGACGCTGCTGGCCCGCGAGGCGGGGGCCAATTGCCAGGGTTATATGCTGTGGGCGTTTACCGATAACGTCTCGCCAATGAACGCCTTTAAAAATCGTTATGGTCTGGTCGAAATTGACTTAGCAAACCAGCGCGCGCGGCGGCCGAAAAAATCCCTGCACTGGTACAGACGGCTGCGCGAGTCGCGCACGCTCACGCTCACGATTGATGATGAATGGAAATAAGGACCGCTGATGAAACGTATCGTACTGTGTTGTTCCGCCGGCATGTCCACGTCGCTTGTTGTCACGAAAATGGAAAAAACCGCCGCCGAACGCGGGCTTGAACTGAACATCTACGCTATTCCCGAGCAGAATCTGCGCGATGAACTGGAACTCCACGGCGGCGATATTCAGGCGGTGCTGCTGGGGCCGCAGGTACGCTTTAAGCTTGCCGAAAATAAAAAACTCACCGACGAGTATCAGATCCCGATCGCGGTCATTGATTCTGTCGCTTATGGCACGCTTAACGGCGCGAAAGTTCTCGATCAGGCGTTATCTCTGGTAATCTAACGCGCCGCGAAGCCCACTTGCGGCACGCGAAATTGGGTCCATTCAGAGCACAGGTGATCACGTGGAGAAGGCAGTCGTTCCGCCGGAGAAAAAGCAGTATCAGGAGATTGGTGAGGATCTGCGCGCGCAAATTATCCAGGGCCACTACCCGGTCGGCTCCCGTCTTCCGCCGGAGCGCAATATCGCCGAGAAATATGGCGTCAGCCGCACCATCGTGCGCGAGGCGCTGCTGATGCTGGAGCTACAGGGCACCGTGGATATTCGCCAGGGGTCCGGCGTCTATGTGATGCGTATTCCGGCGGAGCACGAAGCCGAAGAGGAGCGCTTTTTCTCAAGCGATATCGGCCCGTTTGAAATGCTGCAGGCGCGGCAATTGCTGGAGAGCAATATCGCGGCGTTCGCGGCGAAAATGGCCACCAAAGCGGATATCGACAACCTGCGGCGCATTCTGGAGCAGGAACAGCGCGCCATCGCCATGAATGACACCACGCAGGATAACAACAAGCTGTTTCATCTGGTGCTGGCGGGCGCGTCGCAAAACCAGATGCTGCTGGCGACGGTGGAAAGCATCTGGCACCACATGGACAGCAGCCCGCTCTGGCAGCAGCTGCGCGCCCATATCGAAACCCGCGCGCATCGCCTGAAATGGCTTGGCGATTACCAGACCATTCTCGCGGCGCTGCGTCGTCGCGACGTCATGGGGGCCTGGCAGGCGATGTGGCAACATCTGGAAAATGTGAAAAACAGCCTGATGGAGCTCTCCGATGCCGACGCGCCCGATTTTGACGGCTACTTGTTTGAATCGGTGCCGATTTTCCAGGGAAAACTGCAATGAACATAGTGCCGCTCTATGAAGCGCCGCAACATGCGGAGCAGGTGACCGACTGGCTGTGGCAGGCGTTCGGCACATCGCTGCCGCGCGCGTTTTTTGCAAGTATCGTCACGCACAGCCAGCGGCCGGGTCAGTTGCCACTTACTTTTGTGGCGATTGATGGCGAACGAGTGCTCGGCACCGTGGGGCTGTGGCGCTGCGATTTGATCAGTCGTCAGGATCTCTTTCCGTGGCTGGCAGCGCTTTACATCGATGAGGCGCAGCGCGGCAGAGGGCTTGGCGGGGCGTTACAGCGCGCGGTTATGGACTACGCGCGCGAGCAGGGGTTTTCGGAGCTTTTTCTCTATTCCGCCTGCCGGGATTATTACGAGCGGTTTGGCTGGGCGTATATCGGCGACGGTCTGGACTATCCGGACCAGACCGTGCATCTGTATCGTTACGATTTATCCGGCTCGGCGGGTGCTACCACCGAGTGACGACGCACCAGCGTCGGGGTAAAGATATTGGTGATTTCCGGCGCCGGGCGGTTATCCGCGAGCGCTAACGCGAGTTCCGCCGCCTGGGTCGCCATCGTGACGATCGGGTAGCGGATCGTGGTCAGGCGCGGGCGCACGTAGCGCGACACCAGCACGTCATCAAACCCTATCAGTGAAATCTCCTGCGGCACCGCGATGCCGTTATCGTTCAGCACGCCCATCGCGCCCGCCGCCATCGAGTCGTTATAACAGGCCACGGCGGTAAACTGTTTTCCCTGCCCGAGCAGCTCGGTCATCGCCTGCTCGCCGCCGCTCTCATCCGGTTCCGCCCAGGCGACCAGACGGTCGTTACACGGCAGACTGTGCTCGCGCAGCGCGTCGTAATAACCCTGCAAACGGTCCTCGGCGTCTGAAATCGCATGGTTTGAACAGAGATATCCGATGCGCGTATGGCCCTGCTGAATCAAATGGCGAGTGGCAAGCCAGGCGCCGTAACGGTCGTCGAGCGCCACGCAGCGTGATTCAAAACCCGGCAAAATGCGGTTAATCAGCACCATGCCTGGGATCTGTTTCATGAGCGGGATAAGGTCTTCGTCGGGAATGGTTTTGGCATGTACCACCAGCGCCGCGCAGCGGTGACGAATCAGTTGTTCAATCGCCTGACGCTCTTTTTGCTCGCTATGGTAGCCGTTACCGATAAGCAGAAAATTCCCGGTGTGGTAGGCCACCTGTTCCACCGCTTTGACCATTGCCCCGAAGAACGGGTCCGAGACATCGCCCACGACCAGACCAATAGTTTCTGTGGTCTGCTGGGCCAGCGCCCGGGCATTGGCGTTAGGGTGGTAATTGAGCTGTTCCATGGCGCTCAGCACCGCCTGGCGGGAGGCGTCACTGGCTTTGGGGGAGTCGTTAATAACGCGGGAGACTGTCGCAACAGAGACTCCCGCAAGCCGCGCAACATCCTTAATAGTCGGCATTCAGTACCTTCAGGGGTAAGCGTTTACACTGCGGTAAGTGTTACGGAAAAGCGCAGTCACTTCAAGCCGAATGCCGGTCGGGCGGGCGCTTGCTCACAAAAGATCGGGAGAAAAATAAGAAGAAGACCCTACGGATGTAACCAGAAAAAGCCAAATAATTTCAGGTAAAACCTTTAGTTACACTTTGCGATGGGCTGTTGCGATTGCTGGCTGGCGGGGAGTGTGGGCGGGTTGCTACATTTGAGATCCCAGAGGTATTGATAGGTGAAGTCAGCGACTTAGCTGATCACAACACTTACACCAACCTGCGCGGATGCGCAGGTTTTTTTTTTTGCCTGCTTTCCGCCTCGCTATAGCCTTCCCGCTGCCTGAATCCCTCATCACATTATTTATCGCGCTGGGCGTGACAATTTCTCCTGTCGCCCCTGTTCGCCGAGTCGTGTAATCTGCGATAACTATACTTAACCCTCGCTAAAGGAAAACAAAGGGCGTTGATATGGTTTTAAAATTTTTTCGTTGGCTGTTCCGTTTGCTCTTTCGCATTCAGGTATACGGAGATACCGGGCCGCTGACTCAGCAGCGCGTGCTCATCACGCCAAACCACGTATCGTTTCTGGACGGCGCGCTGATGGCGCTGTTCCTGCCTGTCCGCCCGGTGTTCGCGGTCTACACCTCTATCAGCCAGCAGTGGTATATGCGCGCGCTGAAGCCGCTGATTGATTTCGTCCCGCTCGACCCGACCAAACCGATGTCGGTCAAACAGCTGGTGCGTCTGGTGGGCGAGGGGCGTCCGGTGGTGATTTTCCCGGAAGGGCGCATCTCTATCAGCGGCTCTCTGATGAAAATCTACGAAGGCGCGGGCTTTGTGGCGGCGAAATCGCAGGCCACGGTGATCCCGGTGCGTATCGAAGGCGCGGAGCTGACCTTCTTTAGCCGCCTGAAAGGCCTGGTGAAACGCCGTCTCTTCCCGCGTATTTCCATTCACATCCTGCCGCCGACCAGTATCCCGATGCCTGACGCGCCGAAAGCGCGCGACCGCCGCAAAATGGCGGGCGAAATGCTGCATCAGGTGATGATGGAAGCGCGCATGGCGGCGCGCCCGCGCGAGACGCTGTTTGAGGCGCTCATTAATGCGCAAAAGCGCTATGGCGAGAGCAAAAACTGCCTGGAAGATATCAACTTCACGCCGGACACCTATCGCAGCCTGATGATGAAAACGCTGTTTGTGGGGCGCATTCTCGATAAATACAGCGCGCCGCGCGAGGCCATCGGCCTGATGCTGCCGAACGCCAGCATCAGCGCCGCGGTGATTTTCGGCGCGGTGATGCGCGGGCGAATTCCGGCGATGATGAACTACACGGCGGGCGTGCAGGGGCTGACCAGCGCCATTACGGCGGCGCAGATCAAAACGATTTTTACCTCGCGCCAGTTCCTGGATAAAGGCAAGCTCTGGCATCTGCCTGAGCAAATCACCTCTGTGCGCTGGGTCTTCCTGGAAGATTTGAAAGGCGAAGTGACGGCGAAAGACAAAGCGTGGATCTTCGCGCATCTGTTAATGCCGCGCCTCGCGCAGGTGGAGCAGCAGCCGGAAGACGCGGCGCTGATCCTCTTTACCTCAGGGTCAGAAGGCAACCCGAAAGGCGTTGTGCACAGCCACAAGAGCCTGCTCGCCAACGTGGAGCAGATCCGCACCATCGCGGATTTCACTGCCGACGATAAATTTATGTCGGCGCTGCCGCTGTTCCACTCTTTTGGTCTGACGGTCGGGCTGTTTACGCCGCTGCTGACCGGCGCGGAAGTCTTCCTCTACCCAAGCCCGCTGCATTACCGCGTGGTGCCGGAGCTGGTGTATGACCGCAACTGTACGGTGATTTTCGGCACATCCACTTTCCTTGGCCACTACGCACGCTTCGCGCATCCGTACGATTTCCATCTGGTGCGCTATGTCGTGGCCGGTGCCGAGAAGCTGCAAGAGAGCACCAAACAGATCTGGCAGGATAAATTCGGCCTGCGCATTCTGGAAGGCTACGGCGTGACCGAATGCGCGCCGGTGGTGTCCATTAACGTGCCGATGGCGGCGAAGCCGGGCACCGTCGGGCGTATTCTGCCGACGATGGATGCGCGTCTCGTTGAAGTGCCGGGCATTGAGCAGGGCGGACGTTTGCAGTTAAAAGGCCCGAACATCATGAAAGGCTATCTGCGCGTGGAAAACCCTGGCGTGCTGGAAGTGCCGGCGGCGGAAAATCCGCAGGGCGTCAGCGAGCCGGGCTGGTATGACACCGGCGATATCGTCGCTTTTGACGAGCAGGGATTTGTGCAGATCCAGGGGCGCGCCAAACGCTTTGCCAAAATTGCGGGTGAAATGGTGTCGCTTGAGATGGTGGAAAGCCTGGCGCTCGCCGTCTCGCCGGAGAAAATGCACGCCACGGCGATTAAACACGATGCCGCGAAAGGCGAGGCGCTGGTGCTGTTCACCACCGACCCGGAACTGACCCGCGAAAAACTGGCGCAGCAGGCCCGCAGTAAAGGCGTGCCGGAACTCGCGGTGCCGCGTGATATCCGCTTCCTCAAGCAACTGCCGTTACTTGGCAGCGGCAAGCCGGATTTCGTGTCGCTGAAAAAACTCGTCGACCAGGAAGAGACGCATCATGCCTGATTCGCAAAGCCCGAACGGCTCGCTGTTTTCGCGGGGAATGATGGCGGTTATCGTCGCGCAGTTTCTCTCGGCGTTTGGCGATAACGCGCTGCTGTTTGCCACCCTCGCGCTGCTTAAACAGCAGTTCTACCCGGAATGGAGCCAGCCGGTGCTGCAGATGGTGTTCGTCTGCGCTTACATTCTGCTGGCGCCATTTGTAGGCCAGGTGGCGGACAGCTTCTCCAAAGGCCGGGTGATGATGGTCGCCAACGGTCTGAAGCTGCTCGGCGCGGTGGTCATCGTCTTTGGCGGCAACCCGTTTGTCGGGTATACGCTGGTGGGCGTCGGCGCGGCGGCGTATTCGCCCGCCAAGTACGGCATTCTCGGCGAAATCACCACCGGCGATCGTCTGGTGAAAGCGAACGGGCTGATGGAATCGTCGACGATCGCGGCGATCCTGATTGGCTCTATGGCAGGCGGCATGCTGGCGGACTGGCATGTGGGCGCAGCACTTGGCGTCTGTGCGCTGGCCTATGCGGGCGCAGTTGGCGCGAACCTGTTGATCCCGAAACTGGGCGCAGCGCGCCCTGGCCAGTCGTGGCGCTTTGGCCCGATGACGCGCAGTTTCTTCACGGCCTGCCGCACGCTGTGGCATAACGACGAAACCCGCTTCTCGCTGGTCGGCACCAGTATGTTCTGGGGCGCGGGCGTGACGCTGCGTTTCTTGCTGGTGCTGTGGGTGCCGGTGGCGCTTGGCATTACCGATAACGCCACGCCGACCTACCTGAACGCGATGGTGGCGGTCGGCATTGTGGCGGGCGCGGGGGCTGCGGCGAAGCTGGTGACGCTGGAGCGTGTGTCGCGCTGTATGCCGGCGGGCATTCTGATTGGCGTTGCGGTTATCTTCTTCTCCCTGCAGCAGGCGGCGCTGCCCGCTTATCTGTTGCTGCTGCTGATAGGTTTTTTCGGCGGGTTCTTCGTGGTGCCGCTCAATGCGCTGTTACAGGAGCGCGGCAAGCGCTCCGTTGGCGCGGGCAACGCGATTGCGGTGCAAAACCTCGGCGAAAATACCGCGATGCTGCTGATGCTCGGGCTCTATTCGCTGGCGGTGAAACTCTCGCTGCCGGTGGTAGGGATTGGCGTCGGTTTCGGCGCGATTTTCGCGCTGGCCATCGCCGGGCTCTGGCTGTGGCGACGTAAACAGTAAAAAAAGACCCGCTCCGGCGGGTCTTTTTGTATCACCAGCAAAGCACGTTGCCGCGCTTACGGCGCCGGGTAGGTATAGACCTGATGCACTGCTTCCAGCTCCGCCAGCACATCTTCACTGAGCGTCAGATGCAGGCTTTCAACGTTGGTTTTCAGCTGTTCCATCGTCGTGGCACCGAGCAGCGTACTCGCCACAAACGGCTGCTGGCGCACGAACGCCAGCGCCATCTGCGCCGGATCCAGCCCGTGGCGCTTCGCCACCTCAACATACGCCGCCACCGCTTTTTGCGACTGCTCGCTGCTGTAGCGCGTAAAGCGGCTGAAAAGCGTATTGCGTGCGCCTGCGGGTTTCGCGCCGTTCAGGTATTTGCCGGTCAGTGTGCCGAACGCCAGCGCGGAATAGGCCAGTAGCTCCACGCCTTCAAACTGGCTCACTTCGGCAAGCCCCACTTCAAAGCTGCGGTTCAGCAGGCTGTACGGGTTCTGAATGGTGACGATGCGCGGCAGATCGTGTTTATCCGCCAGATGCAGATAGCGCATTACGCCAAAAGCCGTTTCATTCGAGACGCCGATATAACGGATTTTCCCCGCGCGCTGGAATTCCGCGAGCGCTTCCAGGGTTTCCAGCAGCGTGACGACCGGCGCGCTGTCGGTCCAGGTGTAGCCGAGCTTGCCAAAGCAGTTGGTCGGGCGCTGCGGCCAGTGCACCTGGTAGAGATCGAGATAATCGGTCTGTAAACGCTTCAGGCTGGCGTCGAGCGCGTCGCGGATATTTTTGCGATCCAGCGCCTGATTGGGGCGAATGCCGCTGTCGTTGTTGCGGCTCGGTCCGCTGACTTTGGAGGCGATCACCAGCTTTTCGCGATTGGCGCGTTTTTTCAGCCAGTTGCCAACATAGGTTTCCGTCAGGCCCTGCGTTTCCGGGCGCGGAGGCACGGGATACATTTCGGCGACATCAATCAGGTTTATGCCCTGGCTTACGGCGTAATCGAGCTGTTCGTGGGCGTCGGCCTCGCTGTTTTGTTCACCAAAGGTCATGGTTCCCAGCCCCAGCGTGCTGACTTCAAGTGAGCTATGAGGAATACGGTGATAATGCATAGCCGGCCTACCTTCTGTTGTTCAGTCCGCGTCAGGCCATTCCTGACAAAGGAATATAAACATGGCAGAGGGGAGACAAAAGGAAAAGAGGCAAGGGAGAAAAAACCAAAAGGTCAGCGCGATGCTGACCTTTTATTTAACGCTCAATGATTTGCGAAACCTGATCGCGGTTAATCTGCATTTCGTTACCCTGTGGGTCGCGATAACTGACCAGACCGGTTTCGTCATCAACCTGCGGTTTGCCTTCAGTCAGGATCATCCGGCCATCTTTGGTCGCCATGACGTAATCACTGCTACAGCCTGAAACCGCGAAGGCCAATCCGACGGCAGAAATTGCTACAGCCCATTTATTCATTGTTTTTCGCCTCATCAGGAAGGGGTCCACGTAGAGTCTAGTAAAAAGCAGCGAGGCGGCGCGAAAAAGCAGCAAATTCTTAAAAGTTCAGGGGAATAAACAAAAACGCTCCCGAAGGAGCGTTCTGATTACAGCGGTCTTTTCTTGTTGCGCAGCAGATTGAGGCTTTCCACGGCGATGGAGAAAAACATCGCGAAGTAAATGTAGCCTTTCGGCACATGAATATCGAAGCTCTCCAGCATCAGCGTAAAACCCACCAGGATCAGGAAAGAAAGCGCCAGCATCTTCACGGACGGATGGCGTTCAACAAACTCGCCGATAGGGCGCGCGGCGAACATCATTACGCCCACTGCGATCACCACCGCCGCCATCATAATAAACAGATGATCGGAGAGACCCACCGCGGTGATAACCGAATCCAGACTGAAGATAATATCCAGCAGCATGATCTGAATGATGGCGCCGAAGAAAGAGTGCACGTTGGTTTTCAGGCCTTCCTCTTCGCCTTCGATAGTCTCGTGGATCTCTTTACTGGCTTTCCAGATAAGGAACAGACCACCCAGTAGCAGGATCAGATCCCGCATCGAGATCGCCTGATCGAAAACGGTAAACAGCGGATTAGTGAGCTTCACGACCCAGGCGATCGACGCCAGAAGCGCGAGGCGCATAATCATCGCCGCGCCGAGGCCCATTTTGCGCGCCAGCGCCTGCTGAGATTTCGGCAGTTTCGCCACGACCAGAGAGAGAAAAATAATATTGTCGATCCCAAGCACAATCTCCAGCAGCGTCAGCGTACCGAGTGCCAGCCAGGCGTTGGGATCCGTTATCCATGCAAACCACATTCAAAAAAGTCCTGCTCAAAGAAACAAAACGCTAATTATATGCGTCGGGGGAGGGCTGTTGACAAAATTTTAAGGGATTCATAACAAAAAATGGCGCGCCAGCAGGGCGGCGGTGAAGTTTTTCTTCAAATAAAAGCCGCGCGGCAGCGTCATTATCGGCTCGCCATGTGCGCCGAACGCGGGCGTCAGCGCTTTGCTGTTGGCGGCTTTTGGACGCAGCTGCAATACCTCGCCGTGACGCGCGGTGATGCGCTCTACCTGACCTAACACAATCAAGTCCATTAACTCTTCCCAGTCATGACGCAGCTGATCGTCTTCCTGCGGCGATGGGCTCCAGAGCAACGGCGCGCCAACGCGGCGCTCTGCCAGCGGGATTTCGCGCTCGCCTTCTACCGGTACCCACAGTACGCGTTTGAGCTTGTGGCGCACGTGACTGGTTTCCCACGTCACGCCGGTATTGCCGGTAAGCGGAGCGACGCACACAAACGTCGTCTCAAGCGGGCGGCCCTGGCTGTCGATGGGGATCGTTTTCAGTTCCACGCCAAGCGCTGCGAAATCCTGCTCAGGTTTACTGCCTGCGCTCGCGCCAAGCCAGCGCTCCAGCAGCACGCCGATCCAGCCCTTATCACGACGCAAATCGGCGGGCGTTTCGAGGCCTGCCAGCGCCGCCAGTTCGCCAAGCGTCAGCCCCGCCAACTGCTGCGCCTGATGCAGCAGCTGCGCTTCATCGACGGGCGGTTGAACAAGAGGAGCAAGGGAAGTCATAACGATTACCTTCTGTTTAAAAAATGAACAGCAAAATGCCTGCTTGTGGAAAGAGTTTACCTGCTTGTGAGCAAGCAATTCAATTACATGATTTTAAATGATTTTTATGAAAAAGAAGGATTTCTCAGACGTCAGAAATAAAGGTTGTTCAAATCTGGTCACCGACAATAAACAGGATCTTACACCACTTTATCCACAGAAAAATGGGATAACTGTGTAAATCCCTCACTACTGTTTCGATTTACAGCCTTGACGGACGGGGAAAAACGCCTTTTTCAACAAATTGTGACTAAGTTATTGGCATAATCTGTGGATAAAAACGACGCTGGTCGATCTTTCGTCAGAGTAAGGATCGTGAGTGTGACGATCGTCACACTGAGCGGTGAATATCACGTTTTTTGTATTTTAATTGTTTGAATAGCAATGCAATTTTCTCTATAAGAATAATCCCTGGTTTTGGGTTGCTTTGGGTTTTCCCTGGGAAATAAGACACTTCTTCACAAAGATATCCACAGAAAAAGTGAATAAAAGCGGGTCTTAACCGCTTCCCCTGTTTATAACCCCGCATATTTTTGTGAGTTATTCAAATGTTATTCCTGTTCACAGCGGCTAACAGAGTGGTTTACCGTCAATGAGGAGTATGAAACAATCGTTACTATCCAGGTTTATTTTGAGGTAGTCCGGTGATCGATGATGATGGCTACCGCCCGAATGTTGGTATCGTGATCTGTAATCGTCAGGGACAGGTAATGTGGGCCAGGCGTTTTGGTCAGCACTCCTGGCAATTTCCGCAAGGGGGTATTAATCCTGGCGAGTCGGCGGAGCAGGCGATGTACCGCGAGCTTTTCGAAGAGGTCGGTTTACAACGAAAAGATGTGCGCATCCTTGCGACTACCCGAAACTGGTTACGTTACAAATTACCAAAACGTTTGGTGCGTTGGGACACAAAGCCGGTATGTATCGGCCAGAAACAAAAGTGGTTTCTTCTGCAGTTAATGAGCAACGACGCCGATATCAACATGCAAACCAGCAGTACGCCAGAATTTGACGGCTGGCGGTGGGTAAGCTTCTGGTATCCGGTGCGCCAGGTGGTCTCTTTCAAGCGCGATGTCTATCGTCGGGTGATGAAAGAGTTCGCAAGCGTTGTGATGCCATTGCAGGAGAGCGCGCCACCGCAGCGTAATCCTTCGCCTGCCTGGCGACGTAAAAGAGGTTAAGCCACGCAAATTATGCTCACCCGGTTGCGAGAAATAGTCGAGAAAGTGGCCAGCGCCCCGCGCCTCAACGAGGCGCTGGATATTCTCGTTACGGATATCTGTCTTGCGATGGATACCGATGTTTGTTCGGTTTATCTCGCCGATCACGACCGGCGTTGCTATTACCTGATGGCGACGCGTGGGCTGAAAAAACCGCGCGGGCGCACCGTAACGCTGGCCTTTGATGAAGGTATCGTTGGCCTGGTCGGGCGCCTCGCCGAGCCGATTAACCTCGCCGATGCGCAAAAACACCCCAGCTTTAAATACATTCCCTCTGTGCGTGAAGAACGTTTTCGCGCTTTTCTCGGCGTGCCGATTATTCAGCGCCGCCAGCTGCTTGGCGTTTTAGTCGTCCAGCAGCGCGAGCTGCGCCAGTATGATGAGAGCGAAGAATCCTTCCTGGTGACGCTCGCCACCCAGATGGCGGCGATTTTGTCGCAGTCTCAGCTGACCGCGCTGTTTGGCCAGTATCGCCAGACGCGTATCCGCGCGCTGCCGGCCTCGCCGGGCGTGGCGATCGCGCCGGGCTGGATGGACGCCACACTGCCGTTGATGGAGCAGGTCTACGAAGCCTCGACGCTCGATACCGGGCTTGAGCGCGAACGCCTGACCACCGCGCTTGAAGAAGCCGCTGGCGAATTCCGCCGCTACAGCAAACGCTTTGCCGCAGGCGCGCAAAAAGAGACGGCGGCGATTTTCGATCTCTACTCGCACCTGTTGTCGGATGCGCGGCTGCGTCGCGAACTCTATGAGGAAGTGGATAAAGGCTCGGTCGCCGAGTGGGCGGTCAAAAAGGTTATCGAGAAATTCGCTGAACAATTTGCCGCGCTGACCGATGGTTATCTGAAAGAGCGCGCGGGCGATCTGCGCACGCTCGGCCAGCGGCTGCTGTTCCATCTCGACGATAATATTCAGAGCCCGAACACCTGGCCTGAGCGTTTTGTGCTGGTGGCGGATGAGCTTTCCGCCACAACGCTCGCCGAGCTGCCGCAGGACAGGCTGATGGGCGTCGTCGTGCGCGACGGGGCCGCCAACTCCCATGCCGCTATTATGGTGCGTGCGATGGGTATTCCAACCGTGATGGGCGCGGATATTCAGCCTTCTGTGCTGCATCATCGTATGCTGGTGGTCGATGGTTATCGCGGCGAACTGCTGGTCGACCCGAGCCCGGTGCTGCTTCATGAATATCAGCGGCTCCTCAGCGAAGAAAATGAACTTAGCCGGATTGCCGAAGATTATGTCGAACAGCCCGCCTGCCTGAAGAGCGGCGAGCGGGTGCAGGTCATGCTCAATGCGGGTTTGAGCCCGGAGCATGAAGAAAAACTCGGCAGTCGTATCGACGGCATTGGTCTTTATCGCACCGAAATCCCGTTTATGCTGCAAAGCGGTTTTCCGTCCGAAGAAGAGCAGGTAGCGCAGTACCAGGGCATGTTGCAGATGTTTAACGACAAGCCAGTGACGCTGCGCACGCTTGATGTCGGCGCGGATAAACAGCTGCCCTATATGCCCATCAGCGAGGAAAACCCTTGCCTTGGCTGGCGCGGGATACGCATCACACTCGATCAGCCGGAGATCTTTTTGATCCAGGTGCGCGCCATGTTGCGTGCCAATGCTGCAACGGGCAATCTCAGCATCCTCTTACCGATGATCACGAGCATCGACGAAGTGGACGAAGCGCGTCGGCTTATCGACAGAGCTGGCCGCGAAATGGAAGAGATGCTCGGCTATGAAATCCCTAAACCGCGGCTGGGCATTATGGTGGAAGTCCCGTCGATGCTGTTTATGCTGCCTCACCTGGCAAGCCGCGTTGACTTTATTTCCGTCGGCACCAATGACCTCACCCAATATCTGCTGGCGGTAGACCGCAATAACACGCGCGTCGCCAGTCTCTATGACAGCCTGCATCCGGCGATGCTGCGCGCGCTGAAAATGATCGCCCTTGAGGCGCAACGCCTCGGCATCGATCTCTGCCTGTGCGGCGAAATGGCGGGCGACCCGATGTGCGTCGCGCTGCTGGTTGGCATGGGCTATTACCATCTCTCGATGAACGGCCGCTCGGTCGCGCGCGTGAAGTATCTGCTTAGACATATCACGCTGGAAGAGGCCGAGACGCTCAGCGCGCGCAGCCTCGAATCGCAATCAGCCACAGAAGTGCGTCATCAGGTGGCGGCGTTTATGGAGCGTCGCGGCATGGGCGGTCTCATTCGCGGCGGCCTGTAACACTGCTATAACCGGTTGTGCTCTTACATATCTTTTACAACTTCCTGTCCTCGCCCACGCCAGCCTTTATGCTATGATCCGCAGCCTCAGGAGCGTCCGGAAAAGGGCGCAGCATCTCACCCGCTGTCCACTTTCAGCGGGATAACAACAGGTTTTGGTGACAGATGAATAGTGGCTATCTGCATTTTCCCGATTTTGATCCGGTAATCTTCTCCCTTGGGCCGGTTTCGCTTCACTGGTACGGGCTGATGTATCTTGTGGGCTTTGTGTTCGCCATGTGGCTTGCCGTTCGTCGCGCTAATCGTCCTGGCAGCGGCTGGACAAAAAACGAAGTGGAAAACCTGCTGTATGCGGGCTTTCTCGGCGTCTTCCTTGGCGGGCGTATCGGTTATGTGCTGTTTTACAATCTGCCGCTCTTCCTCGAAAACCCGCTTTATCTGTTCCGCGTCTGGGATGGCGGGATGTCCTTCCATGGCGGACTCATCGGCGTAATCTGCGTGATGATCTGGTTTGCGAAGCGCACCAAACGTAACTTCTTCCAGGTCTCCGATTTTATCGCGCCGCTGATCCCCTTCGGGCTTGGCGCGGGCCGTCTGGGTAACTTTATTAATGGCGAGCTGTGGGGCCGTGTCGATCCGGGCTTCCCGTATGCCATGCTTTTCCCCGGTTCGCGCAGCGAAGATATCGGCCTGCTGGCCTCGCATCCGGAATGGCAATCGCTGTTTAACACTTACGGTGTACTGCCTCGCCATCCGTCGCAGCTTTATGAGTTGTTCCTTGAAGGCATCGTGCTGTTTATCATTCTGAATCTGTTTATCCGTAAACCGCGTCCGATGGGGGCGGTCTCCGGCCTGTTCCTGATTGGTTACGGCGCATTCCGTATTATTGTTGAATTTTTCCGTCAGCCGGACGCGCAGTTTACCGGCGAGTGGGTGCAGTACATTAGCATGGGGCAAATCCTCTCCATTCCGATGATCATCGCAGGCGCAGCCATGATGATCTGGGCTTATCGCCGCCGCCCACAGCAGCAACTTTCGTGAGACGCCATGAAACAGTATCTTGAACTGATGAACAAAGTGCTCCATGAGGGAGCACAAAAAGATGATCGTACCGGCACCGGGACGCTTTCGATTTTTGGCCACCAGATGCGTTTTAACCTGCAGGAAGGTTTTCCGCTGGTTACGACTAAACGTTGTCATTTGCGCTCCATCATCCATGAGCTGCTCTGGTTTCTGAAAGGCGACACTAATGTCGCTTATTTACATGAAAATAACGTCACCATCTGGGACGAGTGGGCAGATGAAAACGGCGATCTGGGCCCGGTATACGGCAAACAGTGGCGCTCCTGGGCGACGCCCGATGGCCGCCATATCGACCAGCTGGAAACCGTCCTGAACCAGCTGAAAAACGATCCAGACTCGCGCCGTATCATTGTTTCTGCCTGGAACGTCGGTGAGCTGGATAAAATGGCGCTGGCGCCTTGCCACGCGTTTTTCCAGTTCTACGTAGCGAACGGCAAGCTCTCTTGTCAGCTCTACCAGCGCTCCTGCGATGTGTTCCTTGGCCTGCCATTTAACATCGCCAGCTACGCGCTGCTGGTGCATATGATGGCGCAGCAGTGTGACCTTGAGCCCGGCGATTTCGTCTGGACGGGCGGCGATACGCACCTCTACAGTAATCACCTGCAGCAGGCGCGTTTGCAGCTCACACGCGAGCCGCGCCCGCTGCCGAAGCTGGTTATCAAGCGTAAGCCGGAATCGCTCTTTGATTACCGGTTCGAAGACTTCGAAATCGAAGGCTACGATCCTCACCCGACCATCAAAGCGCCCGTCGCGATTTAATGCTTACCCTGCCATAACCGACGCACTTCCGCGTCGGTTTTTTTATTCCTGTTATTCATTCTTCGGCACATCTTCCAGCGCTTATGCAAGCACATGCAAACGAGAAGATTTCTTTCGAGAAGTCTTCCGGTTTCGTGGATTACCGCTGGTCACGTTTACTGGCAGTGGCACACTTGCGCCATGAACCGAAAACAGCAGGGCTATAGCCTGATTGAAGTGATGGTGGTGCTGGTGATTATTATCAGCATGAGCGCGGCGGGCGTGTATGGCTGGCAGCGCTGGCAAAACCAGCAACGTTTATGGCAGACCGCGCAGCAAACGCGTGATTTTCTTGAGGCACTCAGGGAGGAGGCGAACTGGAGTAATGTTGACTACAAACTCTGGGTAAATCGTGGTTCGCAGGGATGGTGCCTGGGCACACAGGCGAGTAGCGAGCAGACGTGTCGTAAAGGAGCAAAGGATGAGTTTTCACCGCCGTGGCCCGAAGTGGAGATCGCAGAAATGACGCCCGGGCTGGCCTTCTTTGGATTACGCAATACGGCCTGGCCAGGACACATCATTTTACGTAGCCCCGTTGGGGAGTGGCGCATCATTATTTCGGTCTGGGGGCGGATCCGGCTGTGCGAGCCAGGAGAAGGGACATCATGCGTGTAAAAGAGAAAGGATTCTCTCTGCTTGAGGTGCTGATTGCGCTTGGCATAAGCAGCGTATTGTTAACCGGAGCCGCAAGGCTGCTTCCCGCGTTGCAGCTCGGCATACTGCGTCAGGCGCAACAAACGCTCTTGCAAGAAGAGCTCTGGCAGCTGGCATTTACGGTGGGCAAACAGATACAGCGAGCCGGTTACTGCTATGGCGGTTGTGATAGCCGCGCACTGCAACTCAATAGCGACGGCAGCTGTTTGCTGGTGCAGTGGGATGCGAACAGCAATGGCCGTTTCGAGAGCGCGCCTTCATCCGAAGCTGAGCAAACGGGGTATCGCCTGCGCGACGGCAGCGTTGAGACGCTAAGGGGCGCTACATCCTGCGAGGGGAAAGGGTGGGAGAAAATGACTAACCCCGCCATGGTGCGCATCGACAAGTTTCAGGTGCACGAAAAACGGCGGCCCGGCTTCCCTCCGCTATTTACCGTGGCATTGCGCGCAATAATGCTCCGCTACCACGGCGATCCGGTGGCTGTGGAGCATAGCGTCAGTGGGTTTAACTTATGAACGCCAGAGAGAAGGGCATGTCGACCATTGCTATGGTTCTGGCTTTGTTGCTGCTGGGCAGTCTGATGTTAGGTGGGCTTCAGCAGCAACTGGACAGCCGTTTTGGCCGCGCGGCAAACGAAAGTGCGGCGATTAAAGCGTTTAACGCGGCGCTTTCAGCGCTGGCATTGTCGCAAAGCCAACGCTGGGTGTTTACACCACAGTGGCAATGCCAGACGTTGCCTGAAGTCAAAGGACGGGCCTGCGTCAGGCAGATGCAAACGTATCTGCTGGTCGCAGCAGAGGGCGCGGAAGAGAATGCCGTGCCCCTCACGCTCTGGCGCTGGGCGCAGCCTGACGGTGATCGCCTGCGTTTTATGCCGCATGGCTGGAGCGACTTCTGCCCGCTCACGGAGGCGAAGCAATGCCAGTTACCTTAGCTCGCCAGCGTCAGGCCGGGTTTAGCTTGCCCGAAGTGTTGGTGTCTCTGGTTTTGTTCATCGTCATCATCGGGGCGTTAACGGGGTATTACCAGGTACTGGCGCAAGGGTTTCTTAATCAGTGGCACTATCGGCAGCTCTCGCGTTTTGCGAGCCAGCAGGCAGAAATCAACCCGCCACCTTTGCCTGAAGGCTGGAAAGCGACGCGGGTGGAGACTTCCGTAGCGGGATGTGTCAGCATTTCGGTTATTGTGTCGAGCCCTGGGGGCAGGCAAGGGCAGTTAAGACGTTTACATTGCCCCTCTGAAAAGCAGTAGTCAGGAGTCACTATGTTACGGGTTTATCACTCCAACCGGCTTGATGTGCTGGAAGCGATTATGGAGTTCATTGTTGAACAACAGCCGCTTCCCGATCCCTTCGAGCCTGAGATCGTCCTGGTGCAAAGCACCGGTATGGCGCAGTGGTTGCAGATGAGCCTGGCACAGAAATTTGGCATCGCCGCGAATATCGAGTTTCCACTTCCGGCAAGCTTCATCTGGGACATGTTCGTGCGCGTGCTGCGCGATATTCCGCAGGAGAGCGCCTTTACCAAACAGAACATGAGCTGGAAACTCATGAAGCTTTTGCCAGGTATGCTCACTTCGCCTGACTTCGACATGCTGCGGCACTACCTGCACGATGACGAAGATAAACGCAAGCTGTTCCAGCTCGCCTCACGCGTGGCGGATCTCTACGATCAGTATCTGGTGTATCGCCCCGAATGGTTAACCCGCTGGGAGGCAGGAGATGTTGTCGATGGTCTGGGCGAGCCACAGCGCTGGCAGGCGCCGCTCTGGCGGGCGCTGGTTGAACACACCGCAGCGCTCGGGCAGCCGCAGTGGCACCGCGCCAACCTTTATCAGCGTTTTATTCGTACGCTTGAGACGGCGGAAAGCCGCCCGGAAGGGCTGCCCGCCCGCGTGTTTATTTGTGGCATTTCGGCGCTGCCCCCTGTCTATCTACAGGCTTTACAGGCGCTGGGTAAACACATTGATGTGCATCTACTTTTTACTAACCCGTGCCGTTATTACTGGGGCGATATACAAGATCCGGCTTTCCTCGCGCGCCTGTTAAGCCGCAAGCGTAAACTGCATGCGAAAGAGGGAACGGCACCGCTTTTTAAAGACAGCGAAACGGCCCCCGCTTTGTTCAATGAAGAAGGCGAGCAGGAAGTGGGAAACCCGCTGCTTGCTTCCTGGGGCAAATTAGGTCGTGACTACACGTACCTGCTTTCAGGCCTTGAGCGTTTTGAGGAGATGGATGTATTTGTCGATCTCGAACCCGATAACCTGTTGCATAGTCTGCAGTTCGATCTGCTGGAACTGCGTAATCAGGCGCAGGCGGGCGTGACGCTTGAGGAGTTTGAGCGCAGCGATGGAAAACGCCTGCTGGATCCTGACGATCGCAGTATCAGTGTGCATGTCTGTCATAGCCCCCAGCGCGAAGTGGAAATTCTCCATGACCAGCTTCTGCAAATGCTGGAGGCCGATCCACAGCTGACGCCGCGCGATATCATCGTGATGGTGGCGGATATCGACAGCTACAGTCCGTTTATTCAGGCTGTCTTTGGCAGCGCGAGCCAGGAGCGATACCTGCCGTTCGCCATCTCTGACCGGCGCGCGCGTCAGGCGCACCCTGCGCTTCAGGCATTCATTACTTTACTCTCGCTGCCGGACAGCCGTTTTGTCTCTGAAGATGTCCTGGCACTGCTGGAAGTCCCGTCGCTTGCCGCCCGTTTCAATATCAGCGAAGAGGGGCTGCGCTTCCTGCGACAGTGGGTGAATGAGTCCGGCGTACGCTGGGGCATTGATGATGACAACGTGCGTGAACTGGCGCTGCCAGCGACCGGTCAGCACACCTGGCAGTTTGGTCTTACCCGTATGCTGCTGGGCTACGCCATGGAAAGCCATCTTGGCGAATGGCAGTCGGTGTTGCCGTATGATGAATCCAGCGGGTTAATTGCTGAACTGGTCGGCCATCTTGCTGAACTCTTAATGCAGCTTAACCTGTGGCGCAAAGGGCTTTCGCAGGCGCGGCCGCTGGCGGAATGGCTGCCGGTCTGTCGGGAAATGCTCGATAGCTTCTTTGCCCCTGATGCTGAGACCGAAGCCGCGCTGGCGCTCATCGAACAGCAGTGGCAGGCGATTATCGAGCAAGGCATTAGCGCACATTATGAAGATGAAGTGCCGCTCACGTTGCTGCGTGATGAGCTGGCGAAAATGCTCGACCAGGAGCGCATCAGCCAGCGTTTTCTCGCCGGACCGGTAAATTTCTGTACGTTAATGCCGATGCGCTCGATTCCTTTTAAGGTTGTATGTTTGCTGGGCATGAACGATGGCGTTTATCCGCGGACGCTCGCGCCATTGGGGTTTGATCTGATGAGCCAGAAGCCGCAGCGTGGGGATCGCAGCCGTCGCGACGACGATCGTTACCTCTTCCTGGAGGCGCTGATTTCCGCCCAGCAGCAACTTTACATCAGCTACATTGGCCGCTCGGTACAGGATAACAGCGAAAAGTATCCATCAGTGCTGGTGCAGGAGCTGGTGGATTATCTCGCCCAGAGCCATTATCTGCCGGGCGACGAGGCGCTTAACTGTGATGAAAGCGCGAAAAAGGTCAAAGCCCACCTGATGCGGCTCTACCCTAGAACACCTTTTGATGCGGAAAACTTTCAGCCTGCCAGAGAGACTCAGAGCTACGCCCGCGAATGGCTGCCTGCGGCCAGCGAGCAGGGTGAGGCGCATCCGGAATTTATCAAACCGCTGACGCCAGTCACGCTTGAGGAGCTGCCATTTGAACAGTTCCAGCGCTTCTGGCGCCATCCGGTGCGGGCCTTTTTCCAGTTGCGGCTGAAAGTTAACTTCCGCACGGAAGAGAGCGAACTGCCGGATGCCGAGCCTTTCACGCTGGATAGCCTCGGTCGCTACCACATGAATCAGCAGCTACTGAATACGCTGGTGGAGCAACAAGATCCTGAAGCACTCTATCGTCGATACCGTGCGGCAGGTGAGCTCCCTTACGGCGCGTTCGGCGAGCTGTTCTGGGAAAGCCAGCTACAGGAAATGCAGGCTCTGGCCGAGCGAGTGCTTGCCGAGCGCGATGGCGGCGAAAGCCAGGAAATTGCGCTTGAGCTTGGTAATGTCGAAATGACGGGCTGGTTGCAGCATGTGCAGCAGGACGGGCTGTTACGGTGGCGGCCTTCCATACTGCGTGTTGAACATGGAATGCAACTTTGGCTTGAGCATCTGGTCTACTGTGCCTGTGGCGGTGAAGGAACCAGCCGCCTTTATGGTCGTAAAGATAGCTGCTGGCGCTTTCCGCCCGTACCGCGTGAGCAAGCGGAGCACTATTTGCGCGAGCTTACCGAGGGGTATCAGCAGGGAATGCGCGAACCGCTGATTTTGTTGCCACAGAGTGGCGGTGAGTGGCTAAAAGCCTGTTATGACGTGAAAAACGATGCCATTTTGTGGGATGAAGAAACCCAGTTGAAAGCACGTAATAAGCTGATTCAGGCCTGGACGGGTAACCAGATGGTAGAAGGCGAGGGGATGGATATCTGGTATCAGCGTCTGTGGCGTAACCTGGAGCCGGAGTATTACGAGGCCATCATCCGCGAGGCGCAGCGTTATCTGCTGCCGCTGTTCCGCCATCACCAACCCTGACCATTAAGCGCAGACGGCGACGTTGACGCCCTCATAAGAAGGACGTAGCCGTATGCGCCGCATGTTAATGATGAATAGCAGAAGCAGTAAATGAGAGGTTTATTGATGCCTGGATGTCGTAACTGGTACAAAGCGCTGTTGTTATGCATGGCCTTCTGGGCTCCCTTGTCTCAGGCCGATACAGGCTGGCAACCACTGAAAGAAACGATCCGTAAAAGCGATCGTGATAACCGTCAATACCAGGCTATCCGGCTCGATAACGGAATGGTGGTTTTACTGGTCTGCGATCCGCAGGCCGTAAAATCGCTCTCCGCGCTGGTGCTGCCGGTAGGTTCGCTGGAAGACCCTGACGATCATCTGGGGCTTGCGCATTATCTTGAGCACATGACGCTCATGGGCTCCAAAAAATACCCTGAGCCTGACAGTCTGGCGGAATACCTGAAGCTGCACGGCGGAAGCCATAACGCCAGCACGGCACCTTACCGCACCGCCTGGTATCTGGAAGTAGAAAATGACGCTCTCGATGGCGCGATGGACAGGCTTGCGGACGCGATCGCTGCGCCGAATCTCGATAAAACTTATGCCGATCGTGAACGCAACGCGGTAAATGCGGAATTAACCATGGCGCGTGCGCGCGACGGGATGCGTATGGCGCAAATCAGCGCCGAAACGTTAAACCCGGCGCATCCGGGCTCGCGTTTTTCCGGCGGCAACCTGGAGACGCTGCGTGATAAGCCTGGCAGTCCGCTCCATCAGGCACTGGTGGGCTTTCGGGATAAATACTACTCCGCGAACCTCATGAAAGCCGTGGTCTACAGTAACCGCCCGTTGCCGGAGCTTGCCCGCATGGCCGCGCAAACCTGGGGACGCGTGCCGAATAAAAACCTGACGGCGCCTGAAATCACTACCCCTGTCGTAACACCCGCACAGCAAGGCATTTTTATTCACTATGTCCCTGTGCAGCCGCTTAAGGCGTTGCGCGTTGAATTTCGCATCGATAACAACAGCGACAAATTCCGCAGTAAAACCGATGAACTCATCGGCTACATGATAGGCAGCCGCAGTCCTGGCACATTATCTGACTGGCTGCAAAAAGAGGGGCTTGCCGAAAGCGTCAGAGCGGACTCCGATCCGGTTGTCGCCGGAAACAGCGGCGTGATGGTCATTTCCGTCTCGCTGACGGATAAAGGACTCGCGCAGCGCGACAACGTCGTAGCAGCCATCTTCCGTTACCTTCAGACGCTTCGTGATAAAGGCATTGATAAACGCTATTTCACCGAGCTTTCTCATGTGCTGGATCTCGATTTCCGCTATCCCTCCATCACCCGGGATATGAATTATGTTGAGTGGCTGGCTGACAGCATGCTGCGCGTGCCCGTTGAGCATACGCTGGATGTGGTAAATATTGCGGATCAGTTCGATCCCCAAGCGGTGAACGCGCGCCTTGCGATGATGACGCCGGAAAACGCCCGTATCTGGTATATCAGCCCTGACGAACCGCACAACAAAACGGCCTATTTTGTCGGCGCGCCGTATCAGGTGGATAAAATCCCGGCGGCAACGCTAAAACAGTGGCAAACGCTCGGGCAGCAGATTTCGCTTACTTTGCCGGAGCCAAACCCTTATATCCCGAGCGATTTCAGCCTGATTAAACCCCAGAAGCCGTATGCGCATCCTAAACTGCTGGTTCAGGAGCCGGAACTGCGCGTGCTCTATATGCCAAGCCGCTATTTTGCCAGCGAGCCGAGAGCGGATATCACGCTGGTGCTGCGCAATGAGCAGGCGATGAACAGTGCGAAAAACCAGGTGTTGTTCGCGCTGAATGATTATCTGGCCGGGATTGCCCTTGATCAGCTGAGCAACCAGGCCTCCGTGGGCGGCATCAGTTTCTCCAGCAGCGCCAACAGCGGGCTGATGATTAGCGCGAATGGCTACACCCAGCACTTACGTAAGCTGTTCCTGACGTTGCTGGACGGCTATTTCAGCTACGAGCCTACCGAGGATCAGCTGGCGCAGGCGAAATCCTGGTATAAGCAGATGCTGGCATCGGCGGAGCAGGGCAAAGCCTACGATCAGGCTATTATGCCGGTACAGATGGTCTCTCAGGTGCCGTATTTCCAGCGTGAAGCGCGCCGCGCGCTGTTGCCGGAAATCACACTAAAGGACATCCTCGCTTATCGCGAGAGCCTGAAAACCCATGCCCGCGCGGAATTCCTTGTGGTCGGCAACCTCGCCCCTGAGCAGGTGAAAAATTTCACACAGGAGGCCGTTCGTCAGTTGGGCCTGAAAGGGAAAAGCTGGACGCGCACCCGGGACGTCAGCGTAGATAAAGCGCAGCAGGCTATCTTTAACAAAGTGGGCAGCAGCACGGATTCCGCCCTGGCCGCGTTGTTTGTGCCTGTCGGGTATAACGAATCGACCAGCTCTGCCTGCAGCGCCATGCTTGGGCAGATTATTTCGCCCTGGTTCTACAACCAGCTGCGTACGCAGGAGCAATTAGGTTATGCCGTCTTCGCCTTCCCGATGCCTGTTGGCCGCCAGTGGGGGATCGGTTTCTTGCTGCAAAGCAGCGAAAAGCAGCCCGATTATCTCTGGAAGCGCTATCAGGCTTTCTTCCCGCAAGTGGAGTCGCGGCTTCGCACGCTGAACGCGCAGGATTTTGCGCATATTCAGCAAAGTATCATCAACGACATGCAGCAGGCACCACAGACGCTTGGCGAAGAAGCCTCGCAGGTGAGTAAAGACTTTGATCGGGATAATTTAAACTTCGATTCTCGTGATAAAGTTGTGGCCGAAATCAGACAGCTGACGCCGCAAAAACTGGCCGACTTTTTCCATCAGGCCGTACTGGCCCGACAGGGTATGACTATCCTCTCACAGGTCTCCGGCAGCCAGAGCCCGCAGGCGCGTTATGCAGCGCCTGAAGGATGGCCGGTGTATCAGAGCGTCAGCGACTTGCAACAATCTTTACCGCTTCTGAGTGATACGCAATGACCGATGAGCCCGCAGCCTCCCTTGATCCCCTCCGCCTGCCCTTAACGGGCGAGCGGTTGATAGAAGCCTCTGCTGGCACCGGGAAAACCTATACCATCGCAGCGCTGTATCTGCGTCTGCTGTTAGGCCTGGGCGGCGAGGCGGCTCACCCACGCCCGTTAACCGTAGAAGAATTGCTGGTCGTAACGTTTACCGAAGCCGCGACGGAAGAGCTGCGCGGGCGTATTCGCAGCAATATTCACGAACTGCGTGTGGCCTGTCTGCGCGAGCGCACCGACGATCCGCTCTACCAGCGGCTGCTGGATGAGATTCCGGATAAACCACTGGCGGCCCGCACCCTGCTGCTGGCGGAACGGCAGATAGACGAGGCGGCCATCTTTACCATTCACGGCTTCTGCCAGCGCATGCTGAGCCTGAATGCCTTTGAATCGGGGATGCCATTCGAGCAGCAGTTAATTGAAGATGAATCGCTGCTGCGTTATCAGGCCTGCGCCGATTTCTGGCGTCGCCACTGTTACCCGCTCGCCAAACCCCTGGCGCGCGTGGTCTGCGAACAGTGGGACGGGCCGGAATCGCTGCTGCGCGATGTAAACAGCTTTCTGCATGGCGAAGCGCCTAAGCTCAAAACGCCACCGCCGGATGACGAAACGATTGAATCGCGCTATGAAAACGCGATAGCGCGTATTGACGAGGTGAAAGCCCTGTGGCGTGAAAACGCTGAAGAGCTGGCGGCGCTGATTCAGAATTCGGGCGTCGATAAGCGCAGCTACAGCAGCCGTTATTTGCCCGCATGGCTTGACCAGATGGCCGCCTGGGCGCAGGAAGAGACCACTTCCTGGCAACTGCCGGGCGCGCTTGAGAAATTTGCCCAGAGCACGCTACTTGAGAAGACCAAAAAAGGCGATGCGCCGCGCCATGCGGTGTTTGATGCAATCGATGCGCTGCTGGCCGAGCCTTTCACCATCCGCGATCTGCTCATTGCCAGAGCGATGGCGGAAATCCGCTACACCGTCGCGCAGGAGAAGCGCCGCCGCGGCGAGCTGGGCTTTGACGACATGCTGAGCCGTCTTGACGAGGCGCTGAATCAGCCGGGCGGCGAGGCGCTGGCGGCGGCGATTCGCACCCGTTACCCGGCGGCGATGATCGATGAGTTTCAGGATACCGATCCGCAGCAATACCGTATTTTCCGTCGCATCTGGCTGGGCCAGCAAGAGACCACGTTGCTGCTCATCGGCGATCCAAAACAGGCGATTTATGCGTTTCGCGGCGCGGATATCTTTACTTACATGCGTGCTCGCGGGGAAGTAAACGCTCACTATACACTTGATACGAACTGGCGTTCGGCACCAGGCATGGTGGAGAGCGTCAATAAAATATTCAGCCAGATGGATAACGCGTTTATGTTTCGCGATATCCCTTTTCTGGCGGTGAAGCCTGCCGCACGCAACCAGTCGCTGCGTTTTACTTTTGCCGGGAAGACTCAACCTGCCATGAAGCTTTGGCTTATGGAAGGCGACGGCGCAGGAGTAAGTGATTACCAACAAACAATGGCGCGCGTCTGTGCGCAGCAGATCCGCGACTGGTTAAGCGCGGGTATGAAGGGTGAAGCGCTGTTGTGGCGCGAAGAGCGTGCGAGACCGGTACAGGCGTCAGATATCACGGTGCTGGTGCGTAACCGCATTGAAGCGAATCTGGTACGCGAGGCGTTGAATGCGCTAAACATTCCCTCTGTTTATCTTTCTAACCGCGACAGCGTCTTCGCAACCCAGGAGGCGCTGGAGATGCTCTGGTTGCTACAGGCCGTGCTGGCACCGGAAGTGGAGACGCGGCTTCGCAGCGCGCTGGCGGCAAGCATGCTCGGGCTGGATGCGCCAGCCATTGAGGCGCTCAATGAAAATGAAAACGCCTGGGATGCGCTGGTAGAGGAGTTTGACGGCTACCGTCAGATCTGGCTGCGCCGCGGCGTCATGCCGATGCTGCGCGCGCTCATGACACACCGTCAGGTGGCGGAAAATCTGCTCGCCACACCGGGCGGCGAACGCAGGCTGACGGATATTCTTCACCTGAGCGAATTACTCCAGGAGGCTTCCGCGCAGGCCGACAGCGAATATGCGCTGGTGCGCTGGTTAGCCCAGCATATCGCCGAGCCGGACGCGAGCGCCTCCAGCCAGCAACTGCGTCTGGAAAGTGATAAACATCTGGTTCAGGTCGTCACTATTCATAAATCGAAAGGGCTTGAATATCCGCTGGTCTGGCTGCCCTTTATTGCCGATTTTCGCGAACAGAAACAGGCCTTTTACCACGATCGCGAGACGTTTACGCCGATGCTCGATCTGAGCAACGCTGAAGAGAGCCTTGAACTGGCGGAGATGGAGCGGTTGGCGGAGGATTTACGTCTGCTTTATGTGGCGCTGACGCGCTCCATCTGGCATTGCAGCCTGGGCGTGGCGCCGCTCTTTCGCCGCCGTGGCGCAAAAGAAGGGGAAACCGATCTCCACCGCAGCGCGCTTGGCAGGCTGATTCAACAAGGCGAAGCGCTGGATGCGAACGGCCTGCGTCGCTGTATTGAAGCCTTATGCGATGAAAATCTGGCGCTGGAGATCCCGGGCGAGCCGGATAACACGCCCTGGATGCCACCGGAGTCAGCGCCGCCGACGCTTGCTGCACGTGAGCTGCAACGACGCATCATTGATGAATGGCGCGTCACCAGTTATTCAGGTTTACAACAGCATGGTGCAGGGCGCGCGCTGGATCTGCTGCCGAAGCTGGATCTGGACGGCGCGGGCGCGCGTGACGTGCCTGATGAACCGGTAATGTCGCCGCATACGTTTCCACGCGGCGCGTCGCCAGGCACTTTCCTGCACAGCCTCTTTGAGGAGATCGATTTTACCCAGCCGGTATCAGCGGAGTGGGTAACGCAGCAGTTGCAGCTGGGCGGTTTCGATGAGGCCTGGCAGCCGGTTTTGAGCCGCTGGATAGATGACGTACTGAGCGCGCCACTGAACGAGACCGGCGTGTCGCTGAATCAGCTTGGCGCGAAAGATAAACAGGTGGAGCTGGAGTTTTACGTGCCGATTGACGCCGCGCTGCGCCCTGAGGCGCTTGACGCGCTGATTCGCGAGCACGACCCGCTTTCGGCGCAGTGTCCGCCGCTCGATTTCCGCCAGGTGCGCGGCATGCTGAAAGGCTTTATCGATCTGGTTTTCCGCTGGCAGGGGCGTTATTACCTGCTGGATTATAAATCGAACTGGCTTGGGGACAGCCCGGAAGCGTATACGGTGGAAGCGATGTCGCAGGCGATGCAGACGCACCGATACGATCTGCAATATCAGCTATACACGCTGGCGCTGCACCGTTATTTGCGTCATCGCCTGCCGGACTATGATTACGAGCGCCACTTCGGTGGCGTGATTTACCTGTTTTTGCGCGGCGTAACGAAAGAAGATATGCGCCAGGGCATCTTTACGACTCGCCCGGCGCAGGCGCTGGTCACGGCGATGGACGCGCTGTTTGCCGGTGCAGAGGAGAAAGTGTCATGAAAATGCATCAACTGATCCAGCAGGCCGTGGTGCAAAAGCTTCTGCGCCCGCTGGATGCCCAGTTCGCGATGATGGTGGCAAGCGATGATGAACCGGCGGTGATGCTCGCCGCCGCGCTGGTGAGCCGCGACGCCGGTGAAGGCCACGTCTGTCTGCCGCTCTCCCGGCTGTGTGCGACGCACTGCTTCGCCGGGCGCCACGATGAAATGGCGCAAACGCTGTTTGAGGCGGCGGGCAATCCGAACGACTGGCGTTCGCTGTTATTAGCGTCGCCTGCGGTGAGCGAGGACGAGGCGCCGACGCCGCTGAAGCTGATTGGCGAGCGCCTGTACCTCAACCGCATGTGGCGTCATGAACTGGCGGTCGCGGCGTTCTTTCGCGAGCGTAACCATCGTATTGAACTGGAAGAAGCACGCCTGAGCGCGGTACTGGAGGCACTTTTTGGGCCACCAGGCGATGAAGTGGACTGGCAGAAAGTGGCGGCAGCGGTCGCGCTCACCCGGCGCATCTCGGTGATTTCCGGCGGGCCGGGCACCGGCAAAACGACCACGGTAGCAAAACTGCTGGCGGCCATGGTGCAGCTCTCAGAAGAGAAACTGCCGCGTATCCGCCTTGCCGCGCCGACCGGTAAAGCCGCGGCGCGCCTGACGGAATCGCTCGGCGCTGCGCTGCGTCGTTTGCCACTGAGCGACGCGCAGAAAAACGCGCTGCCGGAAGAGGCCAGCACATTGCACCGCCTGCTGGGCGCGCAGCCAGGCAGCCAGCGTCTGCGCTACCACGAAGGTAACCCGCTGCATCTGGATGTTCTGGTGGTGGATGAGGCTTCGATGATAGACCTGCCGATGATGGCGCGGCTTATCGCGGCGCTGCCGGACCATGCGCGGGTGATTTTTTTAGGCGATCGCGATCAGCTGGCGTCCGTAGAAGCGGGCGCGGTGCTCGGTGATATCTGCCACTACGTGAACCACGGTTTTACCACTGAACGCGCCACCGAGCTTGCCCGCATCACGGGGTGTCACATTAACGGCGGTGAGCCGCATCCGGCAGGCGCGCTGCGCGACTGCCTGTGCCTGCTGCAGAAAAGCTATCGCTTTGGCAGTGATTCCGGCATTGGGCAGCTCGCGTTTGCCGTTAATCGCAGCGATCATCGCGCCGCCAGAGCGACGTTTAGCCGGGGCTTTGACGATATCGCCTGCAAGACGCTAGTGGGTAACGATGACTACGCGCAGATGATTGACGAGACGCTGATGGGCTACGAGCGGTTCTTAACGCTGGTCCGCGAACGTGCCGAGCCGGAGGCGATTCTTGCGGCCTTCAGCGAATTCCAGATGCTTTGCGCGCTGCGTGAAGGGCCGTTCGGCGTCGCCGGGCTTAACGAGCGTGTGGAGCATGCGCTGGCGCAGCGGCGTCTGATTCGTCGCACGCCCCTGTCGCGCTGGTATGAAGGGCGGCCGGTGATGATTTCGCGCAACGACAGCGCGCTGGGGCTGTTTAACGGCGATATCGGCGTGGCGCTGGATCGTGGCGACGGTTTGCGCGTCTGGTTCCCGATGCCCGGCGGCAAGCTGAAACCCGTCGTGCCAAGCCGCTTGCCGGATAATGACACCGCGTGGGCGATGACGGTGCATAAGTCGCAGGGGTCAGAGTTCGATCATGCGGCGCTGCTCCTGCCGGGGCAGTTCGCGCCGGTGGTCACGCGAGAACTGGTCTATACGGCGATTACGCGCGCGCGGCGGCGGTTGTCGCTGTATGCGGATGAGCGGGTGCTGGAGATGGCCATCGCGACCAGAACAGAAAGGCGCAGCGGCCTGATGGCCTGCTTTGAACAATAAGCGCGGCCCGGCGATGGCCAGGCCGCAGCGGGGCTGTCAGGTTAAATCCGCCATCAGCACCTTCGAGCGGCGCTGGTAGTTGTACATCTGCTTTTTGCTTTCGGGCAGCAGGTCGATATCCACCGGCGCGAACCCGCGCTCCTGGAACCAGTGAATGCTGCGGGTAGTAAGCACAAACAGTTTGGATAAACCCATCTGTTTGGCCTGGGTGGCGATGCGCTGCAACAGGACTTCGCCGCGCGCTGAACTGCGGTAATCCGGATGCACGGCCACGCACGCCATCTCGCCGATTTTCTCTTCCGGGAAGGGGTAGAGCGCGGCGCAGGCGATGGTCAGATTATCGCGCTGGATAATCGTGAATTTGTCTATTTCCATCTCCAGCTGTTCGCGCGAGCGGCGCACCAGAATGCCCTGTTGCTCAAGCGGCCGGATAAGCTCCAGAATGCCGCCGATGTCATTAATGGTGGCGCGGCGGATCTGCTCGGCGCTCTCCATCACAATCTGCGTGCCGATGCCGTCGCGGGAGAACAGCTCCTGCAACAGCGCGCCATCTTCCTGATAGCTAATGAGGTGGCAGCGACGCACGCCGCTGCGGCAGGCTTTAACCGCGCCACGCAAAAAGCGCACGGTACCGGAGTGATAGTCGCCTGCCGCTTCCAGCGTGTCGAGCCGCGCCTGCGCCTCGTTCGGGAACAGCTCGGAAATAATGTCGCCGTCGTCGCTCATCACGCCTTGCGACGAGCAGAACCCGATCATCTTCTCAGCCTTGAGCTTGATGGCAAGCTGGGTGGCGACTTCTTCAGACGTCAGGTTGAAGCTCTCGCCCGTCACCGACACCGCCACCGGCCCGAGCAGCACAATCGCGCCGCTGTCGAGCTGGCGGTGAATAGCGTCTTCATCGATACGGCGAATGCGCCCGCTGTGGCAGTAATCGACGCCGTCATCCACGCCGAGCGGCTGTGCGATGATAAAGTTGCCGCTCACCACATTAATATGCGCGCCCTGCAGCGGCGTGTTGCCGAGGCTCATTGAGAGACGGGCGGTGATATCGAGCTGCAACAGCCCGGCGGCCTGCTTTACCAGCTCCAGCGTTTTGGCGTCGGTGACGCGGGTGTGTTTGTGATAAACCGGTTCATGATGGTGTTCGGCAAGGTTCGCGTCGATTTGCGGACGCGCGCCATACACCACCACCAGACGGATGCCGAGGCTGTGAAGCAAACCTATATCGTTGACGATACTGGAAAAGTTTTCATGCTCAATGGCCTCGCCGCCAAGCATGATGACAAACGTTTTGCCCCGATGGGCATTAATATAGGGAACAGAATGGCGGAATCCCTGGACCAGTTCAGTTCGACGCTCCTTCACCACGGCAAAACCTCTCAGTGAATGGTTATTCGTAATTTGTGTATTTTTATTCTTTTATTATCCCATGCGCAAGTGGCAATTTTATGGCGGCGGCGCGTCATTACCGCGAACTTAGACGTTCAAAGGCATTTGTTTACCCTTTTATAGATGACAGTTTCGCTACCATTCGCTAAAGTTTTTGGCCATTTTGGTCGTAAGTTGAGTTAATCGCATTAGTGCTCGGGAGTGGCATGTCAGGTTCCAGTCATCTTTTTAGTCGCCGCCAGCTGTTACAGGGCGCGGGGGCGATGTGGTTATTGAGCGTCAGCCAGGCAGGCCTGGCTGCGTCGGGCCAGGTTATTGCGGTGCGCGTCTGGCCTGCTTCCGCCTATACCCGCGTGACGCTGGAATCTAACCGTGTGCTGAAATATCGCCAGTTCGCGCTAAGTAACCCGGAACGCATCGTGGTTGATCTCGAAGGCGTTAACCTGAACGCGGTGCTAAAAGGCGTGGGCAGCCAGATCCGTGTCGACGATCCGTTTATAAAATCCGCGCGCGTCGGGCAGTTTGACCCGAAAACCGTGCGCATGGTGTTTGAGCTTAAGAAAAACGTGACGCCGCATCTTTTTGCGCTGGCACCGGTCGCCGAGTTCCGCGAACGTCTGGTTATCGATCTCTACCCGGCTAACGGCACTAACGAGCAGGATCCGCTGCTGGCGCTGCTTGAGGATTACAACAAGGGCGAGCTCGATAAACAGGTGCCGCCTGCCACCAGCGGCCCGCAGCCGGGCAAAGCAGGGCGCGATCGCCCGATAGTCATTATGATCGACCCCGGCCACGGCGGCGAAGACCCCGGTGCGATTGGCAAGAATAAGACGCGTGAGAAAGATGTGGTGCTGCAAATCGCCCGCCGCCTGCGCGCGCTGATTGAACGCGAAGCGAACATGAAAGCGTTCATGACCCGCAACGAAGATATTTTTATTCCGCTAAAAGTGCGCGTGGCGAAGGCCCAGAAGCAGCGCGCCGACCTGTTCGTCTCTATTCACGCCGACGCCTTTACCAGCCGCGCCGCGCGCGGTTCGTCCGTTTTTGCGCTCTCAACTAAAGGCGCGACCAGTACGGCGGCGAAATACCTGGCGCAAACGCAAAACGCCGCGGACCTGGTGGGCGGCGTGAGTAAAAGCGGGGACGTTTATCTCGATCACACCATGTTCGATATGGTGCAGTCGCTGACGATTTCCGACAGCCTGAAATTTGGCAAAGAGGTGTTAGGGCGTCTCGGGCGGGTGAACAAACTGCATAAGAATAAAGTGGATCAGGCGGGCTTCGCCGTGCTGAAAGCGCCGGATATTCCGTCGATTCTGGTCGAAACCGCGTTTATCAGTAATGAGGAAGAGGAGCGTAAGCTTCGCACCGCGACATTCCAGCAGGAAGTGGCGGAGTCGATTCTGGCAGGGATAAAAGCGTATTTCGCCGATGGCGGGACGCTGGCAAGGCGCGGATAACGCGCCTTTTTGACTGGCCGTAAAAGGCAGACAAAGGGAATGCTGAATTGCAGGCATAAAAAAACACCCGTCAGGGTGTTCATTTTATTGGTTGCGGGGGCCGGATTTGAACCGACGACCTTCGGGTTATGAGCCCGACGAGCTACCAGGCTGCTCCACCCCGCGTCCGTCTTACTGCTTCACATTGTCGCGCCGTGCGCGTTAATTGGTTGCGGGGGCCGGATTTGAACCGACGACCTTCGGGTTATGAGCCCGACGAGCTACCAGGCTGCTCCACCCCGCGTCCGTGGATGCGCACTATACTCCGCTGAGCTTTCGTTGCAACCTTTTTTTAAAACAATAAGCTGAATCGGCGTCAGCTTGCCGAAATATTATCCGTGTTGATGATTCTTTAATCCCGATGCCTGTCTGAAAGGGCTTATGCGTTTCCTTGCGAGCGCCGGTTTGCTATCTTCGCCTGCGGACAGCGCAATAGCGGAGAGAGTCATGAAAGGACGTTGGGCAAAATATCTGGCGGCAGGGGCGATGATCGCGCTGCTTTCCGCCTGTTCCTCCAAACCGACCGATCGCGGTCAGCAATATAAAGACGGCAAATTTACGCAGCCGTTTTCGCTGGTAAACCAGCCGGACGCCGTTGGCGCGCCCATTAACGCCGGAGATTTCTCCGAGCAGGTCGCGGCTATTCGCAGCGCCTCGCCGCGTCTTTTTGGCTCTCAAAGCAGCGTCTATAACGCCGTGCAGGAGTGGCTGCGCGCCGGTGGCGATACCCGCTCGCTGCGCCAGTTCGGCATCGACGCCTGGCAGATGGAAGGGGCGGATAATTACGGTAACGTCCAGTTCACTGGCTATTACACGCCGGTGGTGCAGGCGCGCTATACCCGTCAGGGCGAATTCCAGTACCCGATTTACCGTATGCCGCCGAAACGCGGACGCCTGCCGTCGCGCGCCGAGATTTACGCTGGCGCGCTCAGCGATAACTACGTGCTGGCATACAGCAACTCGCTGATGGATAACTTCATTATGGATGTGCAGGGCAGCGGCTATATCGATTTCGGCGACGGTCGTCCGCTGAACTTCTTCGCCTATGCCGGGAAAAACGGCCATCCGTACCGCAGCATCGGTAAAGTGCTTATCGATCGCGGTGAAGTGAAGCGTGAAGATATGTCGATGCAGGCGATTCGCCACTGGGGCGAAACCCACAGCGAGCAGGAAGTACGCGCGCTGCTGGAAGAAAACCCGTCTTTCGTTTTCTTTAAACCGCAAAATTACGCGCCGGTGAAAGGCGCAAGCGGCGTACCGCTGATTGGCCGCGCGTCGGTGGCCTCTGACCGCTCGATTATTCCGGCAGGCACCACGCTGCTGGCAGAGGTGCCGCTGCTGGACAATAACGGCAAGTTCAACGGACAATATGAGCTCAGGCTGATGGTGGCGCTGGATGTCGGCGGCGCGATTAAAGGCCAGCATTTCGATATTTATCAGGGCATCGGCCCGGACGCCGGGCACCGCGCAGGCTGGTATAATCACTACGGCCGCGTCTGGGTGCTGAAAACCGCGCCGGGTGCCGGCAACGTGTTCAGCGGCTGATTATGCTATTCTGAGCATCCTGTCGCCCGGCGGCGTAACGTCTGCCGGGCCTGCGGATTTCTGAGCAAGGGTGAGGGAGAACTCTCACCCTTTTTATATCTGAGGTTTTATGGCTGTAGTTATCACAGACGCCTGGCGCAGCCGCTTTGGCGGCACGGCCCGTTTATATGGCGAAGCGGCGTTGCAGCTCTTTGCCGACGCGCATGTCTGCGTGGTGGGTATCGGCGGTGTCGGCTCATGGGCGGCGGAAGCGCTGGCGCGCACCGGTATCGGCGCGATTACGCTTATCGACATGGATGACGTGTGCGTCACCAATACCAATCGTCAGATCCATGCGCTGCGCGACACGGTCGGGCAGGCGAAATCCGAAGTGATGGCCGAGCGTATTCGCCAGATCAACCCGGAGTGCCGCATCACCGTGGTAGATGATTTCGTCACTGTCGATAATGTGGCGCAATACATGAACGCCGGGTTTAGCTATGTCATCGACGCTATCGACAGCGTGCGGCCAAAGGCGGCGCTGATTGCGTACTGCCGTCGTAATAAAATTCCACTGGTCACCACCGGCGGCGCGGGCGGGCAGACCGATCCGACGCAGATCCAGGTGGTCGATCTCGCCAAAACCATTCAGGACCCGCTGGCCGCGAAACTGCGCGAGCGGCTGAAGAGCGATTTCGGCGTGGTGAAAAACAGCAAAGGGAAACTTGGCGTGGACTGCGTTTTCTCCACCGAAGCGCTGGTCTATCCGCAGGCCGACGGCTCGGTGTGCGCGATGAAAAGCACGGCGGAAGGGCCGAAGCGTATGGACTGCGCTTCAGGTTTCGGCGCGGCTACGATGGTGACCGCCACGTTTGGTTTTGTGGCGGTGTCGCACGCGCTGAAGAAGATGATGGCGAAAGCGGCGCGCAGCGCCGTGTGATCAGGCGTTGCGGGCGGCGTTCTGTACCGCCTGCGCCAGCGCCGCCAGGCCCTGGCCGCGAGACGCGCTGAGCTGGGCGCGCAGCCCTAACTCGTCAAATAACGCCAGCGGAGAGTGTTCCTGTAGCTCCTGCGGCGTTTTGCCTTCCACGGCGGTGAGCAACACCGCCAGCAATCCGCGCACGATGCGCCCCTCGCTGTCGCCATAAAAGTGCAGGCCGCCGTCGGGGCGTTTTTCATAGCCGAGCCAGACCCGGTTTTCACAGCCGGGGATCTCCTGTGCCTCTTGTTTTAATTCCTCCGGCAGCGCCGGAAGCTGTTTGCCGAGCAGGATCAGCTGGCGATATTTATCTTCCCACTGGGTGAGCGGGCCAAACGTCTCACGCAGCGTGTCAGGGGTAATGGAAGCGCCGAACGGGTGCCCGGCAAGGTAAGCAGTCGTCATTTAATCCACCAGTATGTCCAGCGCGCGGTCGATGGCGGCGATCAGCGCCTCGACGTCGCCTTGCGTGTTATAGGGCGCGAAAGAGGCGCGCAGCGTGCCACTGACGCCAAGCGCCGCCAGCAGCGGCTGGGCGCAGTGCTGGCCGGCGCGCAGCGCGATGCCGGATTCCGCGAGCAGCGTCACCAGATCGCTGTGGTGCACGCCTGCGAAATCAAACGCCAGCAGGCTGGAATCCTGACAGCGAAACGAGCGAAAGCCCGGGCGTTTCGCCAGTTCCGCCTCGGCAAGCGTCGCAAGCCCCCGGCTGTAGCTTTCAGCTTTCACCAGATCGATATCCTCAAGCCAGGCGAGCGCGGCGCTAAGACCGATAACGCCCGCGACATTCGGCGTGCCCGCCTCAAAGCGGTACGGCACCGGCTGGGTTTTAAAGCCATCGAACGTCACTTCAGTTACCATTTTTCCGCCGCCCAGCCACGGCGACATCTGCGCCAGCAGGTCAGTTTTGCCATACAGCACGCCGATGCCGGTCGGGCCATAGAGTTTGTGGCCGGAGAAAGCGTAAAAATCGATATCCAGATGCTGAACGTCAGGCGGGCAGTGAACCACGCCCTGCGCGCCATCCACCACCACCACCGCGTCTGCAGCATGGGCACTGGCAATCGCCCGCGCGAGATCCGGGCAGCCGCCGGTGACGTTGGACATCTGGCCGAGCGCCAGCAGGAATGTGCGTTCATTGATGAGCGTGGGGAGAGTTGAGAGATCCGGCAGACGGTCGGCACCCAGCGGCAGTTTCACGACCTTCGCGCCGGTCTGTTCCGCCACCATCAGCCACGGCACCAGGTTGGCGTGATGCTCTGCTTCGCTGACAATAATCTCATCGCCCGGCTTCAGGCGCGGACGCGCGTAGCTCTGGGCGATGAGATTGATGGATTCGGTGGTGCCGCGCGTCCAGACGATATCGCGGCTGTCGGGCGCGTTAATTAATCGTGCGACGCAGTCACGCGCGGCTTCATAGCGCTCAGTAAGGCGCTGCGCCTCGGCAAACTGGCTACGATGCACATTGCCTGCGCTCAGCGAATAGAACTGCTGGCTGGCGTCGATAACCGGCTGTGGCTTTAACGCCGTGGCGGCGCTGTCGAGATAGACGCCCGCGTCACGAAGCGAGGGAAATTGCGCGCGAAATTGGGCGGGACTGAATGCTTTCATGATACTCCTCTTTCCAGTCCTTCGATCGTGGCCCATTTGACGTCATTAAACAAGGTCATTGATAACCATCGGATAAGTCTGTTTATTCTGGCAAACGGCAGAAAGCAGGTTATGCTGAATAGTGTTAGGTGAATATTTCAGCCTGTTAGCAGACGAAGTTTACATAGCATTAAACTCTAAAGGAGAAGAACCATGAATAAACTTGCCGCTGTAGTATCAGCATGCATGATGACTTTTGCTCTGAGCGCTTGTTCCGGTCCTAACTACGTAATGCATACCAATGATGGCCGTTCTATCGTGACCGACGGGAAACCGAAAACCGATGACGATACCGGTATGATCAAATATAAAGACGCCAACGGTAATCAGCAGCAGATCAACCGTACTGACGTGAAAGAGATGGTTGCGCTGGAGAAATAATCGACTCGCGCAGGCAAAAAAAAGCACCGCAAAGTGCGGTGCTACATTAATCACTATGGACAGACAGGGTAAATGTACAGGAAGTGAAAGAGTAGCTTAGCTACGATGGTCTGAATCGCAGACCAAATGCAAACACAACAACACAACATCACAACCGTAAGCCAAAAGCCCTCCAGAACTCTCATTCCTAAAGACTTTTCGTTCCGGCTCAGGAAGTGCCGCCACTATAGGTATTTGCTGGTGTAACCTCAACGGACAAATTATAATGGCTCAGATAAAAAAAACTAATGGGTGACGACTTGTTTCTCGTTTGTTAATACGCATTTACACATAAGCCAAATCATCATGTCCAAGCGATTACCGCCGTTAAACGCATTACGTGTTTTTGATGCCGCCGCACGCCATTTAAGCTTCACCAAAGCCGCCGAAGAGCTGTTTGTCACCCAGGCTGCCGTCAGCCATCAGATAAAATCATTAGAAGATTTTCTCGGGCTTAAATTATTCCGCCGACGCAACCGTTCTCTTCTTTTAACGGAAGAAGGGCAAAGCTATTTCCAGGACATTAAAGAGATTTTTTCACAGCTGACGGAGGCGACGCGCAAACTTCAGGCGCGCAGCGCGAAAGGCGCGTTGACGGTAAGCCTGCTGCCGAGTTTCGCGATCCACTGGCTGGTGCCGCGGCTCTCCAGTTTTAACAGCAACTGGCCTGGGATCGACGTGCGTATTCAGGCGGTGGACCGGCAGGAAGATAAGCTTGCCGATGACGTGGACGTGGCGATTTTTTATGGGCGAGGCAACTGGCCGGGTCTGCGCGTAGAAAAACTCTACGCCGAGTATCTGCTGCCGGTCTGCTCGCCGCTGCTGCTCACGGGCGACAAGCCGTTAAAAGCGCCGGAGGATTTAGCCCGCCACACGCTTTTGCATGACGCTTCGCGCCGCGACTGGCAAACTTATACGCGCCAGCTTGGTCTCAATCATATTAATGTCCAGCAGGGGCCCATTTTCAGCCACAGCGCGATGGTGCTGCAGGCGGCCATTCACGGCCAGGGCGTGGCGCTCGCCAACAATGTGATGGCGCAGTCGGAGATCGAAGCGGGCCGTCTGGTCTGCCCGTTCAACGATGTCCTGGTCAGTAAAAACGCTTTTTACCTCGTTTGTCATGACAGCCAGGCAGAACTGGGTAAAATAGCGGCCTTTCGACAATGGATACTGGCGAAGGCGGCGAGTGAACAAGAAAAATTCCGTTTTCGCTATGAACAATAACGACGATTCGCGCGATGTAATCGCGCTTTACTGTAGGGTTACATCATGACCAGCCGTTTTATGCTGATTTTCGCCTCAATCAGTGGCTTTGTTTTTGTGGCGCTGGGTGCCTTCGGCGCGCACGTTTTACGTAAAACGCTCGGCGTTGCGGAGATGGGCTGGATCCAGACCGGCCTTGAATATCAGGCGTTTCATACGCTCGCGATTTTAGGGCTGGCGGTCGCGATGCAGCGTCGCATCAGCATCTGGTTTTACTGGAGCAGCGTTTTCCTGGCGCTCGGCACGGTACTTTTTAGCGGCAGCTTATATTGTCTGGCGCTCTCTCATCTGCATTTATGGGCCTTCGTTACGCCGGTTGGCGGCGTAAGTTTTCTGGCCGGTTGGATATTAATGTTAATTGGCGCGGTGCGTCTGAAGCGTAAAGGTTCGGTTCATGAATAAGGTCATTTTGTACTGCCGTCAGGGTTTTGAGAAAGAGTGCGCGGCAGAGATAACCGACAAAGCCGCGCAGCAGGGCGTATTTGGTTTCGCCCGCGTCAAAGAAAACAGCGCCTATGTGATTTTCGAATGTTATCAGCCGGAAGAGGCCGATAAGCTCGCGCGCGAGCTGCCATTCAGCTCGCTGATTTTTGCCCGCCAGATGTTTGTGGCAGGCGAGCTGTTGCAGGATCTGCCGCCGGAAGATCGCGTCACGCCGGTCGTCGGAATGTTGCAGGGCGTGGTAGAGAAGGGCGGTGAGCTGCGTGTTGAAGTGGCGGACACCAACGAAAGCAAAGAGCTGATGAAGTTCTGCCGCAAATTCACCGTGCCGCTGCGTGCCGCGCTTCGCGACGCGAAGATTCTGGCAAATTTCGAAACGCCGAAGCGCCCGGTGGTGCATGTCTTTTTCATCGCGCCGGGCTGCTGCTACACCGGATATTCGTATACCAATAACAACTCGCCGTTTTATATGGGCATTCCGCGCCTCAAATTCCCGGCAGACGCGCCAAGCCGTTCAACGCTGAAGCTGGAAGAGGCGTTCCATGTGTTTATCCCGGCGGATGAGTGGGATGAGCGTCTGGCAAACGGCATGTACGCGGTGGATCTGGGTGCCTGCCCTGGCGGCTGGACCTATCAGTTGGTGAAACGAAACATGTGGGTCGCGTCGGTGGATAACGGCCCGATGGCGCAGAGCCTGATGGATACCGGGCAGGTGACGTGGCTGCGTGAAGACGGCTTTAAATATCGCCCGACCCGCACCAACATTACCTGGATGGTGTGCGACATGGTGGAAAAACCGGCCAAAGTCGCGGCGCTGATGGCGCAGTGGCTGGTGAACGGCTGGTGCCGCGAAACCATTTTCAACCTCAAGCTGCCGATGAAAAAGCGTTACGAAGAGGTGTCGCAGAATATCGCCTCGATTCAGGCGCAGCTGGATGAGCACGGTATTAACGCGCAGATCCAGGCGCGTCAGCTTTATCACGACCGTGAAGAAGTGACCGTTCACGTGCGCCGCTGGTGGGCCGCCGTCGGCGGGCGTCGCGACGAGCGATAAGCGTCGTAGTGGTGCATAAATAAACGGCGGGTGCGCTGCGCTTACCCGCCCTACGGAATATACGGTTGAATAACTAATGTAGGGCGGGTAAGCGTGAGCGCACCCGCCTTTTTTATGGGGCGCGTAGCGCCCTGAAATCATCCATGCAACCGCAACTGCTGCAAATTCCCGTCGAGCTGTAAATCGGTTTTCAGCGTCGCCACCGCGCGGCAAACAAAAGCGCTCTCACGGTGCGCTTCGAGCTTTTTACGCCACTTCTCCGGCACCTCGTCGAGCCGTTCGTAGAGCGCCTCCAGCGTGACGAAATCGTTAATCAACTGCGTGGCGCTTTTCGGGCCAATCCCCGCAACCCCCGGTATTTTCGAGCTACTGATCCCCGCAAGCCCCCAGAAATCTGCCAGTTGGCCTGGTGACACGCCAAATTCACTCTCGATAAACGGCGCGTCCAGCCAGCGTTTCTGGAAATAGTCGCGGATGCGAATTTCCGGACGTAAGAGCTGGCAATAGCCTTTATCGGTCGACACGATGGTCGCCTCATGGCCCGCTGCCGCCACTTTCACTGCGAGCGTCGCGGCGAGATCGTCAGCCTCGTTGCCTTCCACATGCCAGCAGGGCACGCCGCGGCGGGTAAAAGCGTCGCGAAGCGCGGGCATCTCCTGATGCAAATCGTCCGGCATTGGCGGGCGTCCGGCTTTGTAATCGGGCAGAAGCTGGTGACGCCAGCCCTGCGCGCGGGCTTCATCGTCAAACACCGCGACGGCGTGTGTCGGCTGACTGTTACCAATCAGTTGCTCCAGCGCGTGCAGACAGGTATCCACGCACGGCGTGCCCTGTACCGCATGGATCCGACGGATCAGGTTTAGCGCATCGACAATCAGCAAATGAACGGGCATGGCGGCATCCCTTACGAAAATGACAGGCCGTTACCGTAACATTTTTGCCGGATGCTCACCATTAAGCCGTGTGGATTCAGGAAGATAACGCGCAAAAAAAACGCTCTGCGAACAGGGCGGTGAGGAGGGGGTTAATCGCAGGCGACCACTTTAACTGCCAGTCCGCCGCGTGAGGTTTCACGGTAGCGGGCGTTCATATCCTTGCCAGTCTCGAACATGGTTTCGATGACTTTATCGAGGCAGACGCGCGGCTCGCTGGTGCGGCGCAGCGCCATGCGCGCGGCATTGACGGCCTTCACCGAGGCGATGGCGTTACGCTCGATGCATGGCACCTGTACCTGTCCTGCCACCGGGTCGCAGGTCAGCCCCAGGTTGTGCTCCATGGCGATTTCCGCTGCGATGCAGACCTGCGCCGGGCTGCCGCCGAGCAGTTCCGCAAGGCCTGCCGCCGCCATCGAACAGGCGACGCCCACTTCGCCCTGACAGCCAACTTCGGCACCCGAGATAGACGCATTCATCTTGTAGAGTGAGCCAATCGCGCTCGCCACCAGCAGGTAGCGCGCCAGTGAGTTAGCGTTTACTTCACGGATAAATTTGTCGTAGTACGCCAGTACCGCCGGAACGATACCGCACGCGCCGTTGGTTGGCGCGGTGACCACGCGACCGCCTGCGGCATTTTCTTCATTGACTGCCAGCGCGAACATGTTGATCCAGTCCACGACGTTCATCGGATCGGCGTCGTTCTTGTCGTGGCTGACAAGCATACGACGCAGCGCGGCGGCGCGACGCGGGACGCGCAGTTTGCCGGGCAGAACGCCTTCGGTGGTGGTGCCGCGCTCAATGCCCGCGCGCATCACGTCCCACACCTGCGAGAAATGGGCTTCGAGTTCTTCTTTACTGTGCAGCGCCAGCTCGTTTTTCATCATCAGGCCGGAGAGTGACAGGCCGGTTTCACGGCAGTGGCGCTGAAGATCTGCGGCAGTGTTATACGGATACGGTACATCGATTGCGGACGATTGCGTCTGGCCGAAGTGGGCTTCGTCAACAATAAAGCCGCCGCCAATCGAGTAATACGTCTGGCTGTAGAGCACATCGTCGCCCGCAAGCGCGGTAATACGCATGCCGTTTTCATGCAGCGGCAGGTTATCGGCATGAAAATTCATGCACTGATCTACCGGGAACGCCACTTCGTGCACGCCGTTCGCCAGCATCAGACGGCTGTGGGTATTCACGTCCTGAATGAAACCGGGAATAGCGTCGATGTCTACGGTGTCCGGCAGGTTGCCGGCAAGGCCCATAATAATGGCGATATCGGTATGGTGGCCTTTGCCGGTCAACGACAGGGAGCCATACACATCCACCACCACTTTCGTCGTCTTATGCAGCAGATTCTGCGCGACAAGGTCGTCGGTGAACTGTTTGCCCGCTTTCATTGGCCCTACGGTATGGGAGCTGGAAGGACCAATACCGATTTTGAAAATATCAAAAACGCTGATCATGATGTGTACCATCGAATAAATAACGGGGGAGGGCTCGCGCCGCCGGGCGGCGGCGCGGACAAAACATTAGCTGAAGAGTGAGTAGAAAATCGCGGAGATGGCGATAAGACCCATGATGGTCACAAATACGTTGCTGATGTGGCCGCTGTATTTGCGCATCGCCGGGACTCTTGCAATGGCGTACATCGGCATCAGGAACAGGATCATCGCGATAATCGGACCGCCCAGCGTTTCGATCATGCCGAGAATGCTCGGGTTCAGGGTCGCTACGATCCAGGTGGTGATCAGCATGAACAGCGCGGTGATGCGGTTCAGTTTGTTTACTTCGATGGTTTTGCCACGGCTGCGCAGCGATTTAATCACCATGCCGTTGAAGCCTTCACGTGCGCCCAGATAGTGGCCGAGGAACGATTTGGTGATGGCGATGATTGCGATAACCGGACCTACCCAGGCGATAACCGGCACATTGAAGTGGTTAGCCAGGTAAGACAGGATGGTGATGTTCTGTGCTTTCGCTTCCGCCAGGTTTTCCGGGGAGAGGCTCAGTACACAGCTGAATACGAAGAACATCACGGTAACGACCATCATGATGTGCGCGTACGCCAGAATGCGGGAGCATTTTTTCTCCGCTTCAGCGCCGTACTCTTCACGTTTCGCCACGGCGAAAGCGGAGATGATCGGCGAGTGGTTAAAGGAGAACACCATGACCGGGATAGCCAGCCACAGGGTCATCAGCAGGCCATTACCGGTGGAAGCATGGCTGAAAGAGAGAGTTTCCAGCGCTGCACCACTCCAGTTCGGGATCAGGAAGCAGGCCATCAGCATCAGGACAGCAACGAACGGGAACACCAGTACGCTCATCGCTTTCACGATCATCTGCTCGCCGAAACGCACGATAGTCATCATGCCGACAATCAGAATCAGAGAAAGGATCGCGCGCGGCGGAGACGCCAGCCCCAGCTGGTGCGTAATGAAGCTATCAACCGTGTTAGTGATCGCTACGCTGTACATCAGCAGGATGGGGTAAATCGCGAAGAAATAGAGAAGAGTGATGACTTTACCTGCGCCAACGCCGAAATGTTCTTCGACCACTTCGGTGATGTCTTCACCCGGGTTTTTACCGGACAGCACGAAGCGGGTCAGCGCGCGGTGTGCGAAGAAGGTCATCGGGAATGCAAGAATTGCCATGATAATCAGGGGAATCAGGCCACCAACACCGGCGTTGATCGGCAGGAAAAGCACCCCTGCGCCAATCGCGGTGCCATACAGGCCAAGCATCCACATGGTATCAGTTTTTCGCCACGCGCTGCTTTTGGCTGCTGTAGCAACATTGACGGTTTGAGTCGTTTCCATCTGTGTATCTCCTGGAGGAAGCAAAAACGAACTTTAAAGTGACATTCAATAAATTTGCGACGAACGGTAAAACGAAATCCTGTAGAGCGGGATTTTTTTGTAATTTTTCCCCAAATCTCTGGCGGTGCGAAAGATACATTCACGCACTGAATCTATCAGTGATCCCGATCCCAATTGCAATAATCCACTTTTTTATTACGCGTTTTTTAGATCATATCACTGGCTTTGGGCGCGACACCGTTATTAATGCGCGCAGAGCCTGACACTGACGGCAGATGAGGTAAATAGAGCGGAAGAAAATGATGATTAATTTTCTGTAAAAACCTGCAAAAACAGCACGTCCGGATTCTTTCGCAGAAATTTCCGGGATTATGCGCGGTGTTTTTTAGAGCGCAAACGTTTTAGTTAAGTGACAGATGATAAAAAAGGCGGCCTCGCGGCCGCCTGATTTCAGGTACAGATTTCGTAGCAGGGAATATAGGCAGAACCAGGCAGTTTCATGCGGTGCTGGGCAACGAACCCTTGCAGGAGATCGTCCATGCGCTTCATCATCTGCGCATCCCCATGAATTTTATAGCGTCCGTACTTCTCAATGGCTCGGATGCCTACCTCTTTCACGTTACCCGCGACGATACCTGAGAAGGCGCGGCGCAGGTCGGCCGCCAGAATTTCCGTCGGCTGATCGGGGTAGAGCTTCAGGTTAGCCATGTTTTCGTGGGTCGGCTCGAACGGCACCTGGAGATCCGGCGAAATGCGAATCGCCCAGTTAAAGCTGTACGCATCACCCGTTTCGCGGCGGCACTCTTTCACCAGCGGCATCGCTTTTTTCATTTCGCGCGCCACTTCCGCCGGGTCGTCGATGATGACGCGATAGTGGCGGCGGGCCTTCTCGCCGAGCGTGTTGACGATAAAGTCGTCCAGCACGCGGAAGTAATCGGCGCTCTCTTTCGGGCCGGTCAGGATCAATGGCAGGACTTGATCCGCATTGTGTGGGTTCATCAGAATACCGAGCAGATAAAGCAGCTCTTCCGCCGTACCAACGCCGCCCGGGAAGATGATGATCCCGTGGGCGATACGCACGAACGCTTCGAGGCGTTTTTCGATATCCGGCATGATGATAAGTTCGTTCACCAGCGGGTTAGGCGGCTCGGCGGCGATGATGGAAGGCTCGGTCATGCCGATAAAACGCCCTTCTTTATAACGCTGCTGGGCATGGCCGACCGCCGCGCCTTTCATCGGCGCTTCCATCGCGCCCGGCCCGCAGCCGGTGCAGATGTTCAACTCGCGCAGCCCCAGCTGGTTGCCGACGCGTCGGGCGTAGAGATATTCGGTTTCGTTAATGGAGTGGCCGCCCCAGCAGACCACCATATTCGGCGCCTCGCCCACGTGCAGCGCTTTCGCGTTTCGCAGGATAGAAAACACCAGGTTGGTGATATGAATGGAGTCAGTCAGATTCAGATGCTGAAAGCGCCCGGCGTTATGGATTTGCCCGTTGACGAACAGAATGTCGCGCAGCACCGCGAAGAGGTTGGCCTGCAACGAACGAATAATCTGCCCGTCGACGAACGCCTCTTCTGGCGGATTAATCAGCTCAAGCTTTACGCCGCGTTCGCGGCGCAGCACGTTGATGTCGAAATTTTCAAAGCGCGACAGCAGCGCTTTGCTGTTATCGGTCTGGCTACCGGAATTGAGAACCGCAAGCGAACAATTGCGAAACAGTTGATACAGGTCGCTGCTGGCGGTGCGCTTAAGCATGTCCACTTCCAGCTGCGACAGCAGATCCATCGAGCCCAGCGGGCTAATATGTGTAATCAAGTAAGCTCCTTACGGGGCGATAAACGCCGCTCCCTCTGATTACAATAGCCCCGCCATGTGACATTTAACAACCCACCCCGCACCGCCTTCATGACGGATTTGCGGGATGTTTAGCAATTACTGACGCGCCAGACGCCCGGTGGCTGGCGTAAAGTCGCCGTTGCTGCGCCACGGGTTGATATCCAGACCGCCGCGGCGGGTGTAGCGCGCATACACACTGAGCTGTTCCGGCTGGCAGAATCGCGTGATGTCGTTAAAGATGCGCTCAACACACTGCTCGTGAAATTCGTTGTGATGGCGGAAAGAGACCAGATAGCGCAGCAGTTTTTCCCGGCAGATTTTCGGCCCGCGATAGTGAATTTGTACGGAGCCCCAGTCCGGCTGGTGCGTGATAAGACAGTTGGATTTGAGCAGGTGGCTCACCAGCGTCTCTTCCACCGTCTCTTCACCTGCGGCTCCGGAAAGCAGCGCGGCGTCGAATTCATAATCGGTGATGTTAATATCCTGATTATCGATGCAGTCGCCGCTAAGACGGGCGACCGGCTCGCCTTCCACTTCATCAAGTCGGCGAAGCGTGACAGTGACATCGCCCTGCGCGCAGGCGCGTAAATCGCGCTCCAGCGTCTCGCGTACCGCGTCCAGGCTTTCAAACTGCGTCTGGTTAAAGCTGTTGAGATAGAGCTTAAAGCTTTTCGATTCCACCAGGTTGACGCTGGTGGCGTTAATCTCAACCTGACCTATCGCCACCTGCGGCAGGCCGTTGCGGTTAAGCCAGGATAGCTCGTACATCGTCCAGATATCCGCGCCGTGGAAGGGCAGGGCATCGGCGCGCAGGCCCAGCGGATCGCGGTTTAAACTGCGCGGAACTGGCTGGAGCAGCGAGGCGTCGTAAACGTCGCGGTAATCAGTGGATTTGCCGAGCGTCAGGCCGTGAAGCGCCTGATGATTTTCATAAGAAGTCATGTGTCACCGTGATAATACAGGTACAATACAGGGTTCAGTGTATCTTACCTGACCTGAAGAGAGAATCTGGTGCAAAACGAAGTCCAACAGGCGCTGGCGGCATTCAGCGCGCGCTACTGCGAAGCGTGGCGGCAACAGCGGGGCAGCCTGCCCGTCAGTGAAGAATATATCGGTATTTCCTCCCCGTGCATTGTATCCACCCACCCGGACGCGGTAGAGTGGGAACCTCAGCCGTTTACGCCTGAAGATTCGCTCGGCGCGGTTGAGAAGGCGCTCGACATTGTGATTCAGCCGGACGCCCATGCCTTTTACGCAAGCCAGTACGCTGGCGATATGACCGCGCGGTATGATGACGTAGCATTAACGCTGTTACAGGCATGGAGCCAGGACGATTTCCGCCGTGTGCAGGAAAACCTGATAGGCCACCTGGTGACGCAAAAACGCCTGAAGCTGTCGCCGACCATTTTTATTGCTACGCTTGATAGCGAGCTGGATGTGATTTCGCTGTGTAACCTGACCGGTGAAGTCGTCCAGGAGACGCTCGGCACCCGCAAGCGCCGCGTGTTGGCACCGTCGCTCAGCACATTTCTGAGCCAGCTTACCCCCCTCGTGTAATCCTTTTTTGCCTGCACCCGTGTAAGAGATCTCTCACAAACCCTGTGAGAGATCGCCGTCAGAGTAAGGGTTTTCTTACGTCAGCTAAAAATGAATAGTCTTATAATTCAAAGGCCTTTGTGCTCACGCTTCGCTTGCGAATGAAACTTATCTTAAATTGAACCTGTAAGCCGCCTTGTAAGTGCAGGCGGATTGCGAGATTCTATCCCTGCCGACACGGAGTGGCGCTGAAGCGAACATCAGGATGATGGCGCTTCAAAAAGGACACGCCGGAGGGCGATTCAGGGAAGGCTTCAGGATGAAGCGAAAGGACGGCGCAGGAGCGCTGAGGGACACCTCCAGGAAGGAGAATGTGAGCCGGTCAGGATTACCGGTGGGTCAGGAAGACCAGGGACACGCATCAGGATGATGCACCAGTGACATCAGGACGATGTAGGCAGGACGCGTAAACGGACGTAAGGTCGAAAGGCCGCAGGAAAAGTTGTCACGGACGAGCAGGGAGCACCGAAAAGTAGCCGGACTGCTGCGAAACGAACCGGGAGCACTGTGTTATCACAGTGCTCCCTTTTTTTATGCTTTTTTTTCTGCCGCCGGGAAATGGTATGCTGCGCGCCCGGTTTTTTTGATTCACAGAGGTTGTTATGGAACGCCATCAACGGGTTCGCCAGCAGTTGCAGCGCGTCGAGCAGGTGTTGCGTCATCATCAGCAGTGGCAAAGCGCCGCGCCGCATTCCTCCGCGTTTGAAAGCACGCAGCCTTTTTGCATGGACACGCTTGAGCCTTACGAATGGCTGCAATGGGTGTTGATCCCACGCCTGCACGCGTTGCTGGACGCTGGCGCGCCGCTGCCGCAGGCGTTTGCCGTTGCCCCTTATTATGAAGTTGCGCTTGAAGCGAGCCATCCGGCGCGCGACGCTGTACTGGTGACGCTGGTTGAGCTGGACGCGCTGTTCGCCGGTGACGACGCGTGAGCCTCGAAATCCTTTATCAGGATGAATGGCTGGTGGCGGTCAATAAGCCGTCCGGCTGGCTGGTCCACCGCAGCTGGCTCGATCGCGATGAAAAGGTCGTCGTCATGCAGACGGTTCGCGATCAGATAGGCCAGCACGTTTTTACCGCTCACCGTCTCGACAGGCCCACATCCGGCGTGTTGTTGATGGGCCTTTCCAGCGAGGCGGGAAGGCGGTTAGCGCAGGAGTTTGAACAGCATCAGATCCAGAAACGCTACCACGCTATCGTGCGCGGCTGGCTCACCGACAGCGCCGTGCTGGATTATCCGCTGGTGGAAGAGCTTGATAAAATCGCCGATAAATTCTCACGGCAGGATAAAGAACCGCAGCCAGCCGTAACGCACTATCGCGGCCTTGCGACCACCTCGCAGCCGGTCGCCGTCGGGCGTTATGATTCAGTGCGCTACAGCCTGGTGGAGATGCTGCCGCAGACCGGCCGTAAACATCAGCTGCGCCGCCATATGGCGCATCTGCGCCACCCGATTATCGGTGACTCAAAGCATGGCGATTTGCGCCAGAACCGCGCGGCGGCCGAGCATTTCGGCTGTAACCGCTTGATGCTTCACGCCAGCGAGCTGACGCTGACGCACCCGTTTACCGGCGCGCCGCTCACCATCCGCGCAGGTCTGGATGATGTCTGGCGTCTGGCGCTGGCGCTTTTTGGCTGGCAGACGCATCTCCCCGCTGCCGATGGGGTTGAGTTTCCCGCTGTGAACCCTCACGATGAAGACAGTCTGAATCCAGAAGGAGAGTAAGCGATGGCAAGCGTAGGGATTTTTGTCGGCACGATGTACGGGAATTCACTGCTGGTGGCAGAAGAAGCACAGGCGATCCTCAAAAAGCAGGGTCATGACGCGACGGTATATGAAGATCCTGATATCACCGACTGGGAGCGTTATAGCGATGGGTACGCGCTCATTGTCACTTCCACGACCGGTCAGGGCGATCTGCCGGACAGCATCGTGCCGCTCTATCAGGCTATCAAAGATCAGCACGGTCATCAGCCGACGCGGCGTTACGGCCTGATTGCGCTCGGCGACAGCAGTTACAGCCATTTTTGCGGCGGCGGCAAGAAATTTGACGCGCTGTTGCAGGAGCATGCGGCGCAGCGCGTCGGCGAGGTGTTATACATTGACGCCGCGGAATATCCGGAGCCGGAAACGCTCTCCAGCCCCTGGGTCGAGCAGTGGAGCGCGCTGCTTAAGTAAACCACGCGGTCGGCGCTTTGTGCGCCGACGCGGTTTATATCCCGGAGATCCGCTGCGCTTCACGCGCCACGTTATCCATTTCATCGAGTAATTCCAGCAACTCCGGCTCCAGGTCGCTTGCGGGAACGCCGCTGCGCAACTGCTGTTCAATCAACTGACAGAGGTTTTTCAGACGCGGCACGCCGCTGTAGCCGCAGCTCCCGTGCAGTTTATGGATAAGATCGGTCAGCCCTTCCGGGTTTTCACCGACCAGCTGTTCTTCCACGCGGTTGCGAACTTCCGGTAAAAACGCCAGCAGCATGTGCAGCATATCGCGCGCCAGATCGGGTTTATTGGCGGCCTGTCGCAGGGCCAGACTCCAGTCGAGCGTGGCGTCAGCCTTCACCGCGGGGGGCGCTATCGCGGGTACACTTGCCACAACCGGCACGGCGTAGCCGGGCTGATAACGCAGCAGCATGGCGCGTAGTTTCTCTTCTTCAATGGGCTTCGCCAGATAATCGTTCATCCCGGCGCTGAGCAGCTTTTCCTTCTGCCCCGACATGGCATGCGCCGTGACCGCGATAATCGGCGTATGCTGCTGTTGCGGCAGTTTACGGATAAGCTCGCAGGCGTGAATGCCGTCCATATCCGGCATCTGGATATCCATCAGAATAATGTCGAACGGCTGCAGCATGGCGCGCTCCACCGCCTGATGCCCGCTTTCGCACAGCACCACATGCTGAACCATATCTTCAAGCAGCGCGCCGATAAGCTTCAGGTTGGCCGGGTTATCGTCCACGGCCATCACCGTCATCGGCATCCGGCTTTGATCGCCTTCCGGCAGCTCACGGGCGTGAATGAGCCGGCAGTGCTCCAGCAACAGCGGCATTAATCGCGTGGCGGTCACTGGTTTCAGCAGGCAGGCGCTGGCCCCCTCTTTTTTCAGCATTTCGGCGTTTATCTGCGCGTGGCACGGCAGGGCGAGGATCAGGCAATCGGTGAACGTCGCCGCGCGGGCCAGCTGATCGTGGCGCATCGACAGCGGCTCGCGATCCGTGACGGGCGCGGCGTACAGCAAAATGTCGTAATGTGCCTGCGGCAGTGACGCCAGATCGGGGCTGTAGACGACCGTGAGCGGCGTATTGGCCAGCAGATCGCGCGTGCTTTTCGCTGCGGCTTCGTTTTTCTCAACATACGCCAGACGCATTCCCGCCAGCATATCGGTGGCGTGGCGGTCCACCAGCGCGTTCGGGTTGAGATCAAGGCTGATATGGAACCAGAACGTCGAGCCGCGATGCGGTTGGCTGTGGAAGGAGATATCGCCGCCCATTTCGTTCACCAGCTTCTGGGTTATCACCAGCCCAAGCCCGGTACCGCCGTGGCGGCGTGAAATGCTGGCGTCAGCCTGGCGAAACGCCTGGAACAGACGCGACTGATCGCGCTCCGGAATGCCGATGCCGGTATCGCGGATTTGCACCTCGATCTGCACCTTGTTGTTACTGATGGCGCGCTTCTCAACCACGATGTCAATATTGCCGTGGTCGGTAAATTTAATCGCGTTGCCCACCAGATTCGTAATCACCTGCTGGAGACGCAGCGGGTCGCCAATGACATTGTCCGGTACGTCGTGGCGCACGCTGATGGTCAGTTCCAGCCCTTTATCATGCGCGGAGTGCGCGAGCAGCGTGACCACTTCATCCAGCGTACTGCGCAGCGGGAACGGAATGCTCTCCAGCAGCAGTTTCCCTGCCTCAAGCTTCGAGAAATCCAGCACGTCATTGATAATGCTGAGCAGGTTATTCGCCGAGCGCTCGATGGTATTAAGATGATCGCGTTGGGTGGGCGTGAGGTCAGTTTTCAGCGTCAGGCGGGTAAAGCCAATCACGCCGTTCAGCGGCGTGCGCAGCTCGTGAGACATATTGGCAAGGAATTCAGACTTGATGCGCGCCGCTTCCTGGGCGCGTTTTTTCGCCAGATCCAGCTCGACGTTCTGAATTTCCATCTGCTCCAGCGTTTCACGAAGATCAGACGTTGCCTGGTCGATATTGTGCTGCATCTCTTCATGATAAGCGGCAAGCGACATCGCCATCGAGTTGATGCCGTTTTTCAGCATATCCAGCTCGCCCAGCATAAAGCCTTCCACGCGGCTGTCGAGCTGGCCGCGGCGAATGCGGTCGACGGTATTAACCATATTGCGGATAGGCGCGGTGACGTCGCGCATCAGACGCCAGGCGAACAGCACCGCGCAGGCCATGCAAATCAGCATCATCAGCAGCGAAATCGCAATCTCCTGGTACTGCTGCAGCCGTACTGATTTCAAATCAAGCTCCAGCGCGACATAGCCCAGCGGATTAGTGCTGAGCTTGGCCTCAGAGATTTCAGACTCATCAGGTGAATAGCGCTCGGAAACCACGGGCGTGCGCAAAATCAGCATGTCGTCGCGGCGCGTCACGCTAAGCCCGGTCGGCATGGATGCGCCGTCAGGAAGCTGCAGTTCTGAAGGGTCAAGCTGATAATTGGAGGTGACAAACAGCTTATTGTGCCGATCGTAAACCGAAATGGCGCGTACAATTTCTGAATGCCGACGATGCAGTACGCTGACCAGCTGGCGCACCGACTCCTTATTTTGCAGGCTCATGCCATATTCGCTGGCGACCGCCAGCGGCTCGATAATACTGGCACCGGCGTCTTCCAGCTGACGCTGCAAATCATGATAGCGGTGCACAACGAAGAAAACGCTGAGCAGCAGGCCGATGATAAAGGTGGGCGCCAGGATAAGAATCATCATCCGCGCCCGCAGGCTGTAGTTGGTCATGGGGTTCCGTTATGGGACAATCAGCGACATTCAGTTTATGTGAGAAATTTCCTGGCGATGGCGCAATTCTACTCTGCAAAGCGACGCGTGACGACGCGTGAAATCATAACCGTGACGGCCGACGGCCTCGATGCCTTCGGGCAGGGCGTGGCGCGACATCACGGTAAGGCGTTGTTCATCGCCGGTCTACTGCCAGGCGAGCGCGCGGAAGTGGTGATCAGCGAAGACAAAAAACAGTTCGCATGCGGCGATGTTAAAAAGCGGCTTTCAGAAAGCCCCGAGCGCGAGACGCCGCGGTGTCCGCATTTTGGCGTATGCGGCGGCTGCCAGCAACAGCACGCCAGCGTGGCGCTACAGCAGCGCAGCAAGGCGCAGGCGCTGAGCCGCATGATGAAGCGCGAGGTCGATGAGGTCATCAGCGGGCCTGCGTGGGGCTATCGCCGCCGGGCGCGTCTGAGCTTGAATTTCACGCCGCGCAAACCAGGCTTACAGATGGGGTTTCGCAAGGCGGGCTCAAACGATCTGGTGGATGTGCATCGCTGCCCTGTGCTTGTGCCCCGTCTTGAGGCGTTGCTGGCGAAACTTCGCGACTGCCTGAGCAGCCTTGATGGCGTTCGTCACCTTGGCCATGTCGAACTGGTGGATGTTACCAGCGGTCCGCTGATGGTATTGCGTCATCTCAAGCCGCTAAGCGCCGCCGATCGCGAAAAACTGGAATGCTTTTCGCATTCCGAAGGCGTGGCGCTGTACCTTGCGCCACAGAGCGATACCCTTGAGCACCTTAATGGCGAGATGCCGTGGTATGAATCCGACGGCCTGCGGCTTACCTTCAGCCCGCGCGATTTTATTCAGGTCAACGATGCTGTAAATCAGCAGATGGTGGCCCGCGCGCTGGAATGGCTGGAGATTCAGCCCGGCGAGCGGGTGCTGGATCTCTTCTGCGGCATGGGTAACTTTACGCTGCCGCTGGCCCGGCGCGCGGAAAGCGTGGTGGGCGTTGAGGGCGTTGCGGCGCTGGTGGAGAAAGGCGACTATAATGCCGGTCTTAACGCGTTGAAAAATGTCACTTTCTTTCAGCATAACCTGGAAGAAGACGTCACCCGCCAGCCGTGGGCGCAGCAAGGGTTCGACAAAGTGCTGCTCGATCCCGCGCGTGCGGGCGCGGCGGGCGTGATGCAACATATTGTGAAATTAAAACCGCGTCGGGTGGTCTATGTCTCCTGTAACCCTGCCACGCTGATGCGTGACAGTGAGACGCTGCTCGCGGCGGGCTATCGCACGGTACGGCTGGCGATGCTGGATATGTTTCCACACACTGGTCATCTGGAATCGATGGCGTTATTTGAAAGAGATTAAGTAGTCAGGCCACCGCGCGGTGCGGGCAGGCTGTCCCGAAAGGAGAGGACGATGGTTGCGGTAAGAAGTGCACATCTTAATAAAGCTGGCGAATTTGACCATGAAAAATGGGTGGCGAGCCTCGGCATCGCCAGTCAGCCATCGTGTGAACGCTTAACCGAAACCTGGCGCTATTGCGAGCAGCAGACTCAGGGCCATCCTCAGGCGGATCTTCTGCTCTGGCGCGGTGTGGAGATGGTCGAAATCCTCACCACGCTCAGTATGGATATCGACACGCTGCGCGCCGCGCTGCTCTTCCCGCTGGTGGATGGCGGCGTGGTTAGCGAAGAGGTGCTCAAAGAGAGCGTGGGTAAATCTGTCGTCGGGTTAATCCACGGCGTGCGCGATATGGCCGCCATTCGTCAGCTTAAAGCCACGCATCACGACTCTGTCTCTTCTGAACAGGTCGATAACGTGCGCCGCATGCTGCTGGCAATGGTCGATGATTTCCGCTGCGTGGTGATAAAACTTGCGGAGCGCATCGCGCACCTGCGCGAAGTGAAAGACGCGCCGGAAGATGAACGCGTACTGGCGGCGAAAGAGTGCACCAACATCTATGCGCCGCTGGCGAACCGTCTTGGCATCGGCCAGCTCAAGTGGGAGCTGGAGGATTTCTGCTTCCGCTATCTGCACCCCGAAGAATACAAGCGCATCGCAAAGCTGCTGCATGAGCGGCGCATCGACCGCGAGCACTATATTGACGAGTTTGTGACGCATCTGCGCACCGCCATGAAAGAAGAGGGCGTTAAGGCAGAGGTTTACGGGCGTCCGAAACATATCTACAGCATCTGGCGCAAGATGCAGAAAAAGCATCTGGCGTTTGATGAACTCTTCGACGTGCGCGCCGTGCGCATTGTCGCGGAACGCCTTCAGGACTGCTACGCCGCGCTCGGGATAGTTCACACGCACTATCGCCATCTGCCGGATGAGTTCGATGATTATGTCGCCAACCCGAAACCCAACGGCTACCAGTCCATTCATACCGTGGTGCTAGGCCCTGGCGGCAAAACCGTGGAAATTCAGATCCGCACCAAACAGATGCACGAAGACGCTGAACTCGGCGTGGCGGCGCACTGGAAGTACAAAGAAGGCGCGGCAAGCGGCGTGCGTAACGGTCACGAAGACCGTATCGCCTGGCTGCGTAAACTCATCGCCTGGCAGGAAGAGATGGCTGATTCCGGCGAGATGCTCGACGAACTGCGAAGCCAGGTGTTTGACGACCGCGTTTACGTGTTTACCCCGAAAGGCGATGTCGTCGATCTGCCCGCAGGCTCCACGCCGCTTGATTTTGCCTATCACATACACAGCGATGTCGGGCACCGGTGCATCGGCGCGAAAATCGGCGGCAGGATCGTGCCGTTTACTTACCAGCTGCAAATGGGCGATCAGATTGAAATCATCACCCAGAAGCAGCCAAACCCAAGCCGCGACTGGCTGAACCCGAACCTCGGCTATGTCGGCACCAGCCGGGCGCGCGCGAAAATTCACGCCTGGTTCCGCAAACAGGATCGCGATAAAAACATCATCGCCGGTCGCCAGATCCTCGACGACGAGCTGGCGCATCTTGGCATCAGCCTGAAAGAGGCCGAAAAACACCTGTTGCCGCGCTACAACTTCAATGAAGTCGATGAGCTGCTGGCGGCGATTGGCGGCGGCGATATTCGCCTTAACCAGATGGTGAATTTCCTCCAGGCGCAGTTCAACAAGCCCAGCGCGGAAGAGCAGGACGCCGCGGCGCTGCGTCAGTTGCAGCAAAAAACCTATACGCCGCAGGGGAGAAACACACGAGATAATGGCCGCGTTGTCGTCGAAGGCGTGGGTAATCTGATGCACCATATCGCCCGCTGCTGCCAGCCGATCCCTGGCGACGATATTGTCGGCTTTATCACCCAGGGGCGCGGGATTTCCATCCACCGCGCCGACTGCGATCAGCTGGCGGAGCTTCAGTCGCATGCGCCGGAGCGTATCGTTGACGCCGTCTGGGGCGAAAGCTATTCAGCAGGCTATTCGCTCATTGTGCGCGTAACGGCGAACGACCGCAGCGGCCTTTTGCGCGATATCACGACGATCCTCGCTAACGAAAAGGTCAATGTGCTTGGCGTCACCAGCCGCAGCGATACCCGTCAGCAGCTGGCGACCATCGATATGGAAATCGAAATCTATAACCTCCAGGTTCTCGGGCGCGTGCTGGGTAAGCTCAACCAGGTGCCTGATGTCATTGATGCGCGCCGCCTGCATGGCGGCTGACGCGCGGCGGCGCAGTCGGTAACGGCGTCGCCGCCTTTTATTTTTCCTCCAGCGTGAGGCGTGTGGCGATATCGCCATGCCTGTTTTATAAGGATTTTCCATGACTCAAATCGACCGCCTGCTCGGCATTATGAAGCGTCTGCGCGACCCGCAAACCGGCTGCCTGTGGGATAAAGAGCAAACCTTCGCGACCATCGCTCCATATACCCTTGAAGAAACCTACGAAGTGCTTGATGCCATTGCGCGTGAGGATTTCGACGACCTGCGCGGCGAACTGGGTGACCTGCTGTTCCAGGTGGTGTTTTACGCCCAGATGGCGCAGGAAGAGGGGCGTTTTAATTTCGACGACATTTGCGCCGCCATCAGCGATAAGCTTGAGCGCCGCCATCCGCATATCTTTGGCGACGCGGATTTCGGCAACAGCGCCGAGGTGCTGGCCAACTGGGAGAAAACCAAGAGCGCCGAGCGCGCTGAAAAAGCGCAGCACTCGGCGCTGGACGATATTCCGGAAAGCCTGCCTGCGCTAATGCGCGCGCAGAAAATCCAGAAGCGCTGTTCAGCGGTTGGCTTTGACTGGACGTCGCTTGGGCCGGTGGTCGACAAAGTGCATGAAGAGATAGACGAAGTGATGCACGAAGCGCAGCAGGCGGTTATCGACGAGGCGAAACTTGAAGAAGAGATCGGCGATTTGCTGTTCGCGACCGTCAATCTTTCCCGCCATCTGGGGGCGAAAGCGGAGACTGCGCTGCAAAAAGCGAACCGCAAGTTTGAGCGTCGGTTCCGTCAGGTCGAGGCGATTATTCGCGCACAGGGCGTGGAAATGGAGCAGGCGAGCCTGGAACAAATGGAAGCGGCCTGGCAACATGTTAAACGCCAGGAAATTGATAGTTAACGTTTTTTCGCATCAAGCGCCTGTTGTTAACACTTATTTCCAACAAGCGCTTGATTTGCGTCAAAAACATTTCTGAGAAAAGGGCTATTTTCTTCCGGCTTGGGTCTGGCGAGGCCGGCGGGTATTCGTGCAGAATGAAAGTTTGTGAGCCCCGTCCTGTTCGGGTATACTACTTTCCCGTCCTGGTTATTCCATCGTCTTTAAACCTAACTTCTCAGGTTCAGCATGACAACGAACTATATTTTTGTGACCGGCGGGGTCGTTTCCTCTCTGGGTAAAGGCATTGCCGCAGCCTCCCTCGCAGCCATTCTTGAAGCCCGTGGCCTTAACGTGACCATCATGAAACTGGATCCGTATATCAACGTCGATCCTGGCACCATGAGTCCAATCCAGCACGGGGAAGTGTTCGTTACTGAAGACGGCGCTGAAACCGATCTGGACCTGGGGCACTACGAGCGTTTTATCCGCACCCGCATGACGCGCCGCAACAACTTCACGACAGGCCGTATCTATTCTGAAGTTCTGCGCAAAGAGCGCCGTGGCGACTATCTGGGCGCGACCGTTCAGGTTATTCCGCACATCACCAACGCTATCAAAGAACGCATTCTGGCGGGTGGCGAAGGCCATGACGTGGTACTGGTCGAAATCGGCGGCACCGTAGGTGATATCGAATCCCTGCCGTTCCTTGAAGCCATTCGTCAGATGGCGGTTGAAGTGGGTCGCGAACACACGATGTTCATGCACCTGACGCTGGTGCCATACATGGCGGCGGCAGGTGAGGTGAAAACCAAACCGACCCAGCACTCCGTTAAAGAACTGCTGTCTATCGGTATTCAGCCGGATGTGCTGATTTGCCGTTCCGATCGCGCGGTTCCGGCTAACGAACGCGCCAAAATCGCTTTGTTCTGTAACGTTCCGGAAAAAGCGGTCATTTCTCTGAAAGACGTCGATTCCATTTATAAAATTCCGGGCCTGTTGAAATCGCAGGGGCTGGACGATTATATTTGTAAACGATTCAGCCTGAACTGCCCGGAAGCTAACCTGTCTGAATGGGAACAGGTTATTTATGAAGAGGCGAATCCGGCGGGCGAAGTCACTATCGGTATGGTCGGCAAATACATTGAACTGCCGGACGCCTATAAATCGGTTATCGAGGCGCTGAAACACGGTGGCCTGAAGAACCGCGTGACCGTCAATATCAAGCTTATCGATTCGCAGGACGTAGAAACCCGCGGCGAAGAACTGCTGAAAGGTCTGGATGCGATCCTTATCCCTGGCGGCTTCGGTTATCGCGGCGTGGAAGGCAAAATCGCCACCGCGCGCTACGCCCGTGAAAACAACATTCCTTACCTCGGCATCTGCCTCGGTATGCAGGTTGCGATGATTGAATATGCACGCAATGTTGCGGGCATGGAGAACGCCAACTCCACGGAATTTGTGCCAGACTGTAAATACCCTGTCGTGGCGCTCATCACCGAGTGGCGTGATGAAAACGGTAATGTCGAGACGCGTAGTGAGAAGAGCGATCTCGGCGGGACGATGCGTCTGGGCGCGCAGCAGTGCCAGTTGTCCGATGACAGCCTGGTGCGCAAGCTGTACGGCGAGCCAGTGATTACAGAACGTCACCGTCACCGTTATGAAGTCAACAACATGTTGTTGAAACCGATTGAAGCAGCTGGCCTGCGCGTTGCGGGCCGTTCCGGAGATGATCAGTTGGTCGAGATCATCGAAGTGCCGAATCATCCGTGGTTTGTCGCTTGTCAGTTCCACCCGGAATTTACTTCCACACCGCGCGACGGGCATCCGCTGTTTGCAGGCTTCGTAAAAGCTGCCAGCGAGTACCAGAAACGCCAGGCGAAGTAAGCAGAGTTAAAACGGCAACGCGCGACGATTTCGCGCGTTGTTTGTCTGGAGTTTTAGTTTAACTTGTACTGAGGAAAATCTAATGTCCAAAATCGTTAAAGTCATCGGTCGTGAAATCATCGACTCCCGTGGTAACCCGACTGTTGAAGCCGAAGTTCACCTGGAAGGCGGTTTCGTAGGTATGGCTGCTGCCCCGTCAGGTGCTTCCACTGGTTCCCGCGAAGCGCTGGAACTGCGCGATGGCGACAAATCCCGTTTCCTGGGCAAAGGCGTAACCAAAGCGGTTGGCGCGGTTAACGGCCCGATCGCTCAGGCTATCGTTGGCAAAGATGCTAAAGATCAGGCTGGTATCGACAAGATCATGATCGATCTGGACGGTACTGAAAACAAATCTAACTTCGGTGCAAACGCCATTCTGGCCGTTTCTCTGGCTAACGCTAAAGCTGCTGCTGCTTCCAAAGGCATGCCGCTGTACGAGCACATCGCTGAACTGAACGGCACTCCGGGCAAATTCTCTATGCCGGTTCCGATGATGAACATCATCAACGGCGGCGAGCACGCTGACAACAACGTTGATATCCAGGAATTCATGATCCAGCCGGTTGGCGCTTCCAGCGTTAAAGAAGCCATCCGCATGGGTTCTGAAGTTTTCCATCACCTGGCGAAAGTGCTGAAAGGCAAAGGCATGAACACCGCAGTGGGTGACGAAGGCGGCTACGCGCCGAACCTGGGTTCTAACGCCGAAGCTCTGGCTGTTATCGCTGAAGCGGTAAAAGCAGCGGGTTACGAACTGGGCAAAGACATCACCCTGGCGATGGACTGCGCAGCGTCTGAATTCTACAAAGACGGTAAATACGTTCTGGCGGGCGAAGGCAACAAAGCGTTCACCTCTGAAGAGTTCACCCACTTCCTGGAAGACCTGACCAAACAGTACCCGATCGTTTCCATCGAAGACGGTCTGGACGAGTCTGACTGGGATGGTTTTGCATACCAGACCAAAGTGCTGGGCGACAAAATCCAGCTGGTGGGCGACGACCTGTTCGTTACCAACACCAAAATCCTGAAAGAAGGCATCGAGAAAGGCATCGCTAACTCCATCCTGATCAAATTCAACCAGATCGGTTCTCTGACCGAAACTCTGGCTGCGATCAAAATGGCGAAAGACGCTGGCTACACCGCTGTCATCTCTCACCGTTCTGGCGAAACCGAAGACGCAACCATCGCTGACCTGGCGGTAGGTACTGCGGCAGGCCAGATCAAAACCGGTTCCATGAGCCGTTCTGACCGCGTTGCTAAATACAACCAGCTGATTCGTATCGAAGAAGCGCTGGGCGAAAAAGCACCGTACAACGGCCGTAAAGAGATCAAAGGCCAGGCATAATCGCCCGACCTTTCTCTGTGAAAATGCCAGTCGATTGACTGGCATTTTTTTTACTTAAAATCGACTTCCATCTGCTGCGGAATGGTCAACCCGTTCGTGGTCTGCACACAGCGCGCAATATAGTCGGTAAAGCGCGGCGGTTTCGGCATACCGAGCTTCAGCAGTTTATCATTAGAGAAACGCACGTTCAGCGTGGCGAACGCGCCATATAAACGCATCGCTTTCAGCATCAGACGCTCATTACACGGCCCGAAAATTGTTTTCAGCTCACGGCGCATTTTCACTAACGTTTCATAACTCACCTGCGCATAGTTATCCGCGATAGGCGCTTTTTCCTGGGCCTTCGCCATGGCGATATCAATGTCAGCGAAACGCACGCTGTTCTCTTCGCCGGCAGAAATATGCACCACTTCGCCTTGCGCAATATCTTTATCAAGCAACAGCAGCAACGCCGCGGCGCAATAATCTACCGGGATCACATCCACGCGGTCTTCCAGCGAGCACATAAATTTCTGAAGCATCAGCCCCATGCTGAAAACCCAGAAAATACTGGTGGAAGGCTGGCAGCCGTGATGGGTATGGCCAACCACGATAGAAGGGCGGGCGATCACCAGCGGCAGTTGCGGACAGTGCTGGCGCATCAGCTGTTCAATCGTCGATTTCGAATGCGTATAGGTCACCAGGTGCTCGGCGTTTTCACGAAACTCGGTGCTTTCAGGCACCAGTGAATGCGGCTCAGGCGTACAGGACATCGCCGTGCCCACATGCAGAAAGCGCTGCAAACCTGCCACCTCAGCCATACGGCGGGCGAACGCCAGGGTTCCTTCAACATTCACCTTCCAGATTAGCGGATTGTTGCCAAACGACGCCACGGCCGCGCAGTTAATGACATGCGTGACGCTATCAAGGCGGGTATCGTGCAGGAAACTCTCCGGCTCGCCTAAATCACCGCATAAAACTTGCGTGGTGTTCAGCATCGCAAGCTGTGCCTCGCTGAGGTTGAACTTACGCATATTGCTGAGCACGCGCGCCAGTCCGGCTTCGCTGTTCTGCGCACGCACCAGCAGCAATAAATTGATCTTTTCGGTGCGCTGAAGAATTTTTTCTAATACTGCACCGCCCAGAAAACCCGTTACGCCCGTTATTAATAAAGTCTTCATTTCTGTTATTCCACCTGGGTTAATTGGGCGGATTGTAGGAGCAGAAAAGTAAACGGCGTTTAAATAACAATGAGGCGGAAAAAGAGGAAAATTAAGGTTATTTTAAGGAAAGTCGCGTGAGGCATTTTTCTATGACATCGTAATGCTAGAAAAAATCCTTTCACTATAATAAAAATATTTATCTTATTGAATTTATGGGATTTTATTAGGCTAATAGAAAATACTATTTAACCGAAAAATCCCACGAAAATTACGTCTGGTTACATTGTTGTAGATTTAAAAAAGCCGTTGCAGATTATTCGCACCTTGCAACGGCTTTTTATTACAGCAATAACGGCAACGTGGCGCTGGCGGTTTGTTGGCTGATTTCACGGTAACGGCTGTCAGACGCGATCAGCGACGCTGTTAATAATTCCACCAGCAGCATCGCACCCACTTTCGCGTTCAGCGCACCCGCATTCAGCGGGCCTTCCGGTTTGGCCGCGACAAGCAGCATATTGCTTAGTGATGCCAGCGGGCTGCGCGGCGTATTACTGAGCGTAAGCACCGGCGCGCCCGCCTTACGCGCGAGCGTCACGGCATGCAGCAGGTCGCGCGTGGAGCCTGAGCTGGAAATGGCGACCACCAGATCGGTTTCGCCAAGCGTAGTTGCGTTCATCGATGCGCGGTGCATATCGCTAAACAGATGCGCCGCTTTGCCAAGGCGCAGCAGCTTGTAATGCAAATATTCGCCAATAATGGCGCTCGCCGCGACGCCGTAAATCTGCACCGACCGCGCCTGATGCAGCGCCTGCGCGGCCTGTTCCAGCACGGCGCGATCCAGCAGTTGCGCGGTATCACGCAGCGCCTGCACCGATTCCTCCACCAGCGCGTCCAGCGCATCGCCGCTCTGCGCGCGCGGTGCCTGCCCGCGCTGAACATCCAGCGCCAGCGCCATTTTAAATTCGGTATAGCCTTTGCACCCGAGCGCGCGGCAGAGCCGCGTCACGCTGGCTTCACTGGTGTCACTCTCGCGGGCGAGTTCGGTGATAGTGAGATAAAGCACGCGCGCCGGGTCGCTCAGCACATAGTCCCCGAGTTTGCGCTGTGTGGGGCTAAACCCTGACAGCGCCTGGCGCAGCTTAAGCAGTAAATTTTCATGGTCAGACATAACAGGATCCTGAAGCACCGACGACTGCCGATGAGTGTGCGGGAAAGCCCGCCAACAATGCCAGCCATTTTAAAAAAGTATGATCGGCTTCGCTATTATTGGTGATAATTTTCACAATATATTTTTATTGTGATAAATATTTTCATCAAAATTACGGCGGGGGATTCACCATGGCATTTTTCAGCGGAACATCGTCAGGGCGCTGGTTTGAAAAGGCGCAGCGTTTTGGTAAATCGTTTATGTTGCCGATTGCCGTGTTACCGGCGGCGGGCCTGTTGCTTGGCGTGGGTGGCGCGCTCTCCAATCCCAACACGCTCACGGCGTATCCTTTTCTCGATGTCGGCTGGCTGCAGGCGATTTTCACGATCATGAGCAGCGCCGGGGCGATCGTCTTTGCGAATCTTTCGGTGCTGTTTGCCGTTGGCGTGGCGGTGGGGCTCGCGCGTACCGATAAAGGCACGGCCGGTCTTGCCGCGTTACTGGCGTTTCTGGTGATGAACGCCACCATCAATGCGCTGCTGACTTTGACCGGCCAGCTCGCGCAGAGCATTCCTGGCGCGGTCGGCCAGGGAATGGTGCTCGGCATTCAGACGCTGGAAACCGGCGTTTTCGGCGGCGTGGTGATTGGCCTTGTGACCTGCGCGCTGCATCAGCGGTTTAATAAAATCGCGCTGCCGCAGTTTCTGGGCTTTTTTGGCGGCTCGCGGTTTGTGCCCATCATCAGCGCGCTGGCGGCGATTGTGGTCGGCGCGGCGATGACCGTCATCTGGCCGCATTTTCAGAAGCTGATTTTCGGGCTTGGCGGGCTGGTTGAGGCGACTGGTTATGTCGGCACGCTGCTGTATGGTTTTATCCTGCGTATGCTTGGCCCGTTCGGCCTGCATCATATCTTCTATCTGCCTTTCTGGACGACGGCGCTCGGCGGCAGCGAAATTGTCAACGGCCAGTTGGTGGAAGGCACGCAGCGTATTTTCTTCGCGCAGCTCGCAGACCCGACCACGCAGCAGTTTTATATCGGCACATCGCGGTTTATGTCCGGGCGCTTCATTACCATGATGTTTGGCCTGATCGGCGCGTGCCTTGCGATGTACCACACCGCGAAGCCAGAGAATAAAAAGCGCGTCGCCGGTCTGCTGCTTTCTGCGGCGCTGACCTCATTCCTCACCGGCATCACCGAGCCGATTGAGTTCTCCTTCCTGTTTGTCGCGCCCGTGCTTTATGTCATCCACGCCTTCTTCGACGGGCTGGCTTTTATGCTGGCGCACATTCTGCACATCACTATCGGCCAGACATTCTCAGGCGGTTTTATCGATTTCATTCTCTTTGGGGTGTTGCAGGGCGAAGCAAAAACGCACTGGCTGATGGTGCCGCTGGTCGGCGTGCCGTGGTTTTTCCTCTATTACTTCACGTTCCGCTTCCTCATCACACGTTTCGATTTCGCCACACCCGGCCGGGAGAAAGAAACTCAGGACAGCGTGGCGATGAAAGACAGCGAGCGGGCGCAGGCCGTCGTGGCCGGGCTCGGCGGGCGGGAGAACCTTCAGGAGGTGGACTGCTGCGCCACGCGGTTGCGCGTCACTGTGAGCGACGGAAACAAAGTCGATGAGGCCGCGCTGAAGGCGACCGGCGCGCGCGGCGTGATCCTGCGCGGCAACGGCGTGCAGGTCATCTACGGCCCGCATGTCACGATTATTAAGAATGAAGTCGAAGAGTTATTAAGCTGAGGTCAACGATGTTAGAGCAGATTAAAGGAAAGCTGGTGGTCTCCTGCCAGGCGCTGGAAAACGAACCGCTGCACAGCCCGTTTATTATGGGAAGGATGGCGCTGGCCGCCGCACAGGGCGGGGCGGCGGGGATCCGCGCCAACAGCGTGGCCGATATCATCGCGATAAAAGAACAGGTCGCGCTGCCGGTCATTGGCATCATTAAACGGGATTATCCCGCAAGCGACGTGTTTATCACCGCGACGATGCGCGAAGTCAGCGAGCTGATGGAAGCGGCGCCTGAGATGATCGCCCTGGATGCCACCGCACGTCCGCGCCCTGGCGGCGAAACGCTCGAACAGTTCGTCGGGAAGATCCGCCATACCTGGCCTGATGTACTGCTGATGGCGGATGTCTCAAGCGTTGAAGAGGCCGTGACGGCTGAAGCGCTCGGTTTCGACTGCGTGGGTACCACGCTTTATGGTTACACGGCGAACACCCAGGGGCATCGTCTGCCAGAAGACGATTTCGCGCAGCTAAAAGCCGTGCTGGCGGCGGTGACGGTCCCGGTTATTGCCGAAGGGAATGTGGACACCCCGGAGGGCGCGGCGCGCTGTCTGGCGCTGGGCGCGCACGCGGTGGTGGTGGGCGGCGCGATTACGCGCCCGCAGCAAATCACTCGCCGCTTCGCCGACGCGCTGCGCTCACCAGTTGTCTGACGAGCCGCCGCCGTCACTTGAGCCGCCATCGCCCGAGCTGACGCTGTGGTGGCTGCTGTGATGGCTGGCGCTGTCGCTGCCTGAGGACGAGTGAAGGTGGCTGGTCGCAAGCCAGGCGGCGGAGGTATCGCCGGACGATGAGCCGTTACCCGCCGCGCTGAGCCGATAATTCGGGAAGGCAAACACCACGATCAGCGCCAGGATCATCAGCAAAAAGGGCACGGAAAAGCTCAGCCAGAGAAAGGGCTCCACCCACGGGAAAAAGTTGCTGGTGATGGCAAGCGCGGGCGTCAGCAGGCAGGAGGTGCCGAAAAAGAGTGTCACCAGCGTTTTCTTTTTGCGCAGCATGATTAAGGCAAACAATACGATGGCGAGAACAGGCAGCGCCAGCCAGTAAGAGAAATTCAGCAGCAACGGCTTAAGCCACGACTGTACCCACGAAGGCGATGTCGCAGGCGGCAGCGGCTGATGGCTGAGCAGCGCGTCGATACCGGTCAGCCCATGACGCAGGCCCGCGGTGAGATCGCCTGCCCTGAACCAGGGCAGCATCTGTTCTTTGATTACCCGGCTCGCCAGTGCATCCGGAATCGTCTTCTGCAGCCCGCGCCCCGTTTCGATACGCACCAGGCGATCGTGCCAGGCGACCAGAATCAGCACGCCATCGTTGCGCTGCGCATTGCCGAGCCGCCAGGTATTAAAAGTGCGCGTCGCAACACTCTCCAGGTTGTCGCCTTTTAATTCCGGTAACACCAGAATTGCCGTTTGCGCGTGGGTGCGGGTATTGATAGCCGATACATCGTCAAGCAAGGCCACGTATTCCTGCCCGCTCAGCAGATCGGCGGGATCGTTAATAACGCCACGCATCGGCGGCACGTCGAGGGGCTGCGCCAGCGCGCTCCCGCTCACTAACGTCAGCGCTATTGTTAAAATGAATGACGTTAATATGCGTACCATAACTTTCGCCTTGTCCTTGTTATCCGGCTGGCCATCCCGCGCCATAGTAACTGCCGATTTACAGGCCTGCCAATGCCCTGGAATTCGGGGGGAATGCTTATCGGGCCTGGCTGCGGTGGCCCGGATAGCGCAAATGGCACATGCCAGTCCGACGGTTATCTGTAATAATTACCGTTTTAGTCATCAACTGAGTGAATCATGCAGTACCCGATTAATGAGATGTTTCAGACCCTGCAGGGCGAGGGTTATTTTACCGGCGTGCCCGCCATTTTTATTCGTCTGCAGGGATGCCCCGTAGGTTGTGCCTGGTGCGACACCAAACACACCTGGGAGACGCTCGCCGATCGGGAAGTGTCGCTTTTCAGCATTATCGCGAAAACCAAAGAGAGCGATAAATGGGGCGCGGCGAGCCCGGAAGATTTGCTGGCGGCCATTGAGCGCCAGGCTTATACCGCGCGCCATGTGGTGATCACTGGCGGTGAGCCGTGTATTCACGACCTGCTGCCCTTAACGGAGCTTCTGGAAGCACACGGTTATAGCTGCCAGATTGAAACCAGCGGCACCCATGAAGTGCGCTGTACCACGGGCACCTGGGTGACGGTTTCGCCGAAAGTGAATATGCGCGGCGGTTACGAGGTACTGGATCAGGCGCTGATGCGCGCCGATGAGATCAAGCACCCGGTGGGGCGTATGCGTGATATCGAGGCGCTGGATGAGCTGCTGGCGCGTCTGCATGACGAAAGACAGCGGGTGATCGCGCTGCAGCCGATTAGCCAGAAAGAAGATGCGACCCGCTTGTGCATTGAAACCTGTATCGCCCGCAACTGGCGGCTGTCGATGCAGACGCATAAGTATCTGAATATCGCATAAACAAAAAAGAGGAGCATGGAGCCCCTCTTTTTTGTGTGTGGCATGTGAACGGTGAGCGGTGGGTGCGCTGCGCTTACCCACCCTACGAGAATGCCATGGCGTTTGTCTTGTAGGGCGGGTAAGCGCAGCGCACCCGCAGCAGAACTTCGCTTACCCACCCACCCTACATACATCTAAAGATGTCCTGTGAGTAGGGCGGGTAAGCACAGCGCACCCGCCATCAGAACGCGCACCCGCCATCAAAATCCACTCACACCGAAAGAACCTTATTCGCCGCGATAGACGCAACCGGCGGTGCAGGTCTCTTTAATCATCACCGCGCTCAGCAGCGGCAGACGGGGTTTCATCTGATCCCAGATCCAGCGCGCCAGCACTTCGCTGGTCGGGTTTTCAAGGCCCGGAATATCGTTCAGATAATAGTGATCCAGGCTATCGTAAATCGGTTTAAACGCCGCTTTCAGCTCGGCGAAATCGATAATCCAGCCGGTATGAGGGTCCACCTCGCCCGTTATCTCCAGGCGCACCATAAAAGAGTGTCCGTGCAGACGACCGCACTTGTGGCCTTCGGGGACATGGGGGAGTCGGTGAGCGGCTTCGAAGATAAAATCTTTAAACAGGGTGGTAGGCATAACGCAGTCTCAGTCTTGCTAAAAAACCGCCGCATAGTACCGGAATTGACCGTTTTTAGCATTAACTAAAACCCTCATAAACGATAAGCGCACAAAACGCGTCGCTATTTAAAAAAATAATCATTGATTTCAACTGGTTGGTTAACCCGTTTTTACGCTTATGCTTATTGGTAAAACTGGTTAGTCCATTTGGTTATTTATTATTTCCATCCCTTCTTTAATTGTTATTCTTGCCGCCGTTACCCTTACTTTCTCTTCTGTTTTTGCGATAAAAAACAGCTTTGCTACTGGAACATAACGACGCATGACGACTCAGGCCCCACCGAACGCTTTGCTCCCGCTCAGCCCGGAGCAGCTGGCTCGCCTTCAGACGGCGACTCATGATTTCACCCCCACGCAGCTCGCCTGGCTTTCGGGCTATTTCTGGGGAATGGTAAACCAACAGCCAGGTGCAGCGGTGATGCAAAAGCCCGCGGCGCCGGCGTCGGTGATTACGCTGATTTCTGCTTCCCAGACCGGCAACGCGCGCCGCGTGGCGGAAGCGCTGCGCGACGATCTGCTGGCGGCGCAGCTCAATGTGAATCTGGTAAACGCGGGCGACTATAAATTCAAACAAATTGCCCAGGAAAAACTGCTTATCGTCGTGGCCTCAACCCAGGGCGAAGGCGATCCGCCGGAAGAAGCCGTCGCGCTGCACAAATTCCTGCTGTCGAAAAAAGCGCCGAAGCTTGATGGCACGGCTTTCGCCGTCTTTGGCCTTGGCGACACCTCTTATGAACACTTCTGCCAGGCCGGTAAAGATTTCGATACCCGTCTTGCGGAACTCGGCGCCGAGCGCCTGCTGGACCGCGTGGATGCCGATGTCGAATACCAGGCGGCCGCCCAGGCGTGGCGTCAGCGCGTGGTGGATGTCCTGAAAGCGCGCGTGCCGAAAGAAGCGCCGTCCCAGGCGGCGATCACCGCCAGCGGCGCGGTCAATCTGGTTGACTCGACCCCCTATACCAAAGAATCGCCGCTTACCGCGACGCTCTCGGTGAATCAGAAAATCACCGGTCGTCATTCAGAAAAAGACGTGCGCCATATCGAAATCGATCTCGGCGATGCGGGCCTGCGCTATCAGCCGGGCGACGCGCTCGGCGTCTGGTATCAGAACGATCCGGCGCTGGTGCAGGAACTTCTTGAGCTGCTGTGGCTGAAAGGCGACGAGCCGGTGACGGTGGGCGAGAAAACGCTGCCGCTCAGCGAAGCGCTGCAGTGGCATTTCGAGCTGACGGTGAACACCGCCGCTATCGTTGAAAATTACGCGACGCTGACCCGCAGTGAAGCGCTGCTGCCGCTGGTGGGTGATAAAGCGAAGCTGCAGGACTATGCCGCCAGGACGCCCATCGTCGATATGGTGCGCTTCGCACCGGCCCAGCTTGAGGCCGACCAACTGCTCGGCCTGCTGCGACCGCTCACGCCGCGCCTCTATTCCATCGCTTCGTCACAGGCGGAAGTCGAAAACGAAGTGCACATTACCGTCGGCGTGGTGCGTTTCGACATCGAAGGCCGCGCGCGTGCGGGCGGGGCGTCGAGCTACCTTGCCGACCGTCTGGAAGAAGATGGCGAAGTGCGCGTGTTCATTGAGCACAACGACAACTTCCGCCTGCCGACAACGCCTGAAACGCCCGTCATTATGATTGGCCCCGGCACCGGCATCGCGCCGTTCCGCGCCTTTATGCAGCAGCGCGAAGCCGATGGCGCGACCGGTAAAAACTGGCTTTTCTTCGGCAACCCGCACTTTACAGAGGATTTCCTCTACCAGGTCGAATGGCAGCGCTATGTCAAAGAAGGGCTGTTGACCCGCATCGACCTTGCCTGGTCGCGCGATCAGGACCATAAAATTTACGTACAAGATAAAATCCGCGAGCAGGGCGCGGAGCTGTGGCGCTGGATCCAGGAAGGCGCACACCTTTATGTCTGCGGCGACGCTAATCGCATGGCGAAAGATGTCGAGCAGGCGTTACTGGAAGTGATTGCGGCTTACGGCGGGATGGATGCCGAAGCGGCGGATGAATATTTAAGTGAGCTGCGCGTTGAGCGCCGTTACCAGCGAGACGTCTACTGATGAGCGAAAAATACCCAGGACCTTTGGTGGTCGAAGGAAAACTTTCCGATGCGGAACGCATGAAGCGTGAAAGTAACTTCCTGCGCGGCACCATTGCCGAAGATTTACATGACGGGCTGACCGGCGGGTTTAATGGCGACAACTTTCTGCTGATCCGCTTTCACGGCATGTATCAGCAGGATGACCGCGATATCCGCGCCGAGCGTGCTGCCCAGAAGCTGGAGCCGCGTCACGCGATGATGCTGCGCTGCCGTCTGCCGGGCGGCATCATGACGCCGCAGCAGTGGCTGGCTATCGACAAGTTCGCTGAAGAAAACACCATTTACGGCAGCATTCGTCTGACCAACCGCCAGACGTTCCAGTATCACGGCCTGCTGAAGAAAAACGTCAAGCCGGCGCATCAGATGCTGCATTCCATCGGGCTTGACGCGCTGGCGACTGCCAACGACATGAACCGTAACGTGCTCTGCACGTCAAACCCGGTCGAGTCGCAATTGCATGCCGAAGCTTACGAGTGGGCGAAGAAGCTCTCTGAGCATCTGCTGCCGCGCACCCGCGCGTATGCGGAGATCTGGCTCGATCAGGAGAAAGTGGCGACCACCGACGAAGAACCGATCCTCGGCGCGACCTATCTGCCGCGTAAGTTCAAAACTACCGTTGTGGTGCCGCCGCAGAACGATGTCGACCTACACGCGAACGACATGAACTTCGTCGCCATTGCGGAAAACGGCAAGCTGGTAGGCTTTAACCTGCTGGTGGGCGGCGGGCTCTCTATTGAGCACGGCAACAAGAAAACCTACGCGCGCACCGCGACCGAGTTTGGCTACATTCCGCTGGAGCATACCCTGGCGGTGGCCGAAGCGGTGGTGACGACCCAGCGCGACTGGGGCAACCGTACCGATCGTAAAAACGCCAAAACCAAATATACGCTGGAGCGCGTCGGGCCTGACGTCTTTAAAGCGGAAGTGGAACGTCGCGCAGGCGTGACGTTTGAGCCGGTGCGTCCGTATGAATTTACCGGCCGCGGCGATCGCATCGGCTGGGTGAAAGGCATCGATGATAAATGGCACCTGACGCTGTTTATCGAAAACGGTCGTATTCTCGATTTCCCGGACAAGCCGCTGAAAACCGGCCTGAAGGAAATCGCCAGAATCCATAAAGGCGATTTCCGCCTGACCGCCAACCAGAACCTGATCGTGGCGGGCGTGCCGGAAGGCGACAAAGCGAAGATTGAACAGATTGCCCGCGCCCACGGTCTGATGGCGGGCGTGACGCCGCAGCGCGAAAACTCGATGGCGTGCGTCTCCTTCCCGACCTGCCCGCTGGCGATGGCCGAAGCGGAGCGTTTCCTGCCGCAGTTTATCGATAAAGTCGACGGGATCATGGCGAAGCATGGCCTGGCGGAAGAGCACATTGTGTTGCGCGTGACCGGCTGCCCGAACGGCTGTGGCCGCGCGATGCTGGCGGAGCTGGGCCTGGTGGGTAAAGCGCCGGGGCGCTACAACCTGCATCTTGGCGGCAACCGCATCGGTACGCGTATTCCGCGGATGTATCGTGAGAACATTACCGAATCGGAGATCCTCGATAATATCGACGAGCTGGTCGGCCGCTGGGCGCAGGAGCGCGAGCCGGGCGAAGGGTTTGGCGATTTCACGGTGCGCGCCGGGATTATCCGTCCGGTGCTCGATCCGGCGCGGGATTTCTGGGAATAAACGGTTAGCGCAATGGGCGGTAACGGTGGATGCGCAAAGGTTCGCCTCTCCGTAGGGCGGGTAAGCGCAGCGCACCCGCCAGCGCGCCTGGCGCGTCACCGTCGCACCGGTATCACATTTATGCAAGCGAGGTTCACATGTCCGTACTCGATCTACATGCGCTGAACGCACTGGAAAAAGACGCCCGCGCCGGGGCGCTGGCCGACACCAACGCGCAGCTTGAGGCGTTAAGCGCCGAGGCGCGCGTCAGCTGGGCGCTGGAAAACCTGCCGGGCGAGTTTGTGCTCTCCTCAAGCTTCGGCATCCAGGCGGCGGTCTGCCTGCATCTGGTCACGCAGCAGCGCCCGGATATTCCGGTGATCCTCACCGATACCGGCTATCTCTTCCCGGAAACCTATCGCTTTATCGACGAGCTGACCGAAAAGCTCAACCTGAACCTGAAAATCTATCGCGCCGAACAAAGCCCGGCCTGGCAGGAAGCGCGCTACGGCAAGCTGTGGGAGCAGGGCGTTGAAGGGATTGAGAAATACAACGACATCAATAAAGTCGAGCCGATGAACCGCGCGCTAAAAGAACTTAACGCGCAGACCTGGTTTGCGGGCCTGCGCCGCGATCAGTCCGGTAGCCGCGCGAATCTGCCGGTGCTGGGCGTGCAGCGCGGCGTCTTTAAAATTCTACCGATCATCGACTGGGACAACCGCACTGTTTATCAGTACCTCCAGAAGCACGGGCTGAAATACCACCCGCTGTGGGACGAAGGCTATCTCTCGGTGGGCGATACCCATACCACCCGTAAATGGGAGCCCGGCATGGCGGAAGAAGAGACCCGCTTCTTTGGCCTGAAACGCGAATGCGGCCTGCACGAAGGCTAATAAAAAAAGCGCGCCCTGAGGCGCGCTTTTTTACTTCTCCGCTTTCGCCAGCGTTTTCACCAGCGGTAGCAGTACGCGCATCACGTCGCGACAGCGTTTGTCGATACGCCCCGGCAGCGTCTGATCCAGATATTGCAGGCTATCCTTGCGGGCGTTGTGCGCCACCGGCGCGAGCGCATGACGCCCGCGATGGCGGGTGGCGTCATTGACGGCGGCAATCGCCAGCACCGGGATACCCGCGTTATCAAACGCGGCGGCATCGTTATCCTCAGGCAGCACGCTGTTTGCCGCGACCGGAATGCCAAAACGGCGCGCAAGCTTCACCGCGCTGTCGCGCGTTAGCTGGCGCACTGCGGCAGGCGTACGCTTACCGCTGGTAAACGCGAGTTTATCGCCCGCCACCAGATGGCTGAGGTTAATCACCAGCAGCGTCTGTTTTTTCTCAATGTCGCTCATCCGTTTAAGCAGGTTCTCCGCGCCCATGCCGCCTTCTTCTTCGCCGCTGGTGGCGATAAAGCGCACGCCGTAGCGCGTCGGCACATCTTTCAGGCGCTCCGCCAGCTCCAGCATCACGCCGACGCCCGCCGCGTTGTCATCCACGCCCTGTAGCGTCAGCCCGCCAAGATTGTTATCGACATCCGCGTCGCTCTGCGGCGCATAGGTATCGAAATGCGCCATCACGATAATCTGTTGCGGCGATGTGCCTTCGTGGGCGGCAATGACAGTGCTGCCGGTCACGTTCTGCCAGTTGGTGCGATGGTTTCCGGCGGTATAGATATAGCGGCTGTGAAACGCGCGAATATCGCTCTGGTAACCGAGACGCACAAATTGCTGGCGCAGATAGTCTGCGGCGAGCATCTCGGCGGGCGATCCGGTCATGCGGCCTGGAAATAACGTCGCGATATGACGGGTTTGCTCACTGGCGATATCGCCGGGATGAAGGGGTTGCGAAAACGCGGGCAGGGTGAAGCATACGCTCAGCGCCAGGCTCAGGGTGCAGCGGCGCACTGCGGAAAACATAGAACGTCCTTACTCAAAAAAGCGCGACCAGTTAATGGCGCTTAGTATGAAACTGTGACGTCGGTTACACAATTTGATTTACCGTTAAACGCCAGAAATTTCACGGCTTAAGCACTTTTTGATATTTGCATTTCTGCGGCCTTATTCCTTTGTGGAACTATAAATGCCAATTCGTAATTTCATCTGCGATCGGCCTCCCCCTATAGTCCCCTCTGGTCCCCTGTTGTTAGCGAGTTGTATCGCCGTGGAATATCTCCCGTTATTTGCTCAACTGAAACAACGCCCGGTGCTGGTGGTCGGCGGCGGCGAAGTGGCGCTGCGTAAAATCGCGCTGCTGCGGCGCGCGGGCGCCTGTGTCTCTGTCGTGGCGAAAAAGCTGCACCCGGAACTCGCAGCGCTTGAGCAGGAAGGCGCGCTGCGCTGGCTGGCGCAGACATTTGAGCCTGCGCAGCTCGACGCGGTGTTTCTGGTTATCGCGGCGACCAGTGACGCGGCGCTCAACCGCCGGGTTTTTGATGAGGCTAACGCCCGTCAGCGCCTGGTCAACGTGGTGGACGATCAGCCGCTGTGCTCGTTTATTTTCCCCTCAATCGTTGACCGCTCGCCGCTTATTGTCGCTATCTCCTCCAGCGGCAACGCGCCGGTGCTGGCGCGGCTGCTGCGCGAGAAAATCGAATCTCTGCTGCCGGCAAGCCTAGGACGGATGGCCGAAGTGGCGGGCGGCTTTCGCGATCGGATTAAAGCGCGCATTCCCACGACCGACGGACGCCGCCGCTTTTGGGAAAAAGCCTTTCGCGGACGCTTTGCGAGCCTGATGGCCGCAGGCGACACCCGCGCCGCCGAAGCGGTGCTGGAAGCCGAGCTCGACGCGCCGCAAGGCCCGCAGGGGGAAATCATTCTGGTGGGCGCAGGTCCTGGCGACGCCGGGCTGTTGACGCTGCGCGGTTTGCAGGTGATGCAGCAGGCGGACGTCGTGCTTTACGACCATCTGGTGAGCGACGGCGTGCTGGATCTGGTACGCCGCGACGCCGACCGCATCTGTGTGGGCAAACGCGCGGGCGCGCACGCGGTGGCGCAGCATGAAACCAACCAGATGCTGATTGATTTCGCCCGTGAGGGCAAAACCGTTGTGCGCCTGAAAGGCGGCGACCCGTTTATTTTCGGGCGCGGCGGTGAAGAGCTGGAAGCGGCGAAAGCCGCAGGCGTGCCGTTTCAGGTCGTGCCCGGCGTCACGGCGGCCAGCGGCGCCACGGCCTATGCCGGTATTCCGCTGACCCATCGTGATTACGCCCAGAGCGCGGTGTTCGTCACCGGCCATTACAAACCGGACAGCGAGCCGTTCGACTGGGCGCTGCTCGCGAAAAGCCGTCAGACGCTCGCCATCTATATGGGCACCATGAAAGCGGCGGAGATAAGCCAGCAGCTTATCGCGCACGGCCGCGACGCCAAAACGCCGGTCGCGGTGATAAGCCGCGGCACGCGCGAGGATCAGCGCGTTCTGACCGGCACGCTCGACACACTCAATATTCTTGCGAAAGACGCCCCCATGCCCGCGCTGCTCGTTGTGGGCGAAGTGGTGCAGCTCCACCAGCAGCTCGCCTGGTTTCAACATTCAACCGACGCGGAAAACCCTCGTTCTTCCGTGGTGAATCTGGCTTAAGGAAAGGTTATGGATCAAAAACGACTCACTCACCTGCGGCAACTGGAGGCGGAAAGCATCCATATCATTCGTGAAGTGGCTGCGGAATTCGCCAACCCGGTGATGATGTACTCCATCGGCAAAGACTCCAGCGTCATGCTGCATCTGGCGCGCAAGGCGTTTTACCCCGGCACGCTGCCGTTCCCGCTGCTGCATGTGGATACCGGCTGGAAGTTTCGTGAAATGTACGAATTTCGCGACCGCACCGCCAAAGCCTACGGTTGCGAGCTGCTGGTGCACAAAAACCCGGAAGGCGTGGCGATGGGCATTAACCCGTTCGTTCACGGCAGCGCCAAGCACACCGACATCATGAAAACCGAAGGGCTGAAGCAGGCGCTGAACAAATACGGTTTCGACGCGGCCTTCGGCGGCGCGCGCCGCGATGAAGAGAAATCGCGCGCGAAAGAGCGTATCTACTCCTTCCGCGACCGCTTCCACCGCTGGGACCCGAAAAACCAGCGCCCGGAGCTGTGGCACAACTACAACGGCCAGATCAACAAAGGCGAAAGCATTCGCGTCTTCCCGCTCTCCAACTGGACCGAGCTGGATATCTGGCAGTACATCTATCTGGAAAATATCGAGATTGTACCGCTGTACCTGGCCGCCGAGCGTCCGGTGCTGGAGCGCGACGGCATGCTGATGATGATCGACGACGATCGTATCGATTTGCAGCCGGGCGAAGAGATCAAACCGCGCATGGTGCGCTTCCGTACTCTGGGCTGCTGGCCGCTGACCGGCGCGGTGGAATCGAACGCGCAGACGCTGCCGGAGATCATCGAAGAGATGCTGGTCTCCACCACCAGCGAGCGCCAGGGACGCGTTATCGACCGCGACCAGGCAGGCTCAATGGAGCTTAAAAAACGTCAGGGTTATTTCTAAGGAGCCGCCATGAACACCACTATCGCACAACAGATCGCCAAAGAAGGCGGCGTGGAAGCTTATCTGCACGCTCAGCAGCACAAAAGCCTGCTGCGCTTTCTGACCTGCGGCAGCGTGGATGACGGGAAAAGCACCCTGATTGGCCGCCTGCTGCACGATACCCGCCAGATTTATGAAGATCAGCTCTCGTCGCTGCACAATGACAGCAAGCGCCACGGCACCCAGGGCGAGAAACTGGATCTCGCGCTGCTGGTGGACGGCCTTCAGGCCGAGCGCGAGCAGGGCATCACGATTGACGTGGCGTACCGCTATTTCTCCACCGAAAAACGCAAATTTATCATCGCCGACACCCCCGGGCATGAGCAGTACACCCGTAACATGGCGACCGGGGCTTCGACCTGCGATCTGGCTATTCTGCTGATGGACGCCCGTAAAGGCGTGCTGGATCAGACCCGCCGCCACAGCTTTATCTCCACGCTGCTCGGCATCAAGCATCTGGTGGTGGCGGTGAACAAAATGGATCTGGTGGATTTCAGCGAAGAGACGTTTGAGCGCATTCGCCAGGATTATCTGACGTTCGCGGGCCAGCTGCCGGGCAACCTGGACATTCGCTTTGTGCCGCTGTCGGCGCTGGAAGGCGACAACGTGGCGGTGCAGAGCCAGAATATGCCGTGGTATACCGGCCCGACGCTGCTGGAAGTGCTGGAAAATATCGAGATCCAGCGCGTGGTCGATGAGCAGCCGCTGCGCTTCCCGGTGCAGTACGTTAACCGCCCGAACCTCGATTTCCGTGGTTACGCGGGCACCGTCGCGGGCGGCGTGGTGAAAGTGGGCCAGCGCGTGAAGGCGCTGCCGTCCGGCGTGGAGTCGAGCGTGGCGCGCATCGTCACCTTTGACGGCGATTTAGAGGAAGCGGGCGCGGGCGAAGCCGTCACGCTGGTGCTGAAAGATGAAATCGACATCAGCCGCGGCGACCTGCTGGTGGACGCCTCCCAGACGCTGGCCGCGGTGCAAAGCGCGGCGGTGGATGTGGTCTGGATGGCCGAGCAGCCGCTGGTGCCTGGCCAGAGCTACGACATCAAAATCGCCGGGAAGAAAACCCGCGCGCGCGTGGATAACATCCACTATCAGGTCGATATCAACAATCTGACCCAGCGCGTGGTGGAAAACCTGCCGCTCAACGGCATCGGCCTTGTGGATCTGACCTTCGACGAGCCGCTGAACCTCGATAAATACCAGGAGAACCCGGTGACCGGCGGGCTTATCTTTATCGACCGCCTCTCTAACGTGACGGTCGGCGCGGGTATGGTGCGCGAGCCGCAACAGAATGTGTATCAGGAGCCTTCCGCGTTCAGCGCGTTTGAGCTGGAGCTGAATCAGCTGATTCGCCGTCACTTCCCGCACTGGGGCGCGCGCGATCTGCTGGGAGGCAAATAATGGCGCAGCATGACGAAAATGTCGTCTGGCACGCCCACCCGGTGACCGCGGCGCAGCGCGAGCAGCTCCACGGCCACCGCGGCGTAGTGCTGTGGTTTACGGGGCTTTCGGGCTCCGGAAAATCCACCGTCGCGGGGGCGCTGGAAGAGGCGCTGCATCAGCTTGGCGTCAGCACCTATCTGCTGGATGGCGACAACGTGCGCCACGGCCTGTGCAGCGATCTGGGCTTTAGCGACGACGATCGTAAAGAGAACATTCGCCGCGTCGGTGAAGTGGCGAAACTCATGGTGGACGCCGGTCTTGTTGTATTGACCGCGTTTATCTCGCCGCACCGCGCCGAGCGTCAGATGGTGCGCGATCAGCTGGGCGAAGGGCGCTTCATCGAAGTGTTTGTGGACACGCCGCTTTCGGTGTGCGAAGCGCGCGATCCGAAGGGGCTCTATAAAAAAGCCCGCGCCGGAGAACTGCGTAACTTTACCGGTATTGATGCCGTGTATGAGGCACCCGAGAGGCCGGAAATTCATCTCGACGGTCAACAATTGGTAACAAATTTGATGGCGCAATTGTTAGACCTGCTGCGTCGCGAAGATATCATCAAATCCTGAGACCGCGCCGGGAGTCCTTTTCCCGGCCCGTCACGTCACAGGATAAGCGATGCGGAATACCACGAATATGATTGTCACCCAGGCGGATAGCGCGCCTGCCGTCGAAGAACCCACCTGGGCCTGGCCTGGCGCCGTGGTGGGCTTTATTTCGTGGCTACTGGCGCTTGGCGCGCCGTTTCTGCTCTACGGCTCCAATACGCTCTTTTTCATGCTCTATACCTGGCCGTTTTTTCTGGCCTTGATGCCGGTGGCCGTGGTGGTCGGCGTGGCGGTCTTTTCGCTGCTGGAGCGCCGTCTGGTCTACAGCACGCTTGCCACGCTCATCAGCGTCGGGCTGATGTTCGGTCTGCTCTTTCTCTGGCTGGTGAGCTAACCTTTCGCGATTTTCACACTCTCTCTACCGGCGCATGCGCATCGGCGCGCTTTCTGTGGTACATTCTGCCGCTGTTTAATTTCTTAACCTGCACGTCGTAGCAAGCCGGGTAGAGTCCGGCGGGAAGTTATGGGATGATGAGGCCGTTTTTCAGGGGGCAGAATGGGTAAACTAACGCTGCTATTGCTGGCTTTGCTGGTCTGGCTACAGTATTCGCTGTGGTTTGGAAAAAACGGCATCCACGACTATTCCCGCGTAGCCGACGACGTGGCGGTACAGCAGGCCACGAACGCCAAACTCAAAGCGCGTAACGATCAGCTTTTCGCCGAGATAGACGATCTCAACGGCGGTCAGGAAGCTATCGAAGAGCGCGCGCGCAACGAATTAAGCATGACCAAACCGGGCGAAACCTTCTATCGTCTGGTGCCGGACGCCACGAAACGCGCCGGTGGGCCTGCGCAAAATAATCGATAACCAGAAGCGGGTTTTACACATGGCGCCTTCCTTTGCGGACGTGATTGCCGTGGTGCCGGCGGCCGGAATCGGCAGCCGTATGCAGACGGAATGTCCCAAACAATACCTCACCATCGGGAACCAGACGATTCTCGAACACGCGGTCGCCCCGCTGTTGCAGCATCCGCGCATCAGCCGGGTGATCATCGCGATAAGCCCTGCTGACACCGCCTTCGCCCGGCTGCCGCTCGCGGCGCATCCGGATATCCAGGTGGTGCGCGGCGGCGCGCAGCGGGCTGATTCCGTGCTGGCCGGGCTTCAGGCCGCGGGCGACGCGCGCTGGGCGCTGGTGCATGACGCCGCGCGCCCGTGCCTTGCTGTCCAGGATCTCGAACGGCTGCTGGCCTTAACAGAAACCAGCCAGGTCGGCGGCATTCTCGCCGCGCCCGCCTGCGACACCATGAAGCGCGCGGAGCCGGGCAAACCTGCTATCGCGCATACCGTCGATCGCGAAAACCTCTGGCATGCGCTCACCCCGCAGCTTTTCCCGCTGGAACTGCTGCGCGACTGCCTGACGCGCGCGCTCGCGGAAGGCGCGACCATTACCGACGAAGCCTCGGCGCTGGAGCACTGCGGTTTCCACCCGGAGCTGGTCGCCGGTCGCGCGGACAATATTAAAGTGACCCGCCCTGAGGATCTTGCTCTGGCGGCGTTCTATCTTACCCGCTTAACCCCTATGGAGACGGCATAATGCGTATCGGACATGGTTTTGACGTACACGCCTTTGGTGGCACTGGCCCGATTATTCTTGGCGGCGTCCGTATTCCTTATGAGCAAGGGCTGCTGGCGCACTCTGACGGCGATGTGGCGCTTCACGCGCTGACTGACGCGCTGCTTGGCGCGGCGGCGCTGGGCGATATCGGCAAACTCTTTCCGGATACCGATCCGGCCTTTAAAGGCGCTGACAGCCGCGAATTGCTGCGTGAAGCCTGGCGTCGTATCCAGGCGAAGGGCTACACGCTTGGCAACGTCGATGTCACCATCATCGCTCAGGCACCGAAAATGGCTCCGCACATCCCGCAGATGCGTGTGTTTATCGCCGAAGATCTGGGCTGCCATATGGATCAGGTGAACGTGAAAGCGACCACCACGGAAAAACTCGGCTTTACCGGCCGCGGCGAAGGCATCGCCTGCGAAGCCGTGGCGCTGCTGATGAAGGCTGGCGCATGAGTGATTTCAACACGCTGCGCTGGCTGCACGGCCAGCCGCAGGGGCAGGGGCGTCTGAAGGTCAGCCCGACCGATTTTCAGGTGGTCGAGGATTTAGGCTTCGCGCCGGACGGCGACGGTGAGCACCTGCTGGTGCGCATCCGTAAAACCGGCTGCAACACCCGCGCGGTGGCGGACGCGCTGGCGAAGTTTCTCGGCATTGCGGCGCGTGAAGTCAGCTTCGCGGGGCAAAAAGATAAATACGCGGTCACGGAGCAGTGGCTGTGCGCGCGACTGCCGGGCAAAGAGATGCCCGCGATGCGCGCGTTTACGCTCGAAGGCTGTGAAGTGCTGGAATTCGCCCGTCACCGCCGCAAGCTGCGTTTAGGCGCGCTGAAAGGCAACCGCTTCTCGCTGGTGCTGCGCGATATTACGCACCGCGATGAAATCGAACAGCGCCTGAGCCTGATTAACGAAAAGGGCGTACCGAACTATTTCGGTCCGCAGCGTTTCGGGCGGGGCGGCAGCAATATCTACCAGGCGAAGCGCTGGGCGCAAACCGGCCAGCCGCCGCGCGAGCGCAATAAGCGCGGTTTCGCGCTCTCTGCCGCGCGCAGCCTGATGTTTAACACGCTGGTCAGCGAACGTCTGCAACGCTTCGGGGTTAACCAGGTGATGGACGGCGATGCGCTGCAACTCGCCGGGCGCGGCAGCTGGTTTGTCGCCACCCCTGAGGAGCTTACTGATTTACAGGCCCGTGTGGATAACGGCGAGCTGCTTATCACCGCCGCGCTGCCCGGCACCGGCGACTGGGGCACCCAGCGCGCGGCGCTGGCGTTTGAGCAGACGACGCTTGCAGATGAAACCGAGCTGCTCACGCTGTTGACCCGTGAAAAGGTCGAGGCCGCCCGACGCGCCATGTTACTGTTCCCGCGCGAGCTGCGCTGGCAGTGGCAGGACGATGCGACGCTTGAGGTGAGCTTCTGGCTGCCCGCCGGCAGCTTCGCCACCAGCGTTATCCGGGAGCTGTTCAATACCGCTGACGATGTCTCGGATATCAGCGAGTAACACCCCATTGCGTTTTCTTCTTCGCGACGCATTCAAAAACCGCCTCCGGGCGGTTTTTTTGTCTTTACGCTCAGTCAAACAGCCAGCGCCCGGCTTTCGCGGATTGCGCTTTTCCTGAACACCACTGTTTGGCTTTCCTGGCAAAAATGAACTAATAACTGATGACGCGAAGCGCGGGACGTTATTCCCCCTGCTCATGTAACGACATGATATTGCGAAAATCGACCCTACCGGACAGCGGCATCGCGCGTTAGAATGCCAGCGAGCGGCTATCCGGCCTTCTGCCTGAATCAGCTTCAGCGCAGGCAAACAGAAAAAGCAGAATGAGATTTAAGGAATCACGCTTGCATGTTTAACACCAGGAAAGGATTACGCGCGTTATGCGGATATTGTTAAGTAATGATGACGGGATCCACGCGCCGGGCATTCAGGCGCTGGCGAAAGCGCTGCGTGAATTCGCTGAGGTTCAGGTGGTGGCTCCCGACCGCAACCGTAGCGGCGCGTCTAACTCCTTAACGCTCGAATCTTCGCTTCGCACGTTCACCTACCCCAACGGCGACATCGCGGTGCAGATGGGCACGCCCACCGACTGCGTCTTCCTCGGCGTTAACGCGCTGATGCGCCCGCGCCCTGATGTGGTCGTCTCCGGCATCAATGCCGGGCCGAATCTTGGCGATGACGTGATTTACTCCGGCACCGTGGCCGCGGCGATGGAAGGCCGTCATCTGGGCCTGCCGGCGCTGGCGGTGTCTCTTAACGGCCACGAGCACTACGAGACCGCCGCTGCCGTGACCTGCACGCTGTTACGGGCGCTGGCCCGCGAGCCGCTGCGCACCGGGCGCATCCTTAATATCAACGTGCCCGATCTGCCGCTTGAGGAGATCAAAGGCATTCGCGTCACCCGCTGCGGCAGCCGTCATCCGGCGGATAAAGTCATTCCGCAGGACGATCCGCGCGGCAACACGCTCTACTGGATTGGCCCGCCGGGCGAGAAGCTCGACGCCGGCCCGGATACCGATTTTGCCGCGGTGGACGAAGGCTACGTCTCCGTCACGCCGTTGCATGTCGATTTAACCGCGCACAGCGCGCAGGATGTGGTAACCCGCTGGTTATCCAGCGCCGGAGTGAACGGGCAATGGTAAACAATCGTGTTCAGACCCTTCTGAATCAACTGCGTGCTCAGGGCATTAAAGATGAACGCGTGCTTGAGGCGATTTCGCGCGTGCCGCGTGAAAAATTTGTCGATGAAGCGTTTGAGCACAAGGCCTGGGAAAACGTTGCGCTGCCTATTGGTTCAGGGCAAACCATTTCTCAGCCTTATATGGTGGCGCGGATGACCGAGCTTCTGACACTTACGCCCGCCTCCCGGGTGCTGGAAATCGGCACCGGCTCCGGCTACCAGACGGCGATTCTGGCCCATCTGGTGCATCATGTCTGTTCTGTCGAGCGCATTAAAAGCCTGCAATGGCATGCCAGACGGCGTTTAAAGCAGCTCGATCTGCACAATATCTCCACCCGCCACGGCGATGGCTGGCAGGGCTGGCAGGCGCGCGCGCCATTTGACGCTATTATTGTGACTGCCGCTCCGCCTGAAATCCCGACAGCCTTGCTGTCGCAACTGGACGAGGGCGGCATTCTGGTTCTTCCCGTGGGCGACGAACAGCAGGTGTTAAAGCGCGTTCGTCGGCGGGGGAGCGAATTTATTATCGACACCGTAGAAGCCGTACGCTTTGTGCCTCTGGTAAAAGGGGAGCTGGCGTAAACCAGGAATTTTTCCTGAGTTTTTAGCGCGTTTTTGGCGTATGGTGGGCGAAAATCGCGCCGGCCAGACGCCGGGCAGAGCGGTTGTCATCGTATTTATAGAGAAGTAAACCATTCCAGGGGGATAAATGAGCGCGGGAAGCCCAACCTTCACAGCACGCCGTGTCGCGGCGCTGTCACTGATTTCGCTTTGTCTGGCGGCATGTAATTCAAATAACTCCTCCGCACCGGCGCCTGTCAGTTCCGTTGGCGGCAGCGCGAGCAGCAGCGCAGAAGCCAGTTCCGGCGCAGGCGGCGGGATGATTATGCCGCCATCGAATATCTCCACGCAGGCAAGCCAGCCGCAGATTCAGCCAGCGCCGGTTCAGCCGCAGATAAGCCAGCCGCGTCAGGCGCAGGCGATCCCTGATGAGCCGGTTCAGACCCAGAACGGCCGTATTGTTTACAATCGCAAGTATGGGAATATTCCGAAAGGCAGCTATGCGGGCGGTAGCACCTATACCGTAAAACGCGGGGATACGCTGTTTTATATCGCCTGGATTACCGGGAACGATTTCCGTGACCTCGCGCAGCGTAACCATATTGAAGCCCCGTACAGCCTTAATGTCGGTCAGACGTTGCAGGTAGGTAACGCATCTGGTACGCCGATCACAGGTGGCAATGCAATTACACAAGCTGATGCAAGCGCACAAGGAATAGTCTCAAAACCTGCGCAAAATACCAGCACAGTAGTTGCGTCCAAACCGACAATTATTTACTCTGAGGATTCAGGTGAACAGAGTGCTAACAAAATGTTGCCTGGGAATGTGAGCTCTGGGGCAGTCGTGGCTCCTTCCACAGCACCTGTTGTTAGCACGCAAGAACCGACCGTAAGCAGCACGACCAATAGCGCACCTGTCGCTACCTGGCGCTGGCCGACTGAAGGCAACGTTATCGAGAACTTCTCCGCCGCTGAAGGGGGGAACAAAGGGATCGATATCGCAGGCAGCAAAGGACAGGCAATCATCGCGACCGCAGATGGTCGTGTTGTGTACGCCGGTAATGCGCTTCGCGGTTACGGTAATCTTATTATCATCAAACACAACGATGATTACCTGAGTGCCTACGCCCATAACGACACAATGCTGGTCCGGGAACAACAAGAAGTTAAGGCGGGGCAGAAAATCGCTACCATGGGTAGCTCCGGAACCAGTTCAACACGCTTACATTTTGAAATTCGTTACAAGGGGAAATCCGTAAACCCGCTGCGCTATTTGCCGCAGCGATAAATTGGCAGAGTGCGCTTCTTCAGGCGCTTTGCTCAGGGATCACGGGTAGGAGCCACCTTATGAATCAGAATACGCTGAAAGTTCATGACTTAAATGAAGACGCGGAATTTGATGAGAACGGAGTAGAGGCTTTTGACGAAAAAGCCTTGGTAGAAGAGGAACCCAGTGATAACGACCTGGCTGAAGAAGAGCTGCTGTCGCAGGGTTCAACACAGCGTGTATTAGATGCAACTCAGCTGTATCTTGGTGAGATTGGTTATTCGCCTCTGCTAACCGCTGAAGAAGAAGTTTATTTCGCACGCCGCGCTCTGCGTGGTGATGTAGCCTCCCGCCGTCGCATGATCGAAAGTAACCTGCGTCTGGTGGTGAAGATTGCCCGCCGTTACAGCAATCGTGGTCTGGCGCTGCTGGATCTGATTGAAGAGGGCAACCTGGGGCTTATCCGCGCTGTTGAGAAATTTGACCCGGAACGCGGGTTCCGTTTCTCTACTTACGCAACCTGGTGGATTCGTCAGACCATCGAACGGGCAATCATGAACCAAACCCGTACGATTCGCCTGCCGATTCACATCGTAAAAGAGCTTAACGTCTATCTGCGTACCGCTCGTGAACTGTCGCATAAACTGGACCACGAACCGAGTGCAGAAGAGATTGCAGAACAGCTGGATAAACCAGTTGATGACGTTAGCCGTATGCTGCGCCTGAACGAGCGTATTACCTCTGTTGACACCCCGCTGGGTGGCGATTCAGAGAAAGCGCTGCTGGATATCCTGGCCGATGAGAAAGACAACGGCCCGGAAGACACCACGCAAGACGATGATATGAAACAGAGCATCGTCAAATGGCTGTTCGAACTGAACGCCAAACAGCGTGAAGTTCTGGCCCGTCGTTTCGGTCTGCTCGGTTACGAAGCGGCAACGCTTGAAGATGTCGGTCGTGAAATTGGCCTGACTCGTGAACGCGTTCGCCAGATTCAGGTTGAAGGCCTGCGCCGTCTGCGTGAAATTCTGCAGGGCCAGGGGCTGAACATCGAAGCGCTGTTCCGCGAATAATCACCATTCCTGTCAAAAGGGCCAGTCATCCGACTGGCCTTTTTCTTTTGCGCCTTACGCCTGCCGCGTTTCATGCAGGTGACGCCAGCGCGGCTCTCCTTCATGAAGTTCAAACACGACGGTTGACCAGCGCACCGTGCTCTCCTGCGCTATCCGCTGCGTTTCGCGATACCCTACAACCGCGCCTTCGGGCCATTCGGCGATCACCGAAAGCGCGTCCACCTGAATCTCAAGCCCGGGTTTACTGCCGCCCGCAGCGGTAAAGAACGCGTTAAGCGCGTGCATATCGAGCGGCACGCCGTTCAGCGGGATCATGGAATAGTCCGGGCTAAAACGGCCCAGCAGCGCCTGGACATCGCCCTCGCCCCGGCCGAGCCAGCGTTCAATCGCCACATGGGCGTCGAGAACTTCTTTAAACCAGCGATTCATCACTTCTCCTTCTTTTCGACAAATGACAGCGTGACAGCCTGACGGGGCAGACGCCACGCGAAAATCAGCGGCACCAGCGTCAGCGCCGCCGCGAGGGTAAACGTCGCCTGCCAGGCGATAAGTGGCGAAAGCCACATCAGCAGCGCATTCAGCGCGAGGCTCACCAGCGTGACGCCAAAGCAGAAGCTGAGCTGGCGGTTGATATTCCACAGCGCGCTGGCGTCCGGCATATCGGTATTGGCGGTATGCAAAAACGCGCTGCTCTGCGCCGTACTGCTGCACAGGCTGCCGCCTGCGCCCATCAGAAAGAACGCCGTCACCAGCAGCGCCCACGGGCTCTGCGCATCGGTTTGCGTCAGCAGCAATATTCCGCCCGCCTGCAACAGGCAGCCGAGGGAAATTAACGGCCGTGGGCCGAAGCGGTTAAACAGGCGGGCGGTCGCAGAAATCGCCATAAACGACGCCACCGACCACGGCACCATCAGCGCGCCGCTGGCGGCAGGTGAAAGCCCCGCGACGGTTTGTAGCCAGAACATGCCAACCACGTTAACGCCAATAAACATGCCGGGCACGCACTGATAAACCAGCATCGAAAAACGCATCAGCGGCTCGCCCAGCAGATGCACTCTCAGCAGCGGCGCGGGATGATGACGACAGCGGCGCAGCATCAGCGCCATAAGCACCATGCCCGACGCCAGACCTGCCGCGGCAAGCCACGGCGCCGTTTTTTCGCTAAGCCCGTTCAGCCCGAACAGCACTAGGAGCAGGCCGCCTGCGCCGGTAATAACGCTTATCGTATCGAGCGGGCGTTTATCGGGCGCTGGCGCATCGGGTTTGAGCCAGCAGAACGCCATCACAAGCGCCAGCAGCGAGAGCGGCAGGCTCGCCAGAAAAACCCACTGCCAGCCCGCCGTCTGAACAATAACCCCGCCTGCGACCGGCGAAAGCGCCGGTGCCAGCAGGCCCGTCAGCATCACGGCGGAAGAGAGCCCGGCACGCTCGTGTTTTGCATATAACTGCCAGACCAGCGCCTGCCCGACCGGGATCAACACGCCGCCGCCCGCGCCCTGGATGATGCGCCAGAAGATGAGCGACTCCAGTGAAGTCGCCATACCGCAGGCCGCTGTCGCCACGGTGAACAGCGCCAGCGACAGTAAAAACAGACGCCGCGCGCCGAGGCGCTGCGTGAGCCAGGCGCTGAGCGGGATAACCACCGTCAGCCCGGCTATGTAGGCGTTGCTAATCCATGAAAGCTGCGTCACTGACGCATGCAGCGCATCGCCAATGGCCGGAAAGGCCACCGCCGCGATAAACATATTGATGAGATCGAGAAAAAAGCCCAGCAGGTAAATCAGGGTAACTCTGTTTCGGTAGGTCATGGCACGCCCTCTGTGGAAGAGGGGCACTCTAACCGCTCGCCATGAAAGGAAAAACGGCGTCCGGGTTGATATACTGTCAAACCCTTTTTGACAATCGGCGCAAAGACAATGCTGAATTTATCGCGGCTGGCCATGTTTGTCGCCGTTGTGGACGCGAAAAGTTTTACCGGTGCCGCCGCAGCGCTCGGGCAGACCAAAGCCGTAGTCAGCTTTAATATCCGCCAGCTTGAAAGCGAACTCGGCGTGACGCTGCTGCTGCGCTCGACGCGCCGCCTGACGCTGACCGACGCGGGCGAGCGTTTATACCAGCGCAGCCTGGTATTGCTGAAAGATGCTGATGCGTTGCTGGACGATGTGCAGGCAAGCCATGACGGGTTTAGCGGCGAGCTGCGTGTGACCACCACGCCGGAATATGCAACGCATGTGGTCGGCCCGGCGCTCGCCGCCTTCAGCCGCGCGCATCCGGCGCTGCGCATCCGCCATTTCTCGTCGTCGCAGCACGCCGATTTAATCTCAGAGCGGGTGGATGTCGCTATCCGGCTCGGCACGTTGCAGGATTCCGCCTACCGCGCGGCGCTGATTTCCCGTTTCGATATTTTCCCCGTCGCGTCGCCCGCATGGCTTGAGCGCCACCCGATCTCAACGCCCGGGGCGCTCAGCGACGCGGACTGGCTGGTGCACACCCGGCTGGCGTCGCCACTGCGCTGGGAACTCACTGGCCCCCATAACGAGACGCTGTGGTTTGAGATAACGCGCCCGCCCGTGATTGCGGCCGACGGCGCAGGCGCGCTGATGACGTTCGCGCTGGAGGGCTGCGGCGTGGCGCTGCTGCCCGCGTGGCTGGTTAAAACCGCGCTGGAAGAGGGCAGGCTGGTGCGGCTACTGCCTGCGTATCGCTTTCCCGCGCAGGGCGTTTATGCGGTTTACCCCGACGCGCGCCACGTTTCCGGCAAAGTGCGGGGGTTTATCGATTTTCTGCGCGCCCGCGAAGCGCAGGCGGCAGCCGGAAAATAGCGTTACGGTTTGTCTATCATCCGCGTGATGAGTGCTGCGAACAGCGTCCGCTCTTCGGCGTTCAGCTTGCCTAAAAACGCCTCATCCACGGCGTCGCCCTTCGGAATACTGGCGTGCAACAGCGCCTCGCCTTCTGGTGTGAGGTAAATAAACCGGCGGCGCTTATCCTCCGGCGCGCTTTCACGGCGCACCAGCCCGCGGCTCTCCATCCGGCTCAGCATTTCGGCAAGTGTCGCTTTGGTGCTGACGGCGGCTTCGGTCAGCGCCACCTGTTCGATACCAGGGTTTTCGGCTATCGAGCGCAGCACCGCGTATTGCGGCTTGGTCAGCTCAGGCAGCGCCAGCTGCCACTGCGCCGTATGCTGCTGAAAAAGCTGGCGTAACAGATGAAAGGCTTGTTGTTTTACGGCCATACACTCTCCGGGATCAGGATCTTCTCACCATCATAACCGCTGCGATGCGGAAAGCTAACGCGGCGCTTTTTAGCAAAAAGTGTGACTGTACACGAACGATCTTGCCAGATTCCCCTGCCGGGCGTACTTTTAATTTATATGTTCGTACACGAACAATAATTGAGGTAACACATGAGGCTAATTGTCGGAATGACGGGCGCAACCGGCGCGCCGCTTGGGGTCGCGCTGTTGCAGGCGCTGAAAGCGATGCCCGAGGTGGAAACCCATCTGGTGATGTCAAAGTGGGCGAAAACCACGATTGAACTGGAAACGCCGTTCTCCTGGCAGGATGTCGCGGGGCTGGCGGATGTGGTGCACAGCCCGGCAGATCAGGCCGCGACGATCTCCTCAGGATCGTTTCGTACCGACGGCATGGTGATTATTCCGTGCAGCATGAAAACCCTGGCGGGCATCCGCGCGGGCTACGCCGACGGGCTGGTGGGCCGCGCCGCTGATGTGGTGCTGAAAGAAAACCGTAAACTGGTGCTGGTGCCACGCGAAACACCGCTTAGCACCATTCATCTGGAAAACCTGCTGGCGCTCTCGAAGATGGGCGTGGCCATCGTGCCGCCCATGCCCGCCTGGTACAACCATCCCGCGACGATCAACGACATCATCAACCATATCGTCGCCCGCGTACTCGATCAGTTCGGGCTCGATGCCCGCAACGCCCGCCGCTGGCAGGGGCTAAATTCTGCGAAAACAGCCGACACCCATTCATCACGAGGAGGAAACACGCATGGCGTTTGACGATCTGCGCAGCTTTTTGCAGGCGCTTGAAGAGCAGGGGCAACTGCTGAGGATCAGCGAAGAGGTGCAGGCGGAGCCGGATATCGCGGCGGCCGCCAACGCGACCGGACGCATCGGCGAAGGCGCGCCCGCGCTCTGGTTTGACAATATCCGCGGCTTTACTGACGCGCGGGTGGCGATGAACACCATTGGTTCATGGCCGAACCACGCGATCTCGCTCGGTCTGCCGCCTGCCACACCGGTAAAGCAGCAGATAGAAGAATTTATTCGCCGCTGGGATACCTTCCCGGTCGCACCGGAACGCCGCGATAATCCGCCATGGGCGGAAAACAGCGTCGACGGTGATGACATCAACCTGTTCGACATTCTGCCGCTGTTTCGCTTAAACGACGGCGACGGCGGGTTTTACCTCGATAAAGCGTGTGTGGTCTCGCGCGATCCGCTCGATCCCGAACACTTCGGCAAGCAGAATGTCGGCATCTACCGGATGGAAGTGAAAGGCAAGCGCAAGCTCGGGCTGCAACCGGTGCCAATGCATGACATCGCGCTGCATCTGCATAAGGCCGAGGAGCGCGGCGAGGATTTGGCGGTTGCGATTACGCTTGGCAACGATCCGATCATCACGCTGATGGGCGCCACGCCGCTGAAATACGATCAGTCGGAATATGAAATGGCGGGCGCGCTGCGCGAAAGCCCGTACCCGATCGCCACCGCGCCGCTGACCGGTTTCGACGTGCCGTGGGGGTCGGAAGTGATCCTCGAAGGGGTGATTGAAGGACGCAAGCGCGAGATAGAAGGGCCATTCGGCGAGTTTACCGGGCACTACTCCGGCGGGCGCAACATGACCGTGGTGCGTATCGATAAAGTCTCTTATCGCACCAAACCGATTTTCGAATCGCTCTATCTCGGGATGCCGTGGACCGAAATCGACTACCTGATTGGCCCCGCGACCTGCGTGCCGCTTTACCAGCAGCTTAAAGCGGAGTTCCCGGAAGTGCAGGCGGTGAACGCGATGTATACCCACGGGCTGCTCGCGATTATCTCCACCAAAAAACGCTACGGCGGTTTCGCCCGCGCGGTGGGCCTGCGTGCGATGACCACGCCGCACGGGCTTGGCTACGTGAAGATGGTGATTATGGTGGATGAGGATGTCGATCCGTTCGATCTGCCGCAGGTGATGTGGGCGCTGTCGTCTAAGGTCAACCCGGCGGGTGATCTGGTGCAGTTGCCGAATATGTCGGTGCTGGAGCTTGATCCTGGCTCAAGCCCGGCGGGGATTACCGACAAGCTGATTATCGACGCCACGACGCCGGTTGCGCCGGATAACCGCGGGCATTACAGCCAGCCGGTGAAAGACCTGCCGGAAACCGCGCAGTGGGTAGAGAAGCTGACCGCCATGCTGGCTAACCGTAAAAAATAAGGAGACGAGATGATTTGTCCACGTTGTGCCGATGAAACCATCGAAATCATGGCGACGTCGCCGGTGAAAGGCGTCTGGACGGTGTATCAGTGCCAGCATTGTCTGTATACCTGGCGCGACACCGAGCCGCTGCGCCGTACCAGCCGCGAGCATTACCCCGAGGCGTTCCGGATGACGCAGGCCGATATCGATAACGCGCCGGAAGTGCCAACGGTGCCGCCGCTGCTGGCGGAAGGTAAGCGTTAACCCTCTGGTGCGATGGTTTAAATGGCGGGTGCGAAACTTTAAACGGCGGGTGCGCTACGCTTACCCGCCCTACACGACAAAATGATGGCATTCACGTAGGGTGGGTAAGCGAAGCGCACCCACCATTCACGCCCCGCCATCACCAACGACACCCACCCCGTAGGGTGGGTAAGCGGAGCGCACCCGCCATCACCAACGGCATCCAACTCGTAGGGCGGGTAAGCGTTGCGCACCCGCCACCTCAAACTACCCACCCACCACCTCAAACTTACACCAGGCTTTTCAGCCGGTAGATCCACTCCAGCGCCTGGCGCGGCGACAGCGAATCCGGGTCGAGATTCTCCAGCGCCTCTACCGCCGGGCTGGTCTCTTCGGCGGCGGCAAGCAGCGACATCTGCGTGCCGTCCACCTGCGTTGCCGCTGCGTTACCGGAAAGGCTCTCCAACTCGCGCAGCTTCTGGCGCGCGCGCTTAATCACCTCTTTCGGCACGCCCGCCAGCGCCGCGACCGCCAGGCCGTAACTCTTGCTGGCGGCACCGTCCTGAACGCTGTGCATAAACGCTATCGTATCGCCATGCTCAATCGCATCCAGATGCACGTTGGCGACTCCTTCCATCTTCTCCGGCAACTGGGTCAGTTCGAAATAGTGCGTGGCGAACAGCGTCAGCGCTTTAATACGGTTGGCGAGGCTCTCCGCGCACGCCCACGCGAGCGACAGCCCGTCATAGGTAGATGTGCCGCGGCCAATCTCATCCATCAGCACCAGGCTTTGTTCGGTGGCGTTATGCAGGATATTGGCGGTTTCGGTCATCTCAACCATAAAGGTCGAACGCCCGGAAGCCAGATCGTCGGCGGCGCCCACGCGGGTAAAAATGCGATCGATCGGGCCGATTTCCGCCTGCTCTGCCGGCACGAAGCTGCCGATATACGCCATCAGCACAATCAGCGCCGTCTGGCGCATATAGGTACTCTTACCGCCCATGTTCGGGCCGGTGATGATCAGCATCCGGCGCTGCGGGCTGAGCGACAGCGGGTTGGCGATAAACGGCTCGTTCAGTACGCGCTCCACCACCGGATGACGGCCTTCCACCAGGCGAATGCCGGGCTTGTCGGTCAGCGTCGGGCAGTGGTAGTTCAGCGTGTCGGCGCGCTCGGCAAGGTTTGTCAGCACGTCGAGCTCAGCAAGCGCGGCGGCGCTCTTTTGCAGTTCCGCCAGGTGCGGCAGCAGCAGATCGAACAGCTCGTCATAAAGCTGTTTTTCCAGCGCCAGCGCTTTGCCTTTGGAGGTCAGAACTTTGTCTTCATACTCTTTGAGCTCAGGAATGATATAGCGCTCGGCGTTTTTCAGCGTCTGGCGGCGTACATAGTGAATCGGCACCATATGGCTCTGCCCGCGGCTCACCTGAATAAAGTAGCCGTGCACCGCGTTGAACCCCACCTTGAGCGTGTCGATGCCGAGCTTCTCGCGCTCGCGGATCTCCAGGCGGTCAAGATAATCCGTCGCGCCGTCGGCCAGCGCCCGCCATTCATCAAGCTCTTCATGGTAGCCAGGCGCAATCACGCCGCCGTCGCGCACCAGCATCGGCGGCGCTTCAATAATCGCGCGCTCCAGCAGATCGCGCAGCTCAGCGAAATCGCCCATCTGTTCGCGCAGCGTCTGTACATACTCAGCGTCAATATCGGCAAGCAGCGTATTGAGCGTCGGCAACTGCTGGAAGGCGTGACGCATGCGCGCCAGATCGCGCGGGCGGGCGGTACGCAGTGCCAGGCGCGCCAGAATACGCTCCAGATCGCCCACCTGGCGCAGCACTGGCTGGATCTCTGTGCTGTATTCCATTAGCGCCGCGATGGCCTGCTGACGGTGGCGCAACACGCTCGTATCGCGCACCGGCATATGCAGCCAGCGTTTTAACATGCGGCTGCCCATCGGCGTGACGGTGCAGTCGAGTACGGAGGCCAGCGTGTTTTCCACCCCGCCCGCCAGATTCTGGGTGATCTCCAGATTACGGCGCGTGGCGGCGTCCATAATGATGCCGTCCTGCTGGCGCTCCATGGTAATCGAGCGGATATGCGGCAGGCTGGTGCGCTGCGTGTCTTTCACGTATTGCAACAGACACCCGGCGGCGCACAGCCCGCGCGGCGCGTTATCAACCCCAAAGCCCACCAGATCGCGCGTGCCGAATTGCAGATTAAGCTGCTGGCGCGCGGTGTCGAGTTCAAACTCCCAGAGCGGGCGACGGCGCAGGCCGCGTCGGCCTTCAATCAGCGACATCTCGGCGAAATCTTCCGCATACAGCAATTCCGCCGGGTTGGTGCGCTGTAATTCCGCCGCCATGGTCTCGCGGTCCTGCGGCTCGCTTACGCGAAAACGCCCGGAGCTGATATCCAGCGTCGCGTAGCCAAAGCCTTTACTATCCTGCCAGATGGCGGCCAGGAGATTATCCTGGCGCTCCTGCAACAGCGCTTCATCGCTGATGGTGCCGGGCGTGACGATGCGCACCACTTTGCGCTCCACCGGGCCTTTTGACGTGGCCGGGTCGCCAATCTGCTCGCAAATCGCCACCGACTCGCCAAGGTTAACCAGCTTCGCCAGATAGTTTTCCACGGCGTGGTGCGGCACGCCCGCCATCGGGATCGGCTCGCCCGCCGAAGCGCCGCGTTTGGTCAGCGAAATATCCAGCAACTGCGACGCGCGTTTCGCATCGTCATAAAAGAGTTCGTAAAAATCGCCCATGCGATAAAATAGCAGGATGTCAGGGTGCTGCGCCTTGAGCTTCAGATACTGCTGCATCATGGGCGTGTGGGCGTCGAAGGTTTCGCTTGTGCTCATGGAGTGGAGATGTCCATTTCGTTGGATTTCAAAAGGATGTGATATTTGTAGTTATCGTGGGTTATCACGCAGAAGGGTATGATAACCAAGTCTCGGGAGCAGGGAAACTGGTGGCGTGCGGCAATGCGCGACACCCTGAAGCCGGGTCGCAAAAATGCGCGCCGAGGAACCGCGCGTGGGCAGGGCTCCTCTTTTTTTTTACTGATAAAAAACCGCGCCGCAATCGTTCGCGATTTTACATCTGGTCACGCCTTTATTTGTCCTTAAACTCGTCCAGATGTTTAATCTGCCGACCGCGCTCATTAAAGTTTTCGGGGCGCAACCAGGCGCGCAGCGCTTTGGCGTGGTGCGGCCATTCGGCTTCGACAATCGAATACCAGTTCACATTACTGTTTCGCCCTTTTCGCACCTGGCATTCCCGGAATGTCCCTTCATAAATAAAGCCAAGACGCTGAGCAGCCTGAATGGCAGGCGTATTTAACTCATCGGTTTTCCATTCGCAGCGCCGGTATTTTAATTCTTCGAAAACATACGCCAGTAATAAGCAGATAGCCTCCGTACCGTAATGGGTTCTTTTCATGGAAGGCGACCAGTTCACATTGCCAATTTCAATCACGCCGTGGGTTTTATCGACATTCATCAGGCACAGCGTGCCGGTGGGCTGGCCGCTAATATTTTCCAGCACGGTGAAATACCAGGCGTCCGGCGCGGCTTCCAGACGGCGCAGATAATATTCGGTCGCGGTCAGGGTTGGCGGGCGTTCGTCGGCGAGGTAAGTCCAGTCGCGCGTATCGTCAATGCTGTGCCAGGCGTGGTGCAGCGCCAGCGCGTGGCGCACGCTGACTGGCTCAAGGTGACAAAAATGTCCGGCGAACATTTTCTTTTGCGGTAGCTCACGCGGTTTCCACTCCGCCACGGGCTGGCCGACATACTGACCGAAGCTGTTTAGCTCTTTCATAGTGCCTCCTTAAAACCCGGAAGGGGACGTTCTGGAACGCTCGCGGGGTGAAAGGGATACTTTGACTATCGGTTAAAAAGGTAAGGTTTTTATCTTTTTATTTTAAATTATGGCGTCGTTCGCATATTTCAGCCGGGTGGATAAAGTTTGTGCGCGCTATTCCGATAACAGCTTCACACGAGCGCCTTGTTCAGGGGATAGTTAACGATGATTAAAAATATAAAAGTGGTTAGCGGGATTATTATTATCCTGTTGACCTTTACGGTGTTGCAGATGGTCACCGGCAGCCTTTTTTATTCGGCAGTCAATAATGACAGAAATAATTTCCAGAATGCGAATTTACTTAATTTTCAGCAGGAGCAGCTTGGCGACAGTTTTCAGACGCTGGTGAAAACCCGCGTGACGGTGAACCGTGTGGCGATCCGTTTTCTGAAAAATCAGCGCGATCCGGCGTCGCTTGCGGCAATCAACAAACTGCTGGCGACCGCCTCGACCTCGCTTGGCAAAGCGGAAAAACATTTCGCACTCTACAAAGGCTCGCCGCGTCTGAACGGGCAGGATGAAGCGACGGCAAGCAAAATAACTGAAAAATACCAGGCGCTGCATGACACGCTTCAGGCGTCCATTGGTTATCTTAGCGCGAATAACTATGAGGCTTACGGCAATCTCGACGCCCAGAAAGCGCAGGACGAGATGGAAGAGATCTACACCACCTGGCGCGCGCAGAACACTACGCTGCTGCAGGCCGCCGCCCAGGAGAACCAGCAGAGCTTTACCGGCATGCTCTGGACGCTTGGCGTTATCGCGGTGATTGTCGTACTGGCCATCGCCACTATCTGGCAGGGCTTACGTCATCTGCTGCTGGGGCCATTGCGTGACGCGATGGAGCATATCCGCGCTATCGCTGGCGGCGATTTAACGCGCCAGATCGCGGTAGAAGGGCGTAACGAGATGGGGCAGCTTGCCGCGTCGCTTCTGGCGATGCAACAGGCGCTGGCGGGCACCGTCACGGCGGTACGCGACAGCACGGAATCCATTTACACCGGCGCGGGGGAAATCTCCGCAGGCAGCAACGATCTCTCCGCGCGCACCGAGCAGCAGGCCGCGTCGCTGGAAGAGACCGCCGCCAGCATGGAGCAGTTGACCGCGACAGTGAAACAGAACAGCGATAACGCGCGTCAGGCGTCGCAACTGGCGAAAAACGCCTCGGAGACCGCGGATAAAGGCGGGCGCGTGGTGGAGAACGTGGTGCAGACCATGAAGTCCATCGCCGAAAGTTCGCAGCAGATTGCGCACATCACAAGCGTTATCGACAGCATCGCCTTCCAGACCAACATTCTCGCGCTTAACGCCGCGGTAGAAGCAGCGCGCGCCGGCGAGCAGGGCCGCGGCTTCGCGGTGGTGGCGGGTGAAGTGCGCACGCTTGCCAGCCGTAGCGCCAACGCGGCGAAAGAGATCAAAGCGCTTATCGAAAATTCAGTCAACCGCGTCGATACCGGCTCCGGCCAGGTACAGGAAGCGGGCGACACTATGAAAGAGATCGTGCAGGCGGTCACCCGCGTGACCGATATCATGGGCGAAATCGCCTCAGCCTCTGATGAGCAGAGCCGCGGTATTGAGCAGGTGAGCCTTGCGGTATCGCAGATGGACAGCGTTACGCAGCAGAACGCCGCGCTGGTGCAGGAATCCGCGGCAGCCGCCGCTGCGCTGGAAGATCAGGCAGAGCAACTGCGCCAGGCCGTGGCGGCGTTTAAGGTCTCCCGTGGCGTCGTCAGTGCATCAGCACGTACCGGCGCTGCGCCGCTTGCCCGCGTCGAGCCGGTAAAACCCGCGCTGGCAGCGCCTGCGGGCGGTGATAACTGGGAAACGTTCTGATCTCTGTCTGTTAGCGAAATAAAAAAGCGTGGCGAGCCACGCTTTTTTTATGCCTTCTGTTTATCGCTTCAGCTGACGGACACTTTGAAAAAGCTGCTTTTGACATTGCTGTTGAACCAGCTCTCTTTCTCGTTGCTCATCAGAAACGTTTGCCAGGTTTTCGCCGGTACGCCGAGAAACTGCTCCACGCGCCCATTGGCGTACTCAATTTCCATAATCGAACAGGTTGGATCGTAGCCTGCACTTTTAAACGTTCTCGACTGGACAGGATGTCGTTTCATTTCAGCCCCTTGATTTGAAAACCACTGAGCGTTATCGGCATTTCACCCGCTGCGCTTGACTACCAGAACTGGCGGGGCGGGTGGAGCGGCGAAGAATATATTCTTGTTGCGCGGCCTGACTAATCTATGTATTTTTATTCACATTCAGTGCATAAAAATGAGGGTTGCGAACATGATGAAATCTTTACTCAAAGCCGGTTTATTAATGGCAGCCCTCGCGGGCAGCGCGCTGGCAGCGCAGGAAACCTATGTTGTCGGCGCGGGCGGCACCTATCGTCCGTTTGAATTCGAAAACAGCCAGAAACAGCTGGAAGGCTTCGATATCGACATCATTAAAGCCATCGCCAAAGCCGAAAACTTCAACGTGAAGCTGGTGAACACGCCGTGGGAAGGGATTTTCGCAACGCTCGGTTCTGGCGATCGCGACATTATCATCTCCGGCATTACTATCACCGCTAAGCGTAAGCAGATGGTCGATTTCTCAGCGCCTTATTTCCCGGCGGAACAATCCATCGTCGTTGCGGCAGATTCGAAAGTGGATTCACTGGCCGCGCTGAAAAATGAAAAAGTCGGCGTGGTGAACTCCAGCACCGGGGATATCGTAGTCTCTGATGTGCTTGGCAAAAACAACACGGCGATTAAGCGCTTCGATAACACGCCGCTGATGCTTCAGGAGCTGTTTGAAGATGGCGTCAGCGCCGCTGTGGGCGACGTGGGCGTGGTGAAGTACTACATCAAACAGCACCCGGAAAAGCAGTTCAAACTGGTGCCGGACGCCAAATTTGAACGCCAGTATTTCGGGATCGCGGTGGCGAAAGGCAACGACGAACTGCGCAATAAAATCAACGCGGGCCTCGCGAAAATCGTCGCTGACGGCACTTACGCGAAAATCTACAAAGCCTGGTTTGACGATAACGTGCCGACGCTGCCTGCGCAGTAATCGCGCGCTTTCGCTTCCTGTTATTTAGCGGCTGACCGTCTTTGCGTCAGCCGCCTCTTTTTCGGAAATGGACATGTCAGGATTTCATTGGGAGATAATCCGGGAGTATGGCCCGCTGTTTATGCAGGGCGCCTGGATGACCATCAAATGCACCATAATTTGCGTGATACTCGGCACGCTGTGGGGCTTGACGCTCGGGCTGGGGCGCATGGCGCACGCGGAGCACGGGCCGTGGAAATATGTGCTGCGCTACCTGGTGCAGTTCCCGGTGCGCTTTTATGTCAGCGCGTTTCGCGGCACGCCGCTGTTTGTACAGATAATGGTGGTGCACTTCGCGCTGGTGCCGCTCTTTATTAACCCGCGCGACGGCTGGCTGGTGGAAAGCGGCCTGATGAGCAGCGAATTCGCCCGTATGCTGCGCTCCGATTACGGCGCGTTTCTCTCCTGTATCGTGGCGATCACCCTTAACGCGGGCGCGTATGTGTCCGAAATTTTCCGTGCGGGTATTCAGTCTATCGACCGCGGGCAGATGGAAGCGTCGCGCGCGCTCGGCATGCCGTGGTGGAAAACCATGCGCAAAGTCATTCTGCCGCAGGCGTTTCGCCGCATCCTGCCGCCGCTTGGCAACAATGCGATCGCCATTGTGAAAGATTCATCGCTCGCCTCTGCCATCGGTCTTGCGGATCTGGCTTACGCGGCGCGTACCGTCTCCGGCGCTTACGCCACATACTGGGAGCCCTACCTGACCATTTCACTGGTCTACTGGGTGATTACCTTCCTGCTATCGCAACTGGTGGCGCGGCTGGAAAAGAGGTTTGGCAAAAGTGATTCACGTTAAAAATCTGCATAAGCATTTCGGCGCAAGCCACGTTCTGCGCGGCATAAACTGCGACATCAAACCGGAGGAAGTAGTCTGCGTAATTGGCCCTTCCGGCTCCGGGAAAAGCACCTTTTTACGTTGCCTGAACGCGCTGGAGACGGCAGAAGAGGGCGAAATTGTCGTGAACGGTTTTGCGGTGCATGACCGCAATGCCGATATAAATCAGCTGCGCGCGGGCGTCGGGATGGTGTTCCAGCGCTTTAATTTGTTCCCGCATATGACGGTGCTGGAAAATCTTATTATGGCCCCGATGAGCGTGAAGGGCATGAAACGCGCGCAGGCGGTGACGCTCGCCGAAGGGCTGCTCGCCAAAGTCGGGCTTAGCGATAAGCGCGACGCCTGGCCCGCGAGCCTCTCCGGTGGCCAGCAGCAGCGTGTGGCGATTGCCCGTGCGCTTGCGATGAACCCGTCGGTTATGCTGTTTGATGAACCGACCTCCGCGCTGGATCCGGAGCTGGTGGGCGAAGTGCTGGCGGTAATGAAAAATCTTGCCGAAGAGGGCATGACGATGGTTATCGTCACCCACGAAATGGGATTTGCGCGTGAAGTCGCCGACCGGGTAATTTTTATCGACAGCGGCGTGATTCAGGAAGAAGGCCCGCCCGCGCAGCTTTTTACCGCCCCGCAAAACCCACGCACCGCGGCTTTTCTTAGCAAAGTCCTCTGATGGCGGGCGCAGGCGGAAAAATTTACCGCCTGCGCCTCATGCCCGCGCTTCCTCGGCTGGCCCAGGATGATCTACCATTACTGCCATTCGTTCTGAACAGCCATATGGATATCTCATGTTAAAGCGTCGCTATGTCGCCCTGTTGCCGCTGATGATGGCGCTTGCCGCCTGCAGCAGCAAGCCGAAGTCTCAATCTGCAACCACTCAGACCGCAGGCGCAAGCCAGGGCGGCTTCCTGCTCCAGCCGCAGCACGATATGTTGCTGCCAACCGGCGATTTCACCGGCAACCCGGCGGCGGAAAATTTCATCAACATGATGGTCAGCAAGCACGGGTTTAACCGCCAGCAGCTCCAGGAAGTGTTTTCACAGACCAAAAGGCTCGATTACGTGCTGCGTCTGATGGATCGCCAGGCGCCGACCACTCAGCCTGCGCCGGGGCCGAACGGCGCCTGGCTGCGCTATCGCAATAAATTCATTACGCCGGACAACGTGCAAAACGGTGTGGCGTTCTGGAACCAGTATCAGGATGCGCTTAACCGCGCCTGGCAGGTTTACGGCGTGCCGCCGGAAATCGTCGTCGGGATCATCGGCGTGGAGACCCGCTGGGGCCGCGTGATGGGCAAAACCCGTATTATCGACGCGCTGGCGACGCTTGCCTTTAACTACCCGCGCCGCGCTGACTATTTTGCCGGCGAGCTCGAAACCTTCCTGCTAATGTCGCGTGATGAAGGCGACGATCCGCTGGCGCTGAAAGGCTCGTTTGCGGGCGCGATGGGCTACGGTCAGTTTATGCCGTCCTCTTATAAAGAGTATGCGGTCGACTTTAACGGCGACGGGCATATCAACCTGTGGGACCCGGAAGACGCTATCGGCAGCGTCGCGCACTACTTCCAGCAGCACGGCTGGGTGAAGGGCGATCTGGTGGCGGTGCCCGCCAACGGCCAGGCACCGCAGCTTGAGAATGGCTTTAAAACCAAATACAGCGTCGGCCAGCTGGCGGCCGCGGGTTTAACGCCGCAGCAGCCGCTTGGCGATCACACCGAAGCAAGCCTCCTGCGTCTTGATATCGGCAGCGGCTATCAGTACTGGTACGGCCTGCCTAACTTCTACGCCATTACGCGCTATAACCATAGTACGCACTATGCGATGGCGGTCTGGCAGCTCGGCCAGGCGGTGGCGCTCGCCCGGGTACAGTAAGACGTTTCCCAGTCTGTGCAGGCGGGGAAATAAATACGACCTCAAACCTTGAATTCGCCTCGTAAAACCCGATGTAACTGCCTGCAACGCTGAAAAATCGCTGTGGGATGCCTGGGGTTACGTTTACAATCGGAGCCGTCATGACAGATAACGAATTAATGCAGTTAAGTCAGCAGCTTGGCGCTGCGCTGAAGGCGCAGGGCGCGACCGTGACGACGGCGGAATCCTGCACCGGCGGCTGGGTGGCGAAAGTCATTACCGATATCGCTGGTAGTTCCGCCTGGTTTGAACGCGGCTTCGTGACCTACAGTAATGAGGCTAAAGAACAACTTATCGGCGTTGATGGCGCTACGCTCGCGGCGCACGGCGCGGTCAGCGAGCCGGTTGTCAGGCAAATGGCGCAGGGCGCGCTGAATGCCGCAGCGGCCTCTTATGCTGTTTCTGTGAGCGGTATTGCCGGGCCCGATGGCGGCAGCCCTGACAAGCCCGTCGGCACCGTCTGGTTTGGCTTTGCCGACAACCAGGGAAGGGTGGAGGCACACGTGCAACGCTTTGATGGTAATCGGGATTCCGTACGCCGCCAGGCAACCGCGTTTGCGCTGCAAACCTTGTGGCAACATTTTATACAAAAGACTTGATACTGTATGCTCATACAGTATAATTGCACCAACGAAACAAATTCGCAGCGTGGCGCAATTGGGCTCACCCTGCATGACAGGAGTAAAAATGGCTATCGACGAAAACAAGCAGAAGGCGTTGGCGGCAGCACTCGGCCAGATTGAGAAGCAATTCGGCAAAGGCTCCATCATGCGTTTGGGTGAAGATCGCACCATGGATGTGGAAACGATCTCCACCGGCTCTCTCTCCCTGGACATCGCGCTGGGAGCGGGCGGTCTGCCGATGGGGCGTATCGTGGAAATTTACGGCCCGGAATCTTCAGGTAAAACCACGCTGACGCTGCAGGTGATTGCCGCAGCACAGCGCGCGGGTAAAACCTGTGCGTTTATCGACGCAGAGCACGCGCTCGATCCCGTCTATGCCCGTAAGCTCGGCGTAGATATCGATAACCTGCTCTGCTCTCAGCCGGACACCGGCGAGCAGGCGCTGGAAATCTGTGACGCGCTGGCGCGCTCCGGCGCGGTAGACGTGCTGGTGGTCGACTCCGTTGCGGCCCTGACGCCGAAAGCGGAAATCGAAGGCGAAATCGGTGACTCTCACATGGGCCTCGCGGCACGTATGATGAGCCAGGCGATGCGTAAGCTTGCTGGTAACCTGAAAAACTCCAACACCCTGCTTATCTTCATCAACCAGATCCGTATGAAGATTGGCGTGATGTTTGGTAACCCGGAAACCACGACCGGTGGTAACGCGCTGAAATTCTACGCGTCTGTGCGTCTCGACATCCGCCGTATCGGCGCGGTGAAAGAGGGCGAAGAAGTGGTAGGTAGCGAAACCCGCGTGAAAGTGGTGAAAAACAAAGTCGCTGCGCCGTTTAAACAGGCTGAGTTCCAGATCCTCTACGGTGAAGGGATCAACTTCTACGGCGAGCTGGTTGACCTTGGCGTGAAGCACAAGCTGATTGAAAAAGCGGGCGCCTGGTACAGCTACAACGGCGAGAAGATCGGCCAGGGTAAAGCGAACGCGACCAACTTCCTCAAAGAGAATAAGCCGATGGCTGACGAAATTGAGAAGAAACTGCGCGACATGCTGCTCAACAATCAGGACTCTACGCCTGACTTCACCGTCGATGATAACGACGGCGGCGTTGAAGAAACCAACGAAGAGTTTTAATCTCAAGGGCTGCTGATGCAGCCCTTACTTTTTTCTGTCTCCTCAACTTCGCCACTGTTATTCACGCCTATGACTGACGCTACTCCCCGCCGCTCCGCTTACTCCCGCCTTCTTGACCGCGCCATGCGAATACTCGCGATGCGCGACCACAGCGAGCAAGAGCTCAGGCGTAAGCTTGGTGCCGTGTTGCCGGGCAAAAATGAAGATGAGCAGGCGCAGGCGACGCCGGAAGATATCGAGAAAGTGATTGCGTGGTGCCACGAGCAGCATTATCTCGACGATGCGCGTTTCGCCGAGCGCTATATCGCCAGCCGTGGCCGCAAAGGCTACGGGCCGCAACGCATTCGTCAGGAGCTGCAGCAGAAGGGTATTTCCCGAACCGCGTGCGACAGCGCCTTCGCTGACTGCGAGGTGGACTGGGAGGAACAGGCCCGCGATCAGGCCGAGCGCAAATTCGGCGCGCCGCTGCCGCGCGCCTTTCCCGAAAAAGCCAAAGTCCAGCGCTTTTTACTGTATCGCGGCTATTACATGGAAGATATCCAGGCGATCTACCGAAATTTTGAGTGATGACCCCATGCGGGGTTTTACTTCCCTGTAAAGAAAACTTATCTTATTCCCACTTTTTTCCGTTTAGCCTGGTCTGGCGGCAGCGTGCTGCGCCATTCGGGTGACACATTTCGTTAGCTTGATTTCAGGATAATTATGAGCAAGAGCACCGCTGAGATCCGTCAGGCGTTTCTCGACTTTTTCCATAGCAAGGGACACCAGGTAGTCGCCAGTAGCTCTCTGGTCCCGAATAATGACCCGACTTTGCTGTTTACCAACGCCGGGATGAACCAGTTCAAGGACGTGTTCCTTGGTCTCGACAAGCGTAATTATTCCCGCGCGACGACGGCGCAGCGCTGCGTGCGCGCTGGTGGTAAGCACAACGACCTGGAAAACGTCGGTTACACCGCCCGCCACCACACCTTCTTCGAAATGCTGGGCAACTTCAGCTTCGGTGACTACTTCAAACATGACGCTATCCAGTACGCCTGGGAGCTACTGACCGGCGCGCAGTGGTTTAACCTGCCGAAAGATCGCCTGTGGGTAACCGTCTACGAAACCGATGACGAAGCTTACGAAATCTGGGAAAAAGAAGTCGGGATCCCGCGCGAACGCATCATCCGCATCGGTGATAACAAAGGCGCGCCTTACGCGTCTGACAACTTCTGGCAGATGGGCGATACCGGTCCGTGCGGCCCGTGCACCGAGATTTTCTACGATCATGGCGACCACATCTGGGGCGGGCCTCCGGGCAGCCCGGAAGAAGATGGCGATCGTTATATTGAGATCTGGAACATCGTGTTTATGCAGTTTAACCGTCAGGCTGACGGCACCATGGAACCGCTGCCGAAGCCGTCCGTGGATACCGGGATGGGCCTTGAGCGTATCGCCGCGGTGCTGCAACACGTTAACTCCAACTATGAAATCGATCTGTTCCAGAAGCTTATCAAGGCAGTGGCGAACGTCACCGGTGCCACCGATCTGAGCAACAAATCGCTGCGTGTTATCGCCGACCATATCCGTTCCTGTGCATTCCTGATTGCAGATGGCGTTATTCCGTCTAACGAAAACCGCGGCTATGTGCTGCGCCGCATCATTCGCCGCGCGATTCGTCACGGCAATATGCTGGGCGCGAAAGACACCTTCTTCTACAAGCTGGTGGGGCCGCTGGTGGACGTCATGGGCGCGGCGGGCGAAGAGCTGAAACGCCAGCAGGCGCAGGTGGAACAGGTTCTCAAAACCGAAGAAGAGCAGTTTGCCCGCACGCTGGAGCGTGGTCTGGCGCTGCTGGATGAAGAACTTTCTAAGCTTACCGGCGACACGCTCGATGGCGAAACGGCTTTCCGTCTGTATGACACCTATGGCTTCCCGGTCGACCTGACCGCGGATGTCTGCCGCGAGCGCAACATTAAAGTTGACGAAGCGGGCTTTGAGGCCGCCATGGAAGAGCAGCGTCGTCGCGCGCGCGAATCCAGCGGTTTCGGCGCGGATTACAACGCGATGATCCGCGTTGACGGCGCGTCAGAATTCAAAGGCTACGATCATACCGAACTGACTGCGAAAGTCACCGCGCTGTTTGTCGACGGCAAATCCGTTGAGCAAGTCACTGCGGGCCAGCAGGCTGTCGTCGTGCTGGATGAAACGCCTTTCTATGCGGAGTCCGGCGGTCAGGTGGGCGATAAAGGCGAGCTGAAAGGCAACGGCTTTACATTCACCGTTAACGATACCCAGAAATATGGTCAGGCGATTGGTCATATTGGCGAGCTGGCCAGCGGCGTTCTGAAAGTGGGCGAGGGCGTTAAAGCGGAAGTGGACCATGCGCGACGCGACCGTATCCGTCTCAACCACTCGGCGACGCACCTGATGCACGCCGCGCTGCGCCAGGTGCTTGGCACTCATGTCGCGCAGAAAGGTTCTCTGGTCAACGACAAAGGCCTGCGTTTCGATTTCTCCCATTTCGAAGCGATGAAGCCGGAAGAGATCCGCAAGGTGGAAGATCTGGTCAACGCCCAGATCCGCCGTAACCTGCCGATTGAAACCAATGTTATGGATCTGGAAGCGGCGAAAGCCAAAGGGGCGATGGCGCTGTTCGGCGAGAAATATGAAGACCGCGTACGCGTACTGAGCATGGGCGATTTCTCCACCGAGCTGTGCGGCGGTATCCACGCGTCGCGCACTGGCGATATCGGCCTGTTCCGTATCGTTTCTGAATCAGGCACTGCCGCAGGCGTGCGCCGTATTGAAGCGGTAACCGGCGAAGGCGCGCTATCTCTGGTTCATGCCCAGAACGACCGCCTGAACGAGCTGTCTCATCTGCTTAAAAGCGACAGCCAGACGCTGAACGATAAAGTTCGCGCGATGGTTGAGCGCACCCGTCAGCTGGAAAAAGAGCTGCAGCAGCTCAAAGAACAGCAGGCGGCGCAGGAAAGCGCTAACCTCAGCAGCAAAGCCGTGGACATTAATGGCGTGAAACTGCTGGTGAGCGAGCTTGCAGGCGTCGAGCCGAAAATGCTGCGCACGATGGTTGACGATCTGAAAAATCAGCTTGGTTCTTCGGTTATCGTGCTGGCGACCGTCGCGGAGGGGAAAGTCTCTCTGATCGCGGGCGTGTCAAAAGATGTGACGGATCGCGTCAAAGCTGGCGAGCTGGTGGGCATGATCGCTCAGCAGGTCGGCGGTAAAGGCGGTGGCCGCCCGGATATGGCGCAGGCAGGCGGCACCGATGCCGCGGCGCTGCCCGCAGCGCTTGGCAGCGTTGAAAGCTGGGTAACCGCGAAGCTGTAAAACCAAAACGGCAGTAAAGACGCCATAACGCATTGTTGTTATGGCGTCTTTATCTGTGCCCGAACTATAACGATAAAGTCGGGTTGATTTTTTCTGGATCGGCTAAACTTAGGTTTAACAGAATGTAATGCCGTGACTGCTTACACCTCAGGTGTTTGTCATCGCTTACTTTTTGGCGTTATATGATGGATAATGCCGGGATACAGAGAGACCCGACTCTTTTAATCTTTCAAGGAGCAAAGAATGCTGATTCTGACTCGTCGAGTTGGTGAAACCCTCATGATTGGGGATGAGGTGACCGTGACAGTTCTTGGGGTAAAAGGCAACCAGGTACGTATTGGCGTTAACGCCCCCAAAGAGGTATCTGTACACCGTGAAGAGATCTACCAGCGTATCCAGGCTGAAAAATCGCAACAGTCCAGTTACTGAGTTGTCGCGTCTCGCTCATACCGGCGAGGCGCATCCCCCTTTTGGTTTCTTCCTCGCTTCTTCCTGTTTCTCCGTCTTCTGACGCGCTTTTCCGTTTCCCTTTTCCTCATTTGATACGCCCCTGTTGCAGCGCATTTGCGTTGATAAAACAGCCTTTTTGTTGGCAAAGCAGGCGGATTGGGCGGTAATTGTGCAAACGATACAGAGTCGGGAAAAATTGTTTGACTTATAAGTCCCAGAAAGTAATATGTGCGCCACGCAGCGACGATGAGACGAAACAAGCTCTTCGAAGCACTCGTAAGAGGCGTGTGGTGAGGTGGCCGAGAGGCTGAAGGCGCTCCCCTGCTAAGGGAGTATGCGGTCAAAAGCTGCATCGGGGGTTCGAATCCCCCCCTCACCGCCATTTTGCATCCGTAGCTCAGCTGGATAGAGTACTCGGCTACGAACCGAGCGGTCGGAGGTTCGAATCCTCCCGGATGCACCATCTCTTACTTAGTATGGCTTTCGTAGCGATACTAATATCAGCAGTAAAGCAGTATTCCCGATGCATCCGTAGCTCAGCTGGATAGAGTACTCGGCTACGAACCGAGCGGTCGGAGGTTCGAATCCTCCCGGATGCACCATTATTCTCCACGTTATCAGCGATGATGACGTGAACCGCAGTAAAGCAGTATCCACAATGCATCCGTAGCTCAGCTGGATAGAGTACTCGGCTACGAACCGAGCGGTCGGAGGTTCGAATCCTCCCGGATGCACCATATTTCTCCACGTTATCAGCGATGATGACGAGAACCGCAGTAAAGCAATATCCCCGATGCATCCGTAGCTCAGCTGGATAGAGTACTCGGCTACGAACCGAGCGGTCGGAGGTTCGAATCCTCCCGGATGCACCATATTTCTCCACGGTATCAGTAATGATGACGTGACCTGGTAAGCGATGATTATCGCGAATTCCAGGGAGGATAACGCTGCCTTAGCAGCGGCCCTTAAGGGTGAGGCGAAGCCGAATAATCCTCCCGGATGCACCATCTTCCTGCACAGTATCAGTAATGATGACGTGACCTGGTATGCGATGATTATCGCGAATTCCAGGGAGGATAACGCTGCTTTAGCAGCGGCCAGTCAGGGTGAGGCGAAGCCGAATAATCCTCCCGGATGCACCATTTCCTCACCTGAATATACCCTTGCTCTGCCAAAGATATTTCGCAACGCCTCCTTTCCCTTTTTATACTTTCCCTGAAATCACTTTTACCAGCTTGATTCCTTAAGCCATCGCCACCGCCCGCAAGCCTTAACAGCGACAACATTAACGGTTTAGGCTAAAGTAACATTCCTGGCGGTCAGGTGATGAGGACATGATGTACGAGCGTTACGACGGGCTGATTTTTGACATGGATGGCACCATCCTCGATACCGAGCCGACGCACCGGAAAGCCTGGCGCGACGTTCTTGGCCGCTACGGCATGCAGTTTGACGAGCAGGCGATGGTCGCGCTGAACGGTTCGCCCACCTGGCGTATCGCCCAGGCGGTCATTGAACTGAATCAGGCCGATCTCTGCCCGCATGCGCTGGCGCGTGAAAAAACGGCGGCAGTGCAGGCGATGCTGCTGGATACGGTGCGTCCGCTGCCGCTCATTGATGTCGTCAAAGCGTGGCACGGCCGTCGTCCTATGGCTGTCGGCACCGGCAGCGAAAGCGCGATGGCGGAAGCGCTGCTGGCGCATCTTGGCCTTCGTCACTATTTCACCGCGGTGGTTGCCGCCGATCATGTACAGCATCACAAACCCGCTCCCGATACGTTCCTGCGCTGTGCCACGCTCATGGGCGTCGCGCCTGAGAAATGCGTCGTGTTTGAAGACGCGGATTTCGGTCTCGAAGCGGCGCGTCTCGCGGGAATGGATGCCGTGGACGTGCGTTTGCTGTGAGCGACGCGCTGTCGCTCCTCTCGCTCTTCACCAGCAGTTTTCTGAGCGCCACGCTGCTGCCGGGCAGTTCCGAAGCGGTACTGGTGGCGCTGTTGGTTAGCGTAAAAACCGCCCCCTGGCTTTTGGTATTAACCGCAACAATAGGTAATAGCCTTGGGGGGTTAACTAACGTTATTCTTGGGCGGCTGTTTCCGCTGCGCGAGTCGTCGCGCTGGCAGGAGCGCGCGCAGGGCTGGCTGCAACGATTCGGCGCGCCGGCGCTGCTGTTAAGCTGGCTGCCTTTAGTCGGTGATTTATTATGCCTGCTGGCAGGGTGGCTGCGTCTTCCCTGGGGGCCGGTGATTTTTTTTCTGTGCCTTGGCAAGGCGCTGCGCTACATCATCATTGCGGCAGCGACTTTACAGGGTATGACGTGGTGGCACTAATTGGATTGTTTGAGCGACCTTTCATCGTCAACCTTTACCATTACAATTATGCTTAATAAAAATATTTTCGACACGACAGGCGGGAGGTCAATTTGATCCCGGACGTATCACAGGCGCTGGCCTGGCTAACCGAGCATCCTGAGGCATTGAAAGGCATTCGCCGTGGGCTTGAGCGCGAAACACTGCGCGTCACGCCTGAAGGCGAGCTGGCGACCACGGGGCATCCGGAAAGCCTGGGCGCCGCGTTAACCCATAAGTGGATCACGACGGACTTTGCCGAAGCCCTTCTGGAATTTATCACGCCGGTAGATGGCGATATCGATCACATGCTGACGGTTATGCGCGATATCCATCGCCACACCGCCAGAGCGCTCGGCGACGAGCGCATGTGGCCGCTCAGCATGCCCTGCTATATCAAAGAGGGGCAGGACATTGAGCTCGCGCAATATGGCACTTCAAATATCGGGCGTTTTAAAACGCTCTATCGCTCAGGGCTGAAAAATCGCTATGGCGCGCTGATGCAGACGATTTCCGGCGTGCACTATAACTTCTCGCTGCCGCTGGCGTTCTGGCAGGCGAAGTGTCAGGTGGACGATGCCGAAAGCGGTAAAGAGGCGATTTCAGCGGGCTATTTCCGTCTGATCCGCAACTACTACCGTTTTGGCTGGGTGATCCCGTACCTGTTTGGCGCATCACCGGCGATCTGTTCGTCTTTCCTGCAGGGCAAGCCGACCAAACTGCCGTTTGAGAAAACCGACTGCGGCATGTATTACCTGCCTTACGCGACCTCACTGCGCTTAAGCGATCTGGGCTATACCAATAAATCGCAAAGCAATCTCGGGATTACGTTTAACGATCTGCACGGTTATGTGGCAGGATTGAAGCGCGCGATTAAAACCCCGTCGGAAGAGTATGCGAAGCTGGGGCTGAAGAAAGACGGCGAATATCTGCAAATCAACACCAACATTTTGCAGATTGAAAATGAACTCTATGCGCCGATCCGTCCGAAGCGCGTCACGCGCGATGGCGAATCGCCGTCCGATGCGTTGCTGCGTGGCGGTATTGAATATATCGAAGTGCGTTCGCTCGATATCAACCCGTTCTCGCCGATTGGCGTTGATGAAAATCAGGTGCGTTTCCTCGATCTCTTTATGGTCTGGTGCGCGCTGGCGGATGCGCCGGAGATGAGCAGCGATGAGCTGTTGTGTACCCGCACCAACTGGAACCGCGTGATTCTGGAAGGCCGCAAGCCGGGGCTGACGCTTGGCATCGGCTGCGAAACGGCGCAGTTCCCGCTGGAGAAAGTGGGCAAAGATCTGTTCCGCGATTTACGTCGCGTGGCGCAAACGCTCGACGGCATTCACGGCGGCCAGGAGTACCAGCAGGTCTGTGACCGACTGGTGGCCTGCTTTGACGATCCCGAGCTCACTTACTCGGCGCAGATTTTGCGTTCGATGATTGAAAACGGGATTGGCGGCACCGGACGGATGCTGGCGGATCGCTACCGCACCATGCTGCGTGAAGAGCCGTTGCAGGCGTTGCATGAAGAAGATTTTCGTCAGGAGCAGGCGGCGTCGCTGGCGCGCCAGCGTGAGATTGAGGCCGCGGATACCGAACCGTTTGATGAATGGCTGGCGAAGCAGGCGTAACACAAAAGAAAAAGGCCACATCGCTGTGGCCAAATTGTCATCTCTGAACTCAGTGATGATGATAACAAATGCGCGTCTTTCATAGATTCAGACCGGGCCCGCGAACATAAGTTCAGTTAAATTTAAAAAAATCACTACTCGGAGGTGATCAGATGCCATTGCTTGATAGCTTCACTGTCGACCATACCCGTATGGAAGCGCCTGCGGTACGTGTGGCGAAGACCATGAACACGCCGCACGGCGATACCATCACCGTGTTCGACCTGCGTTTTTGCGTGCCGAACAAAGAAGTGATGCCGGAAAAAGGCATTCACACGCTGGAGCACCTGTTTGCCGGTTTCATGCGCGATCATCTGAACGGCAACGGTGTGGAGATCATCGATATCTCCCCGATGGGCTGCCGCACCGGTTTCTATATGAGCCTCATCGGCCAGCCTGACGAGCAGCGCGTGGCTGACGCCTGGAAAGCGGCGATGCAGGACGTGTTGAAAGTCAAAGAGCAGAATCAGATCCCTGAGCTGAACGTCTACCAGTGCGGCACTTATGAGATGCACTCGCTGGAAGAGGCCCAGGAAATCGCCCGCCACATTATCGAACGCGGCGTAGGCGTTAACAGCAATGATGCGCTGGCGCTGCCGAAAGAAAAATTACAGGAACTGCACCTGTAAGCCGTCAAAATAAATAATGAAAAGGGAGCCTTAATGGCTCCTTTTTTATTATATGATTGCCGTAACGGTTATATTTACGCGCCACCTGGCGCCATCCGGGCGACTTAAAACAAATTTTTTGTAAGCCTTAAAATATCGCCGTGAAATAACCTATTGGTTTAAATCATTAACCCCTTAACGAATAGCCTGAGCAGCGTTGCAGATGCGTGGCGGGCCGCGTCCGGTCTTGCATATCGTCAGCGTCATGCGTTCAGGGGTAACACCGTGAATAATAATGATATCGCGCGCTGCGCAGATCTTTTCACGGACGTCATACTATTATCAAGGCTATTGCAGACTGGGAACGAGGAATGAGGGGTTTATTCAGACGCGGCGTTTCTGACTTATCCGGTAACGAGACGGGAAATACCACCCGGTTTATCCGGCGAACATTACTTTTTATGGGCGCTCTGTTAGGGCTGTTTTTCCTGATAGCGATGCTTTCTCTTCTGCACATTGCGAATACTATCAACGAGCGCGCGGATGCACAAAGCCGCCATCTGTTATTAAAAGCCCTGCAAAATCGCCAGGATACGATAAAAACCACGCTTAATGACTACTCTGACTGGGGCGAGGCTTACCTGAATTTGCATCAGGCGGTCAACGTGACCTGGGCGTGGGACCGCGGAAATCTGGGCGCGTCGCTCTATGAGATGTTCGGCTATGACGGCGTTTTTGTCGTTGATGGCAGCAATGCGACCCGCTACAGCGTTGTGAACGGCAAACTCAGTCACCAGAAAGTGGAGCACTGGACAGGCGCGCCGGTGTTGAACAGTCTGCGCACCGCGCTTGACGCCTCCGATGGGGCTTGTGTCATCACGCCGATGGAATACCACGGCCAGCCTGCGCTGGTGGGGGCCGCCTGGATACGCAGCGGCGGGGACAAAAATGTTGCCGCTGAACCCGGCACGCCGTCGCTGCTGGTTTTTATCGATGTGCTGAGTGGCGCGGAGCTCGCGCAGATGGGCCACGAATATGGCATTGAGGATCTGCATGTGCGTAAACCCGGCGACGCATCGCCTGGCTACCGTGAGGTGACGCTGAGCCTGCCGCTTGGCAACGGCCACGTCACGATGGTCTGGCGCAGCGAAGATCCCGGCCACAACCTGATTGTCGTTATCCTGCCGCTGCTGATTTTCCTGATGTGTTTTACGGGGCTGGTCGCAGGTATTTCCATGCGTAACGCGCTCAATAAAGCGCGGCTCAATGATGAAAACGCCTTTTTGCTGGAGCAGAACCGGCTCGCGCTGGCTGCCAGCGAACGGCGTTTTCGTGATGTCGCGGAAGCGACCACCGACTGGATCTGGGAAACGGACGACGAGCTGCGCTTCACCTGGCTTTCCGAGCGTTTTCCGGTCATTACCGGCTATCGCATCGCCGACTGGTTAGGGCGGCGCGTCACCGAGTTTATTCAGGAGGACAGGGCGACGCTGGAAGCGTGGCTCCATCAGCCGGGGCACGGCGGACACCGCAACATGACCCACTGCCGCTATCTGTCCGCGCAGGGACATCAGCGCTACTGCAATCTGGTGGCGAAGCCCATCGCCACACCGGAGGGCGGGCTAAGCTTTCGCGGCACCGCGACCGACGTCACGCTTGAAGTCGAAGCGCAGGCGCGCGTGCAGTATCTCTCGCTGCATGATGAACTGACCGGCCTGCCTAACCGGGTGCGCATGAAAGAGTTTTTGGAAGGCAAACTTCAGTCGCGCCCGACGCGCGAGCATCCGCTGGCGATGATTAGCCTCGATCTCGATAAGTTTAAACCGGTTAACGATCTCTTTGGCCACGGCGTCGGCGACGAACTGCTGCATCAGGTTTCCGAGCGCCTGCGCGCCTGCCTGCGCGATTTCGATCTGGTGGCGCGCCAGGGCGGCGATGAATTTATCCTGATTATCCCGGATATCGAACGCAAGGAAGCGCTGGAGCAGCTCTGCGCGCGCATTCTCGCCGAGCTCAACCGGCCCTTCAGCGTGCAGGATCATGAGATCCTCATCGGTGCCAGTATGGGGATCGCGCTCGCGCCGCAGGACGCGGTAAACGCGACCGATCTGCTGCGCTTCTCGGACATCGCGCTCTATAAAGCGAAAAGCCGCGGGCGCAACGGCTGGGTATTTTATAACGCCGATATGGCCGAACAGATTGTCCAGCGCCGCGAAATGGAGAACAGCCTGCGTGAAGCTATCCGCGAGCAGCAGTTCCGGCTGGTCTATCAGCCGCGCTATGACGTCAACGCTGAAAAGGTGGTGGCGGTTGAAGCGCTGTTACGCTGGCATCACCCGACGCTCGGGCTGCTGATGCCGGATCAGTTCATTCCGCTCGCCGAAGAGACCGGGCTGATTATCGCCATCAGCGACTGGGTGCTGAACGCCGCCTGCCGCGATGCGCAGCGCGATATGCCAGGGCTTTCTGTCTCCGTGAATATTTCGGCGATGGAGTTCCGAACGCCAGGGCTGGTGGAGCGGGTGCAGGAGGTGCTGAACACGACCGGGCTTGCGCCAGAAAGGCTGGAGCTGGAAGTCACGGAAAACGCCACGCTCTCAAACCCTGAGCAGAGCCTTGCGCTGATGAATGGCCTCAAAGCGCTCGGCGTGCGGCTGCTTATCGATGATTTCGGCACGGGCTATTCGTCGTTGAGCTACCTGCGCACGTTCCCGTTCGATGGCATTAAGCTTGATAAATCCTTTGTGGCGGGCATGCCGCACTCGGATAACGCCAACAGCATCGTGGAGAATATCATCGGGCTTGGCAAAGCGTTCTCACTCAGCATCACCGCGGAAGGCGTGGAGACGCCGGAGCAGCTGGCGCAGCTTAAAATGTATCAATGCGATGAAACCCAGGGATATCTGATGTGTCGGCCACTGCCGCTGGAGCGTCTCATCGCGCAATTGCGTAAGCAGGGCATGCCCCCCGCGAAGGAATAATCCGCATCAATAAAAAAGGCCCGCCAGTGCGGGCCTTTTTACAGAACCATCAGTGAGCGCCACCGCCGCCGCCGCCCGCGCCGAAAGGCGGTCTCGCGAACCAGATAAGCCCGAGCAGGACGAGGAACACGCCCGCAGACGCCCAGAAAATCTCATTGGCGGAGATAATCAGCCCCTGGTTGGTAATCTGCTGCGCAATATACCCGGACGCCTGCTGCTGCGTCATTCCCATGCCCTGGAGCTGGTTATACATCTCCTGCGCGTTGGGGTTAAACGGCGTGACCGACTCGGTCAGCTGCGCGTGGTGCATCGATTCCCGGTTGGTCCACAGCGTCGTGGTTATCGAGGTGCCGATGGAACCCGCGAGCGTCCTTAAGAAGTTCGACAGGCTCGACGCCGCCGCCAGCCGCTCCGGCGGCAGGCCGGAGAGGGTAATAGTAGTGAGCGGCATAAAGAAGCACGCCACCGCGAAGCCCTGAATAAACTGCGGCCATGCCGACGCCCCGAAATCCATTCCCGGCTCGAAGGTATACGCGCGCCAGTAGAAGCACACCGCGTACATAATAAAGCTGAATGTCACCAGGCGGCGCATATCCAGCCGGTGCGCAAAGCGCCCGATAATCGGCGAGAGAATCACCGGGATTATCCCGACCGGTGCCGACGCCAGCCCCGCCCAGGTCGCGGTATAGCCGTAGACCTCCTGCAACAACTGCGGCAGCAACACAATCGAGCCGAAGTAGAGCATATAGGCAAGACTGATACTCAGGCAGCCGATGGTAAAGTTGCGCGATTTAAACAGCGAGAGATCGACAATCGGATGTTCGTCGGTCAGCTCCCAGACAATCAGGAAACTCAGCGCCACTACCGCCACAACGGTCAACACGATGATTTCGGTTGAGTTAAACCAGTCCAGCTCTTTACCCTGGTCGAGCATCACCTGCAGACAACCGATACCAATCACCAGCAGCCCCAGCCCCACGGCGTCGATGCGCCGCTGCTCGGTGCGGGTTTCACGCCCGCGCAGCGATTGCAGCGTCATCAATACCACGACGATGCCGATCGGCACGTTGATAAAGAAGATCCAGCCCCAGTGGTAGTTATCGCTGATCCAGCCACCGAGAATGGGCCCGCAGATGGGGGCGACAATCACCGTCATCGACCACAGCGCCAGCGCGACAGAACGTTTGGCGGGCGGATAGTTGCTCAGCAGCAGACTCTGAGAGAGCGGGATCAGCGGCCCGGCCACGATCCCCTGAATCACGCGGAAGAAAATCAGCATGTTCAGACTGTTTGAGACGCCACAGGCCCAGGAGGCAATCGCGAACGCGATAGTCGACCAGACGAACAGCTTCACCTCGCCGACGCGCTTCGCAAGCCAGCCGGTCAAGGGAATCGAGATGGCGTTTGCCACCCCGAAGGAGGTTATGACCCAGGTGCCCTGGCTTAACGAGGCACCGAGGTTACCGGCGATCGTCGGGATCGCCACGTTCGCGATGGTGGAGTCCAGCACCTGCATGAAGGTGGCAAGCGAAAGGGCGATGGTCATGACGACCAGTTGCGCCCCTTCAAGCGGTTTACGTTGCTGCATACAACCTCCGCCGGTTAACCCGCGTTCGCCTGCACGATATCGTTAATCAGCTTGTTCACCGGCTCCAGCGCGATTTCGCGCGCGTTGCTCTGGTACGCAGGCTCAGAGCGCGTCTGGGTCGCGAGGACGCCGCCGTCGCGATTGGTGGTATCGACTTTCACCAGCGTGGACAGGCCGATGCGCAGCGGATGCTGCTCCAGCTGTTTCGCGTCCAGCTCGATACGTACCGGCAGACGCTGAACCACTTTGATCCAGTTACCGGTGGCGTTCTGCGCAGGCAGCAGGGAGAAGGCGCTGCCGGTGCCCATATCGAGGCCGACCACTTTACCGGTGTACTCCACGTCATCGCCGTAGATATCGCTCACCACGGTAGCCGGCTGGCCGATGCGCATATGCGCCAGCTGGGTTTCTTTAAAGTTCGCGTCCACCCACAGACCGCTCGACGGAACGATGGCCATCAGCGGCGTCGTCGGGCTAATCTGCGCGCCGACCTGAACAGAGCGGCGCGACACATAACCGGTCATCGGGCTGACGATTTTGGTACGCTCAAGCGCAAGCCAGGCGTTGCGCACTTCGGTGGCGGCCTGTTGCACCGCAGGCTGGTCTTCAAGCTTCGTGCCGAGGATCATCGCCTGGTTGGCGTTGTACTGCTGGATGGCGACATCCAGCTGCGCCTGGGCGCTGGCGACCGCATCGCGGGCATGCTGCAGTTCTTCACGGCCAATTAAATTCGCGCTGCCGAGCGGCACGCGGCGGTTTAAGTCGCTCTGCGCCTGCGCCAGTGCGGTTTTCTTAACCTCAATATTCGCGGCGTACTGCTTGCTGTTAATCATCAGCTGTCGGGTCTGACGTACGCTTGAGGCCAGTTCCGTTTTCGCTTTCTCAAACGCCTGCTGGGCGTCGGTCGGGTCGAGCGTCACCAGCACGTCGCCTTTTTTCACAAAGTCGGTGTTCTCCACCCAGACTTTGGTGACGCTGCCGGAGACCTGCGCCATGATTTGTACCTGATTCCCGGCCACGTAGGCGTCATCGGTCTCTTCAAAATGACGCGCCACTAAAAACCAGTAAACGCCATACGCCACGGCAATAACAACAAAGAGCAAGGTTAATAACAGCAGGGCGCCTTTGCGTTTGCCCTTTTTGTTACTGACCGGTTGCTGCGGGGTGGTGTTCTCCGCATTTGCGCTCATGTTTATCTCCACGTTCTTATTGTTGTTGTCGGCGATAGCCGACCTCTGTTGTCAAAAAGGCCAGCATGAAAATGCTGGCCTGTCAGTGTAGCGGTTTCCTTGCAACGGCACGTTTGCGAAACGAGCGCTTATCGGCGCGTTAGCGAACGGCCTCAAGCAGCGTATTGTCCTCTTCCATCTGGTCGAGGCGGTCGAGCAATTTGCGGGTTATCTGCTCAAGCTGCTCTTTTTCCTGGCTGTTTAAAGAGGACCAGAGCAGATGCAGGCAGTGATGCTGCGGCGGCAGAACCTGACGTAAGAATTCCTGACCTTTCTCGGTCAACTGAAGATGCAGGCAGCGGCGATCGTTATCGCTTTCACGACGCTCGATCCAGCCGCGTTTTTCCAGCTCATCGGCAATACGGGTGGCGTTCGTGCGCGACGATCCCAGTGCGCAGCTCAGCTCGCTCGGCTGAATGCTGTGATTCTCCTGAGATTCCAGGGTCAGCAACGCCATAAACAATGTCTCGTTAATCCCCTGAGCCTTCAGCATTTTATTGCGGTTTTCCAGCAGCTTGCCCTGCATGTGCATGCACAGGCGAGTCAGGAGAATTTCCTGATACGGAAAATCCTCATAGCGACTGGCGCGAAATTTAAGCATCTGTTCAATGGGCGTAAACGAACTATCCATTTGGGTATAACCTCATTAATTGCAGCCGATATAATAACGACGGTAACAAATCATGTAAATCTATTATTCAGATGAATCATTAATGGCTACGTTACCGTCATGAGCTTCCGGGCTATTCCATACCCGGAGCGCCCGCCGCCTGCGACCTGGCGGGCAGAATATGAAATCGACGACCCCTGCGCGGTATGCGTATCGGCGAAAAACGGTGCGGGTCGGCGGTCGTTCATATAAGCGACAGAAAAGTAAAAAGTGGATTCGGATGATGTCAAACCAGACGGTAGCGAGCACAAACGCGGGATAACAGCCACGGACAAGCCGCTGAAAAATGATGGCAAAGTTTCGCTTATGCTCCCTGCCAGCGAAAATGCGCGAGGAGGCAGGGAGGGGCTTAAAGGTGTGGGTATATCCATATACGTTTTTGATATATTACCGAAGTTAAAATCACTCGAATAAATAACTCCGCATAACCTTAACAGAGTGTTACCGCCCTTAACACCCTTCGCAGGCATTCAGGACGGCAAAGGTGCGACGCAGACCTCACTCTGTCCCGCTATGACGGTGATAGCCGCACCACCACACTACCAGATTTAGTAGGGCGATAATTGCACCTGCGGCGCAGACACCGTTCCATCCTGCGTGTTGCCACGCCGAGGCGGAGATAAGTGAACCCGCCGCGCCGCCAATAAAGTAGCTGGTCATATAACCGGCGGTAAGACGGTTACGGGCGTCCGGGTGGATGCGATAAATCACGCTCTGGTTGGTGATATGTACGCCCTGTACCGTAAGATCGAGCACCAGAATGCCGATGATGAGCGCGATAACCGAAAACTGTCCGAACGCCACGGCAATCCACGACAGCAGCAGCAGGACCAGCCCCCAGGTGGTGGTGAGATGCGCCTTGCCTTTATCGACAAAACCGCCTGCCGGACGCGCGCCAAGTGCGCCAGCCGCACCCGCGAGACCGAACAGCCCAATCACGCCGTCTGAGAAATGAAACGGCGCGCCCGCCAGTAAAAACGCCATCGATGTCCAGAGAATGCTGAAGTTGGCGAAGGTGAGGCAGCCCAGCAGCGCGCGGGTGCGCAGCAGTTTATCGCGGGTAAACAGGCGGAAGATGGAGCCGAGCAGTTGCGGATAGTTAAGCGTACTGGTCTGCCTGACGACAGGCAGGCCGCGCCAGAGCGCCAGCGCCATAACAGCCATCAGCACCGTCGCCACCCAGTACACCGTGCGCCAGCCGCCGAGGTTTGCCAGCGCGCCGGAAACGGTACGCGCCAGCAGAATGCCGAGCAGCAGGCCGCTCATGATGGTCCCCACGACCTTACCGCGTTTTTCCGGCGCGGCGAGCGTGGCGGCAAGCGGCACCAGGATTTGCGCCACGACGGAGAACAGGCCGGTCAGCGCGGTGCCCAGAATCATCATCGCGAGCGTATGACTGCTCGCGGTGATAAGCATCCCGGCGGCGGCCAGCAGCGTCATCACCACGATCATGCGGCGGCGTTCAAACATATCGCCGAGCGGCACCAGGAACAGCAGCCCGAAAGCGTAGCCGAGCTGGGCGGCGGTGACGATAAAGCCCGCCTGGTTAGCGGTAATGGCGAACGCATGGGCGATGGTGTCGAGCAGCGGTTGAGCATAGTAGTTGCTCGCGACCACAAGCCCGGTAGCGACGGACATCAGTACCGTCAGCGATGTGCTAAGTCCTTGAGTCTGTTTGGTCATAATGGTTCTGTATTGTTATCCAGAGAGGCGGGAAAACGCTTGCCGAAAGCCATTATGATAACGGAACCGCATCGTAGCGCCAGAATGTTGGGGATTTGTTAAGTGTCGGATTGTGCGTTTTGGGTCGGTGGGTGCGCTGCGCTTACCCACCCTACATTAAAGCAGCGATTCCATTTATAGGGCGGGTAAGCGCAGCGCACCCGCCATTAAAACAAAACACCCACCCGGAAGAAGGGATGTTACCCCCAGGGCGGGTAAGCGCAGCGCACCCGCCGTTAAAACAAGACACCCACTTGGAAGACGCGATGTTACACGTAGGGCGGGTAAGCGCAGCGCACCCGCCGTTAAAACAAGACACCCACCCGGAAGACGCGATATTACCTGTAGGGCGGGTAAGCGAAGCGCACCCGCCGTTAAAAATACACCCGCCATTAAAAAAACACCCGCCGGGTGGCGGGTGTTATCTCTCATCGCAAAGCGCTTACTTCTGCGCGGCCAGCGCTTCCTTGATCCAGCCGTCGAACTGCTGCTGGTGGGCTTTAATCCAGCCATCCACATGGCTTTCGATATCCGCCTCGCTCGCTCTGCCGCTGTGCATCATCGCGTTCTGGGCGTTGATATCGGTAATCGGCAACTTCATTACCGCGAACAGCTTCGCCGCCGCCGGGTTCTTCTCCGCCCAGGCTTTGTTCGCCACAATGTGCATCGTATTCACCGGGAAGCCGAAGTTATTACCGTTTGAAAGTTTAGTGTCGATATCCTTCTGCTCGCCCGGCAGGGACGAAAATGGCACCTGCAGCCACACCACATCTTTACCCGGCTTCAGCACATCGCTCACCCAGTACGGCGTCCAGGTGTAATAGAGCACCGGTTTACCTTCTTTATAACGCGCAATGGTATCGGCCATCATCGCCGCGTAGTTGCCGTGGTTCACGGTCACGGTGTTTTGCAGGCCATACGCCGTGTTCTGATGGTTAATCACCGCCTCGCAGCCCCAGCCAGGCGTACAGCCCATCATGTCCGCTTTGCCGTCGCCGTTGCTGTCGAACAGCTTCGCGAGTTTCGGATCTTTCAGCTGCGCGATATTGGTAATGTGATACTTCTCGGCCGTTTTACGGTCAATCAGATACCCCTGCGCCGCGCCCGTCACATAGGTGCCTTCACGGTAAAACTTCTTGTCGCCGCCTGCGGCCGCGTACATATCGTCATGCAGCGGCTGCCAGTTCACGGCGGTAAAAGTAGCGTCGCCGGAGGCAATCGAGGTGTAGCCGACGTTGTAATCCACTTCGCTGGTTTTATTCACGGTATAGCCGAGCTTCTCCAGCGCGCGGCTCACTAACCGTGTCTGAAAGCTCTCTTCGGAAATTGTGCTCTGCACCGGCTGGACGGTAATGCCTTTGCCGGGCAGGTCGGCGGCAAAGGTGCTGGTGGTAACGAGTGTGGCAAAGGCTGTGGCGAAAAGAACAGAATGTCGCATCGTTATTCCTTTTATTCAGATGAGGGAAAGCGGGCGGCCTGCGCCGCCAGCGCTTTATTTGATGAATGGACGGGTGATAAAACCAAGCGGGCCGCTGGCATACCAGCGACGGTTGCCGCGGCTGCGGGCGTCACGGCCCACGGCCTGCGTCAGCCGGTCGAGAATAATGGCGAGGATAACAATCCCTACGCCGCCGACCGTGGCAAGCCCCATGTCGAGGCGGCCAATACCGCGCAGTACCATCTGGCCCAGCCCGCCGACGGCGATCATCGAGGCGATCACGACCATAGAGAGAGCCAGCATCAGCGTCTGGTTAATTCCCGCCATAATGGTGGGCATGGCCAGCGGCAACTGTACTTTAAACAGCATCTGGCGTGGGCTGGAGCCGAACGAGCGCGCCGCTTCGATAAGATCTTCCGGCACCTGGTTAATCCCGAGGATCGTCAGGCGCACCACCGGCGGCAGGGCGAAGATAATCGTCACCACCACGCCCGGCACGTTGCCGATGCCAAACAGCATCACAATCGGCACCAGATAAACAAACGCGGGCGTCGTCTGCATCGCATCCAGCAGCGGGCGAATAATTTTCGCCGCGCGCGGGCTTCTCGCCAGCCAGATCCCAAGCGGCAGACCAATCACGACGCAGAACAACAGCGCGGTCAGCACCAGCGCCAGCGTCACCATCGCCTGCGACCAGGCGCCGATTGCCCCGATGAGGATCAGCGACACCAGCGTCGCAACACCCATACCCACGCCGGAAATCTGCCAGGCGATCAGCGCGAAAAGGATAATCGCGACAGGCGCGGGCATCCCCAGCAGCAGCTGCTGGAAGGCGTTCAGGATGTAATCCACCGGCACGCGAATGCCCTGGAACAGCGGGCGGAAGTGCGTCACCACCCAGTCGATGCCTTCCGTTACCCAGCGGTCGAGCGGAATCAGCGTGTTATGGAACGGGTCCATAATGTTGAAATGCTCGGGCGCAGGCGCAGGCGCGGGCGCGCTGTTCAGCCAGTCGGTAGAGCCGCTCTCCGGCGCAGGCGTCGGGCTGCCCCAGGCGTCTGCGCTGCTGGCGCTGTTCGCGGCGGCATCCGCGCTGCCGGTATCCCACGGATTTTGCGTCTGGTCAGTCATGGGTGGCCCCCTCGCGATCTAAAGCTTTCAGCAATACCCCTTTTGAGATAACGCCCACATACTGTTGCTCGTCGCCGACGACCGGGACGGCGCACGGCGCGAGCCCAACCGGTGAGAGCAGTTCGCTTAACGGCGTGTCGGCGCTCACCGCCGCGGGCGTCTCCAGCAACGCGCTGTCCAGCCCCTGGCCTGCCGCCAGCGCCGCTTTCAGGGAATCGACAGACACGGTGCCGACAAAGCGGTTGCCGCGCTCGACGACGTAGCCAAATTCACGATCTTCATCCTGCAACAGCTTGATGGCCGAGCGCGGGCCAAAGCCTGGCGTTTTACGCAACAGGCCCGCCGGGCTGCGGCGTGCGATATCTTTCGCGCTAAAGACCTGGCTAATATCGACACCGCGGAAAAACGTGCGCACATAATCGTTCGCCGGATTATTCAAAATTTCATCCGGCGTGCCGACCTGCACCACTTCGCCGTTTTGCATAATCGCGATGCGATCGCCAATTCGCATGGCTTCATCCAGGTCATGGGAAATAAACACGATGGTGCGCTGGTGGCGCGACTGAAGCTTAATTAATTCATCCTGCATTTCGCTGCGAATTAACGGATCGAGCGCCGAGAAGGCTTCATCCATTAACAGGATGTCAGGGTTAATGGCCAGCGCGCGCGCAAGCCCGACGCGCTGGCGCATTCCGCCTGAAAGTTCATCGGGATACGCGTGGGCGTAATTCTCAAGCCCGACCTGGCGCAGAGCGTCAAGCGCTTTTTCCTGACGCTCTTTTTGCGGCACGCCAGCTAATTCCATGCCGAAGGCGGTATTATTTAAAACCGTCATATGCGGCATCAGCGCAAATGACTGGAATACCATCGCTATCTTTTTCTTGCGCACCTCGCGCAGCGCGGCGTCAGATATTCTGGCGATATCCTCGCCGTCAATCAGCACCTGGCCGCGGGTGGGTTCAATCAGGCGATTGAGAAGGCGAACCATAGTGGACTTACCCGAGCCGGATAACCCCATGATCACAAATATCTCGCCTTCTTCAATGGCCAGAGTGGCGTCTTTTACGCCGACAGACAGCCCGGTCTTTTCCAGTATTTCGGCTTTTGAAAGCCCTTGTTCAATATATTTAAAGGCCCGCTGTGGGTGCTCTCCAAATATTTTATATAGATTCTTAATTTCTAATTTAATTGCCATGCAATAGCGTGAGTCCTGTTATATTTTGCCGTTAAGATGATTCCTGCAGGAAATAGTTACCGGGGCATACCCTAGCATACTCAGATTCTGAGACAACCCTCAATTTCCGCAATGTGAGGTGAATTGCGTCGTTGAGTGGCGATTATTTCCCGCTATTGCTGGGCTGAGCGGCAATGAATGAAGTGTGATATTTTTGCGGCCAGGTGTCGAAATGGCGGGTGAATCGGCGTGATTCACCCGTGAGAGTCCGGAAATAGCAGTCAGGAATGTCGCAGAGATATTTTCGTGGATTTTACAATTTTGCAGCAAATAATTCTGCGAAATTTATAGCAATTATTTGCACCTGAGGGCGAATTAAAAATCCCAGTCTTCGTCTTCGGTTTCCACCGCTTTGCCCATGACATAAGACGAGCCGGAGCCGGAGAAAAAGTCGTGGTTTTCATCGGCGCCGGGGGAGAGGGCGGCCAGAATCGACGGGTTCACCTGCGCCATTTCCGGCGGGAACAGCGCCTCGTAACCGAGATTCATCAGCGCTTTGTTGGCGTTGTAACACAAAAACGCGCTGACATCGTCCACCCAGCCGACGTCGCGATACAGCGCCTCGGTGTACGCAAGCTCGTTATCGTAGAGTTCCATCATCAGATCCAGCGCGAAGGTTTTGAGCGATTCGCGGCGCGCGTCGTCCACCTGCGCCAGTGCCTGCTGATATTTGTAGCCGATGTAATACCCATGCACCGCCTCGTCGCGAATGATAAGACGAATCAGATCGGCGGTATTGGTGAGCTTGCCGCGGCTCGACCAGTACATCGGCAGATAAAAGCCGGAGTAGAACAGGAAAGATTCCAGAAATACGCTCGCGATTTTCTTCTTCAGCGGATCGTCATCGCGATAGTGCGCAAGGATAATTTGCGCTTTGCGTTGCAGCGGCGCGTTTTCTTCACTCCAGGCGTAGGCGGCGTCCACGTCCGGCGTCTGGCAGAGCGTGGAGAAAATCGAGCTGTACGAGCGCGCATGTACCGCCTCCATAAAGCTGACGTTTGAGAGCACCGCTTCTTCGTGCGGTGTCAGCGCGTCGGCCATCAGCGCGGGCGCGCCCACCGCGTTCTGAATGGTGTCGAGCAGCGTCAGCCCGGTAAAAACGCGGATGGTCAGCTGCTGCTCGCCGGGCGTTAAGGTCTGCCAGGCCGGAATATCGTTTGAGAGCGGCACTTTTTCCGGCAGCCAGAAGTTGCTGGTGAGCCGGTTCCACACCTCCAGATCTTTCTCGTCCTGAAGTTTATTCCAGTTAATGGCGCTAATACGGCTTAAACGGATCATGGTGTTTCCTCACAGGGCGCAGGAGACGCAGCCCTCAATTTCGGTGCCTTCCAGCGCCAGCTGGCGCAGTCGAATGTAATAGAGCGTCTTGATGCCTTTCTTCCAGGCGTAAATCTGCGCTTTGTTGATATCGCGCGTGGTGGCGGTATCCGGGAAAAAGAGCGTCAGCGACAGCCCCTGATCCACATGGCGCGTCGCCTCGGCATAGGTATCGATGATCTTCTCGGGGCCGATTTCATACGCATCCTGGTAGAGCGACAGATTCTCGTTGGTCATAAACGGCGCGGGGTAATAGACGCGGCCGATTTTGCCTTCCTTGCGGATTTCGATTTTTGAGACGATCGGGTGAATGCTTGACGTCGCATGGTTGATATACGAGATAGAGCCGGTCGGCGGCACCGCCTGGAGATTGCGGTTATACAGCCCGTGGCGCATCACGTCGTCGCGAAGCGCGCGCCACATCTCTGGCGTCGGCAGCGTAATGCCCGCACGCGCGAATAATTCTGCGACCCGCGCGGTGCGCGGCGTCCATGTCTGCGTAAGGTATTTGTCAAAGTACTCGCCGCTCGCGTAGCGCGACGCTTCGAACCCTTCAAACCGCTCGCCGCGCTCGCGCGCCAGTTTCATCGACGTGTTCAGCGCATGCCAGGTGACGGTATAGAAATAGAGATTGGTGAAATCGAGCCCTTCCGGCGAGCCATAAGCGATGCCTTCGCGCGCCAGATAGCCGTGCAGGTTCATCTGCCCAAGCCCGATGGCGTGGGATGCGGCGTTACCCGCTTCAATCGACGGCACGCTGCGGATATGGCTCATGTCTGACACCGCCGTCAGCGCGCGTACCGCCACCTCCACCGTCCGGCCGAAATCGGGCGAATCCATGGTATGCGCGATATTCAGCGAGCCGAGATTGCAGGAGATATCGTGGCCTGTGGTCGCGTAATTAAGGTTTTCATCAAACGTGGAGGCGCTGTTGACCTGCAAAATCTCCGAGCACAGGTTGCTCATGTTAATGCGCCCGGCAATCGGGTTGGCGCGGTTCACCGTATCCTCAAACATGATGTACGGATAGCCGGATTCAAACTGAATTTCCGCCAGGCGCTGGAACAGCTCGCGGGCGCTGATATAGCGCTTGCGGATACGCTCGTCTTCCACCAGTTGTGAATACATCTCGCTGACGCTGACATCGCCGAACGGCTTGCCGTAAATACGCTCCACGTCATAGGGCGAAAACAGCGCCATCTGCGCGTTGGCTTTCGCCAGCTCAAAGGTGATATCGGGGATCACGACACCAAGCGAGAGCGTTTTGATGCGGATTTTCTCATCGGCGTTTTCACGTTTGGTATCGAGAAAACGCAGGATATCCGGGTGATGCGCGCTCAGATAGACCGCACCCGCGCCCTGGCGCGCGCCGAGCTGGTTGGCGTAAGAGAAGGCGTCTTCCAGCATTTTCATCACCGGGATAACGCCGGAGGACTGGTTTTCGATGCGCTTAATCGGCGCGCCCGCTTCCCGCAAATTCGAGAGTGAAAACGCCACGCCGCCGCCGCGTTTGGAGAGCTGGAGCGCGGCGTTTACCGCGCGGCCGATAGACTCCATATTATCTTCAATGCGCAGCAGGAAGCAGGAGACCAGTTCGCCGCGCTGCTTTTTCCCGCAGTTCAGGAATGTGGGCGTGGCGGGCTGGAAGCGGCCGCTTAAGATTTCATCGAGGATCTGGCGCGCCAGCGTTTCATCGCCGCAGGCGAGCGTCAGCGCCACCATGCAGGCGCGATCCGGGAAGTGCTCCAGATAGCGCTTGCCGTCGAAGGTTTTCAGCGTGTAGCTGGTGTAAAACTTCCACGCGCCGAGAAATGTTTTAAAGGTAAAACCGTAGCGCTGTGCCTCATCAAACAGCCCGGCGACGAAACCCGCGTCGTAGCGTTTGAGGACATTCTCATCGTAATAGCCTTCGCTTACGAGATACGCCAGACGCGCGTGGGTGTCGGGAAACGTCACCGAGCGCGGTGCCACATGCGCGGTCATAAACGCCGCCACCGCCTCGCGGTCTTTCTCAAACTGGATGCGTCCGTCGGCGTCGTAAAGGTTGAGCATTGCGTTCAGCGCGTGATAGTCCGGCGGCGTTTGCAGCACGGCATCGCCGGTTAATGTTGTCGTTGCCAAAATTCGCTCACTCCCTTACGCACGTTATCGATATCTTGCCCGGTGCCCATCAGCTCGAAGCGATAGAGAAACGGCACCTGACATTTATGGGCGATAATGTCGCCAGCGCGACAAAACCCTTCGCCGAAATTACGGTTGCCTGCGGCAATCACCCCGCGCAGCAGCGCGCGGTTGTGTTCATCATTAAGAAACCGAATCACCTGGCGCGGTACGGCACCGGCGGTGCCGCCACCGCCGTAGGTTGGCACCACCAGGATGTAAGGCTCGTCTGCCCGTAGCCGCTCGCGGTCTTCCAGCGGAATTCGCGCCGCCGGCAGCCCCAGACGCGCGATAAACCGGTGGGTGTTTTCCGAGCGGCTGGAGAAGTAAATGAGCCTGCTCATGCGTTCGCCGCAAGGGAGTCCGCGCGCAGGCGGTTAATCATGTCCGGGCGAAAACCACTCCAGCTCAGGGAATCGGTCATCACGACCGGTAACTGGCGAAAACCCTGCGCGCGCAGCGTGTCGATGGCTTCCGGCTGCTCGTCGAGATTGATGGTGTCAAACGCGATCCCGCGGCTTTCCAGCGCGCGTTTAGTGGCGTGACACTGGACGCAATCATTTCTTGTGTAAATAGTTATGCGCATGATTCGTATTCTCATCAATAGATTAAGATCCCCACAGCGAGGCAGTGAAGATTGGGGTTGTCTGATAAGAAAGATACTAGATGTAGTTATAATAAGTTTCAACTACGCAATATATAGGGTTTATGGAGAAAGGCGTGTCAACGCCGCGCAGACACAGGCAGGACGCCATTCAGGCAGGACGCCATTCAGGCACAAGAAAGATTTTTTGAGAGGAAGAAGGGCAGAGAAGAGACTTACAAGACGCCGTTCCCCGGCAGCGCCGGGGAAGAGGCATTGAACCGTGCTTCAGAGGTTAGCGGCGGGTAATCAGCAGCGCGCCGAGGAAGATCCCGACCGCTGCGCCAATACCCAGACTGCTCAGCGGGCGCTCGCGCACAAATGTGCTCGCGCAGCTGACCGCGTCACGTGCCGCCTGAGAAACCTGGCTTCTCCCGTGCATACGGGCGCGGGTTTCGCGCAGCAGCGATTCTGCTTTACGGCGCGCCACATCCGCTTCGCCTTTGGCATCGCTGCCCCAGGATTTGAGTACGCCTTCCAGCGTATCGGCAAGGCGGCTAATGTCCTGGTTAATCTCATCCACACCAGCGTTCACGTCACTACGGGTATTTCGGTTAAACATAACGCTCTCCCTTTTGTGTTTACTTAATAACAGTATAGAACAAAATGTGAGCCGTCTCGGCGCGTGGGGCCGTCAGGAGGCGTTTCTGGACTTTTCCGAAAGCCCTGCTATTCCTCCTAATGTAAGGTTTCCCCGCAGCTGAAGCAGATGAGGAAAATTTATGTATTTACGACCCGATGAGGTGGCGCGCGTCCTGGAGAAAGCCGGATTTACCATGGATGTGGTGACGCCAAAAACTTATGGTTATCGTCGCGGCGAGAATTATGTCTATGTGAATCGTGAAGCGCGGATGGGGCGCACGGCGCTGGTTATTCACCCGACGCTCAGAGAGCGCAGCCAGTCGCTGGCGGACCCGGCTTCAGAAATGAAAACCTGCGATCACTACCAGCAGTTTCCGCTGTGGCTTGGCGGGGACGCGCAGGAGCATTACGGCATCCCGCTGGGATTCAGCTCCCGCATGGCGCTGGAGCGTTATTTGAACGGCTTATTTGGCGAACCGCAGTAAACCGTCCCTTCTCAGGCCTGCGCGCTGACCGGCGCAGCGGAGCTTACCCGGAACAGACGGCGGCAATAATCGAGGAAATACCCGTAGGCCGCCCCCATCATCATCGACACCACAATATTGGAGCTTACCGCGGTGATAATCTGCGGGATATCCGCGCCCACAAATAGCAGGATGGCGGCATACACCGGCGACTGAAAGGTAATGTAGGCGATAACATCTGCCAGATTTCTCACCAGGCGGCCCTTACCCATGCGCGCGGCAAGGCGCATCACGGCGTCACGGTAAAGGCCATACGGCCAGGCAATCACCATATTGACCGGGATCGCCACCAGGCGTGACGAGAGCGATTGTTCGAAGCTCATTCCTGAGACGAATATTTCAATCATCATCCCCACGACGGAGCAATACACTACCATGGCAAACGTGTCCGCTACGGCGTGACGCAGGCGAGAATGCGGCGAAAACATCGAATTAAGCTCCTGGCTTATCAACAGGGAAAACGGGAAGGTAAAGGCTATGCTGGCGATATGCCTTGCATTTTGCGTTGATGATAGAGTATATGGCTGGCTTATTGCTTTCAATTAGCGATAAATTTTTATTTATCGCCGCTTTGTCCATAAAATCCTCTGTAAATTCAAAAACGTGCGGCGCTTCGCTATTTTTTCGCGCCCGTTATCATTTTATATTTAGTTTCAATGAGTTATTTTTTCTCTGGCAAACGTATTGCTCCGCCTGCGGCAGAGAATTTTTTGCCAGAGGTTTTTGGGTTTGTCGTGGAGTTTTCCATAGCGTCTGCGTGAAAATGGCAGCTTTTTATGCTGTTCTGGCGTGAAGTGCAGGCAGGTGCCATGGGAGGGATTTATCGGTGCGATGAATATGATTAGCCCGCCGTAAAACAGGTTTAACCTTTATTCAGCCCAACTCTGTGCGTGCTGTCGGATAATGCCCGTCATGCTTTCTACGGGGATTAACTATCATCATGGACGCAATCAGCGACGTGTTATATCAGGTTGAACGGGGCATTATGGCGCTCGTTCGAGAAGGCGATTTGCGCAAAAAATTGCGGCGATTCTGGTTTGAATCGCTTATCGACATATCGCCCGCCGCGCTGCCAGAAGCACTGCAGCGCGAGCTGCATATGCTTCGCGCGCCTTTCAGCGCTGCGCAGGCGCGCCCGGTCGCGCAGTGGAGTGAGAACGAGGTTCAGCAGTGGCTTAAAGCTGTCCTGAGGTTTTATCACAGGCTGAGTGAACAGGCGTTCAGAGAGAATGCGGGGCAGAAGATGTAAGGCGGATGCACTTCGCTTATCCGCCAGACGTAAAACCGAAGGGTGGGTAAGCGAAGCGCACCACCGTGAAACGCCGCTACCGTACTCACAACCGGCGCGGCCGCAGATCAACACACCCCGAAATCGCCGTCTTCTTTATAGAGTAAAACCGTAGGGTGGGTAAGCGAAGCGCACCCACCGTGAAACGCCGCTACCGCACTCACAACCGGCGCGGCCGCAGATCAACACACCCCGAAATCGCCGTCTTCTTTATACAGCGCCACATCGGCGGCTTTCAGCGTGACTTTCTCACCCTGCTCATCATCCGGGCGCACCGCGACAATCTGATCGCCATGCACTTCGATAACTTTCAGTTTCGGGCCGCCCAGACGCGGTTGAACGATATCGCCTGCTGCAAACATCATGACCTCCTTTATTCATAGGGTTTCTGTAACAGTAGCCCACCACCGCGTTCACCGACAACCGCAATCCCGCGCTTTGTTGGCAAAATGTTAATAACTTATCTTCTGTATAGCCGCGTTAGGCCAGGTAAAGTCCTGTATGGCGGGTGGCGCTTTATGTTTCAGCGACTAAACTTAATAAAAATAAGTCACTTACAACACCTGCAAAAAACTACAGGAGTAACTATGGGATTCTGGAGAATCATTTTTACCATCATTCTGCCGCCGCTTGGCGTACTGCTGGGGAAAGGTGTCGGTGGGGCGTTCCTTATTAACATCCTCCTGACGCTGCTGGGCTATTTCCCGGGGCTCATCCACGCCTTCTGGGTGCAAACCAAAAACTAATCCCTCTTTTAAGAAACCCGCTATGGCGGGTTTTTTTATGCATGATTTCTGCCATTTTTGCCCGCCATTTTCCCGTTTCAACCCTACTGCGAAACCGCTCACGATTTAACCGCTGTGTTGTATTTTAATTGCATACAAAACGTGCGGATTTACTCACGCTTAACAATATTTTAGCGAATGAACTGTTTTAATCGAAACTTTTGCCGATAACAGAGGGGCAGAGAGGCGTTTTTCTCTGAGTAACTTGAAAAATAGAGATAAAAAGAGGCCACCATGGGGATCCTGTCAACATTAATCACGGGTCCAGGACGGACATTTTCGGCGCAAAGCCCCCGTAGCGGTGTGTATCGCTGTAATAAATTACCTACATCGTTACGTGACGCGGGCGTGCCGGATAAGCCGGGCATCTTGATGGTATTTGTACCGCCCAACGCGGATTTTCATGCTGTCAGTCAGGTCTGGCAGCGCTTCGCCACGCCGGAACGCACCGTACTGGTGCTTTCCTCCACCGGCACGCTGTGCCAGCAGGATAAAGCGACGGTCTATTGCTCTCTGGAGAGCGACGAGGGGAGCTGGTTGCTGCTGCCCAAAGGGCTGATCGGCCGCCACGAAGTGCATTCTGTCGATCTTCATACCCGCATTCCGGGCGCGGTACAGCGCGTGCAGGCAATTTCACGCGATCTCAGCGCACTCGACGTGAAGATGTCTTTAAGCGCAGACCGCACCTTTGCAATGATCTATTGCGATGGGCTTGCCGCCTCGGAAGGGTTCCTGATGCAGGCCTGGTATAAATCCGGGCGTTTCCCGTGCCTCGCGGTTGGCGGGGCGGCGGGCGGCAAGCTCGATTTCAGCGGCACCTGGATGAGCGTCAATGGCCGGATGATGGATGGGCGCGCGATTGTCATCCTGTGTGAAATGGCACCGGGTAAATCTTTCGCGCCGTTTAAAAGCCAGAACTTCCAGCCGACCGACAAAAGCTGGCTGGTGGCGCAGGCCGATCCGGTCGCGCGTACCGTCACGTCGCTGTTCGACGCAAAGGATCATCAACAGCCCATTACGTCGTATCTGGCAAGCCAGCTCAACTGCAAACCGGATCAGCTGGCGCAGGCGCTGGAGGGGTATACCTTCGCGGTAAAAGTGGGCGATGACTTCTTTATTCGTTCCGTGGCGCAGATAGAATCCTCACAGATCCGTTTTTTCTGCGATCTGGAGTTTGGCGACAGGCTGTATCTGATGAAAGCGACCGATTTTGTCGCGCACACGGAGCACGACTGGCAGGCGTTCACGCGCCGTTACGGTAAACCGTCCGGGATGCTGCTTAACGACTGCGTACTGCGCCGGATGAACAACCTGGCAACGCTGCCGCGCGCCGATTTCTTTCGCAAGATCCCGGCGGCGGGCTTTTCAAGCTTTGGCGAAATTCTTGGGGTGCCTATCAACCAGACGCTCTCCGCGCTGGTGTTTTTCGATAAGCCCAATCAGGCGATGAGCCAGTTCCCGGTGGAATACGCGGCTTACGCGGCACACTACGCGCAACGCACGCTGCGCCGCTGGGAGGCGATGCACCGTATGCAGTCGCAGGTGATTGAGCAGGTCATCAGCTATCAGCAGGAGCTGTCGCCGCTGCTCTCCACGCTGCCGCTGCTGGAGCACGCAACGTCGCAGCAGACCGAAACGCTGGATATCGCGCAGGGGAATATCCGCTCCATGAGCAATGCCGCGCGCGACACCCGTGACGCGCAGGACAGGCTGGAGCAGGGCTTAAGCGATCTGGAGACCATTTCGGCGGGGATCACCAAAATCACCAGCGGGATCCGCTCTATCGCCGATCAGACCAACTTGCTGGCGCTCAACGCCGCGGTGGAAGCCGCGAGAGCTGGGGAATCCGGGCGCGGTTTCGCGGTGGTGGCGGGCGAAGTGCGCCGTCTGGCGCATCTGTCACGCGAGCAGGCGGAGGCAACGGCGCACAGCATCAACGAGTCTGTTGAGACGATAGCGCGTATTCGCCAGGTCACCACAGAAACGGTCAGCGCGACCCAGACTATGGCGGACCGCAGTATCGAAGCCGCGGATCGTATCGCCTCGATGAGCGAGCAGACCAGCGAAGAACGCGAAAACGTCGCCCAGAGCCTGGGCCGCCTGAAAGTTGTCGCGAAAGGGATGGACGCGATGCAGGAGGCGGTCGCGCAGTTGCGCACGTTGCAGGAGCTGGCGAAGTAAATTTAAGTCCGTTCTGAAAAGCGCGGTGTTTATATAAAAGCGGGACGGGATAATACCCTCTCGCTTTTTTTATCGGTTCGCTGACGGGCGTTACTCTTCTTCGCCAGGCGGGGCGGGAAGGCGTTATTCACAAAATACGTAAAACCGGGTGCTATTCTCCCCTGATATGGCTTTACATTGATTCGCGCTATCCGGCACCTTTAATTCAACGGTTTTAGAGGTGTTTTCATAACGGCATACCAGCCAGAGCGGTAAACCCATTTTCTTTCCGTAAGACTGATACTCTTTCAGCGTCCAGACTATACGGTTGTCATTATCAGGCATCAGCTCGCCCTGTTTTTCCGGCGGCCCCTGAAAAAGGCTGGCATCATTTAAACGGTGCGTGATTAACGCATTCGGTAACGTGTTCGGGCATGTTATTTTTTCGGCACAGGCAGCGCCAGAAAAGATAAATAAAGCCGTACTCAGCAGTAATATTTTATTCCACGACATAATAATTATCCCCGTTGTTTTCCGCGCGCGGCGCATGCCGAAAATAAATTGTACGCTGGCTGACGGGGTGGGGGTATAGACATTCCCGCGCCATCATGTTTTATCCACTGATCCAGAACCTGAATGCCATTCGCATCCTGCCCGAGATAGATGGCGGCATGCGAACGACCATCTGTATGATTACCGTAATGGTTGTTTCCATCAAAAGTCGCTATCACTGTTCCAGGAACGATATTTTTGTTTCCTTTAACCAACGCTCCGCGTCGCCACGCAACCGTATGCGGCATATTTGCTGCTCTCTGAGCAAAGGCGACACACTGGCCATTTCCTACGGATTTTCTAATATAAGCGCGGGGTGTTACTGCTATATAAGCCATCTTTCAGTCTCCATTCAATTTTGGAGATGATATTTTTGTTTGATGAGAAGAAATTAGTGGTAGTTTGCAATAGTAATTAATTGGGAATATTGCTCGGGTATTTGGGTCAGTCATGAGGGATGCTTAAAATCAACTCTTATGACGAAAAATATCAAACGATGATAATTTCTTACATTATTAAAAATAAATGGGATCATTATGAAATTGAACGAGAAAACCACAACAGCCATTCTGGAATGGTATGACGAAAAGTGGAATCTCCCTGGGCTATTGCGCAAGAAAATACCGCTGACGCCTGAAACCAGCCTCACCACAGGCCGCTATCCGTGGGCCCGAGAGACGGGAGATGAGATTATGAAGGACTATTTTAACCGGTTTTCTGTGGATGATACGGGCTTTGATTTTTTAAGATACTGGCCTCCTGAAACAGGTATGTGGCCTAATTGCTTACGCCCTCGTGCATTGCGGGTGGAAATAAAAGATCCTGAGCCATTAACCATATCTATGTTAATCGAGTCTGCAAAAGCCGGACGATGGCTTTATTGAGGCATTATTTTACGGCGTATCAGCGCGGCAAGATTATCTCGTGAAAGTCCTGATAGCTGGCAAGGGGCACCCGGATGCCCTTAAGCTACGCGTCAGGGCAACGTTGAACGCAATACGCTTCGTAATTTTCCTTACAGGAAAACGGCCCTCCTGCATGGACCGGACGAATATCTCTCCTTCAGCGCTTGAAGCCTTACGCGCGGTTACGCGTTAGAATCAACGCAATATGCACAAACACACGTTAAACCAGGCAGGGGCAGTGGCCCGTAATCAGGAGCAGAGATGTTCAGCAAAATTTATGAGGTTGATGAAAACCATATCGATTTTCAGGGCGTCGTGGACGGGCTCTATTACCCGTTTTACATGGAATGGGCGCGCCACGCGTTTATGAAAGAAGCGCTGGGGATTGATATCGAAGAGGAGTTTAAGCAGGGGCGACTGTACATGGTGCTGGAGTATTCTCTGCGTTTTCGCCAGAGCCTGAAAAAAGGCGACACCGTGGAAGTGACCTGCCAGCTTGAAAAAAACGTCAAACGTAACAGGGTCAACTTCGCTCAGCAGATCCGCGTGAATGGCGCGACCTATGCGGAAGCAACCTTCGTCGCCACATGTCTGGTCAACGGCAGACCTTCTATGCCCGACGCGGTGGTTAAGGCGTTAGAGGAACTCTGATTTTCTTTTTTGACCGGCGCAGTCGTTTTTGAGGCGGCTTGCGCCGGTTTCAAGCGGATCACCCTTTAAAAGCCCCGCCGCTGAATGCGTGGGGCGGTAAAACAGGAAAGGTTACGCTCAGCGCGTGACCTGAACAGCTAAAGTGGCATTCGCCAGGAAGCGATATTCAGATGGCGCTATCCAGCCCAGCGCAGAGCCGGTCGATTTCAGTCTGAATATATTTCCTGCGCTGCTTAAACAGGATACGGGCAGGGACGAGGCGCTCAATCAACATTGGCTTTCTGATGACGTATTCTATGACCATCTCTTTTACATCTTTTTCTGACCATCCCTGCGCAGCATATAAAAATAGACTAAGTTCCTTTAAGTATATCCTCAAAGTCTGTACTGCTTAAATCTGGTGCAGCACATAGCATATCTTTGGCCAGCGCGCGTCGACGCTTAAGAAGTTCATCAAGCGTTACTTCAAAAGTGGTGATTTCAGGATCTCTCACTGTAGGGTAATAAACATATACATCTTTAGTTTGCCCAATTCGGTACGCCCGATCCGTTGCCTGATCTTCTTTAGCTGGATTCCAGCATCGCGTGAAATGAATAACATGATTAGCTTTCTGTACATTAACGCCGAAACCTACGGCAACCGTAGACAGAATGATTATTCCAAACCCTGGTTGAGACTGGAAATTATCTATCAGGCGCTGGCGGCTGTTTTGACTGTGACTTTTAGTACTGGTATCACCATTGATAATAACCGGTCGGAAACCAAATTTTTGGTATATCGCATGTTGAAGTTCACGCTGTAAATCACGAAGCTCTGTAAAAATAATAACCTTGTCTTTTGTGGTTGCTTTTATTTCCGCAAGTTTTTTTAGCAGCCAATTAAGTTTGGGAGAGTTGTCCCGAAAATGAGGGGCTGGATCAACGACTGCGGGATGCGCGCAAATGAGTTTCAGCTTGTGTAACAAACCTAACATACCAGTTCCGGCCTGTTGCATCTCTTCGCTAAAGGCTTGTTGCTGTTGCCAGTTTGCAACAGACGAAAGGTAGAGCTTTTTTTGAACACCGGAGAATATCAACTGTTTGCAGCTTTCCACTTCAATTTTCCGGGGTAAATCACGAGCAACCTCTTCTTTAGTGCGGCGTAAAGTCTGAGGTTCTATTAGCGCGCGCAAAGTTTCCAGCCGTTCAGTATCTCGTCCAGCTTCGTTCTCTATAGAACGCACATAATGTTTACCAAATTCATTTAGCGCTCCTAACAAGCCTGGCTGGGCAAAATCAAACAAGCTCCACAGGTCAACAAGGGTATTTTCGACCGGTGTGCCGGTACAAGCCACTTTAAATCTCGCTTGTACCGCGTTAGCGGCATGTGTGATTAGTGCTGCAGGATTTTTTATCTTTTGCGCCTCGTCGCATACCATAATAGACCAGGACTGGCGTGCCAGAGAAAACTCTTGATCGCGAAGTGTTTCATAGGTCGTCAGTACGATTTTCGACTCACCTTGCCAGCCTGGTTTAAGCAGGTTCTTGATCCCCTGAGATTGCAGATGAGCAGGAATAGCTTGTTTAGGATATTTCAATGCTTTAATGGTCTCGCCATACAACTTCAAAACCGGAACACCTGTTGTGTAGAAAAAATTGTCCAGCTCACGTTCCCAGTTATCAAGAAGAGAAACAGGCGCAACAATAAGACTTGGCGGCTCTTGCGGGAATTTTTCAATGAACCATACCAAAAAGCTTAAAATTTGTAGTGTTTTCCCAAGCCCCATATCATCCGCAAGAAGGCAACCTGCGGTTTCCTCTGGTGAACGGATGAATAGTTGCTGAAGCCAGGCGAGACCTTCGCGTTGATGATCTTTAAGTCGGATATGTTCTTTGAGACTGAGCGGAATTTCAGGTTCTGCATTACGCGCACTGAGAAGTAAATTACGGCGCTGTTTTATGTAGGCAGCTTCTTCAATATTTTGCTCAATTTTTAGTACGGCTCGGGTTGGTTTATCTACAATATTGCCCGCAGATCCATTCGCAGCGCTCTGCTTTTTTCCCCATTTTTTACTAAAGATTTTTGCGGTATCCAGCGGTAATTCGCTGTCATTCCAGGGGGCAGTAATATGCGTTTCACCAGCAGCTTCAGCCTGATTAATTCTCTTCTGTAGTTCATCGAAATGGTGAAGATTTTCAGGTTGCCAATCAGTCAGCGTTTCGACTGCAAACACGGAAAAATCGATGTCATCTGGAAGCCAGTTTTCACTTTGCGCTTTCGTCAGCCAGGGCGAGGAAATTTTTTCAAACTCACCGATGCCAATTACCCGGTCACCATATTTCGCAATATCCAGCACATCGCTAAATTCTTTCCCTTCAATTTCTTGCTGCCAGCGAGCCAGGAGAGCCTGGCAGTCGTGCCACTGTTGTTCTGTGAACTGACTTAACTCCAGTTCGTACCCTTGCCATGAACCTGCAGGCATCTGTGCAGCGACACTAATACCGAGTTGCTGTACGAATTTTTCCAGCTCCCAGGGGGCGGAGAACACAAAAGTAATTTCTGGCTGGGGAACAGGTGATATAGGCTCAAGTACAAGGGTAATATCCGCAATTTTATTATATGGATTCCATTGAGGTATTAACCTGAAATGATGAAAGAAAATTCTGGCGTTAAATAATGCTTTTTCATGCTCTTCTGGTGCAATAACGCTGGCTGCGTCTTCACCTAAAAATGCATAAGGATTGCGGACAAAAGAAAGCGCTTCACTTCCGGCTACTCTCCGACCTGGAATCGAATGAATTGAATTCAAGACCTCTTTTACTTCGGGAGCGAGTATGACATGGCTGAGTTCACCATTCTCTCCGGGAATCCGGTAGCTATCGTGAACCTGCGAGTTCTTGTCAAAATTACTCAGCCAGTTAGCGGGCTGGTCTTCGAAATGAGGTTCAATTTCGATAACCGCGGTATCCGCAACGGTTGCTTTACGCAGACGTAATGACAATGAAGTCGGTTTGACGACATGCGTTTTTTCTAAATAATCATCAAATTTTGCGCCAGCTTGTTTCGCACATTTGCGTATAGCGGCCCAGCCCAGCTGGTTAGTGGTTTCGCCGGGAATCTGAATTTGCTGCACACTGAGTTGTTCTATTGCCTGTAAGAGTGCCCAGTTTTCCCTCGATAACAGATATTGCTGATTATCATGGGTTAGTATGGCACCGAGACGACTAAAACGGATTGGCTTGCGGCCTGGGACCGTAGCCCATTGCGAAATCCAGACGCGAAAATCGCTATCGCTTAACGCACCACGTGAACACAAGCTTGCGCGTAACGGCAGTACCTCAGGTACGCCGATAAGTGGCAGGCTACTGGCATGATCTTCATCTTCCAGCAGGCAATATAATGCCTCCCAACTCAACAGCCACCGGTCTGTCAGCGATATCAGATAGTCTTCTTCAGCCAGTTGCTCAAGCCAGGATGCCAGTGCCCAGAGCTGCGAATCATCAACCAGAGACAGTGAAAAGCTGAGCCCGTTTTCCTCAACCTGATATTTATCTTTAAGGTGGCGCTCTATCTGCTGACGGTCTCCCGTCAGTTTACTTAACAGGCGTTTCAGCATTATTTTATCCAGTAACGACGGGGTTCTTTGGCTACAGGTGAAAAGCCTAATCGTAACAACTCTCTTTCTAATGCGTCGTCAGGGGTATTAAGCTGGACGGACAGCACTCCACCTTTTTGCCGGTTATCGCTAACGATACAGGGGACATTTTCTACAAGACGCTCTATAGCAGTATCCCGCTGTGGGTTAATAATTTTTACTTTGGAGAAAGAAATAGAAGAAGACTTCTGTTTCTCAATAAATTTAACAGGTTCTTCGGCCAGCCAGTGAATACCTAATTTGCGTAACTCATCATCATATTTCAACATCCAGCCCGTGATATGAGCTTTGCTATATCCTTCAGCACGTGGCATATGAGGCATCCTCAGTATGCAACGTTTTTGATTTTGATCTTTTAACTGAAGATTAATGTCGAAAGTGTCAGATTCTGGGTTAAATGGTGCCTGGCCAACTCGATAGGCATACATTGCATTCCCTGTTCCTGAAAACTCAACAAATAAGTAATCATTAATCTGCATAATCATGGCATTATCAAGATTACGTCCGCCTCGCAGGTAACTTAACCGTCCCTTGTTTTCTTCGCGGAATTTCGCAAAGTCGCTTCCGCGATCGCGCCAGGCATCGGTTCCCATCACGATACGGGTGAAGCCCATCTGATTTGCAAACCTGAGCCAGTAAAAGAGGCGGGCTTGATCTACATCGCCGTTTCCACGCAACAACTCGAAGAAATGCATCAAATCTTGTTTTGCCAGCCAGCTCCGAACCATGCCTGCAACGGGTTCAGAAACATATTGGTACCATTTATTCTGCTGGCTTTTTAGCTGTGGGTTATCCCAATATTCTAGTGCAGCTACTTTCAATGCGGAATGAGCCTGATCACGATATGTTGAATGGTAATAGCGAGTAAGGGTTGCGCTTATAATGTCATTCCGAAAGCGAACCCATTGCGCTGCCAGATCTAACAGCCAGCTGATTTTATCCAGATATTCTGGGTCATCCATAGTATCAAGCTGTGCCAGGAGCACGGTAAAAATACGTTTCCACAACCAGCTGCTGTCATGAATTTGAGCGATCTTTTCCAACGATGAGAGTGAGTTATGCTCACCTGCAAGTAACTGTCTGGAGATAACGCCGCCTGCCTGCGGGGTAAAAATATCGTGATAAAATTCTATGGTTTTCATCCAGGGTTTTTCTCGCCTTATGGCCGACTTCACAACGAGGTAACCCTGTGCTATATGACCACGTAGTACGCACCAGTGTGGATTTTGTTCAGGAGTTTCATTCTGGTAGGCAAAGTAGCTTGCACAAAGTGCAGCCCAATCCTTGCGCTTAAGATTATTTGATGCGATGCATTTTTTAATTTTACTATCTACTTTTGGAAAGAGCGTGTCGTCTTCCAGCAGTATCGGTTGGTTAGGATATAACGGATCATTATCGGCAAGCCCATAAAATATCATCCGCCAGTCTCGCCCGCTGAGTTCTTGGGCAAGGCGAAGACGACGTAGCGCCTCTAGACGAATTTCATGTGGTGGAGCGGGGATTTTATCGGCTTTATCAAACCTTTTTTCCATTTCTATTCCTGCTGACGTCAATGCATCAAAGTCATTTCGCAAAAAAGTTTCACTCTGCTGGGTGACTGAGAGAGCCGCAGTAATACGTTGTGAAAGCGAATTCAATGCTGAGGTCATTGCGGCATTACCAACTGACAAACTTCTTTATTTATTACAGGAGGAAAGTCCACCGTCTCATCCCCATCGCGTTTATCTTTAAGCCCGAAGAACTGCATACGTAACTCAACACGACGGCTGGCTTCTTTACTCTCTTTAGCATTATTAAAGGAAACACCACCTGCCAAGAAAAGCTTACGGATTTGAAGCTGTTGCTCGATGGTAATGTTTTTTTGCAGAGGGCTGCGGCTATCTAGCAGGCTGCACATTACCCATTCAGAACGCTGTAAAGAAAGATGCAAATTATAAAGATATGAACCGTCGGTATCGGTGAATCCTTCAATAACAATTTGCTTAAACCACTTTTTGCCTTCTTCACTTTCGGCAGCTTCAAGCACCAGAGGGACGACATCCTGCAATGCCTTTTGTCCTTCTGCATTGAGGAAAAAACGATTGTGATCGAAGCGGCCAGCCTCGCCAAAACTGATACGATTATCGTGACAATCTACCACAATGGTTTTGTTTAGATTACGGGCATGGAGTTCAAGGCGCTCGCACAATCGCGTAATATCCTGCCCACGTGTTTTTTCGCCTTGTTCTGCTTTCTGAATGCGTTGAGTAACCGAACTTAGCGAAGCAACCATGACAACCAGAAATAGCACCATCATTGCCGTCATCAGATCAGCATACGAAATCCAGAAGGGTTTCTCCGCTTCGTCACCGCGCCGTTTTTTTATGCTCCATGTATTACCAAACATTTACTGTTCCCTCTCAGACACGAACGCGGGACAGGACATCATCAAGCTCGCTGATGCTTTCTCCGACTTGTTCAACAGCGCCTGCAAGCAAAGTGGAAGCTTTCGCCATTTCAACGTCCAGCTTGCCAAGCGTCTTGTCCAGACTACGTGATACGCCTTCAGCGAAGTCTTCAAAACCTTTGCCGAGTACATCACTGACGTTATCCATAAAGGTCTGCGCTTCCCGGTTATAGCTCTGTAAACGCTCGCCATGTTGCTTAAGATCGGCAATAAACTGACTACGGGTGGTTTGTTCAGATTGTGTATTGGCAGCGAGCAGCTCGAGCATGGCGATAGATTTGCTAATGGCTTCGCGATTGTTACGATAATCTGCCACGACAGAAGTAAGCTCGCTGGTAGCGCCGGAAAGGGTTGAACCTGCCGATTGCGCTTTATTCAGGACCTCAACGGTAATGTGGTTGGCTTGCGATACGCGATCACCTGCCTCTTCGAAACGTTCAGCCGCCACTCGCATTTTGTCTGCGCCGTGTTGCATATCCTGAATTTGTCGGTTGGTTTGTTCCGCAAGCTGGCGCAGCGTTTCAGTGGTGCTCTTATGTTGCTGCGAAACGGTGTCGATCAACTGTTTAATCTGATCATCAACCTCACCCATGACGCGCTGTGTCTGTTCGTGCAGCGACTGCTGATTTGCTTGCTGATGTGCAGATATCTGTTGTTGGCCTTTGTCCATCTGACTAAACAGACCGCCAAGCTGTTCGCCAAGTGCCTCAACGGAGGACGCCATTTTTTCCATTGTGGCGCTTTGCCCTTGCTGCACTGAATTCTGAATGGCTTCGATAAAGGCAGCCATATGTTCAGCTTGAGCCTTTTCACGGGCTTCACTGTCAGCGAACATTTTTTCAAGCTGTCGAGCCATACGCTCACCTGCGCCTTCGCCTTCGGCGCCGATTCTGGCGACCGATGCCTGCAGGCTGGTAAGCATATCGTTCATGCCTGCCTGCATGGCTTGCTGACCGGATTTCATTTCAGCTAACAATTGTTCAATTAACTGCGCGCTCCCCTGACGGGAATCGTCGCTGACCTGACGCATGTCCTGTAACAAAGCAGAGAAACCACTTTGCATCGTTTGGATCGCGCCAACGGTTTGTCCCATCATGTCGTTGAGGTTCGTAAATTGCTGACCAAATGTGGTATCGAGCTTCGCCATAAACGCCGTCAACACATCCTGCAGCATGTTCTGCACCATACCGCTTTGATCGCCACTGGCGGTCTGAACTGCACCCGCAATTTTATCAAGTGGAGACTTCAGGCTATTTTCGATAGCACCACTGACCTGATCGGCGAACTGCATGCCGGATTCACGATAGGTAGCACTTAGCGTATTCGCCAGTCGTTCGTTTTCAACCTTTTGACTCTCGGTGAGATGCAGCAGCATATCGCGCAGATCGGTGACCAGGCTTTCTTTTAAATGACGAGCTTGTGTCGCGCTGTCATTGCTTGATTTCACCAGCGAGGCGAGGTACTCCTCACCCACACCGCTGATATAGAGTTTGTCGAGCGAAGCAGTAAACTTTTCCAGATATTTGTAGCATTTGGCGATAGATAGCTTTTCAATCCAAGTCACTACAATAGAAGCAAAAATGGCGGCGGCTGACCCCAGGAAAGCGTATAACACGTCGTGCAGCAGATTATTGACGCTGCTGGAGACTTGCTCTGGAGTGCTGGGGTCGAAATGATTGAGGCCTATCATCAGGCCATAGAAGGTGCCGATAATACCTATGCCGGTCAGAATACCGGGTAAGTGCTTAAAAAATTCGGTGTTCAGCGGAATATCAATAAGCTGCTGCTCAGAGAAGAAACTGGCGCTTGGCGCTGTGGCCCGAACGCGAACAATTGTCTCTTCACCGTTTTCCAGCTCACGTTGAGGGTGCAACGATTCTTCGAATTCGTTCCACGCATGCCTGAATTCAGGCTTCTGGAACAAGTTTCGCAGATGATCAAGCTGCTCGACTGGCGCGGTGTTTTCGAGGCTATTAATTGAGTGTGTATATTTTTTCAGACCGTTAATAATTTTTATGGCTCTGAACAAATAAAAGTAAATAAAGCAACCAAAGGCCACGCCAACAAGAATGCCAACAGTAATTGGTACGTTATGAGGTTGAACTGAAGTAAGCGTCAGCAAGAAAGAATTAAGCCATGACATAGTTTTATCCGTTGAATATATTAGCCAGCACCCATAATTACCATCGACAATTCTTGGTTTATCTTTAACCAAAATTTGTATGCTGAGATAGTCATTGTTGTACCGTTCCACAATTCACAAACAGCCCCGTCCGTTCAGGGGATGAACGGTGAAAGCAGGGGGCTCAAAAGGAATGGCAAGATAGTTTCCTATCATTTGACGCTCAAATGCAAATTTCTTTACGCAGTGTCGTTTGTAATCATTACCGTTCCCGGTATCATTTTGCGCACCAGATTCCAAACCTGAATTTGCGCTGGAGCATGACTGCTTTAGCGCTGCGAGCTATCAAGGAATTTTCATGAACAACGCTGAACAACAGTTCCTGAACGAACTGGATAACAAATTCTGGAAGGCCGCAGATAAACTGCGCGCCAACATGGATGCCGCCAATTACAAGCATGTGGTGTTGGGGCTTATCTTTCTGAAGTATGTGTCCGATGCCTTCGAGGCGCGCCAGCAAGAGCTGATGACGTTATTTCGTGATGTCGGCAACCCTGACAATATCTATGCGATTTCTCGCGACGATTACAGTAGTGACGAAGAGTACGCGCAGGCGCTGCTGGATGAGCTCGAAGTAGAAGACTACTACACCGAGAAGAACGTCTTCTGGGTGCCGAAAGCCGCGCGCTGGGAAACGCTGAAAAACAAAGCCATGCTGCCAACCGGCACCGTGTTGTGGGTGGATGAAACCACCGGGCAGGATGTGAAGCTGCGTTCCGTCTCCTGGCTGGTGGACAACGCACTGGATGAAATCGAAAAAACCAACCCCAAACTGAAAGGCATTCTTAACCGTATCAGTCAGTATCAACTGGGCAACGAGGTGTTAACCGGGCTGATTAATACCTTCTCTGATGCCAACTTCAGCAACCCGGAATATAACGGCGAGAAGCTGAGCCTTAAGAGCAAAGATATTCTCGGTCACGTTTACGAATATTTCCTCGGCCAGTTCGCGCTGGCAGAAGGCAAACAGGGCGGCCAGTACTACACGCCAAAAAGCATCGTGACCCTGATCGTCGAAATGCTCCAACCCTATAACGGCCGCGTGTATGACCCGGCGATGGGCTCCGGCGGGTTCTTTGTGTCCAGCGATCGCTTTATTGAAGAGCATGCGGGCGAGAAGCACTACAACGCCGCTGAACAGAAGCAGAAGATCTCCGTCTACGGCCAGGAATCTAACCCGACCACCTGGCGTCTGGCAGCCATGAACATGGCGATCCGTGGCATCGACTTCAACTTCGGCACTAAAAACGCCGACACCCTGCTGGACGACCAGCACCCGGATCTGCGCGCCGACTTCGTGATGGCTAACCCGCCGTTCAACATGAAGGAGTGGTGGAGCGCGAAGCTCGAAAACGACGTGCGCTGGAAGTACGGCACACCGCCGCAGGGCAACGCCAACTTTGCGTGGATGCAGCATATGATCCACCACCTCGCGCCAAAAGGTTCGATGGCACTGTTGCTGGCCAATGGCTCGATGAGCTCTAACACCAATAACGAAGGTGAGATCCGCCGCAACCTGATCGAAGCCGATCTGGTGGAGTGTATGGTGGCGTTACCGGGCCAGCTCTTTACCAACACCCAAATTCCGGCCTGCATCTGGTTTCTGACCAAAGACAAATCTGGCGGCAACGGTAAAGCGCATCGTAAAGGCGAAGTGCTGTTTATTGATGCCCGCCAGATTGGCTATATGAAAGATCGCGTGCTGCGTGATTTCACCCGCGAGGATATCGCGAAGATTGCTGACACCTTCCATAAGTGGCAGGCGGATAAAGATTACGAAGACGAAGCCGGGTTCTGCTTCTCGGCAACGCTGGAAGATATTCAGAAAAACGACTATGTACTGACCCCTGGGCGCTATGTGGGCGCCGCCGAGCAGGACGAAGATGATGAACCCTTTGCCGAGAAAATGGCGCGACTGACGGCGCTGCTGAAAGACCAGTTGGAAGAGAGTGCGAAGCTGGAAGCGCAGATTAAGGCAAATCTGGGGGGGCTGGGGTATGAGTTCTAAGTTTCGGAAAGTAAAGCTATGTGAAATCCTCTCATTTAAGACAGGTAAACTCGACTCGAATGCAGCAGTAGATAATGGTTGTTATCCTTTTTTCACTTGCTCGCCAGTAACACTTTCGATAAATACGTATGCTTTTGACACCGAAGCAGTATTATTAGCTGGTAATAACGCAAATGGGGTGTTTTCAGTAAAATATCACAATGGTAAGTTTAATGCTTACCAAAGAACATATGTTATTACTCCTTTGAATAATTCAGAAGTCAATGTGAAATGGCTTTATTTTAGAATAAAATATGTTACGTCAGAATTACAATCAATGTCAGTTGGTACTGCAACAAAATTCTTAACAAAAAAGATTTTGGATGCATTTGAGATTGAACTACCAACTTTTGAAGAGCAAACATATCAAGCTAAGATTTTATGGGGGTTACAGGATAAGTTAGCTAATAATGAAGCTATAAACCAAACCCTCGAACAAATGGCGCAAGCCCTGTTCAAAAGCTGGTTTGTCGATTTTGAACCGGTAAAAGCCAAAATGTCAGTACTGGAAGCGGGCGGTTCGCAGGAAGACGCGACACTTGCTGCCATGACGGCGATTTCCGGGAAAGATGCTAATGCGCTGGCGGTTTTTGAGCGTGAACACCCTGAGCAATATGTCGAGTTAAAAACCACAGCAGAGCTGTTTCCGTCTGCGATGCAGGAGAGTGAGTTAGGGGAGATTCCAGAAGGTTGGGACATTAAAAACATTAAATCAATGTCTGTTGCTCTGTCGAAAGGAACTACTCCAGCCAAGAAGGATTTAAGCTCAGAAGAAAATCAAAATATTAATTTTTTAAAGGTCAAAGATATTGATGATGATGGCCGAATCAATTTTTCCAATCTGGATAAAATATCGAAACGCGTCCATGAGATAGTTTTAAAACGCTCGGTGCTTCAGTCTAATGATATTCTTTTCTCAATAGCAGGTACTATTGGCCGAGTGGCTGTGGTTGCAAGTGATATGCTAGCTTGCAATTGCAACCAAGCGATTGCATTTATCAGGTTAAAGAATTGTGCGTCACATCTTAATTTGGTTAGGCTTAATTTGCAGTCACCGAGAATCCAACAAGAAGTTGAATCAAAAGTTGTCCAAGGTGTTCAGGCTAATCTTAGTTTGACATCCTTAGGTGAGCTTGAGGTTGTCCTTCCTTCGGACTGTGTATTGATAGCTTTTAATAATGTTATTACCCCGATATGGAAACAAAAGTTATCAATTACCAAAAGTATCATGTTGTTAACCCAACTCCGCGACACCCTTCTCCCCAAACTCCTCTCTGGCGAAATCACCCTGCTGGAAGCCGAGCAGACGGTAAGCGAGGCGGAAAATGTATAAAGTCGATACGCCAACCAACAGCCTGCATTCACTGCAGGAGGTGTCTTTCAGCAGCCTCGGTTTTACCGAGCGCTATCACCTGCAGGAGTGGCTGGCGAAAAATCCGCAGGCGCTAACCCGTGATAATGACGACGAACTGCTGATCATCCAGAAAGAGTTCGCCGGTTTTGACGACACCAAAGAGCGCCTCGATCTGCTGGCGCTGGATAAAAAAGGCAACCTGGTGATCATCGAGAACAAACTCGATGACTCCGGGCGTGATGTGGTGTGGCAGGCGCTGAAATATGCCGGTTATTGCGCCAATCTGCGCAAAGAACAGATCCTCGACATCTTTCAGCTCTATCTCGACAAATACGAGCCGGAAGAGACCCGTCCGGCTGCGGAGGTGCTTGCTGAATTCCTCGAATATGAAACGCTGGATGAAGTTTTAATCAATCAGAGCCGTACACAGCGAATCATCATGGTCGCAGCCAGCTTTCGCAAAGAGGTGACCAACACCGCCCTGTGGCTGATGCAGTTTGGTCTGCGGGTGCAGTGCTTTAAGGTTACACCCTATAAATTCAACGATGATGTATTCGTTGATATCCGCCAGGTGATCCCCACACCGGAAGCTGAATCTTACATGATCGGCATGGCGCAAAAAGAGGCGGAAGAGCAATCCGTCAGTGGCGGGGTAAAACCGGTTCAATTGATGCGTAAAGCCTTTTGGACAAAGATGCTGGAGTGTCTCAAAGTCAGCACTTGTACTCTGTATAACAATATCAGCCCGTCCACTGATCATTGGCTTAGTGCAGGCTCTGGCATTAGCGCCGTGTCGTATAACCTGATTTTCAGTAAAAAAGAGATTCGTGTTGAGCTGTGGATTGCCAAAGCCTCCGCAGAGAGTAATACCTTTGCTTTTAACTGGCTGCATGAGCGCAAAGAGACAATTGAAAACGCGTTTGGCCATGCGCTTAAGTGGGAACCTCTGCCAGGTAAAAAATCGTGTCGGATTTCCTGTGCCAGCCCTGCGATTAGCCTTGATGAAGCTAACTGGCCCGAGATGATCGACTGGCTGCTGGTCAACCTGACGGCGTTTGAAAAAGCGCTCGATCCCTTTATCGCCCCACTGAATATGGCGCTCAAAGAGATTTCCAACGCGCCGGATGAGACAGAAGAACCTGAGACAGAGGAAGCCTGATGCTGAGCGAAGACGATTTAGAACAGCAATGCCTGAAATGGTTTGCTGAACAGGGCTGGGAAGTGATGCACGGGCCCGACATTGCGCCGGATGGCGATAATCCGCTACGTGCTTCATTTCATGATGTGTTTCTGCGCCCGGTCATGCTGGAACAGCTACAAAGCATCAACCCCCATCTTCCTGTTGCCGTGCTGGAAGAGGTGATACTGCGTGTCGCCCATGCGCAAAGCCCGGATCTGGTCGTCAGCAACAAAGCATTTCATCATTTGCTGCTCGATGGCGTGCCGGTTGAGTACAAGCGTGAGGATAAAGTCGTTCATGATAAAGCGCTGCTGATGGATTTTAACCACCCAGCCAGTAACCGCTTTATGGTGGTCAACCAGGTTGCCATTCAGGGGACAAAACAGGTACGGCGCCCGGATGTGATTGGCTATATCAACGGCCTGCCCGTGGCGGTAATCGAGCTGAAAAGCCCCATTGATGCCAATGCTGATATCTGGGCCGCATTTAACCAGTTGCAGACCTATAAAAACGAACTCAGCGATCTGTTTATCTGCAACGAAGCGCTGGTGATAAGCGACGGGCAGAATGCACGCATTGGTTCCCTGACCGCAGATGAAGAACGTTTCCTGCCATGGAAAACCATTTCCAATGAAGACGATAAGCCACAATTTGACTGGCAGTTAAAAACCGTCGTTCAGGGCTTTTTTAATCGCGAGTTATTGCTCGACTATATTCGCTACTTTGTTCTGTTTGAAAATGATGGCAAACGACTCATCAAGAAAATAGCCGCTTATCATCAGTTCCACGCCGTGCGTGAAGCCGTCGCAGCTACGATTGTGGCGTCTACTGGCAAACATCTGCCGCTGCGCAGTAACATTACCCCCGGTAGCAAAAAAGCGGGGGTGGTGTGGCACACCCAGGGCTCCGGCAAAAGCATCTCCATGTGTTGCTATGCCGGGAAGCTGCTGCAACAGGCGGAGATGAACAACCCGACCATTGTGGTGGTAACCGACCGGAACGACCTCGACGGGCAGCTCTATGCCACTTTTTGTCAGGCGCAGGACTTACTCAAGCAGACGCCATTACAGGCCAATGACCGCGAGGAATTGCGCGAGTTGCTGAATGCCCGCGAATCTGGCGGCATCATTTTTACCACCGTGCAGAAGTTTGCTCCGCTGGACAGTGAGCAGAGCCATCCAGCGCTCAATCAACGCAGCAATATCGTGGTAATTTCTGATGAAGCACATCGCAGCCAGTACGGCCTGAGCGCCACGCTGGACCGTGAAACCGGCCTTTATAAATATGGCTACGCAAAACATATGCGCGATGCGCTGCCGAATGCCTCGTTTATGGGGTTTACCGGAACGCCAATTGCCTCGGAAGATAAAGATACCCGCGCTGTATTTGGTGATTATGTCTCTATCTACGACATTCAGGATGCCGTGGATGATGGCGCTACGGTGCCTATCTACTATGAATCACGCCTGGCAAAACTCGATCTGAATCATGAGGAGCTTGAAGCGCTTTCGGAGCAGGTCGATGAGTTGGTAGAGGATGAAGAGACAGGTCAGCAAGAGAAAACGAAAGGCGACTGGAGCCGTCTGGAAAAGCTGGTAGGTTCAGCGCCGCGGATTCAGCAGGTCGCTGCTGACCTGGTTCAACATTTTGAAATGCGCAATGCAGCTATGACCGGCAAAGCGATGATTGTCGCCATGAGTCGCGATATTTGCGTCAAGCTTTATGATGCTATCGTGGCAATCCGCCCGGACTGGCACAGCGAGCATGTTGAAAAGGGCGCGATAAAAGTCATTATGACCGGCTCTGCATCGGATAATAATGTTCTCCAGCCGCATATCTATAACAAACAGACCAAAAAGCGCCTTGAATCTCGCTTTAAAGATTTGAACGATCCGCTAAAGCTGGTGATTGTGCGTGATATGTGGTTGACCGGGTTTGATGCCCCTTGTTGTCACACCATGTATATCGACAAACCGATGCGTGGACATAATTTAATGCAGGCGATTGCTCGTGTTAACCGCGTATTTAGGGATAAGCCTGGTGGACTGGTGGTGGACTATATCGGCATTGCGAATGAGCTTAAGCAGGCGCTGAAAACTTATACTGATTCAAAAGGCAAAGGCCAGACGACAGTGGATGCCAGAGAAGCGTTTGCGGTATTGCTGGAAAAAATCGATATCATCCATGGCATGTTTTCCCCCTCAGCAGGAAAACCAGGTTTTAAATACGAGGGCTTCTCTCGCGATCCTTTGGCCTTCTTGCGTGACGCTGTGAACTATATTTTGGGACTGGATGAAGGTAAAAAACGCTACCTTGATGTCTCGCTGGCAATGACTAAAGCATGGTCGCTTTGTAATACACTGGATGAGGCGAAACCACTGCAAGAAGAGTTTGCCTTTCTTTCTGCAATCCGAGTGGCGCTTCTGAAACTGAATCCGGCAGCAAAGTTTAGCCAGTCGGAGAAAAACTCCCTGTTAAGTAAAATTCTTGATAACGCCGTTGTCGCAACCGGTGTAGAGGATTTGTTTGCCTTGATCGGGTTAGATAAACCTAATATTGGCTTGTTGTCCGATGAGTTTCTGGAAGAGGTGCGGGAAATGCCGCAGCGAAACCTGGCGGTAGAACTTCTGGAAAAGCTGCTTAATGACGGAATTCATGCCCGTTCCGGCAATAACGTCGTGCAGCAGAAGAAGTATTCCGACCGTCTGAAAGCAGTGTTGCTCAAATATAATAACCGCGCGATTGAAACGGCACAGGTGATTGAAGAGCTGATTGCGATGGCAAAGTCCTTTCAGGAGGCGATGGCGCGGGATGAGGCGCTGGGGCTCAATCCTGACGAAATTGCGTTTTATGATGCTCTGGCTGAAAACGAAAGTGCTGTACGGGAGCTTGGGGATGATGTCCTTAAGAAACTGGCCGTAGAAGTTACATTGAAATTACGCCAGTCAACAACGGTGGACTGGCAAGTGCGTGAAAGCGTACGAGCCAGACTGCGTATCCTCGTTCGGCAAACGTTGCGTAAGTATAAGTATCCACCAGATAAAACACCTCATGCTGTAGAGTTGATTCTCAAACAAGCTGAGGTCGTCTCTAACAGCTGGACGATTTAGATTTACTTACAAAAGGGGATCCTCGTCCCCTTTTGTATAAGGTGCCTAAAAGGTTCGGATTTAATTAGTTCTCTTCGGACTTCGCGGGACAAATTGAGGGCACAAAAAAGCCCGCAGGGCTTGCGCCGTGCGGGCTCTCAGGACTTCATCGGATGACTCTGGTGATCACCGATGGAGAATTTTGGTGGGCTGGCGTCTCTGTTATTTATTTTTCATCATTATGATTTTAAATATTATTCTTTTCGTTTCCTTTGTTGTGGGTTCAATAAAGGGACCTAAAAGTGACATAAGCACAGATTTTTTTGGAGCTAAACTCTTCGATACTGCAACGCTGAGGAGTTGAACTCGCGAACACATAGCCTTGCTAATCCAGAGTCTGTTTACCATATGTAAGATGGTAAACATTTTACCTCTGTCGAAATCATTTCTAATTCTTTTATAAGGTTTAACAAGGCTTATAAAGTGGAGCAGTATAGAATTTAACAAGGAATAGTTTAACTTACTGATAAATATGGGTTTATTGAAAATCTTGGATAGGGTGGAAAATATAGCACTTTTTGCAAAAATCGTTCTAAGCCTGTGTTGGCTTGTTTTCACAACTATCTTTAACAAGACTGTATGAAAAAAACACCACTCCTTGATCAATTCGTGCTTTTTGAGAGTTGATCGTCATAAGCGATCTGAAGATACTACATCCATCAAAACAACAATGGAGAAATGTATGACAGAAAGAAAAAGATTTATCCGTTTACCCGAAGTACTGGAAAGAACCGGATTTAGTAAAGCTTGGATTTATAGATTGATCAGTCGTGGTCAATTCCCCGCCCCCATAAAAACTGGTGATCGTGCAATCAGGTTCGTAGAAAGTGAGGTTGATGAGTGGATTGACCAAATGATTTATTTATCCAGAAATAAAGTTGCGTGATTTGATATAAATAAAAATAAAATAGGAGTGTTATATGAAAACTCAGATAGAACAGTGTCAGAAAAAGGTTGATATACTTGATTAGTAGCATTTTGATATAATCGTGGAATATTACATTCAGTAAGTGATTGATTGCTTAATATGAAAATAAAAATGAATTTTTTTATAAAGTTATAGATATATTCAGAAATGGTGATAATGAAACACAATGAGCATTAAAATGTTGTGCTATGTTTAGTAAGTATAAGTTGGTTGTTGAAGCTTAAGGTTGATTATCTAACATTTTTGAATATTGGTATGGGAAATGCTTATAATGAAAGAAAACATAAGCTAAAAGCGGCTTATGTTTTTTGAAAAGATAAATATCTCCTGTAATATGCAACAGCGCTATTTTCAGTTGTATTCATTTTTTCTGCTACCTCTTTCCATTTCAAGCCTGATGATCTTAAATTAAACGCGGTGAGACGTTTTTCCTCTGCTTGACTTTCATAATCCTCTCGAGTAATACCATAGTATTTAATAACCGTTGAACGAGATACTCCTGCGGTTTTCGCTAAATCTTTTGCTTTTATCTTTTTTCCATTGATTATCATAATAATATCTCCAATGCTTTTGCTAATCTTATCTTTTCCTTTGTTTTCTTTGATTTCTTACCACGTATTGATTGAATAACAGAAAACTGTTCTTTCGAAAAGTTTTTCCAAGTCCACTTGCATATGCTAGAGCAAATCTGCCTTATTTCATTGTTTAATAAAGGATTGTCTGTGTTGGTATGTTTGTTTAACAGGATGGCTGTTGAGAACATTGCATTATAAAAATCATAATATTCTTTATTCGCTTTATATTTTAGAACATCTCTATATGCTACTACTCTCAAGTCTTCAAATAGATTGACATTACGTCCTAAACCATAAGCCGGGCTTTGCTTTTTATTTTTAGGTGTTATAGTATCGGGGACAAACTCAGCCAAATAATCCAAGTCATATGCCTCGGTCCCCGTCCAAATAGTACGCCACTCCGCTTCGTTTAATGGATTTTTCATTAAAATATCTGCATAGGCTCTGTCAGCATCCAATCTTTCGGTAAATCCACATTGAACAATAGATGCTAATCTTAGTGGCCTCATTCTTGCAGAGTCTATTTTTAATACCGGATTTTTTAAAGCATAGAGCAAATGTGCATGACCATTTCTTGTGTTCTGTATGATTGTATTTGGTCGGGGCAAATCAGCAAAGTCCCACGCGATCGCACCTTTCTCATTATCTATATCGAAAACCAAGCCATTTACAAAAAACCTATTATTAAACCCTATATACTTTTTCAATAATGCTTTTTCTTTCGGAACTCGGTACACTCCATCATTAAAATCATCTGTGCTTAAAGCATACTTCTGTATTTGACTTTTGAATTTATCTATATTATATACATTTTGTTTTAAATACATTTATTTGCCCTTATAGTAAACATTCGTTTTTATTAGTTGTTCGGCTGGATAAAACGGGAGCTTTATTTTTTTCTATTCAAAGAGTATTGGTCTTTATTACTCCACTATGTAATAAATAATGCATTTGTATTTTTTGTCAAGTGACTAAATAACCATATCAGATATTATGGTATATTTGGTTATAAATATCTATCAGGTAGTCATATGACATATGAGTCACCAGTGCTTTACGTTCTGTTTCACTAATAAAAACAACGAAGAAAAATATTTACATATAAGTTCATTAGGGCGAAGACTTATAAAGTAAGCAGAAAAATCCTCTCAACAATATATTAGAGTATTCGTTTTGCCAGATAGCCCGCCATAGAATATTTCCTTCTGTATTGAATATCAGGCTCCAGCTTTCACTAATTGATCGATATTGCAGATCGATAATATATATTTGATAGGTTTTAGCGATTAAAAGGCTTTTATCGATCGTTTTTAATTGTTTATATCGATCGATAGGTTATTTATGATTGGTATTGGCTATCAACATGTATTTTTTCGATCGGTACAAACGATATGACGTAGAGACAAATAAATTGAATTCTATCAACCGATTAATGTTTTTTTTACAGCCCTGAGATACCAACCTATGGGTAGGGCTTTCTTTGACAAAAGGTTTCAACTCATTGGGTAAGTATATGAAATTTCAGATATTGATGTCATTTCTAATGTCTTCTTTTGCTCTGACAGGATGCCAGCAGCTCAACGACAGCGTGAATAAAGTTAATGGCGCAATAAGTTCTTCATTATCATCAGTAGGCAAAGCACTCGGTGAAACAAACACCACTCCAACCATTGGCCCTGCATTATCAGTGTCTGGTCTCGGTGCTATCTGCAAAGACTATGAAGAAAATGCAATGTCAGCAGAAAAAAAATGGACGGGTAAACGGCTCTCGATTACTAACGCGGCTGTTCTTGAAGTTACGAAGGGCAGAAGTGCAAGCGATATGATGACGGGCATGCCCAAAGAGGTACCAAACTATTACCTGCTATTCAAAACAGCAGATACAAACTACTGCGGCGGTATGGTCTGGTTGGATTACTACTCTGGTCTTGATGATGCTGTTCTTACCTATAAGAAAGGTCAGAAAGTCAGCGTCAGCGGGACCATAAACAACTTCGAAGTCCGTGGGTTCGCTACAGTTAACAACGCGGATATGCCGGTTCGTCTTATTGTTCTTCGCAACGGCACTATTAGCCATTAATAAGGGAAAAACACTATGCGGAAAATATTAGTCGCGGCTGGTCTTGCTGCACTGTTATCTGGATGTGGGAACGACGGTATCTATGGCAAATACGTTAACGCCCAATATGGCGTCAGACTTGAGATTCAGAAAGACGTGATCAAGTTTCGAGATGGCGTTTTTACAGTTAAAAGCTGGGATGAAACCCAGAAACCCGTTTATATTGCACGGACTCAAAACAAAGACCTCGGTTCTTGGACTTTTAAAATAGAAAAAGTCAAAGGCGGTGTGGTTTACCAAGGTGCAGTTTTTAAGAAAGATTAGAGGATTAGGAAATGGAAAATAATACCATTCAATGCCCATACTGCCTAAAAGAAAGTCAGAAAGGTGTTCAAGTATGCACTGGATGTCAAGCAACTATACTATACGGTGCTCCTCCGGGATGGTGTGTCTCTTTAATAATATTTGGCACTTTAATAGTGTCGATTTTGATCGGGCTGAGTGCCGGGATAGTTGCATTTAATATAAGTTTGTTTTTCATTGGTATTTTTGGATTTATTATTAGCAAGTTAGCTTTCTCTGAACGAATTTCTTTTAGACGAAGAATGTAAAACTGCCCTGTCTTTCAAGGTGATGGCTCGCAGTGCGAACCATCACCTATATAAAGTTTATTTCCTTCATTGCGTCATCAAGTAATAAATCGGAACCCACTGACATAAAATCCGTCAGCGGGACCCCGCGATCTATTACTTGACGATTTGACCCTGCTGCAAATTTTACGCACAGCTATCAGAAAGACAATATATTATTTATACTATCTTTTATTGCATTTTATTTGTTGTGCAGTGTATTTTTTATGTAGCCGCTATATTGACAAACTTTTTATATCGGTTATTTATTTAAATATAGGTGTAGTTCAGCTTTGTTTTTTCATTTCTCGGAAACTGAGGCAAGGTGTAATAGCGTATCCGCTATTTTACCCCAATCTTCGATTGGCCCCCTCTCACTTCGTTCGGAGGGTTGAAAAGATCTACCCTTCCGCCTATTCCCCTTATCAAAGGGGAGGCGGTAAAATCCGGTAGTTTTACATTGGATATTATAAATATAGGAGAAATAAATATGATGTTTATGTCTGTAGTAATGGTAATACTTTGTATTGTTCTTGGCGGTTTTATGATTAGGAGCTGTATGGGGAAAAAAGACTCTTCAAGCGAAATGAAACAATCAATATCAGATGTTAGAAAAATAATAGATAAAAAAGCACTGATTAAATACAAGAGGAATCATAGGATATGATTGATGATGACATAGAGAAAAAAATTAGTTCAGAAATGAAGTTGGACTTATTAGCACGAGTTTTTTATTTCATAGAGAAAGATAAAGATATACCGTTCCTTGAAATAAATATTGATGAGCAGAATTTATGTTATTTTGTGGCTCGTAGATATATACAAGAAAATAAAGGTGATGATCTTCTGAAAGCGTTGATTGATGAAAATGATGAAGACTATATAAAAGCAATAAGGGATTATATGTTTATGTTTACAGGTGTTTAATATATGGATACAGATAGAAAAAGAGGACGTATAGAATTAAATCACGAAGAACGCAGAGATATATCTATACAGTTTAGAGTAAACAAAGCAGAGTTTGACTATTTAAAAGAACTCGTTGAGGCATCCGGTCTTGAAAGAGGACATTACATTAGAAAAGAGATTTTAAACTCTGAACCAGTGATAAAAAGAAAAATGCCTGAAGTAAATCAGAAAACTTATATACAACTTTCGGCTATAGGAAACAATATAAATCAGGCTGTTAAAAAGTTAAATAGCAATGAGTGTTTTGATAAAAATGAAGTTGATAAGCTTAATTTTAATATAAAGCAAACCAGTAGAAGGATAATAGAGATAAATAAGGATCTTGGATATATATGAAAGGAAACGTAGCTAAGACTGGAAAGTCATTTAAAAATAGAGTTGATTACATATTAAAAGATGATCACAGTTTTATTTGTAGCAATATGTCAGCAGATAAAAATAACGTTAGTGATCTAACTGATGAGTTTAAAACTGTAAGCAGCTTTAGACAAGATATAAAAAAACCAGTGTTTCACGCTTTTTTATCTCTTCCGAAAGGTGATCATTTAACGGATGAAAAATGGCAAGAGATAGCAAAAGACTACTTGAAAAAAATGAATATCGATATAGACAAACATCAATATATTTGTGTGCGTCATAAAGATACAGATCAAGACCATATCCATATAGTAGCCAACCGCATAGGTTTAGACGGTTCTGTATGGTACGGTCAGCACTCAGCATTTAATACAATAGCAGCTTGTGAACGTTTAGAAGTAAAGCACGGCTTAACCATCACACAGGGTCTAAAAGGTCAAAAATCAGACGTATCAGTACCAACAAAGAACGAGATCGAGCAAGCCCTACGCAAAGGTGAGAAACCAGCTCGTATAGTGCTACAGAACGCATTGCATGCAGCTATGACAGACAAGCCAGACTTGCCGACGTTCATAGATAGACTGCAGGCTGTAGGCATCGATCCGGCCTTCAACGTTGCAAGCACTGGCAACATTGCCGGGGTGTCGTTTGGTATCAAAAATGATGAAAAAAATATTTTCTTCAAGGGATCATCTCTTGGTAAAAAATTTAGTTGGAACACTATTAAAGGCAGGGTGAAATATGACAAAAATAGAGATGATGAACTCATTAGAAGATTCGCAGCAAGAAAAACAGATGACGAAAATAGTATTGGACGATCACTTGTTGAACCAAGTGTCAATGACAGTAGAGCCGTTGACGGAATCTATGATGATATTATCGGAATCAGTCAGCACAGCATTAAACCAGACACAACAGACACTAACAAGAGTGAACAACTCATTAGAAGCAACCACAACAGCTTTAAATTCAGCGAAAAATATAATAGACCAACAAGCACTAAAGTTAGAAGAACAACACAAAAAGCTACACAAATACTCGACAGAGTTAAAAAACAATACAATAAAAAATCAATCAAAACTTATACTAAAAGTAGCTTTGATCGTGGGAGCAATACATTTAGCGGCAGTTCTATCCGTAGGATACTTTATCATGCAGAAACAGCCAACGCAGCCACAAATAAATTTAGACTCAAAATCCGTGGCGAAATCAATAGTAGAGCAACTAAGATCGAAGAAATAAGAGATCGTTTAGGTATTAAAAAATCAGTTATTCAGACAAAGAATAAAGAGAAAACTATTTATGAGGAAATAAAGAAAAATCCAGCTTATTTAGCTGAAAATGAAATTAGATTTAAATCGAAGTTGAAATCAAGAATGAATGTTGAGATATTAAAATCATCACAACAAGAAGATGAGCAGATTATTGAACGCAAAATTTTCAAACCAAGATAAAAGAGATATTATTTGATTTTTATGAGTATTAAAGTAGGGAAATGGATTTTAAGTGGCCTATGTCAGACAGCCACTTAATCTGAAATCTAAACATTGGTAGATAATTAAAATCTATACTTCTCAAGAAGAGTTTTATGACGTTCGACTTCTTTTGAATACCATTTGAGACTCCATAGCCAACTGTCCTCTCTGGGTTTACAATCCGTGCATTTATCACAATTTGATTGTTTGAAGCTATTACCAAAATCATAACTGCCAGTATTGTCATATAATTGACTTAATAAATTTCCTGTTCCTTGTGCATGTCCGTGTTTTAAGCAGATTAAGAGATGCATCCCACCGAGAGAGTGCATTCTCAATGATTGGGCAAATATTCCTCCGGGACGGTAGTGGACAAATAAATGCTCACAGTTTTTCATTATATTTGTGGGGTCATAATTGGCAAATCCAATTTTAATAAATTCATAGTGTTCCCCTTGTGGATCATCTGGGTCTATTCCGAGGTTTTTTGCCATACTTAAGAAATATGCTTTTTGTTCTTCAATCGTTAGATCGTAAAAATCTTTATGATCGTCAGCGTTGGCAACGTGTTGTTCTATTTTTGTTAAAACTTCATCGAAATCAGGAAAAGTTGAAAGAATTATCTCTCGATGAGATTGAGTCGCTTTAGGATTTTCTTTAAGTAAAGTGGCAGTAAGAAGATATAATTTTTCGATTTTTTCTAAATCTTGCGATATTACACAGTATGTCATTACTAACAATGCCATTTTTTCATACCAATCATCCAGAAAATCAATCGTTTCCTTAGAACCGCGTGCTTTATGGACTCCCTTGAATATTAATATTGACGCGTAGATCTCTACAAAAAGTTCTGAGAGTATATGATACTGCTCATCCCTCGTCATACGATTACATAAATAAATTATTTTCTGTAATGATAAGCAACAATCCCTATATAATACTTGAGTCTGATTATTGAAAATATAATGCTCTAAAGAGTTTCCTTCAAAATTATTTACTGAGTGATGTATCGCATGAAGTTGGTCAAGTTGAGCCTTGAATTTTGCTCGTCGAGCTTTTCCTAACGCAATTAATCTATGAGTTCGATTTTTTTCCTCACGTGCAAAATTTATTAAATAATAGCATATCTTGAAGTTTTCTTCATATATTTCTCTCCTTACTTTTGTGAATGGAGATATTTGAAATGCTTTCCAGTAATACAACATAGAAATAAACCTGTCTTTAACAGGGACTATAGCTGAAGTGCAAATCTCTGAAGAACGTCTAAAAACAGCATCGTACTCTTTATCTATTAAGAGATTATTTAATTGTTGATGATATGCTTTGTATAATGCTTCACCTATATCTTCTATTTTTTTATTAAGTGATGAAGGGCTAATAACGGGGTATCTGTTAACTGAATCTTTTAATCCTTTAATGTTTAAATATTCCCAACAATCAGTCACTGCATCTAACATCTTCTCTGATAAGGCAATTTTCTTTCTGCTTATAGTATTTTCAATAGGGATGTGAATTTGAATTGTTTCATTTTCATTAGAGGCTGCTACTTTGATTTGTAAATCTTCATTATTTGTTATGGGAAGCCAAAGTATTTTTTCAGATGAAATTTCGACAACAACTAAAATAACGGGTACTTTAAATTCAAAATAGTATCTCAGACGCTCAATCTTGATCGTGAAGGATAGTTTGGTATTGTCATTAATGTATGTAGAATTCTCTTCACCTTTTATCTGGACTTTGAAAACACTCTCTTTCCCAAGAGCTCTGCCATTACCATCTTTGAGTTCAATTTCTCCGTCAATACCAAAATCATTTTGATCTTCTTGACTTCGGAAAATCCAATGGCTTGGTAAGTTGTATTCAAAAATACGTCCGGCTTCAGTTCCAATCTCTCCAGCGTTCATCGGGCACCTCAATCTTGCTCTTCGTATAATTTCCTCTTGTTATATAAGACCATATTCAAGCAATAACATAGCTATGGACCTAAAAGCATTGCTTGAATTTTGAGCCATAACAACGTTGCAAGAGGAAAGCAGAAAACACTTTCTATTGTAAAATTATGTACTGCATAAAAATAAAGCGCAATTGTTGTTGCCATCATCAATCTACTCTCATGCCGCCATAGCTCTACGCTTCTGCGCTTGAACGTAATCACCCCACCACTGCATCAGCTCTGTTCTTTCAGAAAGATACTCGGAACGATTGTAGGCAGCTATGATTTCGTTGTTCTTAGTATGAGCTAAGGCTGATTCAAGCACCTCTGTCCTAAATTTACCACTTTCTTCTGCAGCCGTTCTTGCTATAGAACGCATCCCGTGAGCTACCAGTTCGCCACCGAAGCCCATACGGATAATCGCTGCGTTAGCTGTTTGCTCATGCATATGGTTAAGCGGGGCTTTGATACTTGGGAAAATCCACTCTCTATGACCACTGATTGGTTTGATTAACTCAAGGATGCGCATAGCTTCTTTGCTCAGTGGAATCTTGTGAGGGCGCTTCATCTTCATAAACTCACCGGGGATGTTCCAGAATCGATTATCTTCGCCTATATCACTCCACCGAGCACGGACAGCTTCTCCCGGACGAACCCACGTAAGGAGTTGCCACTCAATTAGAAGACGTGTTTCGAGCCGTATAGAAGCGTTAGATAGAGCAATTAAGAATCGGGGTAAATCATCTGGTGGTAAAGCTGGCATATTTTGCTTCTTGGGTTTGCTGAATCTCTGGCCGAGATTGTCAGCAGGATTAAACTCAATAAGTTCTTCTGTCGCAGCCCAACGGAAAATTTCATTTAGACGTGAAATGATACGGCGTAGGGTTTCCAATACGCCTCGTTGTTCTATGGGGTCAAGGTGCTGTTTTAAGAGCTTGGGACGGATCTCTTTGATAGGAACGTTGCCTAAACCGGGGAAAATATTTCGTTCAAGGCTTCGCCAGATGTCTTCTGCGTGGTCTGGAGAGATACCAGAGGTCTTAACCTTTTCATCTAACCATTTCCTAGCAACCGCTTGTAGCGTGTGTTCAGTGGCATCCTTAAGGGCATTGGCTTTATCGTTGTTGTGAATCTGCGGATCAATACCGTTTGCAAGCAATGACAGGTATTCATCACGTAAAGCCCGTGCCTTGGCAAGTGTGAGATGAGGGTAGGTTCCTAAGCTCATCTTGGTTCGCTTTTTGGTTACTGGCACAGCATACCTGAAATACCAGTTTTTCTTGCCTCCTACAGAGAGAGGGGCGATTCGTAGCATCAGGCCGTCACCATCAAAAAGGTTGATCTCCTTTTCTGCTGGCTTGGTATTTTTGATTTCAGTGTCAGTAAGTTTCTTAGCGATCTTTGCCATTTTAGGACCCTCGATTTTGGGACCCTTTGCGTTGGGTCCCAAAAAGGGTGCCATAACGAGTAGCTTCTAGCAAATCTCAGTAGACTTCTGTAGACGTAAAAAAGCCCGCAAGGCTGGTTCCATGCGGGCTTAGTAGACTTCAGTATACTTCAAACAACTAAAAAGTGGTGGAGCTGGCGGGAGTTGAACCCGCGTCCGAAATTCCTACATCCTCGGTACTACATGCTTAGTCCGGTCTTTACATTCGCCTGGCAGCTGCGGACGGACACGCCACTACCAGACTAGCCTGATTAGTTTTAACGTTTCAACCCCAGGCAGGGCATCCACGCGATCTCTTTTGGGTTTGACCTCTCTTGATCCCCGTCCTAAGAGCGGAGGCTAGGGAGAGAGGGCTCTAAGCAGGTTATTAAGCTGCTAAAGCGTAGTTTTCGTCGTTTGCGACTATTTTTTTGCGGCTTTTTACGAGGCCAACCGCCCCTCGGCATGCACCTTGGGTTTCGCGAATCCCGTCGAATCCAGAATCAGCCCCAAAAGTGTAACGCTAAGTATAACAGAGTTTACCCGTGCGTGACCAGTCCATATCGTTTCGCCTTCTGACTGCTGCATTTTTGGCCTTATCGCTGAGGTCTCCGGTAGTTGCAAAAAGCGAGAAGCCGCTACACAAAGAGTCGTTATGTATAAGCGCATCATGTTAAATACCCCCTGGATTTCCAAGCAAATAAAGAAAATAGAAAACACGATATATTTTTACGTTTATTTAAGAACGGAATGATTAATTCATTTTGGATGATTTTATTTTGCACTAATAACGGGTGTGGACTTTTTTTAAAATTCCAATACTTAGCAATTAATTAAGCGAGGTAGACCACATTTTTTATTCTGCAAGCCCTCTTTTTTTTATCATTTCTTTGCCAAACCGCACCGCGTTGCTTATACATTTTGATAAGGTTTTGTACACATAAACCGCTTCGTTTTGCGTTAAGTCGCTGTTTTTAGTCTTTTTTAAAGGTATTTCATAACGTTTCTGTAAATTAACCCTCCCCGCTGCCGCCCTGTCTGGTAAGGGGTAACCCATAAGTGTCCATTAATGAACACTTGTGCAGGGCTGTGTGCTTCCCCAGTCAGAGGAAATGAAGAATGGCCGTTCAAAATAGTCTTTCGCCTACCGTAGATATACTTAATCAGGATACGGGAAAAGTGATAACCCATTATTCAGAGAACGCAGATCGGGTGGTCAATTTATCCCAGACCAGCATTGTGCGAATAAATGCCTCTCCTGAAACGGTTAATTTTTATGAGCGGCAAGGAAATGACCTGATTGTCCATATGAAAGACGGGACAACGGTACGCTACCAGAACTTTTTCCATCTCGACGCGGAAGGTCAGCACAGCGAACTGATTTTTGAGGATGACAAAGGCGTACACCACGCGTTGTTCCCGTTCGCCTCTGAAGCGGGTCCGGCGGTTGCAGAAGCGATTACACCCACAATGGCTGATACGACGCTTGGCGCGCTCACCGGCGCTGAGGGGCTGACCACGCTGCAGGCGCTGGGCGGCATTGCGGCGATTGGCGGTATCGCCGGTGTGGCGATCGCCGCCAGCAACAGCGGCGGTGGCGGCGGCGGCAACGATGATAACAACAACGGCGGCGGCGATAACGGCGGTGGCGACAATGGTGGCGGTGATAACGGCGGCGGTGACAACGGCGGCGGAGAAACCCCGGACCCGGCAGAAATCGCGCTCGATCCGCTTACCGATGACAACATCTTAAACGGCAGCGAAGTTCTGCAAAATCAGGTGATTAGCGGCACGGTAGATGCCGCTAACGCGGGCCGCACGATTACCGTCACGCTTAACGGTAACACTTACACCGGCGTTGTCGGGGCGGATGGCAGCTGGAGCGTGACGCTGCCCGCCAGCGCGCTGCAGGCGTTGCCGCAGGGGCTCAACACCATCACCGTGACGCTCGTTGACGTCAACGGCAACACGGTAACCCAGACGGCTGATATCAACGTCGATACTGTCGCGCCCACCCTTCAACTCACCCCGTTTACCGACGGCGTGCTCGGCGGTGAACAGGCCGCGACCACCCAGATCCTGCGCGGCTCGACTGGCGTCGCGGAAGAGGGGCAGACGGTCACCATCACGCTGAACGGCAAAACGTACACCGCCACGGTTGGCGCAGACGGCAGCTGGCAGGCCGCCATTCCGTCTGCGGATCTCCTGGCGTTGCAGAACGGGCAGCAGTATGTGCTCAGTGTGAGCATCACCGATCTGGCGGGCAACACCACCACCAACGAAACGCGCTTTACCGTCAACTTTGACCGGCCTGTACTGGCGGTGGATGATTTTACGGGCGATAACGTGCTAAACGGGGCAGAGCTTGCCACCGATCAAATCCTCAGCGGCACCACGCAAAACATCGCGGCGGGCACTGTGGTGACGGTGACGCTGAATGGCCAGAACTATTACGCGACTGTCGGCGGCGATGGCTCCTGGCAGGTGACTATCCCGAGCGGCGATCTCCAGGCGCTGGCCAACGGCAGCGCGACGCTCACTGTTAGCGTGCCCAACGGCACCGGCGCGCCGCTCACCGTTACCGACACGCTGACGGTGGATCGCACCGTTCCGTCCGTCTCTATCGCCATTCTCTCGACCGATGACTATCTCAACGCGGCGGAGGCTACCCAGCCGCTGGAAATCCGCGGTTTTACAACTGTGACCGGCCCTGGTGCGCAGGTGACCGTCACGTTTAACGATAAAACCTACACCGCCGTGCTGGACAGCGCCGGTAACTGGAGCGTGCTGATCCCGCCAGCCGATCTGGCCACGCTGCCGGATGGTCCGCGTACCGTGACGGCGACAGTCACCTCCGGGAGTACTACCGCCACAACAGACCGTGTCATCAACGTTGAAATCAACGATCTGCCCGCGCCCACTATCGTCACGCCGTTTGGTGATGGCGCGCTGAGCGCGGCGGATTTGCAGCAGAACCAGACGCTCAGCGGCAATACGGGCGTGAGCGGCAGCGGCCAGACGGTCACCGTTCAGATTGGCAACCAGACCTACACCACCACCGCAGGCACCGACGGCGGCTGGAGCGTGACTATCCCGGCCTCACAGCTTCAGGCGCTGCCGCCGGGACAGACGCCTATCGTGGTGACCGCAACGGACGGCGCGGGCAACAGCGCCAGCGCCACATCAAGTGTGAACATCGACACCACGCCGCCGGCGCTCTCGCTCTATGCGGTGACCGATGACGGCAAGCTGAACGCGCAGGAACTGACGACCAGTCAGGTGCTTTCCGGCAACAGCTCGGAAGCGGGGCAGACGGTTACCGTCACGCTCAATGGCAAAACGTACACCACCACCACCGGCAGCGACGGCAACTGGCAGGTAACGCTGCCTGCCGCCGATCTCGGTAATCTTTCGCCTGGCGCTAACCCGATTGTGGTCACGACCACCGACGCGGCGGGCAACACCGCCCAGATTACCGATTCGCTGAACGTGAAAACCGCGCTGCCCTCCGTTACCGTCACGCCATTTACCGGCGATAACGCGCTGGATGCGGCGGAGATCAAAACCGCGCAACCGTTACAGGGCAGCGTCACCAACGCCGAGCCGGGCAGCGTGGTTACCGTTGCGATTGGCGCATGGAACACCACGGCGACGGTAGACGCGGCGGGCAACTGGCGCGTGGATGTGCCGGCTGTCGTGCTGCAAGGGCTGGCGAATGGCGATAACAACATTCAGGTGAGCGTCACCGATACCTGGAATCAGACGACGACGATACAAGCACCGATCACGGTCGATACCGCAGCGTCCGGCGTCGCTATCAGCATCATCGCCGATGACGATTTTATTAACCGCACAGAAGCGGATTCACCGCTGACGATTCGCGGCACCAGCGCCGGGCTTCCTGCCAATACCGAAATCACCGTCACGCTCAACGGTATCACCTACACCGCGACGGTCGACGCTAACGGCAACTGGCAGACCACCGTACCGGCGGCCGATTTGCAGGGGCTGGCAGACGGCACTTATGAAGTGACCGCCACCGCGCAGCAGGGCGGCGTCAGCGACAGCCATACGCTGACGGTGATTATCAACAACCTGCCGGATACCACGATCGATCCGCTGTTTACCGATGGCACCTTAAGCCAGGCCGAAGCGGGCGTGGATCAGGTACTGACCGGCTCTACCGGCGTTGCGGGCGCGGGCCAGTCGGTGACGGTCACGCTTAACGGTCAGGCGTATCAGGGGACGGTGGATGCTAACGGTAACTGGTCGGTCACGCTGCCGTCCGGCGCGCTGGATTCCCTTACCGGTAATGATTCGCCGGTACCGCTGCAAATCGTTGTTCGCGACGCCGCTGGCAACAGCCAGACCACGACGACCGATTTTATCGTCGACGTTGATGCGCCGACGCTAACGATCAACCCATTCGCGCAGGATGACGCGCTGAATATCAGCGAAGCGGGCCAGGCGCAGGCGTTCTCCGGCGTCGCCACGGGCGCAGCGCAGGGCGATGCTATCGTCGTCACGCTGAACGGCAAAACGTACAACACCACGGTGACCGGCGCGAACGGCGAATGGTCGGTGAATATTCCGGCGGCGGATCTGCAGGCGCTGCCGAACGGCCAGGCGCAGTTTAGCGTCACGGTGACCGATGCCGCAGGCAACACTTCAACCGCCACGAAGCCGATTACCGTCGCGGTGGATCCGGCGCGCGCGCCGCTGCTGACCATCGATCCGGTGGGCGGTGACGGCGTGATTGACGCTGGCGAACGCGCAAGCGGCGTGACGCTGAGCGGCACCGCCACTAACGTCACCGCGGGGCAGACCGTCACCATCACGCTCGGCAATGACACTTTCACCGGCGTGGTGGATTCCGCCGGGCGCTGGGAAGTTAACCTGCCCGCTGACGCCCTGGCAGGCCTTGCCAACGGCGCTTACACCGTAACAGCAGTCGTGAGCGACGCTGCAGGCAACAGCGCAAGCCTCGATCGCGGCTTTAGCGTCAACACCGATATCAGCGCGCTGACGGTGTCGCCAGTGACCGGCGATAACCGCGTCTCGCTTGATGATATCGCAGGCGGGCTGGTGCTGAGCGGCAGCAGCGTGAACTTCGCGCCGCAAACGACGCTCACTATTACGCTTAACGGCAAGCAATACACGGCCACCACGGGCGCTGACGGCAGCTGGAGCGTTACCGTACCGCGCGCCGACGCGCTGGATATCAGCGACGGTAAAGCGACGCTGACCGTCTCCGGTACAGATGAAAACGGTGCCGTCATCTCCGGTAGCCAGAGCTTTACGATAATCACCACCGACCTGCCGGAAGTCACGCTGAACACGCCGTTTACCGACGGCATTATCAGCGCGGCTGAAGTCAGCGCGGGCGGCGCGCTCAGCGGCACCACTGGCGTGACGGGCGCGGGGCAGAGCGTTACGGTACAGCTTGGCGGTAACATCTATAACGCCGTGGTGGACAGCAGCGGCAACTGGTCGGTCACGCTGCCGCCGTCTGCCCTGCAGGGTCTTACGGAAGGCACCACACCGCTGGTCGTGACCGCGACCGACGCGGTGGGCAACCAGAATACCTCGCAAAGCACGGTGACTGTCGATCTCACCGCACCAGTGCTGACCGTGAACGACATCACGGCCGATAACATCGTTAACGCCACTGAGGCGGCGCAGCCGCTCACCATCAGCGGCAGCGCAACGCCATACGATCCGCAAAATCCGCAAACGGTCGTGGTACAGATCGGCGGCCAGAGCTACAGCGCGCTGGTACAGAGCGATGGCACCTGGAGCGTGACGCTGCCTGCGGGCGCGCTCACCACGCTGCCGGATGGCCCGGTCAGCGTGACGGCGACGGTCAGCGATGCGGCGGGCAATACCTCAAGCGAAAAAGTCTCGCTGACGCTGGATGCGTCGCAGGCCAACGCGCCGCTGGTGGCGGTGAATACCGTCGCGGCCGATAACTTTATCAACGCCACGGAGGCGCAGTCGCCGCTGCAAATTACCGGCACCACGACGCGCGTGGAGCCGGGCCAGACGGTGACCGTTACCCTCAACGGGCAGACCTACACGGGCGAGGTGCAGCCGAACGGCACCTGGAGCGTGACCGTGCCCGCCACGGCGCTGGCGCAAGTGGCTGACGGACAGCAGACCATCGGTGTGACGGTCACCGACGCCTCGGGCAACCAGGCGTTTGTTCAGTACCCGGTGACCTTCGCAGCCCAGCCGGGCTCGCAGCCGCAAGTGACGCTGAACGCCATCGCAGGCGATGACATCATCAACAGCCAGGAGAGCGGGCAGCCGCTCGATATTACCGGTACCTCTACCAACCTTGCGCCGGGCACCATCGTCAGCGTCGTGTTTAACAATGTGACTTATACCGGCACCACCGGTGCCAACGGCCAGTGGAGCGTGACGGTGCCCGCGTCGGCGCTGGCAGGCCTCCAGAATGGCGATTACACCGTGACGGCAACCGCGCGCGACGCGGCGCAGAACACGGCGACCGACAGCAGTTCCGTCACGGTTGATACCACCGCGCCTGCGACGGATATCAACGGGGGCAGCTTCCTGGACGACGCCATTCTGAACGTCAGTGAATCGCTCACCGATCAGACGCTCGGCGGCACCACGACGGCGGGAGCCACCGTTCAACTGGTGGTCGGCACCCAGACCCTGACCACCGTAGCGGGCACTGACGGCACCTGGAGCATCACCATTCCGGCGGCGCAGTTACAGGCGCTGGATAACGGCCCACAGGATCTGACGCTGACCGTCACCACGCCGACCGGCAACACCAGCACGGTGCCGCTGCCGGTCACGGTCGGCAACGATACCGTACCAACGCTCGCGATCGGCACCGTGTTCACCGACGGCCTGATTAACCTGAGCGAAATCCAGAACGGCGGCGTCATCAGCGGCACCTCGACCGGGCTTGCGGAAGGCACGCCGATTGTGGTCACCCTTGGCGATGTCAGGCTGGACGGCACCATTGGCGCAGGCGGCGCATGGCAGATTACCGCGGACGCCGACGAGCTGGACGCGCTGCAAAACGGCCAGTATACGTTGACCGTTACCGCGCAGGATCAATACGGCAACCCGGCGACGGCAGGCGTGGCGGTGGATGTGTTGCGCACGCCGCCGACCGCGGCCGTGCCGGATCTGCTTTTTGGCGACGGAACAGTCAACCAGAGTGAAGCGGCGCTCGGGCAGCAGCTGACCGGTAATACCGGACTGACGGGCGCAGGCCAGACGGTGCAGATAAGCATTGACGGCGGCCAGCCGATTACCGGCACTGTCGATAACAACGGTAACTGGACGGTGTCGCTGACGCCTGCGCAGTTAAGCGCGCTGGCGGATGGCAGTCACACGATTTCTGTCACGGTGTCTGACCGTGCGGGCAACACCGCCACCAGCCCGGAAGCCACCTTTACCGTCTACGCCGATCCGCTCCCGACGCCGTTGGTCACGGAGCCGTTTACCGATGGCATTCTTAATGCTAGTGAAGCGGCGGCTGGCGCTACGCTCAACGGAACGACCGGCCTGCCGGCCGATCGTATTGGCACCGTGATGGTGAGCCTCAATAACGGCGCGATGGTGCAGGCCACCGTCGATGCTGACGGTAACTGGTCGCTGCCGCTGACGCCTGCACAACTCCAGGTACTGCCGGACGGCACCATCCCGATTACCGTGATCGTCACCGATACGGCAGGCAATACCAATACCGGCACCACCAGTTTTGACGCGCGCATTAACGCGGTGCCGGACGCCACCCTCAACACACCGTTTATCGACGGCGCGCTCAATAACGCCGAGGCAGGCGCTGCCCAGACGATCACCGGTAGCACCGGCGTCAGCGGCGCTGGCCAGACGGTAGAGATTGTACTGAACGGCACCACCTACACCGGGACGGTGCTTGAAAATGGCGACTGGTCGGTCCCGCTGCCGCCTTCCGCGTTTACCGGCCTTACCCCTGGCAGCACGCAAAACTTCCAGGTTAACGTGAGCGACGCTTACGGCAATACCGACAGCGCGCCCGGTTCGTTCCAGGTCGAGACCCAGCTGCCGACGCCTGCCGCGACCACGCTGTTTGGCGATAACGCCATTCTGAATATCAGCGAGGCCAACGGGCCGCTGACGCTTACCGGCACCACCGGCGTTACGGGCGATAACCAGTATGTGACGGTCACTATCGACGTTAACGGCACTACCTACGTGGCGAATGTGGACAGCGCAGGCAACTGGTCGTTGCCGCTGCCGGCGGGTGCGCTCTCCGGGCTGACGCCGGGCCAGCATACGCTGACCATCGTGGCGCAGGATAACTTCGGCAACAGCCAGGAGATCGAGGTGCCGTTCCAGGCCGCGCTGACCCCGCCGCAGGTGGCGCTGACCCAGCCGCTGTTCGGTGATGGTTATGTGAATATCGCCGAGGCGGGCGCTGCCAGTACCATTAGCGGCACGCTGACAAGCGATCTCCCGGCGGGCAGCCAGATCTCCGTGACCATCGGCAATCAGACGTTCGGGCCTGACCGCGTCGCCGTCACCGGCAACACCTGGACGCTGAGCCTGACAGCCGCCGACTGGGCAAGCGTGCCAAACGGCCTGCAATCGGTGAGCGTGAGCCTGACGGACGGCGCGGGCAATACCGCGACCACCACCGCGCCGCTCTATGTATCGCTTGCTGCGCCGACGCTCACCATCGACGCGCCGTTTGGCGGCGACGGCCTGAGCGGGGCGGAGAGCCAGCAGACGCAGACCATCACCGGTACGGTCACGAATGTTGAACCGGGGCAGACCATTACCGTTACCCTGGGTGGAAAAACTTTCACCACTACCGTGCAGAACGGCAATACCTGGTCGCTTCAGCTCTCACCAGCACAGCTGGCGACGCTGGCTAACGGCCCCGAGCAGATCACCGCCACCGTCACCGATAAAGCGGGCAACGTGGCGAGCGCTCCTGCGGTAAACGTGGATATCGACACCACGCCGCCTGCGGTGGCCGTCGCCATTAATCCGGTGGCGGGCGATAACATCATCAACGCGGGCGAGCTGGGCGATGCGGTGACAATTTCCGGCACCACGCTGGGCGGCGTCTCGCAGGTGACCGTGCAGATCAACGGCACCGCCGTCGGCACGGCGACCGTTCAGCCGGATGGCAGCTGGTCGCTGGATGTGCCCGCCACACAGTTCCCGAACCAGGGCAATTACACCATCGTTGCGACGACCGATGGCGGCACGCCTGCCACGACCAACGTTACCGTCACGCTCGATACCGTACCGCCGGTGGTGACCGTGGGTACTATTGCGGGTGATAACGTGATTGACGCCTCCGAAGCCAGCCAGCCGCTGGTGCTCAATGGCACCGCCAGCACCTCCGAGGCGGGCCGGCAGGTCACGGTCACCTTTAACGGCGAAACCTACTATGCCGTGGTTGGCGCGGATGGCGCATGGAGCGTCACCGTACCGCAAAGCGCGCTTAACGGGCTTTCCGATGGCACTTACCCGGTGACGGCGACGCTTACCGACGCCGCGGGCAACGTGGATACCGACACCCGCAACATTACGCTGGATACCACCGGGCCGCTGCTGACGGTGGACGCCGCGGGCGTGCCTGCGGTGCTCAACACCGTGAACGCGGCGGGCGGGCTGCTTTTGCAGGGCACCGGCGAGCCGGGCCAGACGGTGACGCTCCGTCTCGGGCCGTTGACCGAAACCGCCACCGTGGATCAGAACGGCAACTGGAAATACACCTTCCCGCAGCTCGATCTCACTACGCTCACCGACGGTGCGCAAGTGATCAACATCTCCTCCACCGACGCGCAGGGCAACACGTCCACCAATAACGTGGCGCTGAACGTGGCGTTGAATAAAGGGTTTGGCGTGCTGGTGGACGATCTGTTCGGCGGCGACGGCATCCTGAACGTGGCGGAATCGCTGGTCACCCAGACGCTGACGGGGCAACTAAGCGGTGACTATCGCGGCGCGACGGTGACGGCGACGCTGGTCGGCACCGATGTCAACATTCCGCTAAACGCGCTGGTGGGCGGCGACGGGCGCATTTCGGTCGACTTCCCGCCAAGCCTCTGGCAGGGCATTGTCGATAACACGCTGCAGGTGCAGCTCAACGTCACCGACGCCTTCGGCAACGTCACGAATAAGATTATCGATATCAACCTGGCGCTGACCGACGTACCGGTGGTAAGCCAGGTGCTGGTGGGCACCGATAACCTGATTAACTTTGCTGAAAGTACGGTTAACCAGACCATCAGCGGCGTCGTCAGCAACGCGGAAAATGTCTCGTCGATTATCGTTAACTTCGCAGGCCAGCGCCTGACGGCGGTAGTGGATGACACCGGACGCTGGACAGCGACGCTGCCCTCAACACTGCTCGGCGCGCTGCCGGATGGCCAGGCCGCGTTGCAGGTGGTGGTCACCGATAACGCGGGTAACGTCAACACCACCGGCGCGACCTTTAACGTCGCCATTAATAACCTGCCGACGATTAATATCGGCTCGCTGTTCGGCGACGGTACGCTGAGTATTCCTGAGCTGTTGCAGGGCACGCTGAGCGGCACCACCACCGGCCTCGCCGGGCAGACGCTGACCATTCAGATTGGCAGTACGCCAGCCTTTACGGCGACGGTCGGCCCGAACGGCGTCTGGAGCGTCAACCTGCCGGAGGCCGTGCAGAGCGCGTTAACAGGAATAGCGACCGGAAACCAGACGGTAACCGTGACCGCCTCTGACGTTAACGGCAACTCGGCCTCGGCGACGGGCTCGCTGACGCTGGATCTGCTGGCACCGGCGCTCTCGTCGCTCTCGGTCTTTGGCGACGGGCTGCTGAATGCCGCCGACGCGCTGGTCAGCCAGACCATTTCAGGCGTCGTCACCAACGCGACGGCAGGCTCCAGCGTCTCCGTAGCGCTGGGCGCGCGCACCTTTACCGGCACGGTGGGCACAGGCGGGCGCTTTACTATCCAGCTTAACCCGACCGATCTCGCCTCGCTGGCGGAGGGCTCGCTGACGCCGCGCGTCACCATCACCACGCCGGACGGCAATACCACGACGATCAACGGAACGCCGGTGGTCGTGGGCATCACCACGCTGCCGACGGTCGCCATCAATACGCTGTTTGGCGGTGACGGCTGGCTGAACGCGGCAGAGGCGAACGCCGGGCAGGTTATCAGCGGCACCAGCAACCTCGCGAGCGGTACGGTCACGCTTAATGTGGGGGGCAGCACCTTCACGGCGGCGATTAGTAACGGTGCCTGGTCGGTGAATGTACCGGCGGCAACGCTGAAAGGCCTCCAGGACGGCACGCTGACGGTCAGCGCCAGCGTTACTGACCCGGTCGGCAACGTGGCGACCGGCTCGCAGATAGTGAATGCGATTGTTCAGGCGCTGCCGCAGGTGGCGGTCAACCCCATCTTTGGGGATGGCATCCTGAGCCTCAGCGATCTGTTAAGCCCGCAGCTTATCAGCGGCACCGCCACTAACCTGGCGGCGGGTAGCGCACTGACGGTCAAACTGGGCGCGCTGACGTTTAACACCACGGTGCGCGCCGACGGCACCTGGCAGGTGTCGGTGCCAACCACCTCTCTGCAGGGGCTGACCGACGGCCCGCTTAACGTCACCGTGACGGCGCGCGACGCGGCAGGTAATACCGCCAGCGGTAGTAACGGGCTGACGGTGAATATCGGCGCGCTGCCGACGCTCGCTATTACCTCGCTGTTTGGCGATAACGGCCTTAACGCCACCGATATCCTGAGCGCCCAGACCATTTCCGGCACCAGCACCAACGCTGTCGGCTCGCAGGTCACGGTGTCGCTTGGCGGTAAAAATTACGTCACCACCGTCGGTAATGACGGTACCTGGCAGCTGTCGGTGCCGAAAACCGACCTCAGCGGGCTGCTCGACGGCACGCTGACGGTGAACGCGAGCGTCACCAACCCGGCGGGCAACAGTGCTAACACCAGCGGCGTGCTGAATGTCATTACCCATTCGCTGCCGACGGTGTCACTGACCTCGCTGTTTGGTAACGATGGCTATCTGAACGTTAGCGAGGCGGGCAGCGGCCAGACGATCAGCGGGAAAATCACCGGCGCGGCGGATGGCGCGACGGTGAAAGTGACGCTTGGCACAAACACCTATAACGCGACGGTGGCGAGCGACGGCACCTGGTCGCTGCCGGTCAGCAGCTCGATTCTGGATGGGCTGTCCAACGGCGCGCTGAAAGTGGGTGTCTCGGTGACGGATAAAGTGGGCAACGTCAACAGCACCAGCAGCGACGTGACGGTGAAACTCACCACGCCGACGCTGACGTTCAACCCGCTGACCAGCCTTAACCCGCTGGCGCTGCTCTCAACAGGCCTGACGCTGCGCGGCGGCTCCGCTAACCTGGCGCCGGGCTCGGTGGTGCATCTGTCACTGCTGAACGGGACGGTCAATACCACGGCCATTACCGACAGCAATGGCAACTGGTCAGCAAACCTCGGCCTGGGGCTGAATATTCTGCAACTGCTGTCGCTCTCCAGCGTGCTGAATATTTATGCCACCGATGTGGCGGGCAATACCGGGTACCTCAACGTCGGGCTCGGCGGGCAGATTATCTCCACCACGCCGCCAGCCACGTTTGCGGCCGCGAGCGTTGAGCATGAAGCCTCGCTGTTCGCGCTGGCTGATGAGACCAGTCAGACCGCGACGACAGCCGACAGCCAGCAGTCTGCGGTGACCGCGAAAATCGCCGCTGTTGGCGCGATCACAGAAACAAACAGTGATAGCGGTTCCACCGTGGCGGACGACAGCAGCAGCGTAGCGGGTGGCTATACTATCGGCGGGGTCAGCATCGATCTCGCCGATGGCACCAGCCAGAGCGGCGAGTCGGTGCAGGGCAGTAGCGGCAGCGACACGATTCACCTCGCCTCGCTTGGCTTTGCGTCGCTCGACGGCGGCGCGGGAACCGACACCCTGGTCATCGATGGCGTCAATCTCAAACTCGACCTGACGGCGTTGAGCGGACAGGTCCAGCACATCGAGATCTTCGATCTCGGTAAGTCCGGCACCAACAGCCTGACGCTGGATCTGCACCAGGCGCTGACCATCACCGACAAGCCGGAAGACGATCTGATCGTCAAAGGCGTGAACGGGGATCAGGTCAATCTGGTGAAAGGCGGCAGCGATATCTGGGAAGTGAGCGGACAGCGCGAAGTGGACGGCGTGCAGTTTGATGTCTGGCATAACAGCTCGCAAACCAACACGTTGGGCGATGTCCTGATCCAGCACGGATTGCACGTCAATATGGTCTAACGCCACGGCGCCTCAGGGAGGAGGCGCCTGCGTCATCTTAACAATATCACCAGCCGCGCAGACGGCGTCATAAGGTGGAACTGGATGTACAACAACACAATGCGCTACAGGCGGCTGGCATTGCTGCTGGCCGCTGCCCTTGTCAGTTTTCCCGCCGTTTCACAGGAGGAATTCGCCTGGCAGACCGCTCCCAGCGAGCAGCTACAGGCGCAGCTTACGATAAAAGAAGCCATACTTCGCGCCTTCGCGCGTAACCCCAAAATCGCACAGGCCGCGGCGCAGATCCGCGTCGGCAAAGCCAATCTGGAAGAGGCGCAAAGCGCCTGGTTTCCGCAAATCTCCTTACAGGGCAATGTCGGGCGAAACCACCGTACCGACTCTTCAGGCTCTCTCAACAGTAATGCCGCAGGTGGCGTGAACCTCAAACAGCTGATTTACGATTTCGGCAAAACCGGCGGCAGTATTGACGAGCAGGAAAATCTCTCCGAAGCCTACCGCTTTCAGCTCTACGACACCCTGAATCAGGTCGGAATGCAGACGCTGCAGGCGTATTTACAGGTGCGCCGCTATCAGAGCCTCGCGGCGGCCGCCGAGCGCAATCTGGAGTCGCTGCGTTCGGTACAGAGCATGGCGGATTTACGCTCTGAGGCCGGGCTCAGTACGCAGTCCGATGTGTTACAGGCGCAAAGCCGCATCGCCGGGATGAACGCCACCCTTGAGCAGTACCGCGCCCAGGCGCGCTCGGCGCAGGCGGCGTTAAGCGTGCTTACTGGCGTGGTGGCCGACACGCTGCCGGATTTGCCGGAGGATCTGTTGCGCCAGCCCATTACGCTGAAATCGCTGCCGTATGAACAGACCAACGCGGTGCGCGCGGCCCAGGCCAAACAGCTCGCCGCCGAACAGCGCATTCGCCAGGCGCAGGCCCAGCACTGGCCGACGGTCTCGGTGCAGGCCGGGCGCACGCGTTACCAGAACGATAATTCCAACTACTGGGATGACCAGGTTCAGCTGGTGGTCGATGCGCCCGTCTATCAGGGCGGCGCGGTGAGCGCCCGCGTGGAGGCGGCCGAAGGCGATCGCGCCAGCGCGCGGGCCGATGTCGAGGCGAGCAAGCTTGATATCAACCAGAAAGCGGCCACCGCCTGGGCCGATCTGACCGGTGCCCAGCAGCGTCAGCAGGCGGGTGAACAGCAGATCGCCAGCGCCGGACACGCGCGCGAGGTGTACCGCGATGAATACCGGCTCAGCAAACGCAGCCTGAACGATCTTCTGAGCATCGAGCAGGACGTTTTCCAGGCCGACACGCTCGCCATTACCGCCCGCTATGACGCGTGGGATGCCGCGGTGCGCTACGCCGCTGCCGTGGATAACCTGCTCGATATGCTTGGCATTGAACGCGCCCGGATGACCGGGGATACCCTGCCGTCGCTCTGAGCGCGGCATTTTAAGGAGTAGCGATGTCCCAGATCCCTGATACCGAAAGCTGGATCCGCGCCATGACGCGCGCGGCGGGGCGCTTCGGACTGCCCGCCGATGCGCCGGCAGTACGCCAGCAGATGCGCTGGTTTGAAAATTTACCGCTGGCACCGCGACTCGACCGCCTCGCGGGGCTGATGGGCTTACAGGTTCGCCTGACGCCGATAAAAACGATGCGCTGGAACAGCCAGACGCTGCCGGTCATCGTACAACTGGAAGAGGGCGGGCTGATGCTGCTGGAAGCCATCGACGCCGACGGCGTGGTGACCTACTGGCTGAGCGAAGGCGGTGACCTGGTGCGCGAAGAGCCGCTGGAGGAGTTGCTCAAGCGCGTCAAACCGGAGGTGGCGCTGCTCGGTATCGCCGCCCGCGGGCGCGACGCGCGCATCGATGATTTCACCCGCCCCTACGAACAGCACTGGTTCTGGCGTCACTTTCGCCATGCCGGACGCAAGCTGGCGGAGATTTCGCTGGCGTCGATTCTCGGCAACGTGCTGGCGCTCGCGGGCATTTTATTCTCAATGCAGGTGTATGACCGCGTGATCCCGGCGGAGTCGTTCCCGACGCTGTGGGTGCTCTTTTTCGGCGTGCTGCTGGCGGCGCTGTTTGAATTTTTTATCCGCCTTGCCCGCACGCATGTCTCCGACATTATGGGCAAGCATATCGATCTCAATGTGTCGTCGCTATTTTATGCCCGCGCGATGGCGATCAAAAACGACGAGCGGCCGAAATCCACCGGATCGTTTATCTCGCAGCTACGTGAAATCGATCAGGTGCGCGAGCTGCTGACCTCCACCACCGTCGGCGCGGCGATGGATATTCCGTTCGTGCTGCTGTTTCTTGGGATCATGGCGCTGGTGGGTGGGCAACTGGTGGCGATCCCGCTTATCGCGATCCCGCTGATTGTGATCCCGGGGCTTCTGATCCAGTGGCCGATGGCGAAACTGGCCAAAGAGGGGATGCGCGAGAGCGCTATCCGCAACGCCGTGCTGGTGGAGTCGATCGAGGGCGTTGAAGATATCAAAGCGCTCCAGGCCGAGCCGTATTTTCAGCGCCAGTGGGAGCACACGCACAGCGTGGGCGCGAACATCGGCATGAAGCAGCGCGTCTGGGGCGCGCGCTTAAGCGGCTGGGCCTCGACGGTGCAGCAGATTACTTACGCGGGCATGCTGGTGTTCGGCAGCTATCTGGTGCTCGACGGGCAAATCACCACCGGGACGCTGGTGGCGTGCAGCCTGCTGTCCTCGCGCACGCTGGCACCGCTGATGCAACTGACAATGGTCTTTTCCCGCTGGCAGCACGCCAAAACCGCCATGAGCGGGCTCAATGAGCTGCTGAAAAAGCCGCTCGATAAAGAAGCGGGCAGCAAGATGGCGCACTGCCCGGTGCTGGCGGGCCACTATCAGTTCCAGGATGTGCAGTATAGTTACGACAAGGAAAAAGGCGATCAGGCGCTGCTGGTGCCGTCGCTTGAGATCAAACCCGGCGAGCGCGTGGCGATCCTCGGCAAAGTGGGGGCCGGGAAATCAACCTTGCTGAAACTGCTCTCCGGCCAGGCGCAGGCGAGCAAAGGCAAAGTGATCATCGACGGCGTCGATCTCGCGCATATCGACCCGATGGACGTGCGCCGCCAGGTGGGGTTTTTGTCGCAGGAGTCGCGGCTCTTTTTCGGCACGCTGCGCCAGAACCTGATGCTGGGACACCCGAACGCCACGGATGCCGAGCTGTTGCAGGCGCTGCGTATCAGCGGCGCGCTCTCCATGGTGCAGCATGACGCCGCAAGCCTCGACCGGCTGATTAACGAAGGCGGGCGCGGGCTTTCCGGCGGGCAGCGCCAGATGGTGCTGCTGAGCCGTCTGCTGGTGCGTAATCCGCAGATTGTGCTGCTCGATGAGCCGACCGCATCGATGGACGAACAGCTGGAAAGCTACGTTATCCGCCAGCTTCACCAGTGGCTGACCGGCCGCACGCTGGTGCTGGTGACGCACCGCCCGGCGCTGCTGTCGCTGGTTGACCGCGTGGTGGTGATGGAAAACGGCAAAGTGGTGGCGGACGGCCCGCGCGACGCGATTTTGCAGGCGGCGCAGCGTAACAGCAATGTCGCCTCGGTGGCGTAAGGAGCATTGATGAGCCAATTAACGATGCAGGAAGAGCTGGCGCGCCAGGGGCGGTTTTATTCGTCGGTTATCTGGCTGACGCTGGCGGCGCTGGTGCTGTTTTTCGTCTGGGCGTGGTTTGCCACGCTCGATGAAGTGACGGTCGGTACCGGCAAAATCACGCCGTCGAGCCGCGCGCAGGTGATTGAGAGCCTGGACGGGGGCATAGTTAACGCGCTGATGGTGCATGAGGGCGACGTGGTGGAGCGCGGACAGATGCTGGCGCGGCTCGACCCGACGCGGTTTCAGTCAAACTACGGCGAGGCGGCGGCGAGAGCGCGGGCGCTGCGCGCGTCCAGCGAGCGGCTGCGCTCGGAGCTGACCGGTGAGCCGCTTCAGTTTAGCGAGGAATCAATGCGCGAACCGGCGCTGGTGGCCCGCGAACGCCAGCTTTATGAATCGCGCCGTCGTAATCTCAACGAGACGCTGGAGAACCTGCAAAAAACCTACAATCTGGTAATGGCGGAGCTGCGCATGACCCAGCCGCTGGTGGCGAAGGGGGCTGCCAGCGAAGTGGAGGTCATTCGTCTGCAACGTCAGGCCGCGGAGCTTAAAGGCAAAATGGATGACGCGCGTAACCAGTTCGCGGTGCGCGCGCGTGAAGAGCAGGTGAAGAATAATGCCGATCTCGACGCGCAGTTGCAGGTGATGGCGGGCAAGGCGGATCAACTCGATCGCGCTACGCTGTTTTCGCCGGTGCGCGGGGTGGTGAAAGATATCCAGGTGACGACGGTGGGCGGCGTGCTCCAGCCCGGCGGCAAGCTGATGGAGATTGTGCCGCTGGAAGATCAACTGCTGGTCGAGACGCGCATCAACCCGCGCGATATCGCCTATATCCGGCCGGGATTACCCGCGACGGTGAAGATCACGGCATACGATTCGTCTATCTATGGCGATCTGAAAGGCGAGGTGGAGATGGTCTCGCCCGACACGCTCCAGGATGAGGTAAAGCGCGATCAGTTTTATTACCGCGTGTATGTGCGCACCAAAAGCGCCGAGCTTAAGAATCGCAACGGCAAGCGTTTCCCGATCCTGCCGGGAATGGTCGCGAATGTGGAGATCAAAACCGGGCAGAAAACGGTGCTCGATTATTTGATTAAGCCGCTTAATAAGGTGAAAGAGGCGTTAAGGGAGCGGTAGGTTGGCGGCCTGATAGTGAGGCGGCGGGTGCGCTATTGAGATGGCGGGTGCGCTACGCTTACCCGCCCTACACGCGTATATAGTGTCATCTTGTAGGGTGGGTAAGCGAAGCGCACCCACCGCGCCCATAAAAAAACCGGCATCCGCCGGTTTTTTTGTCGCCAGGCTTAACGCCCCGCGTTTTTCATAATGCGTGCTTTATCAAGCTGCCATTCGCGCTCTTTCAGGTCGGAGCGCTTATCATGCTGCTTCTTACCTTTCGCCACGCCGATTTTGACTTTGCACCACGCGTTCTTCCAGTACAGCGACAGCGCCACCACGGTATAACCATCGCGGTTAATGCGGCCATACAGATTATCCAGCTCGCGCTGGTTAAGCAGCAGCTTACGCGTGCGGGTCGGGTCGCAAACCACGTGTGTGGACGCCACGTTCAGCGGCTGGAAGTTGGCACCGAACAGATACGCCTCGCCGTCTTTGAGGATAACGTAACTGTCGCCGATGTTGGCTTTCCCCGCGCGCAGGGATTTAACTTCCCAGCCCTGAAGGGCCAGGCCTGCTTCAAACTCTTCTTCGATGAAGTACTCATGGCGGGCGCGCTTGTTGAGCGCAATGGTGGCTGAGCCAGGTTTGTGTGCTTTTTTCTTGGTCATAGTGCCGCTCAGTATAGGTAATCCGGTCGTAAAACGCACCCCTTTCCCGGGGTGGAAAAGGGTTATCTTAGCATGTCTGCCGGCGAGTTTTTGTTTAATGGATGATAAATGTTATTATTTCTAAGTCGTATGACTCACAGGAAATACTATGCCCCAGATTAGTCGTACTGCCCTGGTGCCTTACAGCGCTGAGCAGATGTATAAGTTAGTGAACGATGTAAAATCCTACCCGGAGTTTCTGCCAGGCTGCGTGGGAAGCCGCGTGCTGGAATCGTCGCCGGGCCAGATGACGGCCGCGGTGGAAGTATCGAAAGCTGGCATCAGCAAGACGTTCACCACCCGCAATACGCTGATCAGCAATCAGAGCATTTTGATGCATCTGGTCGATGGCCCCTTCAAAAAACTGATGGGCGGCTGGAAATTTACGCCACTAACCGAAGACGCCTGCCAGATTGAATTCAATCTCGATTTCGAATTCACCAATAAGCTCATCGAACTCGCGTTTGGCCGGGTCTTTAAAGAACTTGCCTCCAGCATGGTGCAGGCGTTCTCGCAGCGCGCCAAAGAGGTTTACAGTGCCGGGTGAGATTCAGGTGGAAGTGGCGTATGCCCTGCCCGAAAAACAGTACCTGCGTAAGGTCAAACTGCCCGAAGGCGCGTCGGTGGAAGAGGCGATTATCGCCTCCGGTCTGCTGGAGCTGCGTAAAGATATCGATCTGAAAAAGAATAAGGTCGGGATCTACAGCCGTCCGGTTAAGCTTGCTGATACGTTAAATGACGGCGACCGCGTGGAGATTTACCGCCCACTGATTGCCGACCCGAAAGAGCTGCGTCGCCAGCGTGCCGAACGCGCGGCGAAAAAGTAAGCGGCGAGCCTCGCAACGCATTACTCAATGTCGCCGTCTGGCTCACGCCATAAAGCGGCCAATAAAAAAGGTGCCTCAGGCACCTTTTTTCGTTTCAGCATCCGCTGCGATTAACGCTTCGCGTCGAGCTTCGGCTTGTTATCCATATTGGTCAACACACCGTTGCTGTTGAAGGTCAGCGTCAGCGTCTGCTGCGTGACATCTTCGTGACCCGGCTGCTGGCGGAAAACGTAGAACCATGTATTGCTGCCGAAGGGATCCGTCATCATCGGCGTGCCCAGCGCGTAAGCAACCTGCTGTTGCGTCATGCCAATACGGACTTTAGCAATGTCGGTAGACGTCAGGTAGTTACCCTGGTTTATGTCGGGGCGGTAAACCACTCGCTCCAGAGTAGAACAGCCTGCGGTCAACATGAGAAGGACCGCTGCGGCAGCAGTCAGCGTTTTACAGCGCATAGTGATTAGATTCCTTTTCGGGCCCGAGCAACACGCGGCTCATACATAATTAGCCGATGATAATAAACCTTCAGTCAGTTTAAAACCTTAAGGCGCTTCACTATGACCGTAGCGGAGGAAAAAAGTTAGCGCAAAAAGCGATTAAAGCACGCCATGCGTTTCTGTTGCTGCTTTTCTGAGCGAAAGCGCGGGGCGCAGAGCCCCGCCGGAGAGAAAATTATGCAGCCAGCAGCTCTTTAGCATTCGCCAGCGTATTGCGCGTCACTTCGCTGCCACCCAGCAGACGGGCCAGCTCCTGCAGGCGCGCTTTTTTATCCAGCGGCTGCATATGGGTTTCGGTCATCGCGCCATCGGTCTCTTTGCTGACAAAGAAGTGGTGATGCCCGCAGCCCGCGACCTGCGGCAGGTGGGTGACGCACATTACCTGAGTGGATTCGCCCAGTTGGCGCAGCAGTTTACCCACCACGGCGGCGGTCGGGCCGCTGATACCTACATCCACTTCATCGAAAATCAGCGCCGGGGTTTCCATCTTACGGGCGGTGATCACCTGAATCGCCAGCGCGATACGAGAAAGCTCGCCGCCGGAGGCCACTTTCGCAAGCGGCTGCAACGGCTGGCCTGGGTTTGTGGAGACGCGGAAATCGATGCGATCCGCGCCTTCCGCCGTCAGGTGATGCTCTTCAAACAGCACGTCGATAGTGAACTGGCCGTGCGGCATCGACAGCGAATGCATACTGTCGGTGATGAGCTGCGTCAGTTCGCGCGCATACACCACGCGGCTTTCATGCAGCGCGTGCGCTACCGCCAGCGCCTGCTGGTGGTGTTTGTTGACCGCCAGGGTCAACGTTTCCAGGCAATCGGCCTGGTCGTCCAGAAGCTGTTGCTCTTCAAGCAGCTTCTGGTGGAACGCGGGCAGCTCTTCCGGGGCGATATGGTGCTTGCGCGCAAGCGTGATTTGACGGGAGATGCGCTGTTCCAGTTCATACAGACGGTTCGGGTCGAGATCCAGGCGTTCGCAGTAGTGACGCAATTCGTCGCTGGCTTCGCTCAGCTGGATGGCGGCCTCTTCAAGCATATTCAGCACGCCCGAGAGTTTGTCATCCATGCCGACAAGATCGGTCACGAGATTACGTGCGCTGTAGAGCTGGCTTTGCAGATTGGCATCTTCCGCGTCGGCCAGCAGGTTTAACGCCTGCTGGCTGGTAGAAAGCAGCTGCCCGCTGTTGGCTAAGCGTTTGTACTCTTCATCGATTTGCTCGAACTCACCCGGCTGCGGGTTGAATTCATTGAGCTCTTTTAACTGGTAATGCAGCAACTCAGCACGCGCGGCGCGCTCCTGGCTTTGCTGCTGATGCAGGGCGAGATCGCGACAGCTTTGATGCCACTGGCGGTAGCTCTGCGCCATCTGCGCCATGAGCTCGCCTTCGCCCGCATAGCCATCCAGCAGGCGTTTCTGATGCTCGGGTTTAAGCAGAAGCTGGTGGGCGTGCTGACCGTGGATTTGAATCAGCAACTGGCCGAGCTCACGTAACTGCGAAAGCGGCACGGCGGTACCGTTGATAAAGCCGCGCGAGCGGCCATCGCTGCTGATAACGCGGCGCAGCAGGCACTCGCTGCCGTCTTCAAGCTGGTTTTCTTCCAGCCAGCGCAGCGCGGCGGGGGTGTCTTTCAGTGCAAAGCGGGCGCAGAGATCCGCGCGGCTGGCACCGGCGCGCACCATATCGCCCTCCGCGCGGCCACCCAGGCACAAACCCAGCGCATCGATCGCAATGGATTTACCGGCGCCGGTTTCGCCGGTGATGGCGGTCATCCCGGCGTTAAAGTCGATTTCCAGTTCACGAACAATAGCGAAATTACTGATGGTTAATTGTGCCAGCATAGCCGCCTTCCTGTATAAACTCACAGAGCTGTAATTGCATACAGTATAAACTGGTTTTATATACAGTAAAGTGGCTGATGCTGGTTTCAGAATAATTTTTTTGACCAACCGAGTTTTGAGCTTAACGTGTTGAAATAGCTGTAATCCTTCGGGTGAATAAGGTTCAGCGGGTAGTCGCAGCGGCGGATAAACACATCTTCGCCTTCCTGGATAGGCAGCGCTATCTGGCTGTCGCAGCTGATTTCAAGATCGCTGCGCATGTTGGAAAAACGCAGGCGAATGGTGCTGCTACTGTTAATCACCAGCGGTCGGGCCGAGAGCGTATGCGGGAACATGGGTACCAGCGTGATGGCGTCGAGCGACGGCGTGAGAATCGGGCCGCCTGCCGAGAGCGAATAGGCGGTGGAGCCGGTGGGCGTTGAGATAATCAGGCCGTCAGAGCGCTGAGAAAATGCGAATTTTTCATCAATATAGACTTCAAATTCAATCATGTGCGCTACTTTTCCGGGGTGTAAAACCACTTCATTAATGGCGGTGCTGATGCGCTTCTGGCAATTTTTCTGGCAGACCTGCGCCTCCAGTAAAAAGCGCTGCTCGCGGATGTAATGGCCTTCAAGCACGTCCGCCAGCTGCTGCTGGGCGTTGTCCGGGTCGAGATCGGTGAGGAAACCGAGATTACCGCGGTTGATGCCGATGACGCTGATATCGTAACGCGCCAGAACGCGCGCGGCACCGAGCATATTGCCGTCCCCGCCGACCACGACCGCCAGATCCGCCTGCTGGCCGATTTCCGCCAGCGTCCCGGTGCGGGCATCCGTGAGTTTTAACTCCTCGGCTATCTGCTGCTCGATAATGACGTCGTAGCCGCAATCTAAGAGCCAGCGCCACAGCATTTCATGCGTCGTCAGCGCGGTAGGGTGGCGGGGATGTCCGACAATACCGATGCAGTTGAAATGGTTATTCATTTTCCTGGTCGTCCTTATAGGCGTGGAAAGGGGGACAATCTGTCTGCTTCCCTTGAAACCCGCAAACTGATCCCCATAATAATCCAGGTTAGCGATACGAATGCATAAACGCGGAGAATTTCATGAGTAGTAAAGAACAGAAAACGCCTGACGGGCAAGCCCCGGAAGAGATCGTCACGGAGCAGCATGAAGAGGTTGAGGCTGTAGAATCTGCCGAATCTGCTGAGCAGGTGGATCCGCGCGATGAAGAGATTGCCCGGTTGCAGTCGGAGTTAACGCAGGCCCAGAACCGCGAGCGCGACACAGTGCTGCGCATGAAAGCGGAGATGGAAAACCTGCGTCGCCGTACCGAGCAGGATATCGAGAAGGCGCATAAATTCGCGCTGGAGAAATTCATCAACGAGCTGCTGCCGGTTATCGACAGCCTCGATCGCGCGCTCGAAGTGGCGAACAAAGAAAACCAGGATATGGCCGCGATGGTGGAAGGGATCGAACTGACCCTGAAATCGATGCTGGACGTGGTGCGTAAGTTCGGCGTGGAAGTGATTGCCGACACCAACGTGCCGCTGGATCCGAACGTGCATCAGGCTATCGCCATGGTGGAATCGGAAGACGTTGCGCCGAACCACGTGCTGGCAGTGATGCAGAAAGGCTATACCCTGAACGGCCGTACCATTCGCGCCGCGATGGTGACCGTCGCGAAAGCGAAGGCGTAAGCCGCGTCGTAATGGACGTAGTAATGAAAAGGCCAGTCATCGACTGGCCTTTTTTAATGGGGTAACGGTTAGTTGCCTTCCACGCTTTCCCGCAGCGGTTTTACCGGCGTAATCCGTACCTGTTTAATCATATTTTCCTGCACATCGAGAATATCGATATCGTACTGGTGCAGACGCAGGCGAATGCCGGCGGAGGGGATCTCCTCCAGCGCTTCGAGGATCATGCCGTTGACGGTGCGGGCTTCTTCTTCCGGTAAGCGCCAGTTGAACGCTTTGTTGAGCTCACGCACGTTGGCGCTGCCTTCGATGATGACCGAGCCGTCGTTTTGCGGTGTGACTTCCTCCGCAAGCGTGGGCGACATCGACGTCGTGAAGTCGCCCACAATCTCTTCAAGAATATCTTCTACCGTCACCAGCCCCTGAATATCGCCATATTCATTAACCACCAGGCCCACTTTCTTTTTATTGCGCTGGAATTTCACCAACTGGACGCTGAGCGGCGTGCCTTCCGGCACGTAATAAATTTCATCGGCGGCGCGCAGCATCACCTCTTTGGTGAACTCTTTTTTCTCGTTCATCTGCCGCCAGGCCTCGCGGATGCGCAGCATGCCGATAGCGTCGTCAAGGGATTCGCGATACAGCACGATGCGTCCGTGCGGCGAGTGGGTCAGCTGGCGGACGATGGATTTCCAGTCGTCGTTAATATCAATGCCGACGATATCGTTACGCGGCACCATGATGTCGCTGACGCTGACTTTTTCGAGATCCAACACGGAGAGCAGCATGTCCTGATTGCGGCGCGAAATCTGCGAGCGCGACTCATGTACGATGGTGCGCAGCTCATCTTTGCTGAGCGCGGCGCTCACCACGTTATCCGCTTTAATGCCGACCATACGCATCAGCACGCGTGTGATCATATTCAGCAGCCAGACCAGCGGCATCATGATGATTTGCAGCGGGCCGAGTAAAAAACTGCTCGGGAAGGCCACTTTCTCCGGGTAGAGCGCCGCGACGGTTTTCGGCAGAACTTCAGCGAAAATCAGCACCACGAACGTCAGCACGCCGGTGGCGATCGCCACGCCCGCGTCGCCATACAGGCGCATACCAACGATAGTGGCAAGCGACGACGCGAGAATATTGACCAGGTTGTTGCCGATTAACACCAGGCTTATCAGCCGGTCGGGCTTGCGCAGCAGGCGTTCTACCCGTTTTGCCGCGCGGTTGCCCTGCTTCGACAGGTGACGCAGGCGGTAACGGTTGAGGGTCATCATCCCGGTTTCGGAGCCGGAGAAGTAGGCGGAGACCACCACCATCACGATAAGCGTTACGATGAGTGTGGTGGTTGAGATATGTTCCAACGTATTGTCCTTTGAAGTTTAGCCAGCGAACTGCTGGATAACCCGGCTGCCGAAGTAGGCCAGCGTCAGCAAGGCGGCGCCTGCGACGTTAAACCACACCACGCGGCGGCCGCGCCAGCCTTCATGATAGTGTCCCCAGAGCAGGATGATATAGACAAACCATGCGACGATGGACAGCACCGCTTTGTCGATATTCTCCATGCTGAACATGTTGTGAAGATAGAACAGACCGGTGCAGAGCGTCAGCGTCAGCAGCACGACGCCCACCTGGGTGATATGGAACATCTTGCGCTCGATACCCATCAGCGGCGGCATGTCGGCGCTGAACACCAGCTTTTTGTTTTTCAGCAGATAGTCTATCCACGCCAGTTGCAGCGCGTAGAGCGCGGCGATAATCAGCGTCGCGTAGGAAAAGAGCGACAGGCCGATGTGCACCATCATGCCGGGCGTGGTTTCCAGATGCGTGATGTATTCGTTCGGCACGAAGGTCGCGAAGGCCAGGTTGATCAGCGCAAACGCGTAAACAATCGGCAACAGCAGCCAGCCGCGGTTTTTCGAGGCCACAATCGTCATCACGGTGCAGATCATCAGGCTGACCAGCGAACCGACGTTCAGCAGGCTGAGATTCTGGCCGCCGCTGCTGTCGTCCGGGAACAGTCGACCTTCCAGCGCCACGGCGTGGCAGACGAGCGCTATCACCGCCGAAATTATCGCAAGACGACGCCACGCGCTGTTCTTGCGAAGCAGGCCGGGAATGATAAGCGCCAGGCTTACCGAGTAGGCGACAAGCGCCAGCAGTGAAAAAACAGGCATATAGGATGTCGGATTAGCCAGAAGAGAAAGAGAAGCAGTATAGCGTTACGCGCCGCCTGCTCCAACCGTTGCATCACAACCAGGGCGGCTTCATGTTATACTGCGCCTCATTCTTACTCGGTGTCGCTGCGGCGGCCTAAAGTTACCCTTGGGCAAGAGATCATGTTTGATAATTTAACTGACCGTTTGTCGCGCACGCTGCGCAATATCAGCGGCCGTGGGCGCCTGACTGAAGACAACATTAAAGAGACGCTGCGCGAAGTGCGCATGGCGCTGCTGGAAGCGGACGTCGCGCTGCCGGTAGTGCGTGACTTCATCAACCGCGTAAAAGAGAAAGCGGTAGGGCATGAAGTTAACAAAAGCCTGACGCCAGGCCAGGAGTTCGTGAAGATTGTTCGTAACGAACTGGTGGCGGCCATGGGCGAAGAAAACCAGAGCCTGAACCTGGCCGCGCAGCCGCCTGCCGTGGTGCTGATGGCGGGCCTGCAGGGTGCCGGTAAAACGACAAGCGTCGGCAAGCTCGGTAAATTCCTGCGCGAAAAGCACAAGAAAAAAGTGCTGGTGGTTTCCGCGGACGTGTATCGCCCGGCGGCGATTAAACAGCTCGAAACGCTGGCGCAGCAGGTCGGCGTCGATTTCTTCCCGTCTGACGTCGCGCAAAAGCCGGTCGACATCGTTAACGCGGCGCTGAAAGAAGCGAAGCTGAAATTCTACGACGTGCTGCTGGTGGATACCGCCGGTCGTCTGCACGTCGACGAAGCGATGATGGACGAAATCAAGCAGGTTCATGCCTTTATCAAACCGGTGGAAACGCTGTTTGTAGTCGATGCGATGACCGGCCAGGACGCCGCCAATACCGCGAAAGCCTTCAACGAAGCGCTGCCGCTGACCGGCGTGGTGCTGACCAAAGTGGATGGCGACGCCCGCGGCGGTGCGGCGCTCTCGATTCGTCACATCACCGGCAAACCGATTAAATTCCTCGGCGTCGGCGAGAAAACCGAAGCGCTGGAGCCGTTCCACCCGGATCGTATCGCGTCGCGTATTCTCGGCATGGGCGATGTGCTGTCGCTTATCGAAGATATCGAGAGCAAAGTCGATCGCGCCCAGGCGGAGAAACTCGCCTCCAAGCTGAAAAAAGGCGACGGCTTCGATCTGAACGATTTCCTTGAGCAGCTCAAGCAGATGAAAAACATGGGCGGCATGGCGAGCCTGATGGGCAAGCTGCCGGGCATGGGACAACTGCCGGACAACGTGAAATCGCAGATGGATGACAAAATCCTGGTGCGTATGGAAGCCATCATTAATTCGATGACGCTGAAAGAGCGCGCGAAGCCAGAAATCATCAAAGGCTCTCGCAAGCGTCGTATCGCGGCAGGCTGCGGGATGCAAGTGCAGGACGTTAACCGCCTTCTGAAACAGTTCGACGACATGCAGCGTATGATGAAGAAGATGAAGAAAGGCGGGATGGCGAAGATGATGCGGAATATGAAAGGGATGATGCCCCCGGGATTCCCTGGCCGCTAAACAGAGAAAAATCAGGCTATCTTATTTGCCATTTTCGCCCCGGGGTGTGCTCGGAATGCTCACGTACTGCGTGTACGCTCCGCTTCCTGCGCGCACGCCGTGACGAAACTGGCTGCAACGATATACGCCTGATTGTTCTCTGTTGCTATATGCAGATTGCTTTTTCCTCAGAAATCAGTAAAATTTTCGGGCTTTTAATATGACGCCGGGCTCCGTTCCTCGATGGGGCCCGGTGTTTTATTCACACAAGAGGATGTTATGGTAACTATTCGTTTAGCACGTCACGGCGCTAAAAAGCGTCCGTTCTACCAGGTTGTCGTTACTGATAGCCGCAATGCACGCAACGGTCGCTTCATTGAGCGCGTTGGTTTCTTCAACCCGATCGCGAACGAGAAAGAAGAAGGCACCCGCCTGGATCTGGATCGTATCGAGCACTGGGTTGGCCAGGGCGCTACCGTTTCCGATCGCGTTTCCGCGCTGATCAAAGCAGCAAAAAAAGCAGCTTAATCTGTCACGGTGGTCATGATGAGCAAGCAAGACGCCGCTAAAGCCCCTGTTAACCCGATTGTTCTCGGGAAAATGGGTTCTTCTTACGGCATTCGTGGTTGGCTCAGAGTGTTTTCCTCCACCGAAGACGCTGAAAGCATTTTTGACTATCAGCCCTGGTTTATCCAGCAGGCGGGTCAGTGGCAGCAAGTACAGCTGGAAAGCTGGAAGCACCACAATCAGGACATGATCATCAAGCTGAAAGGCGTTGACGATCGTGATGCCGCGAATCTGTTGACCAATTGCGAAATTGTCGTGGATTCCTCGCAGTTGCCGGACCTCGAAGAAGGCGACTATTACTGGAAAGACCTTATCGGTTGCCAGGTAGTCACGACGGAAGGGTACAGCCTCGGTAAAGTCATCGACATGATGGAAACCGGGTCGAACGACGTTCTCGTCGTTAAGGCAAACCTGAAAGATGCGTTCGGTATCAAGGAGCGGTTACTTCCGTTCCTCGATGGGCAGGTTATCAAGAAAGTCGATCTCGCTACTCAAACTATTGAAGTAGATTGGGATCCTGGTTTTTAAACCTCCGGACAAACGGTAATAAACGGCGCTATGTGGATTGGCATAATCAGCCTGTTTCCTGAGATGTTCCGCGCGATTACCGATTACGGGGTAACTGGCCGGGCAGTAAAAAATGGCCTGCTGAGCATCGACAGCTGGAGTCCTCGCGACTTCACGCACGACCGGCACCGTACCGTGGACGACAGGCCCTACGGCGGCGGACCGGGGATGCTAATGATGGTGCAACCCTTGCGGGACGCCATTCACGCAGCGAAAGCCGCGGCAGGCGAGGGCGCAAAGGTGATTTACCTTTCACCTCAGGGACGCAAGCTTGATCAAGCGGGCGTCAGTGAGCTGGCGACGAACGAGAAGTTGATTCTGGTTTGTGGCCGCTACGAAGGGATAGATGAGCGCGTAATTCAGACCGAAATTGACGAAGAATGGTCAATCGGCGATTACGTTCTCAGCGGCGGTGAGCTACCCGCCATGACGCTGATTGATTCGGTCGCCAGGTTTATTCCGGGCGTACTCGGTCACGAAGCGTCGGCAACGGAAGATTCCTTTGCCGACGGGTTGCTGGATTGTCCGCACTATACCCGGCCTGAAGTGTTAGAAGGGATGGAAGTACCGCCAGTTTTACTGTCGGGGAACCATGCCGAAATCAGACGCTGGCGCCTGAAGCAGTCGCTGGGCCGTACCTGGCTTAGAAGACCTGAACTTCTGGAAAACCTGGCTCTGACTGAAGAGCAAGCAAAGTTGCTGGCGGAGTTCAAAACTGAACACGCACAACAGCAACATAGACATGATGGGACTGGCGACGCGTAAGCCGCTACCCGAAACATCAGTTTACCCAGGATAAGAGATTAAATTATGAGCAACATTATTAAGCAACTTGAACAAGAGCAGATGAAGCAGGACGTACCTTCCTTCCGTCCGGGTGATACCGTGGAAGTGAAAGTATGGGTTGTTGAAGGTTCCAAAAAACGTCTGCAGGCATTCGAGGGCGTGGTTATCGCTATCCGTAACCGCGGTCTGCACTCTGCATTCACTGTTCGCAAAATCTCCAACGGCGAAGGCGTTGAGCGTGTCTTCCAGACTCACTCTCCGGTAGTTGACAGCATTGCTGTTAAACGTCGTGGTGCTGTACGTAAAGCTAAACTGTACTACCTGCGTGAGCGCACTGGTAAGTCTGCTCGTATCAAAGAGCGTCTTAACTAAGATTCGCTTAAGCGACATCCCATATAAAAAGGGCTGGCCTGCGGGCTGGCCCTTTTTTTGTCACTTTACCGCTTAAACGCAGTGTAAAGAGCAGCTGTTTCCCTTCCCATGCGTTAACCTTTTGCATCCAAATCATTTACAATAAGCCTCCCTTTCTGGAGGTGCAGTGGGCAGCAACATCTTTTATCAGTCCGTGTTTCGTTATCGCGCAGCCATGCTTGCGCTGTTCGCGATCGTGCTGATTGTGGTGGCGCCGCTTATTTCTGTCAGCCTGCAAAAAGACCCGATGAGCGCGATGCCCGGCATGCATCATGAGATGCCGATGGCGGATATGGGCGATATGGCCGATATGCATCAGGACATGCACCACGAGAGGGCTGCCCCTGAACCGATGCCCATGCCGGTCGATCATGCCGAAGCGTGTGGCTACTGCGTTTTGCTGGCGCACGTGCCTGGCCTGTTGCTGGCGCTTGTACTGCTCATCTCCTTTATTCTCCAACGCGTGCGGTTGCCGGTTCCTCGCCCGGTGGCCAGGCACTGGCGTTTTTACCCGCGTCTCTGGCCCGATACCCGCGCGCCGCCGCGCCTGTCTGCTTTTTCCTGCTAAAACCCCCTGCGCCCTGGCGCAGCGATAACACCTGCTTTTGAAAAAGGAAAAGTATGACTTCCTGCACGCCGCGCGCGGCATGGGTAAACCTGCTGCGACGCCTTCATTTCTATATTGGTCTGTTTATCGGGCCGTTTATCTTCATCGCCGCGCTGACGGGCACGCTCTATGTCGCAACCCCGCAGCTGGAAAACTGGATCTATCGCGAGGCGCTGTCCGGCGCTACGTCGGGCACGCCTCTGCCGCTGGCGCAGCAAATCGCGGTGGCGGAGCAACAGACCGGCGGTAAGTTGCGCCTCTCTGCGGTGCGTCCGGCATTAACGCCTGGCGAGACGACGCGGGTGATGTTTGCTGACCCGTCGCTTGGTGAGTCGGAGTCGCGCGCCATATTTATCGATCCGGTGACGCTTGCGGTAAAAGGTGACATGACCGTCTATGGCACCAGCGGCATTCTGCCCCTGCGCCAGTGGATAGACTATATGCACCGCTCGCTGCTGCTTGGCGACGTCGGGCGTGTCTACAGCGAACTGGCGGCCTCATGGATGTGGGTGGCGGCGCTCGGCGGTATCGCGCTCTGGTGCCTGACCCGCCCGAAAAGGCGCATGAAAAACGCGTTTCAGAATACACGCCGCCTGCATACGGGCCTCGGCTGGGCGCTGCTTGCCGGTATGCTGCTGTTTTCCGCAACCGGCCTTACCTGGTCGCAGTGGGCAGGCGCGAACGTCGATAAAATGCGCGCCGCGTTTGGCTGGCTGACGCCGCAGGTCAATACGCAACTGCATGGCGGGGCGCAGGAACACGATCCGCATGCGGAACACCATATGCATCACGGCACGATGGACATGCCAGCGCTGCACATTGATACGCGTCAGTATGACCAGGTGCTACACGCGGCGAGAAACGCCGGTATTGACGCCCGCAGGCTGGAGATTCGTCCGCCGCGCGAGGCGGGGCGCGCCTGGACGGTGACAGAAATCGACCGCGCCTGGCCCACGCAAGTGGATGCCGTGGCAGTGGACGGCGCCACACTCCAGGTTATCGATATCACACGCTTTGCGGATTACCCGCTGATGGCGAAGCTCACACGCTGGGGCGTCGATTTTCATATGGGCATTCTGTTCGGCCTGCCAAACCAGTTGCTGCTTATCACCTTCGGCATCGCGCTGTGCGTGGCAATTGTGCTTGGCTACCGGCTCTGGTGGTTGCGTCGCCCGCAGGGGCCGTTGGTTAGCCCGGCAGCGACGCTGAGCCAGGGCTGGCTAAATCTGCCTGTTGTCTGGCGCGTGGTGACGCTCGCGACAGCTGTGCTGCTGGGGCTGGGGCTGCCGGTCATGGGCATTAGCCTCGTTATAATATTGTTGATGGACTACTGGCGCTGGCGGCAGGGGTGCCGCGAACCGGTCGTTGAGAAAGGGCAATAATAACAGGGCGGGGAAACCCGCCTTTTCTTATTATGGAAAGTAATAATTACACGTTCAGGCCCGGTAACCGCCATTTATTTTCCTATTGTAAAGTTATCGGTACGTTTTATGGATTGAAATCTTTACTACCTGTGATATTGTTAAATCCTCCTCGCAGAGGAAAACTATCGCAACGAGCAAACTTACAGGATCGCCATCATGCAAAAAGACGCGCTGAATAACGTTCATATCGCCGATGAACAGGTATTAATCACTCCGGATCAACTCAAAGCCCAGTTTCCGCTGACCGTTGAACAGGAGGCGCAGATCGCGCGCTCTCGCCAGACCATGTCCGATATTATCGCTGGTCGCGATCCGCGCCTGCTGGTGGTGTGTGGACCTTGCTCGATCCACGATCCAGAAGCCGCGATGGAGTATGCTCGTCGATTTAAAGCCCTGTCTGAACAGGTCAGCGATAGTCTTTACCTTGTCATGCGCGTCTATTTTGAAAAGCCCCGTACCACGGTTGGCTGGAAGGGGCTGATTAACGATCCGCATATGGATGGCTCGTTTGATGTGGAGGCGGGGCTGAAGATCGCGCGCCGCCTGCTGGTGGATCTGGTGAGCCTTGGCCTGCCGCTCGCGACCGAAGCGCTTGATCCGAACAGCCCGCAATACTTAGGCGATCTCTTTAGCTGGTCCGCGATTGGCGCGCGTACCACGGAATCGCAGACGCACCGCGAAATGGCGTCCGGCCTCTCAATGCCGGTTGGCTTTAAAAACGGTACCGACGGCAGCCTTGCGACTGCGATTAACGCGATGCGCGCCGCCGCGATGCCGCACCGTTTTGTCGGCATCAACCAGGCAGGCCAGGTGTGCCTGCTGCAAACGCAGGGCAACCCGGATGGCCACGTGATCCTGCGCGGCGGCAAAGCGCCGAACTACAGCCCGGCGGATGTCGCGCAGTGCGAAAAAGAGATGGCGCAGGCGGGTCTGCGTCCGGCGCTGATGATTGACTGCAGCCACGGCAACTCGAACAAAGACTACCGCCGCCAGCCGGGCGTCGCGGAATCCGCGGTGGCGCAGATTAAAGACGGCAACCGTTCTATTATTGGTCTGATGATTGAAAGCCACCTTCACGAAGGCAATCAGTCTTCCGAACAGCCGCGCAGCGCCATGAAATACGGCGTATCGGTTACCGACGCCTGCATTAGCTGGGAAACCACCGAGGCGCTCCTGCGCGAGCTTCATCAGGATTTGCGAGGGGCGCTGGCGGCGCGCCTGGCGTAAGGGGTTTAACGATGGTGGCTGAACTGACCGCGCTGCGCGATCAAATTGATGAAGTGGATAAGGCGCTGCTGGGGCTGCTGGCGCGCCGTCTGGAGCTGGTGGCGGAAGTGGGTGAAGTAAAAAGCCGCTACGGGCTGCCGATTTATGTGCCGGAGCGCGAGGCCTCTATGCTGGCGTCGCGTCGTCATGAGGCCGAAACGCTCGGCGTGCCGCCGGATCTTATCGAAGATGTGTTGCGGCGCGTGATGCGGGAATCGTACTCCAGCGAGAACGATAAAGGCTTTAAAACGCTTAACCCGGCGCTGCGCCCGGTAGTGATTGTCGGCGGCGGCGGCCAGATGGGCCAGCTGTTTGAAAAAATGCTCACGCTTTCCGGCTACCAGGTGCGCATTCTGGAGCAGCAGGACTGGCCACAGGCGCAGACGCTGTGTGCTGATGCCGGAATGGTGATTGTCAGTGTGCCGGTGCACCTGACCGAAGCGATTATCCGCAAGCTGCCCGCGCTGCCGGAAGATTGCGTGCTGGTCGATTTAACCTCGGTGAAAAACGTACCGCTGCAGGCGATGCTGGAAGCGCATTCCGGCCCGGTACTGGGCCTGCACCCGATGTTCGGGCCGGACAGCGGCAGCCTTGCCAAACAGGTAGTGGTCTACTGCGACGGACGTATGCCGGAGGCGTACCAGTGGTTCCTTGAGCAAATTCAGGTCTGGGGCGCGCGGCTGCACCGCATCAGCGCGGTCGAGCACGATCAAAACATGGCGTTTATCCAGGCGCTGCGCCATTTTGCGACGTTTGCCTACGGTCTGCATCTGGCCGAAGAAAATGTACAGCTGGAGCAACTGCTGGCGCTCTCCTCGCCGATTTACCGGCTGGAACTGGCGATGGTGGGCCGCCTGTTTGCGCAGGACCCGCAGCTCTACGCCGACATTATTATGTCGTCGCCGGGCAATCTGGCGCTCATTAAGCGTTACTACCAGCGGTTTGGCGAGGCGATTGGCCTGCTGGAGCAGGGCGATAAGCGTGCGTTTATCGACAGCTTCCGGAAAGTGGAGCACTGGTTCGGCGATTATGCGAAACGATTCCAGCAGGAGAGCCGCGCGCTGTTGCGCCAGGCAAACGACAGCCGCCAGTAACGCAAAATCCGCTTATACTCAAAAGCCAGCAGGCCAGTTCCGCTGGCTTTTTTTATGGCGAAAAAGGATGAACGAAATGGCGCAACCGCAGCTGTTGTTTGATTACACCGGCCACCTGCCGGAATGCCCGACCTGGGACGCGCAGGAGCAGGCGCTCTACTGGGCCGATATCCTGGAGCAGGAGATCCATCGCTACCAGCCGCAAAGCGGCGAACACCGCGTCTGGCAATTCCCGGAAGAGGTGGGATGCTTCGCGCTGCGTGAGAAGGGCGGCTTTATCGTCGCGCTGCGCAGCGGCATCTGGCTTGCTGACGAGCGGGGCATTCTGGGGCAGAAGATTTGCGATAACCCCAATAACCCGGCGCTGGCGCGCTTTAACGACGGCGGCACCGACCACGACGGACGCTTTTACGCGGGCACTTTCTGGGCTCCCGGTGACTACAAAGGCGCGCTGCTGGTGCGTGTAGACAATGATCTCAGCGCGCATGTTATCCAGAGTGATATTCACGGCGCGAATGGCCTTGCCTTCAGCCCTGACAGACGCTGGATGTATACCTCTGATACGCCGAAAGGCGTGATTTACCGCACGCCGCTTGATGAGCTCGGCGAGCCGGGCAAACGCGAGATTTTTAAAACCTTTGGCGAAGGCGAAGGCATTCCTGATGGCGCGGCGCTGGATGTGGAAGGCTGCTACTGGACGGCGATGTATGACGGTCACCGCATCGCGCGGTTTTCGCCAGACGGCGAGCAGCTTGAGGAGTATCGCCTGCCGGTGCGCTGCCCGACGATGGTCTGTTTTGGCGGCCCGGAGATGAAAACGCTCTATATCACCACCACGCGGGAAAATATGGATCTGGAGGAGCTGGAGAAGTTTCCGCTCTCGGGCGCGCTCTTTACGCTTGAGGTCAGCGTCGCAGGCCTGCCGAAGCCGCGATTTAAAGGATAAAAAAACGGCCGGATCTCCGGCCGTGTCTGGTTATGCCGGGTCGACCGGCACCACGTTTTCGCTCGGGTAACAGCCCAGTACTTTCATCGACCGGGTGATCTCCACAAGCTCTTTCAGCGCCTGCTGCATCGCAGCATCGTGGAGATTCGCCTGAACATCCAGATAGAACATCTCTTCCCACGGGTTGCCGTTAATCGGGCGCGATTCAAGCTTCGTCATAATCAGATTGTGATTACGCAGCACCAGTAACGCCTCTACCAGCGCGCCAGCCTGCTGGCCGGTGGCGATTAACAGCGTGGTTTTCGCCGGCACCTGATCGGATACGTTGATAGCCTTACGGGCCAGCACCACAAAGCGGGTGATGTTCTGCGTCTGGTTGGCGAGATTGCGCTCCAGCACCTGTAAACCGTAGAGCGCGCCGCCTGCTTCGCTGCCGAGCGCGGCGACATACGGAGAGCTGGCGTGCGCCACTTTCTCCATCGCGGCGGCGGTGCTTTCGCAATATTCGATTTTCCAGTTCGGGTAGCGCTTGAGGAACTGGCTGCACTGCTGGAACGGCTGCGGATGGCTGTAGACGGTTTCGATTTTCTCAAGCGTGGTGGAGGTGGAGACCAGCACGCAGTGATCGATAGGCAGCGTCAGCTCGCCGACAATCGACAGGCTGGTGTGTTGCAGCAGATCGTAGACATCGTTAATCGCGCCGGAGCTGGTGTTCTCAATCGGCACGACGGCGTAATCGGCCTGGCCGGTCTCCACCTGATTAAAGATATCGTGAAATTTTGCGCAGCCGCTTTCGATGAAGTGATCGAAATGGCGAGCCGCGTACTGGCGGGCGGCCAGGTGCGAGTAAGAGCCTTTCGGGCCGAGAAACGCGATGCGGGCGGAGTGCGGGTTGGTCTGGTTAAGATGCTGCTGGAGTAGCGCCTGCTGGGTAAGAACGGAGTCTTCGATGATCAGCTGAAAAAGCCGGGTGATGTAGTGCGCGTCGAGATGGTGAGTTTTGCCAAGGCTAATTAACCGCTCCAGTAAATCTCGCTCGCGATCGATATCCCTGACCGGACGATGGGTGGCGAGTTTCGCTTTGCCTACCTCAACCGCCAGCGCCCGGCGTTGCGCCAGCAGGGCGAGTAATTGTTCATCCAGCGCGCTGATTTTATCGCGCAGGGCCAGCAACGGGTTTTCCGCAGTCATAACGCCACCTTGTGTATAGCCATAAAAAAGGCCCCCCGGAGTGGGAGGCCTGTTAGTTCGTCTTCGCTTGCTTTCTGTACGACGACACGCCTCCCGTTCAGGGGAAGGTAAAAAAGAAAGCGAAGAAAAACGCGTGTTGCTTCATGAGAGATTCCTTAATAAGCATACCGGTAAAGTACCCGCACCCTTTTTGTTCTGTCAATAAAAAACGCGCCCGAAGGCGCGTGATAAAAGATGACGATGATGTTTTTACTCTTCTTCTTCGACTTCGGCGAAGTTGGCGTCTTTAACGGAGCCTGTGGTGCGGCGGGCCTCGCCTTTGTGTTGCACCTTGTTCAGTTGCCTTTCCAGCTTGTTAATGAGTTCGTTAATGGCCGTGTACATATCTTCATGTTTGGCGCTGGCGACCAGATGGCCGTTAGGTGTATTGATGGTGGCGTCCGCGACGAACCCCTGGGGTTCTTTAGATAAAATGATATGCGGATTAATCAGATGAGTTTGCCATTTTTCAAGTTTGGCGAGACGGTCGGCGACGTGCTGGCGGATAGCGGGGGTGATTTCCATCTGTTTGCTGGTAATGTTCATTGTCATAAATGTTACCTCTTGTCTTTCCCGTCTTGGTAACTTCAGCATAACCGCCCCAGCGTCAATTTGCGTGATTCAGATCACTTTATTTTGTCACTTTTTGTCAATAAAACGTTTTTGTGAGTCAGGACAGGAAGAGGGCGGATTTCGCTTGTCGGCCTCGTTAAAAGCGGTCATAGTTGATGAGTTAACTCCACCGCCTTCTCTGTTTAAACCTCCATCAAATCCGTTTTTATGCCTCTTTTTTGGTCCGTATACCTTTTTTGAGAGTTCCTCGAAAGGCGCAGCTTCGGCAATAATGCGTCACTCATACCTGCCTAAATGCACGGCTCTTTACGTAAAAAGGATTGTTATGAAAGCCACCTTTCGGCTGACGGCGCTTCGTCGTCTCGCGCTCTGTGTGACGCTCGCCTGTGGCGCTGCGCCTGCCATCGGCGCGTCATTTGATTGTGATAAAGCGGGCACGCCTGTTGAACACGCCATCTGCCAGCAAACATCGCTCGGCGAACTCGACAGCAAAATCAGCGACAGCTACCTGCGCGCCACAAGCAGCATGACCGCACAGGACGCCGCGGCGTTACGCACGGAGCAGCGCGCGTGGCTTAAAACGCGCAACGCCTGTACAGGTAATGCGAGTGAACTTAACGCGTGTCTTATGGCGACCATGAAACCCCGCGCTGAACAGCTTGAGCGTATCGCGCGCCGCGCCACCCACGATTTCGATGCCGCGGTCAGTCTTATCCCTGCTTCACCGGCGACCGCCGCGGATAAGCTGCGCCAGTATCAGACGCCGCTCGCCTCCGCGTGGCTGGTTTATCTTAATCATTTCGTGCCCGCCAGCGGCGTGACGGCGCAGGAGGCCAGTACGCGTCATCAGATGGCGCTGGACGGGCTTAAGGATGATGATTTCGCCTGGTCGGTGATGAAAGATATCGACAGCGACCCGAAAGAGGGCAAAGACCGGGCGGTGCTGACGCTGCTGCGTATGAATATCGAAAGGCTGGATTACGAAAACGATAGCGATCGCCCGTACGTCCACTGCTTTATTTTCCCGGCGCAAGGGCAGGCCGCTTATGAAGCGTTTGGGGCGCTGTATGGTTCATCACGCGATGGCGCAGCGCCAGTTTGTGCCCCTCAGGCTGCAATTTTCAGTACGCCCGCCTGGAAAGCGCTCGACGATGCGTTTTCCGATGCGCTGAGCAAAGCGAGTGAAGGCGCCGGGACGATTCAGCATGCCAGCTATGCGGACTGGCGTATTTTTGAGCTGCACGTGACCGTTAAGCCGGAGGATTACCTCAACCCTTCCGAACCGGCTCAAAAACCGCGGGATTCGGAAAAAGAGATCCGCGAGTGGAAAGACGAAGCGGCCTGGCCAAAAGCGCAGCGTGAAAAAGTGCTGGCGGCGCTTGAGCCTGCGCGTCAGGCAACGGCACAGTGGTTGCAAAAGGATCGCGGCTTTACGCCCGAAAACGCCCGTAAAGCGGCAGAGAACATCGTGCGCGAGTGGGTGGATGACCGCGTTACCTTTATTGACGGATCGACGTGGACCGGTGAGTAACGCCATAAAAAAAGCCAGCCCGCCGGGCTGGCTTTTTACGCTGATGTAAGGATCAGGAGCCGGTGTTATTCGCGGCGATAATTTTCGCCACTTTATCCGCCTGCGCGTTGAGCTGCAGCTCGCGATAGGCGTTTTCCATCAGGCCCAGCCCTTCATGGGTCGCCTTGGTATCCGGATAATCACGCAGCATACCTTCCACACGGTTCACAACGGCCACCCACGCGCCGCGTTTGGTGTAGTATTGCGCAACGGAAAGCTCATATTTTGACAGACGGTCTTTCAGATAGACCAGACGTTTGGTGGCGTCGGTGGCGTACTGGCTCTGCGGGTAACCACGAACCAGCTTCGAGAAGTCGCGGAACGCGTCGCGCGCATGTTGCGGATCGCGGTCGCTGCGATCGACGCCGAAGAAGCCCTGCAGCGCACTGTCATCAAGCGCCATATTGGTCAGGCCGCGCATGTAGATAACGTAGTCGATATTCGGGTGGGTCGGGTTAAGGCGAATAAAGCGGTCAATAGCGGCCTGGGCCAGCGGCAGATCGGCGTTTTTATAATAGGCGTAGATCAGATCCAGCTGTACCTGCTGAGAATATGGGCCAAACGGATAACGGTTATCTAACGCTTCCAGTTGCGTTATTGCCGCTTTCCAGTTACCGTCCTGCAGCTTTTGCTGCGCAGTCGCGTAGATCTCTGAAGGCGGATTATCGGGCACCTCTTCCTTAGAACCGGAGCAGCCCGCCAAAGCCAGGCTCAACGTGGCGGCTGCCACCAGATATTTCATGCGCGTCATGACGTTTTGACTTTCCTCAGATGTTATGCGGGAGTTTCACTGTTCCAGCTCCCGATTAAGACCAGCTACAATAGCACACTATATTAAACGGCAAAGCCGTAAAACCCAACGTTAACGAAGAAGCTGTATATGGCACAACGAGTACAACTCACCGCAACGGTGTCCGAGTCACAACTCGGTCAACGCTTAGATCAGGCTTTGGCCGAATTGTTCCCGGATTATTCACGTTCACGCATAAAAGAATGGATCCTTGACCAGCGCGTGCTGGTAAACGGCCAGATGTGCGATACGCCGAAAGAGAAAGTGTTGGGTGGGGAACGTGTCGCCATCAATGCTGAAATCGAAGAAGAAGCGCGCTTTGAGCCGCAGGATATCCCGCTCGATATCGTTTATGAAGATGACGATATTCTGGTTATCAACAAACCGCGCGATCTGGTGGTTCATCCGGGTGCCGGCAACCCGGACGGCACGGTGCTTAACGCGCTACTGCACTATTATCCGCCTATCGCGGATGTGCCGCGTGCAGGTATCGTGCATCGTCTGGATAAAGACACGACCGGCCTGATGGTTGTCGCGAAAACCGTTCCGGCGCAGACGCGTCTGGTTGAAGCGCTACAGCTGCGTGAAATCACCCGCGAATATGAAGCGGTGGCGATTGGACATATGACGGCGGGCGGTACGGTCAGCGAGCCCATCAGCCGCCACCCGACCAAACGCACCCATATGTCGGTGCATCCGATGGGTAAACCGGCGGTAACGCACTACCGCATCATGGAGCATTTTCGGATTCACACCCGCCTGCGTTTGCGTCTGGAAACCGGCCGTACGCACCAGATCCGCGTACATATGGCGCACATCACCCATCCGCTGGTGGGCGATCAGCTGTACGGCGGCCGTCCGCGTCCGCCGAAAGGCGCGAGTGAAGCATTTATTCAGGCGCTGCGTAAGTTCGATCGCCAGGCGCTGCACGCGACTATGCTGCGTCTTTATCACCCCATCAGCGGTATTCTGATGGAGTGGCATGCGCCTATTCCGCAGGACATGGTTGATCTTATCGACGCGCTGCGCGCTGATTTCGAAGCCCATAAAGACGACGTGGACTGGTTATGAAACTGATTACTCCGCAGTGGCCGCTGCCTTCGGGCGTTGCGGCCTGTAGCTCAACCCGCCACGGCGGCGTCAGCCTGCCGCCTTACGACGCCTTAAATCTGGGCGCGCACTGCGGGGATAATCCTGAACATGTCGAAGAGAACCGTCGCCGCTTTTATCAGGCGGCGAATTTCCCTTCATCGCCCGTCTGGCTTGAGCAGGTTCACGGTAAGGATGTCCTTCATCTTGACGGCGGGCCGTATGCCTCTAAGCGCGCAGATGCCTCTTATACCCGTGAGCGGGGAACGGTCTGCGCGGTGATGACCGCCGACTGCCTGCCGGTGCTGTTTTGCGAGTCGTCCGGCACGGAAGTGGCGGCGGCGCACGCAGGCTGGCGCGGGCTCTGCGAAGGCGTGCTCGAAGAGACCGTCGCCTGTTTTCGCGCGCCGCCCGCCACTATTCAGGCCTGGCTTGGCCCGGCGATTGGCCCGCAGGCTTTTGAAGTTGGTCCGGAAGTGCGCGAGGCGTTTATCGCTAAAGATCCGGCGGCTGCAGCTGCTTTTCGCCCGCACGGCGAGAAATATTTCGCCGATATCTATCTGCTGGCGCGCCAGCGTCTCGCGAAGATGGGCGTGACCGCCGTTTATGGCGGTGAGCGCTGTACGCATAGCGAAAGCCACGATTTTTTCTCGTATCGCCGCGACAGAACGACAGGTCGTATGGCAAGTTTCATTTGGCTGATATAACCTATTGAATCAAGACGATCCGGTACGGATAACTGACGCTCTACATAATTAAGGTCATTAACCTTGAATAATTGAGGGATGACCTCATTTAATCTCCAGTAGCAATTTTGACCTGTTATGGGAGGAGTTATGCGTCTGGATCGTCTTACCAATAAATTCCAGCTTGCTCTTGCCGATGCCCAGTCACTCGCACTGGGGCACGACAACCAGTTTATCGAACCCCTTCACCTCATGAGCGCCCTGCTAAACCAGGAAGGCGGTTCCGTTCGTCCTTTGCTGACATCCGCAGGCGTTAATGCCGGGAAGTTACGCACCGATCTCGACCAGGCGCTGAGCCGCCTGCCGCAGGTGGAAGGCACCGGCGGCGACGTTCAGCCGTCGCAGGATTTGGTGCGGGCACTGAATCTCTGCGACAAGCTGGCGCAGAAACGGGGCGACAATTTTATTTCCTCAGAGCTGTTTGTTCTGGCGGCGCTGGAGTCGCGCGGAACGCTTGCGGATTTACTTAAAGCTGCGGGCGCCACGACCGCGAACGTCACACAAGCGATTGAAAATATGCGCGGAGGCGAAACCGTGAACGATCAGGGGGCCGAAGATCAGCGGCAGGCACTGAAAAAATATACCGTCGATCTGACCGAGCGTGCCGAGCAGGGCAAGCTCGATCCGGTCATTGGCCGCGATGAAGAAATTCGTCGTACGATTCAGGTTCTGCAACGTCGTACCAAAAACAACCCGGTACTGATTGGTGAGCCTGGCGTCGGTAAAACCGCGATAGTCGAAGGGCTGGCGCAGCGTATCGTTAATGGCGAAGTGCCGGAAGGCCTGAAAGGGCGCCGGGTGCTGGCGCTCGATATGGGCGCGCTGGTGGCCGGTGCGAAATACCGCGGCGAATTTGAAGAGCGTCTGAAAGGCGTACTGAACGATCTCTCAAAACAGGAAGGCAACGTCATCCTGTTTATCGATGAGCTGCATACTATGGTCGGCGCGGGTAAAGCCGATGGCGCGATGGATGCGGGCAACATGCTCAAACCGGCGCTGGCGCGCGGTGAGCTGCACTGCGTAGGCGCCACGACGCTTGATGAATATCGCCAGTACATTGAAAAAGACGCCGCGCTGGAGCGCCGTTTCCAGAAAGTGTTTGTCGCCCAGCCGTCGGTGGAAGATACCATTGCGATCCTGCGCGGCCTGAAAGAGCGCTATGAGCTGCATCACCATGTGCAGATAACCGACCCGGCGATTGTCGCAGCGGCGACGCTGTCGCACCGTTATATTGCCGACCGCCAGTTGCCGGATAAAGCCATTGACCTTATCGATGAAGCGGCGTCCAGCATTCGTATGCAGATTGACTCGAAGCCAGAGGAACTTGACCGCCTCGACCGCCGCATTATTCAGCTCAAGCTGGAACAGCAGGCGTTGATGAAAGAGTCTGACGAGGCCAGTAAAAAACGCCTCGATATGCTGAACGATGAGCTGTCGGATAAAGAGCGTCAGTATTCCGAACTGGAAGAAGAGTGGAAAGCGGAAAAAGCCTCACTCTCCGGCACGCAGACCATTAAAGCAGAGCTGGAGCAGGCGAAAATCGCCATCGAGCAGGCGCGCCGCGTGGGTGACCTGGCACGGATGTCTGAACTGCAGTACGGCAAAATTCCGGAGCTTGAGAAACAGCTCGCCGCCGCTACGCAGTCGGAAGGCAAAACGATGCGGCTGCTGCGAAATAAAGTCACTGACGCGGAAATCGCCGAAGTGCTGGCGCGCTGGACCGGTATTCCGGTCTCCCGCATGATGGAGAGCGAGCGCGATAAGCTTCTGCGTATGGAGCAGGATCTGCATCAGCGTGTGATCGGCCAGGATGAGGCGGTCGAAGCGGTGTCGAATGCTATTCGCCGTAGCCGCGCCGGGCTTTCCGATCCGAACCGTCCGATTGGGTCGTTCCTGTTCCTCGGGCCGACCGGGGTGGGGAAAACTGAACTCTGCAAAGCGCTGGCTAACTTTATGTTCGACAGCGACGATGCGATGGTGCGTATCGATATGTCCGAGTTTATGGAGAAACACTCGGTGTCGCGTCTGGTTGGCGCACCTCCGGGATATGTCGGTTATGAAGAGGGCGGTTATCTGACTGAAGCGGTTCGCCGTCGTCCTTATTCCGTCATTCTGCTGGATGAAGTGGAAAAAGCGCACCCTGATGTGTTCAACATTCTTCTGCAGGTGCTGGATGATGGACGTCTGACGGACGGGCAGGGCAGAACGGTCGATTTCCGTAATACCGTGGTCATCATGACGTCTAACCTGGGTTCCGATCTGATTCAGGAGCGTTTCGGCGCGCTGGATTACGCGAGCATGAAAGAGCTGGTGATGGGCGTGGTCGGGCAGAGCTTCCGCCCGGAATTCATCAACCGTATTGATGAAGTGGTGGTATTCCATCCGTTAGGACAGAAACACATTGCCTCTATTGCGCAGATCCAGTTGCAGCGGCTTTATCAGCGTCTGGAAGACCGGGGGTATGCGGTGCATATCTCGGATGACGCGCTGCAGTTGCTTGGTGAGAACGGCTACGACCCGGTTTATGGCGCGCGTCCGTTGAAACGTGCGATTCAGCAGCAGATTGAAAACCCGCTGGCCCAGCAAATCCTCTCCGGTGAGCTGGTGCCCGGTAAAACTATCGAGCTTATCGTGCGCGACAATCATATTGTCGCTGTGCAGTAACTCGCAAAAAATGAAAAACGGGCCCTGCGGGGCTCGTTTTTGTTTATAAACCAGGCAATGATGGTGATTCTTCAGTCTTTGTGCCTGGAAAATGAACGATCGGAATTTTTTTTAAAATTTCCTCTTGTCAGCTGAGAAGAACTCCCTATAATGCGCCTCCACTGACACGGCACAACGGCAAACGAGCCGGCCCGTCAGGCAGACGAAAGCGAAAATAAACGCTTGACTCTG